>JBDTKZ010000107.1:0-23914 GCA_039935075.1 Bradyrhizobium sp.
GGGCTCCCTCGTCGCCTATTCGCTGACCATCACCGATCTCGATCCGATCCGCTTCGGCCTGCTGTTCGAGCGGTTTCTCAACCCCGAACGCGTGTCGATGCCGGACTTCGACATCGACTTCTGCCAGGACCGCCGCGGCGAGGTGATCGACTACGTGCAGCAACGCTATGGCCGCGATCAGGTGGCGCAGATCATCACCTTCGGAACGCTGCAGGCGCGCGGCGTGCTGCGCGACGTCGGCCGCGTGCTGCAGATGCCCTATGGCCAGGTCGACAAGCTGACCAAGCTGGTGCCGCAGAATCCGGCCGCGCCGGTGACCTTGGCCGCGGCGATCGAGAGCGAGCCGAAGCTGCAGGCGTTTCGCGATGAAGACCCGGTGGTGGCGCGCGCCTTCGACGTCGCGCAACGCCTGGAAGGCCTGACCCGGCACGCCTCGACCCACGCCGCCGGCATCGTGATCGGCGACCGCCCCTTGAGCGAACTGGTGCCGCTCTATCGCGATCCCAAATCGGACATGCCGGTCACCCAGTTCAACATGAAATGGGTTGAGCCGGCCGGTCTCGTCAAGTTCGACTTCCTCGGTCTGAAGACGCTGACTGTGCTCGACGTCGCGGTCAAATTGCTCAAGCAGCGCGATATCCACGTTGATCTTCCGACCCTGCCGCTCGATGACACCAGGAGTTATCAGATGCTGGCCAAGGGCGATGTGGTCGGCGTGTTCCAGGTTGAAAGTCAAGGCATGCGCCGCGCCCTGGTTGATATGCGACCCGACCGTTTCGAGGACATCATCGCGCTGGTGGCGCTGTATCGCCCGGGCCCGATGGCGAACATCCCGACCTATTGCGCCCGCAAGCATGGCGACGAGGAGCCGGAATATCTGCATCCGATGCTGGAGCCGATCCTGAAGGAGACGTTCGGCGTCATCATCTACCAGGAACAGGTGATGCAGATCGCCCAGGTGATGGCCGGCTATTCGCTCGGGGACGCCGACCTGCTGCGGCGCGCGATGGGCAAGAAGATCCGCTCCGAGATGGAAAAGCAGCGCGCGATCTTCATCGCGGGCTCGGTCAGGAACGGCGTGCCGAAAGCGCAGGCGGATACGATTTTCGAATTGCTCGCCAAGTTCGCCGACTACGGCTTCAACAAGAGCCACGCCGCGGCTTACGCGCTGGTGTCGTACCACACCGCCTATATGAAAGCGCATTACCCGGTCGAGTTCATTGCGGCGTCGATGACGCTCGACCTTTCCAACACCGACAAGCTCAGTGAGTTTCGCGCCGAAGCGCAGCGGCTCAAGATCAAGGTCGAGGCACCCTCGGTGATCCGCTCGGGCGCCACCTTCGAGGTCAGCGACAACACCATCTATTACGCGCTGGCTGGCCTGAAGGGCGTCGGCCATCAGGCGGTCGAGCTGATCGTCGAGGCCCGAAAAGACGGGCTGTTCACCTCGCTGGCGGATTTTGCGTCGCGGGTGAATCCACGCGCGATCAACAAACGCGTGATCGAGAGCCTTGCCGCCGCCGGTGCGTTCGATTCGCTCGATTCCAATCGCGCGCGGGTGTTTGGCGGCGCCGAGGCGATCCTGGCGGCGTGCCAGCGCAGCCATGAGGCCGTGACCATGGGGCAGAACGACATGTTTGGCGGCGCCGCCGACGCGCCGACCATCATGCTGCCGCAGATCGAACCGTGGCTGCCGGCCGAACGGCTGCGGCGCGAATATGACGCGATCGGATTTTTCCTGTCGGGCCATCCGCTCGACGATTACGCCACCGTGCTGAAGCGGCTGCGCGTGCAAACCTGGGCGGAGTTTTCGCGCGCCGTCAAAACCGGCGCGACCGCGGGCAAGGTGGCCGCGACCGTGGTGTCGCGGATGGAGCGGCGGACCAAGACCGGCAACAAGATGGGCATCATGGGGCTGTCGGACCCGACCGGCCATTTCGAAGCCGTGCTGTTTTCCGAGGGCCTCGCGCAATATCGCGAGGTGCTGGAGCCGGGCGCTGCCGTGCTGCTGCAACTCGGCGCTGAACTACAGGGCGAGGACGTCCGTGCCCGGGTGCTGCACGCCGAGCCGCTGGATGCCGCCGCTGCAAAAACCCAGAAGGGGCTGCGAATATTCGTGCGCGACACCAAACCGCTGGAGTCGATCGCCAAGCGCTTGCAGATGCCTGAAGCTGCATCCTCGGGCGCAGCGGCAGCCCCGGCGGCGGCCAATGGCGACGTCTCGCTGGTCATGATGCTCGACCTCGAAACCGAGGTGGAGATGAAGCTTCCGGGCCGCTTCAGGGTATCGCCGCAGATCGCCGGCGCGATCAAGGCGGTTTCGGGCGTGGTCGACGTACAGACGCTGTAGGCGGTTCGCCGCCGGTTGGCTGGGTCGCGAGGCTCGGATGGGAGCCAAATAGGCCCAAAAGCCAGCCGGAATGCCTTGCTTCCTGGCAGAATCCCGCTATATAGCGGCTCATCTCACACGGAAACATGGCTCACAAGGCCGTCCGGTGGCAACCGGGCCATAAGGCTCGTTTGCTCACACGTTTCCGGAGGAACCAACCGGAGAATTGAACTATGGCGCTACCCGATTTTTCTATGCGTCAGCTGCTTGAAGCTGGCGTGCACTTTGGCCACCAATCGCACCGCTGGAATCCGAAAATGGCGGATTACATTTTCGGTGCCCGCAACAACATCCACATCATCGATCTCGCCCAGACCGTGCCACTGCTGCATCGCGCGCTTCAGGCGGTCAGCGATACCGTCGCCAAGGGCGGCCGCATCCTGTTCGTCGGCACCAAGCGGCAGGCGCAGGACGGCGTCGCCGAGGCGGCCAAGCGTTCGGCGCAGTATTTCGTCAATTCACGCTGGCTCGGCGGCACGCTGACCAACTGGAAGACGGTGTCCGGCTCGATCAAGCGCCTGCGCCAGCTCGAAGAGATGCTGAGCACCGGCGAGGGCGCGCAATACACCAAGAAAGAGCGCCTGACCCTGCAGCGCGAGCGCGACAAGCTCGACCGCTCGCTGGGCGGCATCAAGGACATGGGCGGTCTTCCCGACATGATCTTCGTGATCGACACCAACAAGGAAGACATCGCGATCGCCGAAGCGCTGCGGCTCAACATTCCCGTGGCCGCCATCGTCGATACCAATTCCGATCCCAAGGGCATCACCTATGTCGTGCCCGGCAATGACGACGCCGGCCGCGCCATCTCGATGTATTGCGATCTGATCGCGCGCGCGGCCATCGACGGCATCTCGCGGGCGCAGGGCGATTCCGGCATCGATATCGGTGCCTCGGCGCAGCCGATCCGTGAAGCGATCCCGGCGGCGCCGCAGCCCGTCGGCTTCCAGGGTCTCGCCGGTCCGCGCGGCGCGGCTGACGATCTCAAGAAGCTCACCGGCGTGTCGGGTGAGATCGAGAAGAAGTTCAACGACCTCGGCATCTTCCATTACTGGCAGCTGGCCGAACTCGATCACGCTACCGCGCACAAAATCGGTGAAGAGGTTGGACTTCCGAGCCGCGCCGATGGCTGGGTTGCCCAGGCCAAGGCGATGACCGCCGAAGCCGAGTAATGACGAGCGGGTTGACCGGATTGCTCCGGTCACCACTTCTCCATTGACCTAATTCCTGGTGGTGGAAGGCGGCGGGGCGTAAAGCCGCGCCGCGACCGCCCTGACAGGCAAAAAGGATACTCAACGATGACGACGATCTCAGCCGCGATGGTCAAGGAACTGCGCGAGTCGACCGGCGCAGGCATGATGGATTGCAAGGCCGCGCTCACCGAGAGCGGCGGCGACATGCCGACCGCACAGGATTGGCTGCGCAAAAAGGGCCTGTCGAAGGCCGCCAAAAAGGCCGGCCGCGTCGCGGCGGAAGGCCTGATCGGCGCCGTCATATCGGGCACCAGGGGTGTGATCGTCGAAGTCAATTCCGAGACCGATTTCGTTGCGCGCAACGAGCAGTTCCAGGGCCTCGTCAAGATGGTCGCCCAGGTCGCGCTCAAGGCTGGCGCCGATGTCGAAAAAATCAAGGCCGCCAAGGTCGGCGACGTGACGGTGGAGTCCGCGATCTCCGACGCGATCGCCACCATCGGCGAAAACATGACGCTGCGCCGCGCCGCCGCGCTCGAAGTCAGCAAGGGCGTGGTGTCGAGCTACGTCCATGGCGCCGTGATCGAAGGCGCCGGCAAGATGGGCGTGCTGGTCGCGCTCGAATCCACCGGCCAGACCGACGAACTGGCGCATCTCGGCCGCCAGCTTGCGATGCATGTCGCCGCGGCCAATCCGCAGGCGCTGGATCCGGCTGGTCTCGATCCCGACGTCGTGCGTCGTGAAAAGGACGTGCTGGCCGACAAATATCGCCAGCAGGGCAAGCCCGAGAACGTGATCGAGAAGATCGTCGATTCCGGCCTGAAGACTTACTACAAGGAAGTTTGTCTTCTGGAGCAGTCGTTTATCCATGACGAAAAGGGTAAATCGGTCGCCCAGGCGCTGAAGGAAGCTGAGGGCAAGATCGGCGCACCGGTGAAGATCACCGGATTTGTGCGTTATGCTCTCGGCGAGGGAATCGAAAAGCAGGAATCCGATTTCGCGGCTGAAGTCGCCGCGGTCAGCGGCAAGAAGTAACCGCCGAAAGCTTCGGAGACCGAGGCCGTCTCGTCAATCGGGGTTCCCACGCGCTAGGAGAGCGATCGCATCATGGCTGAGCCGGTCTATCGTCGCGTGGTGATCAAGCTCTCGGGGGAATACCTCGCCGGTGCGCAATCCTTCGGCATCGACCAGCCCACCATCGACCGCATCGCCGGCGATCTGATCGCGGCCCGTCAGCTCGGCGGCGAGATCGCGGTCGTGGTCGGCGGCGGCAACATCGTCCGCGGCGTCGAGGTCTCGTCGCGGGGTGTTTCGCGCCCCACCGGCGACACCATGGGCATGCTCGCTACGGTGATGAACTGTCTGGCGCTGGAATCCGCCATCGAGCGCAAGGGAACGCCCGCCCGTACATTGTCCGCGTTCGTGATGCCGGAAATCTGCGAGCTGTTCACCCGCAGCGCCACCCACAAATATCTCGCCGAAGGCCGAATCGTGCTGCTGGGCGGTGGAACCGGCAATCCGTTTTTTACCACCGACACCACGGCGGTATTGCGTGCCGCCGAAATCGGCGCCGAGGCCGTGCTCAAGGCCACCAATGTCGATGGCGTCTACAGCGCCGATCCCAAAAAAGACCCTTCCGCCAAGCGATTTGATCGCCTGACCCATTCGCAGGCTATCGAAGGCGGCTACAAGGTCATGGATGCGACCGCATTCGCGCTTGCCCGCGAGACGTCGCTGCCTATCATCGTGTTCTCGATTGCTGAACCGGGTTCGATCAGTGCAATCCTGCGCGGCACCGGTCGCGGTACCATCGTCGCCGGCTGACAAGCCGGCTCAAGCATCGGACCGCAAGCCGGCAATGGGCGGCGCGGTTGGTCTTTTAGGAGGGGAGAGGGTTATGCCCACACCTGGTTTCGACATCAACGAATTGAAGCGCCGCATGCAGGGCGCGACCCAATCGCTCAAGCATGAACTCGGCGGTTTGCGGACCGGGCGGGCGGCGGCGTCGATGCTGGAGCCGGTGCAGGTCGAGGCCTATGGCGGCCACATGCCGCTCAACCAGGTCGCCACCATCAGCGTGCCGGAACCGCGCCTGCTCTCGGTGCAGGTCTGGGACAAGTCGATGGTCAAGGCGGTGGAAAAGGCGATCGTCGATTCCAATCTCGGTTTGAGTCCCGCCACCGAAGGGCAGGTGCTTCGGCTTCGTATCCCCGAACTCAACGAAGAGCGCCGCAAGGAATTGGTCAAAGTGGCGCATAAATACGCCGAGGCGGCCAAGGTCGCGGTGCGGCATGTTCGCCGCGACGGCCTCGATACCATCAAGAAGCTGGAGAAGAATCACGAGATCTCCGAGGATGATCAGGAGCGCCTGGCCGCCGATGTGCAAAAGGCGACCGATGGGACGATTTCGGAGATCGATCAGTTGCTAGGGGCCAAGGAAAAGGAAATCCTCACCGTTTAGCGCCTCGCGATCGAGTTTTGGGATTGAACGATGTCTAACGCCGCGGCTCCCGCCACTGAAGGACCGGATCGATCGGATGGTCCATCGCACGTGGCCATCATCATGGACGGGAATGGCCGCTGGGCGGCCGCCCGGGGACTGCCGCGTGCGGAAGGACATCGCCGCGGCGTCGAGGCGCTGCGCCGCGTGGTTCGCGCGGCCTCCGAACTTGGTATTCTCCATCTGACGATTTTCTCCTTCAGCTCGGAGAACTGGTCGCGCCCGGCGACCGAGATCGGCGACCTGTTCGGGCTGCTCCGGCGCTTCATCCGCAACGATCTCGCGACCTTGCACCGCGACGGGGTGCGGGTCCGGGTGATCGGCGGCCGCGAGGGACTGGAGCCCGATATCTGTGCGCTGCTCAACGAGGCCGAAGAACTGACCAAGGCCAATACCAAGCTCACGCTGGTGGTCGCCTTCAACTACGGCTCGCGCCAGGAAATTGCCAATGCCGCGCAGCGGCTGGCGCGTGAGGTCGCGGAGGGCAAGCGCGATCCGTCGTCGATCGATGCCGATGCGCTCGGACAATACCTTGATGCGCCCGATATTCCCGATCCTGACCTGATCATTCGCACCAGCGGCGAGCAGCGGCTGTCGAATTTCCTGATGTGGCAGGCGGCCTATAGCGAATTGGTGTTCGTGCCGATCCACTGGCCGGATTTCGACAAGGCCGCGCTGGAAGGAGCGATCGCCGAATACGCCAGGCGGGAACGCCGTTTCGGCGGTCTGGCCGCGAAAACCGGATCGTGACCGAGGGCGAAGCCGCGCCCGCGGCCGTGGTAGCGCCGGGGCGCAATCTGCTGATCAGGGTCGCCGTCGCGTTGGTGCTGGCCCCAGCCGCGATTGCAATGGCCTATGCCGGCGGATGGCTGTGGACCGCGCTGGTGACGCTGGCGTCGATTGGCCTTTATGTCGAATGGCTGTCCGTCGTGGGCGAGGCGAAGCGCACGCTCGCCGTCGCGTCGGGTGGTATCGGACTTGCGCTGGCCGGGGCGTTGCTCGGGCTCGGGCGGGTCGAAATCGCGCTCATCGTGCTGATGTTTGGCCTTGCGGCGGTTGCGTTGTCGACGCCGGAGCGGCGGGTCTGGGTCGTCACCGGTTTTGGCTATGCGGCGGCCGCGGAACTGGCGTCGGTTTTGGTGCGGCTCGATCCGGTGCAGGGCTGGACGGCGCTGCTGCTGGTCCTGCTCGTGGTCTGGGTCACCGATATCGGCGGCTATTTCGCCGGGCGCGGCATTGGCGGTCCAAAACTCTGGCCTCGGGTCAGCCCGAACAAGACCTGGGCCGGCGCGATCGGCGGCTTTGCCGCGAGCCTTGCCGTGGCGTGGGGATTCGCGGCGTGCGGCCTCGGCAAAACCAGCGCGTTGCTGCTGCTGGGCTCCGCGCTCTCGATCGCCTCCCAACTCGGCGACCTGTTTGAATCGGCGGTGAAACGGCGGTTCGGGGTCAAGGATTCCAGCCATATCATCCCCGGACATGGCGGGTTATTGGATCGGCTCGACGGATTCGTCGCCGCCGTGGTGCTGGCGGCGGTTTTCGGGCTTTTGCGCGGCGGCGTGGATGGCGTCGGCCGCGGTCTTATGGTTTGGTGAAAATATGAGCGCAGTTCCCTTGCGTAACAACAAAGCCGCGGCATCGGCCGTGCGCGCCGTTACCGTCCTCGGTGCCACCGGCTCGATCGGCGACAGCACGATGGACCTGCTGCGGGGCGCGCCCGAGCGCTATCAAGTCGAGGCGCTGACCGCCAACACCAATGTCGCTGCATTGGCCAAGCTGGCCAGGGAGTTCGACGCCCGCTTCGCGGCGATTGCCGATCCCGATCTGCTGGAAGATCTGCGGGACGCATTGGCCGGGACCGGCACTGAATGCGGGGCAGGCGAGAGCGCGGTAATCGAAGCGGCCGCCCGGCCGGCCGACTGGGTCATGGCCGCGGTCAGCGGCGCCGCCGGGCTGAAGCCGGCCTTGGCCGCGGTCGATCGCGGCGCCACCGTCGCGCTGGCGAACAAGGAATGCCTTGTATGCGCCGGCGATTTTTTCATGCAGCGCGCCGCCAAGGCCGGCGCCTGCATCTTGCCCGCCGATTCCGAACATAATGCGCTGTTTCAGGCGCTCGGCTCCGGCAATCGCGAGGAACTGGTCCGCGTCATCATCACCGCGTCCGGCGGCCCGTTCCGGACCTGGGCCAGCGCCGATATCGAACAGGCGACGCTGGCGCAGGCCTTGAAACATCCGAACTGGAGCATGGGCCAGAAGATCACCATCGATTCGGCGTCGATGATGAACAAGGGGCTGGAGGTCATCGAGGCGTCTTATCTGTTTGCGCTGACGCCCGATGAGATCGACGTGCTGGTGCACCCGCAGTCGATCGTGCACGGCATGGTCGAATTTTCGGATCGTTCGGTGGTGGCGCAATTAGGTGCGCCGGATATGCGTATCCCGATCGCGCACTGCCTCGGTTGGCCGGACCGCATCGTCGGGCCATCCGCGCGGCTCGATCTCGCCAAGATCGGACAGCTCACGTTCGAAGCGCCGGATTTCGAGCGCTTTCCTGGACTGCGACTGGCCTATGATGCGCTGCGCACCGGCCGCGGCGCGACCACGGTTTACAACGCCGCCAACGAGGTCGCGGTGGCGGCGTTCATCGCCGGCCAGATCAGATTCGGTGCCATCGCGCGGCTGGTCGAGGCGACGATGGAGGCCTGGATGCGCTCCGGCAATCTGGCGCCGCTGACGTCGGCGGATGATGCCATCGCCGTTGACCATAACGCGCGAAATAAAGCTGCCACCCTCTTGCCTCAAATTGCCGCAAAGGCATCCTAGAAGGTTGGGGGCAGAGCTTCGGCTCTGGACGAGGGGAATTTGATGTCTGAGTTTTTTCTACATAGTTTCAATACGTTGAGTCATGGCTTCATCGGTTACGTCATTCCCTTCCTGTTCGTCCTGACCATCGTCGTCTTCTTCCACGAGCTCGGCCATTTCCTGGTCGCTCGCTGGGCTGGCGTGAAGGTGTTAACGTTCTCCCTCGGCTTCGGTCCGGAACTCGCCGGTTTCAACGACCGTCACGGCACCCGCTGGAAGATTTCGGCGGTTCCGCTCGGTGGCTACGTCAAGTTTTTCGGCGACGAGAGCGAGGCCTCGACGCCGTCGCCCGAAGCGCTCGCCAACATGACCGAAGAAGAGCGCGCCGGCAGTTTCCACCACAAGAAAGTTGGACCGCGTGCCGCGATCGTGGCCGCCGGTCCAATCGCCAATTTCATTCTGGCGATTGTGATCTTCACCGGCCTGTTCACGTTTTTCGGCAAGCCGAACATGTCGGCGCGTGTCGACAAGATCGAAGTCGGCAGCGCCGCTGCGGCCGCCGGTTTTCAGGTCGGCGACGTCGTCACCGCGATCGACAATCAGCCGATCGAGAATTTCTCCGACATGCAGCGGATTGTCGGCATTCGTGCCGGCGAGCAGCTTTCGTTCACGATCAAGCGTGGCGATTCCGTCGTGCAGCTCAAGGGAACGCCTGAGCTGAAGGAAGTGAAGGATCCGTTCGGCAATGCGCATCGGCTCGGCGTGCTCGGGATCACCCGGGCGTCGTCGCCGGGCGATGTCACCACCGAGCGGGTCAACCCGGCCGAAGCGATGTGGCTGGGCGTCAAGGAAACCTGGTTCGTGATCGACCGGACGCTGGCCTATATCGGCGGCATCTTTACCGGGCGCGAGGCGGCCGACCAGGTCGGCGGCCCGCTGCGAATCGCCCAGATTTCAGGGCAGGTCGCCACTATCGGCCTGGCGGCGCTAATTCACCTGGCCGCGGTGCTCTCGATCTCTATCGGGCTGTTGAACCTGTTTCCGGTGCCGCTGCTCGATGGTGGTCATCTTTTGTTCTACGCGGTCGAGTTTCTGCGGGGCCGTCCATTGTCGGATCGGGCGCAGGAGATGGGGTTCCGGATAGGGTTGGGTTTGGTGCTCATGTTGATGGTGTTCGCTACCTATAACGACATCCTGCATCTGGCCGCCTCATGATGCCTTATTTGGATGGCGTGGCCGATGGGCAACGTCTTGGAATGAAAATGAAAACGCACTGCAATACGGCGTTTGCCGACCCTGCAAAATTGTCTACAAGCAGGGCAACAAATGGGATTCTGCCGGTTCGTAGGGGTGCGGCCCGGCATTGGAATGACAAGGGCGCGTTGCGCATGAATGTTGGAATGCGAGTGCGGGGGGGTCTGTTGGCCGCCCTGATTCTGGTCGCTACGCCGGTCGCCGCCTCGTTGGCGGCGATGCTTGTGTCGTCGCCGGCGGTCGCTCAGACCGTTGCCACGATTCAGGTCGAAGGTAACCGTCGCGTCGAATTGGAGACCGTCCGCTCGTATTTCAAGCCGGGACCCGGCGGCCGCCTCGATCAGGGGGCGATCGATGACGGCCTGAAGGCGTTGATCGAAACCGGCCTGTTCCAGGACGTGAAAATCAACAATGCAGGCGGTCATTTGGTCGTGACCGTGGTGGAAAACCCGGTGATTGGCCGCGTTGCCTTCGAAGGCAACAAGAAGGTCAAGGACGAACAGCTTGCGGGCGAAGTGCAATCCAAGCCGCGCGGGACGTTCTCGCGCCCGATGGTTCAGGCCGATGCCGAGCGTATCGCCGAAATCTATCGTCACTCCGGCCGCTACGACGTCCACGTCAATCCGCAAATTATCGAGCAGCCGAACAACCGCGTCGATCTCGTGTTCGAGGTCACCGAGGGTGCGAAAACCGGCGTCAAATCCATCGAATTCATCGGCAATAGCGCCTATTCGTCGTATCGCCTGAAAGACGTCATCAAGACCCACGAATCGAATCTGCTGAGCTTCCTCGGTGGCAACGACGTTTACGATCCGGACCGGATCGAAGCCGATCGCGACCTGATTCGCCGCTATTACCTCAAGCACGGTTTTGCCGACGTGCAGGTGGTGGCCGCGCTGACCGAATACGACCCCGACAAGAAGGGCTTCCTGATCACCTTCAAGATCGAGGAAGGCCAGCAATATCGGGTTGCATCGGTCAATTTCCAGTCCAGCATCGCTACGCTCGATGGCAACACCCTGGCGAGCTACTCCCGGGTCAGTATCGGCGCGCTCTACAACGCCGAAGCGCTCGAGAAGTCCGTCGAGGAAATGCAGATCGAGGCGTCGCGCCGAGGCTATGCCTTTGCGATCGTGAAGCCGCGCGGTGATCGCAATTTCGAGGCGCATACCGTTTCCATCACCTTTGCGATCGACGAAGGCCCGCGGGTCTATATCGAGCGCATCAATGTGCGGGGTAATACCCGCACCCGCGACTACGTCATCCGCCGCGAATTCGATATCTCCGAGGGCGATGCCTATAACCGCGCGTTGGTCGATCGTGCCGAACGCCGCCTGAAGAACCTCGATTTCTTCAAGACCGTGAAGATCACGACCGAACCCGGCTCATCGAGCGATCGCGTGATTCTGGTCGTCGATCTCGAGGAGAAATCCACCGGCGACTTCTCGGTCTCGGGCGGTTACTCGACGACCGATGGCGCGCTGGCCGAGGTCAGTATTTCCGAGCGTAACTTCCTCGGCCGCG
Organism: Bradyrhizobium sp.; assembly: GCA_039935075.1. Taxonomy (GTDB): domain Bacteria; phylum Pseudomonadota; class Alphaproteobacteria; order Rhizobiales; family Xanthobacteraceae; genus Bradyrhizobium. The sequence continues at coordinate 11,657 of JBDTKZ010000107.1, forward strand.
GTCTGTTCGCTAAAGCGTCAGTCACCTACGGCCAGTATGCGCGCGGCGTTTCGCTGTCGTTTGTCGAGCCTTATCTGCTGGACTATCGCGTCGCAGGCGGCCTTGACGTGTTCTATCGCGAGCAGTTGCCGAACAGCTACATCTCGTACGGCACCCAGACCATCGGCTTCTCGCCGCGACTGGGCTTCGGCTTGCGCGAGGATCTGTCGTTGCAGTTGCGATATTCGCTCTATCAACAAAAGATTACGCTGCCGGGCGTGCTCGACAATTGTAACAATCTGGCCGGACCTGCGTTCTTCCCGACGCCGGCCTATATCACTCAGGTTTTGGGTGGTGTCGATCCGACCGGCAATACCCAGGCCGGCCTGCTACCGGGCTGTTTGGGCGATGGCGAATCGTCGTTGCCGGTTCGCCAGGAACTGGCGAACGGCGCGACCTTGACTTCAGCGGTCGGTTATTCGCTGGATTACAACACGCTCGATAACAACAAGAACCCGACCGACGGTCTGCTGATCAACTTCAAACAGGACTTCGCCGGCGTTGGCGGCGACGTCAGCTACCTGAAGTCCATGATTGACGGCAAATACTACGCGCCGCTGGTTGCCGATATCGTCGGGTTGATCCATGTTCAGAGCGGCATGCTCAACCAGGTGGGCTCCCAGCAGCTCCGCATGCTCGACCAGTTCCAGATGGGTCCGAACCTCGTTCGCGGTTTTGCGCCCAACGGCATCGGCCCGCGCGATCTGACCTTCGTTAACTATACCGGAACCGGCGACGCGCTCGGCGGCACCAAATATTGGGGCGCATCGGCCGAATTGCAGATGCCGTTCTGGTTCCTGCCCAAGGAAGTTGGCTTGAAGGGTGCGGTGTATGCCGACGCCGGATCGCTGTGGGATTACAAGGGACCGACCTCATGGGCGGCCACGGGCGAAGTCAACAGCGCTAAATGCGCCTGCGCGATGGTGTACAGTGATACCAACCTTGTCCGTACCTCGGTCGGCGTCGGCTTGATCTGGGCGTCTCCGTTCGGCCCGCTGCGCTTCGATTATGCGATCCCGATCACCAAGGGTAAGTACGACGTCGTTCAGGAGTTCAAGTTCGGCGGCGGAACCACGTTCTGAGTTTGACCGCGGGCCGGGCCGCGACGGGTGGAATGGCGCAGCCGACATTTTTCGAGCAACCCCCTTCGTCGACGCTGGCTGAACTCGCCGCGTTGGCGAAGGCGCATCTGGTCGACCCGTCCCGGGGCGGCCAGGCCGTGAAGGGCCTGGCTTCGCTCGACGAAGCCGGCCCGATGCATTTAGCGTTCTTCGACAATCTGAAATATGCCGGTCAGCTGGCGTCGACCAAAGCGGGGGCCTGCCTGGTCAGCCCGCGTTTCGAGGCCTCGGTTCCGGCCCATGTCGCGGTGCTGCGCGCGACCCAACCGTTCCGCGCCTTTGTGCAGATTGCGCGCGAGCTTTACGGCAGCGCGCTGCGCCCGCAATCCTGGTTCGGTGTCGCCGGCATCGCGCCGTCCGCCATCATCGATCCGTCCGCGCATCTGGAGGACGGCGTGATCGTCGATCCGCTGGCGGTGATCGGCCCCCATGTCGAGATCGGCGCCGGCACGGTGATCGGCGCGGGCGCCATCATCGGAGACGGTGTCCGGATCGGCCGCGATTGCAATGTCGGGGCGCGAACCGCGATCCAGTGCGCCCTGATCGGCAACAATGTCCTGATCCATCCCGGCTGCAGCATCGGGCAGGACGGTTACGGTTTCATCTTCTTCGGGCCGGACGGCCATTTGAAGGTGCCCCAGACCGGCCGCGTGCTGATCCAGAACAATGTCGAGGTCGGCGCCGGAACGACCATCGATCGCGGCAGCCTGCGTGACACCGTGATCGGGGAAGGCACCAAAATCGACAATCAGGTCCAGATCGGCCACAATGTGACCATCGGCAGGCACTGCCTGCTGGCCGCCCAGATCGGACTGGCGGGCAGCCTGACGATTGGCGACAATGTCGCGCTGGGGGCCAAGGTCGGAATCAACAATCACCTTCACATCGGCGATGGCGCGCAGGTCACGGCGATGAGCGGGGTGAAGGACGACATTCCGCCTAACGGCCGCTGGGGCGGGTATTTTGCAAAACCGACCAAGCAGTGGTTCAGGGAGATCATTGCGGTCGAGCGTTTGGTGCGGGACGGCGCGGCCAACTCAAAGGGCGAGGGCAAGGAGTGATGGAGGAGGCACCGGTCAGATTTGAACTCGTGGATATCAACGAGATTCTCAAGACGCTGCCGCATCGCTATCCGATGCTGCTGATCGACCGGGTCATGAAGATCCGGACCGACTACAGCGGGATCGGCGTCAAGAACGTCACCTTCAACGAGCCGCCGTTTCTGGGCCATTTCCCGGACCGCCCGGTATATCCCGGCGTGATGATGATCGAGGCCATGGCGCAGACCGCCGGCGTGATCGGCATCAAATCGGTCGAAGGCACCGAGAAGCCGCGCGCGGTTTATTTCCTCACCATCGACAAGTGCAAGTTTCGTAAACCCGTGATGCCGGGCGATACCATCGAATATCACATGAAGAGCATCGGCCGCCGCAAGGCCATGTGGTGGTTTCACGGCGACGCCCGGGTCAACGGCGTCACGGTCGCGGAAGCCGACGTCGGCGCGATGCTGACCGACTGACAGGGGCGACGATGCGCAAGCTGATGATCACGACAGCCGTTCTGGCGATGGTAGCGGCATCGCCCGCCATCGCGCGCGGCGGACATCGACATGGCCACGGCCCCGGCCACGGTCATCAGATGCATCGCCACGCGCCGCGCGCGCTGTCGGCGCCGGCCAATCCGGCCGTGCCGCCGTCGCTGACACCGGACGCCCGTCTGACCGGTAGCGCGCCCTTGCCGTCGCACCGCCGATCGAAGAAGGCCGACGGTTCTTCATCGGAGAAGCTCGATTCCGAAGATGCGAAGGTCGATCAGAAGATCAAGAGCATCTGTCGCGGCTGTTAGCGCGATTTCGCTCGGGACAAACGCCGAGCGTTTGCCGCGAGACAAACGCCGAGCGTTTGCTCGGAGATCATTGCAACACAGCGTAATCAGACGTCACTGGACAGCCTCCCTGTGCCGCGCTAACCAGCGCGAAACCTCAACACCTAGCGAACTGGCTGGCACCGGACCCCTCGATGAGCACGATCGACCCCACCGCGCGGATCGAAGATGGCGCTGTGATCGGCGAGGGGACCACCATCGGACCCTATTGCATCATCGGTCCCGACGTCGTGATCGGCGCGAACTGCAGACTGATCGCGCATGTCCATATCACCGCGCAGACCAGCATCGGCGACGGTTGCACCATCTATCCCTTCGTGTCGCTCGGCACGCCGCCGCAATCGCTGAGCTATCGCGGCGAACTGACCCGGCTCGAGATCGGCCAGGGCTGCACCATCCGCGAGCAGGTAACGATGAACGCCGGGACAGTCGCCGGTGGCGGCATTACCCGCGTCGGCGACCGCGGTTATTTCATGAATTGCGCCCATGTCGGTCACGACTGCCAGGTCGGCAATGACGTGATCTTCGCGACCTCGGCGACGTTGGGCGGGCACTGCGAGATCGGCGACTTCGTCTTCATCGGCGGGTTGTCGGCGGTGCATCAGTTCACGCGGATCGGACCGCAGGTGATGGTCGGCGGCGTCTGCGGCGTGCGCGGCGATGTGATTCCGTTCGGCCTCGTCAACGGCCAGTATGCCAGCCTCGAAGGCCTCAACATCATCGGCATGAAGCGGCGCAAGTTCACCAAGGCGCGGCTGGCTGTGGTTCGCTCGTTTTATCAGAAACTGTTTCACGGCCCGGGTATCTTCGCCGAGCGGCTCGCCGCGGTGCAGCCGATGGCAGCCACTGATCCCGCGGTCGATGAAATCCTGACCTTCATCGGTAACGGCGCGCATCGGGCGCTGTGCCTTCCGGCTGACGACCACAACCGATTGTGACGACGGGATCGCCGGGGCCATGACCAGCAAGGCTTTGGATCAGGCATCGCCGATCGGTCTGGTGGCGGGCGGCGGCGCGATGCCGTTCGCGGTGGCGGACTCGCTGGTCGCGCGCGGCGTCACCCCCGTGCTGTTCGCGTTGCGCGGGGCCTGCGATCCCGTACGGGTAGAGCGCTTTCGCCATCACTGGATCTCGGTCGGTCAGGTCGGCCGCGCCATGCGGCTGTTCCGGGCCGAGAATTGTCGCGATCTCGTCTTCATCGGCACGCTGGTGCGGCCGGCGCTGTCGGAAATCCGCCTCGACTGGGGGACGCTTCGCGTGCTTGGCCGGGTATGGGCTGCGTTTCGTGGCGGCGACGATCATCTGTTGTCCGGCATCGGCGACATTCTGGAGCAGGACGGCTTCCGGATGGTCGGCCTCAAGGATATCGCGCCCGACCTGCTGATGCCCGAGGGATGCCTGACCCGGGCGGTGCCTGACGAAAACGCCATCGCCGATATCGCGCGTGGGCGCGCGGTACTAGGGGCGTTGAGCCCCTACGACGTCGGCCAGGCCGTCATTGTGATCGACGGCCATGTGGTCGGGGTGGAAGACATCGAAGGCACCGACGGGCTGCTGGCGCGCGTGGCGCGGCTGCGCAATGAGGGACGTATTCGGGCCAAGGCCGCGCGCGGCGTATTGGTGAAGGCGCCCAAGAGCGGCCAGGACCTGCGCTTCGATCTGCCGACCCTGGGGCCGCGTACGGTAGAGGGGGTGGTAAAAGCCCAGCTCGCCGGGATCGCCATCGTGGCCGGCAACACCATCGTGGCGGAGCCGCAAGCCATGATCGGCGTGGCCGACGCGGCCGGAGTGTTCGTCACCGGTTTGCCCGCGTGATGCAGGCCCGAGCATCAGCCGGCGTGGCGCGCAAGATCTTCCTGATCGCGACGGAGGAGTCCGGCGATCGGCTTGGCGCCAATCTGATGAAGGTGCTGCGCCAGCGTCTCGGCGACGCCGTCCGCTTCGAGGGCGTCGGCGGCCGCGCGATGGCGGAGCAGGGGCTGACTTCGCTGTTTCCGATCGAGGAACTGTCGATCGTCGGGCTCGCCGCGGTGGTCAGGCAATTGCCCAAGATCCTGCGGCTGATCCGCCAGGCAACCGATGCGGTGACGGAGGCCGCGCCCGACGTGCTCGTCATCATCGACAGTCCGGATTTTACCCATCGGGTGGCGCGACGGGTCCGCGCCCGCGAAGCCGACATTCCGATCGTCAACTACGTCTCGCCGTCGATATGGGCGTGGCGGCCGGGCCGGGCGCGCGCGATGCGCCGCTATGTCGATCACGTGCTGGCGCTGCTGCCGTTCGAGCCTGAAGTCTACACCCGGCTTCGCGGTCCGCCCTGCAGCTATGTCGGTCATCCGCTGGTGGAGCAGATCGGCGCGCTGCGGCCGGATGCCGCCGAGCAAGCGCGGCGGGACGGATCGCCGCCGGTCCTGCTGGTGCTGCCGGGCAGCCGCCGCAGCGAGATCAGGCACCATATGGCGGTGTTCGGCGAAACTCTCGCCCGGCTGCAGGCGCAAGGCGCGGCTTTCGAGCCGATCCTTCCGACCATGCCGCATCTGCAAAGCGCGGTTGAAGCGGCCGTCAAAAGCTGGCCGGTTCAGCCGCGGATCGTGGTTGGCGAGCAGGACAAGCGAGCGGCGTTTCGGATCGCGCATGCGGCGCTGGTGAAATCCGGCACGGTGACGCTCGAACTGGCACTCGCCGGCGTGCCGATGGTCGCGGCTTACCGGGTCGGCAACGCCGAGGCCTGGATTTTGCGCCGGGCCATCAACGTCAATTCGGTGATCCTTGCGAACCTCGTGATCGGCGAGAACGTCGTTCCCGAGTTTTTGCAGCAGGATTGCACGCCGGAGAAATTGGTCGGGCCGCTGCGCGAGATTCTCACGGACTCACCGCTGCGCCAGCGACAAGCCAAAGCCTTCGCCGGACTGGACTGCGTGATGTCGACCGGCGACCAGCCGCCGAGCGTGCGCGCCGCCGATATCGTGTTGGCGACGATGCGGGAGGCGCGGCGGCCGAGTTAGCACAGGCAGCTTCCGGTAAGCATGGCGTCTCCCATTCAAATAAAAATCCCGCCCAGGATAATCGCCGGGGCGGGACTTTCGAACTCAGGAATCGCGGCGCTTACTTCCGCTTGGCGATATCGACGTAGTCGCGGCGGGTGACGCCGGTGTAGAGCTGGCGCGGACGGCCGATCTTCTGCTGCGGGTCCTCGATCATCTCGCTCCACTGGCTGATCCAGCCGACGGTGCGCGCGACCGCGAACAGCACGGTGAACATCGAGGTCGGGAAGCCCATCGCCTTTAGCGTGATGCCCGAATAGAAGTCGACGTTCGGATAGAGCTTGCGGTCGATGAAGTAGGGGTCGCTCAGCGCGATCTTTTCCAGTTCCAGCGCGACCTTCAGCATCGGGTCGTCGCCATGACCGGTCTCGGCCAGCACCGCGTGACACATCTTCTGCATGATCTTGGCGCGCGGATCGTAGTTCTTGTAGACGCGATGGCCAAAGCCCATCAGGCGGACGTCGCTGTTCTTGTCCTTCACCCGCTTGATGAAATCGGGAATCTTGTCGACGGTACCGATATCGGCGAGCATCGCCAGCGCCGCTTCGTTGGCGCCGCCATGGGCCGGTCCCCACAGGCAGGCGATGCCAGCGGCGATACAGGCGAACGGATTGGCGCCCGACGACCCGGCAATACGCACCGTCGAGGTCGAAGCGTTCTGCTCATGGTCGGCGTGCAGGATGAAGATCTTGTCGAGCGCGTCGGCGAGCACCGGATTGATCTTGTAATCCTCGCACGGCACCGCGAAGCACATGTTGAGGAAGTTCTCGGCGAAGGACAGCGAGTTCTTCGGATAAATGAACGGCTGACCGACGGTGTATTTGAACGCCATCGCCGCCAAAGTCGGGATTTTCGCGATCATCCGCATCGAGGCGATCATGCGCTGCCGCGGATCGTTGATGTCGGTCGAGTCGTGGTAGAACGCGGCCAGCGCGCCTACCGCGGCGACCATGATCGCCATCGGATGGGCGTCGCGGCGGAAGCCCTGGAAGAACCGGGCCATCTGCTCGTGAACCATGGTGTGATGGATCACGCGCTGGTCGAAGTCTTTCTTCTGGGAGGCGGTCGGAAGTTCCCCGTAGAGCAGCAAATAGCAGGTCTCGAGGAAGTCGCCGTTCTCGGCGAGCTGCTCGATCGGATAGCCGCGGTATTCGAGGATGCCCGCGTCGCCGTCGATATAGGTGATCTTGGACTGGCAGCTGCCGGTCGAGGTAAAGCCGGGGTCGTAGGTGAACATCCCGGCCTGGCCGTAGAGCTTGGCGATGTCGATAACATCGGGCCCGACGGTGCCGCTCAAAATCGGGAAATCGTAGGTCTTGTTGCCGACCGTCAGTGTCGCGGTTTTATTGCTGGATTTTGCGTCCATCGTTGAAGTCCCCGATGAAATCGTTGCGAAAACCGGGCTTGCCTTGGCGCTCTCAGGGAGAGATAGCGAGCCAAGCCGGATTGTCTAGAAGGCGTTCCCGAGAATGGGTATCGTATTGCCGTGTGCGCTGCAAGATGGCCATCGGAGCATGGCAGCCCCGACGCGGTAGCCTGATCCCGAAGCGCTAAGCGGCTAGCTGATCGCCGAGCCGGGCAAGGCATTCCTCGCGTCCCAGCACCGCCAGCACATCGAAGATCCCCGGCGAGGTGGTCCGCCCGGTCAGCGCCACACGGAGCGGTTGCGCGACCGCGCCAAGCTTGAGGTTGTTGGCCTCGGCGAGGCTGCGCATCGCAGCTTCGGTGGTTTCCGCGGTCCAGGGCGTGACGGCCTCAAGTGCCGCACGAAGCCGGCCGATCAGTTCGCGGCTTTCGGCGGTCAACAGCGCGGCGGCTTTGGGCTCGATCTGAAGCGGTCGGTCGGCAAAGATGAAGTAGGCGCTGTCGATCAGTTCGATCAGCGTCTTGGCGCGCTCCTTCAGGCTCGGCATCGCCCGCAGCAATTGCGCGCGCGTGGTGTCGTTGAGTTTCGCCTTCAACTCGGAACGATCCGGCACATGGTTCAGCACGTCCTCGAACATGGTCACGAGAGATTGATCGTCGGCGTGACGAATATAATGGCCGTTGAGGTTTTCCAGCTTGGCGAAATCGAACCGCGCAGCCGATCGGCCGATCCCCGACAGGTCGAACGCGTCGATCATTTCCTGGGTCGAGAATATTTCCTGGTCGCCATGGCTCCAGCCCAGCCGGACCAGGTAATTGCGCAGCGCCGCCGGCAAATATCCCATCGCACGATAGGCCTCCACCCCGAGCGCCCCATGGCGTTTCGAAAGTTTTGCACCGTCCGCCCCATGGATTAAGGGAATGTGGGACATGCTGGGCACGTGCCAGCCGAGCGCGTGGTAGATCTGGCTCTGGCGCGCGGCGTTGATCAAATGGTCGTCGCCGCGAATGATATGGGTGACGTCCATGTCGTGATCGTCGACCACGACGGCCAGCATATAGGTCGGATTGCCGTCGCCACGCAGCAGCACGAGATCGTCGAGGTTCTCGTTCTGCCAGATCACGCGGCCCTGGACCTGATCCTCGATCACGGTCTCGCCTGATAGGGGCGCCTTGAGCCGGATCGTCGGCTTGACGCCTTCCGGTGCCTGCGATGGATCGCGGTCGCGCCACAGCCCGTCATACAGCCGGGTGCGGCCCTCCGCGCGCGCCTTTTCGCGCATCGCGGTGAGTTCCTCTGCCGTCGCATAACAACGATAGGCCTTGCCGCTGGCGAGCAGGGCTTCGGCAACCTCGCGGTGGCGTGCGGCGCGGCTGAACTGATAAATGACCTCGCCGTCCCAATCGAGCCCGAGCCATTTCAGCCCGTCAAGAATGGCGTCGATCGCCTCCCTGGTGGAGCGCTGCCGATCGGTGTCCTCGATCCGCAACAGCATCTTGCCGCCGAGCTTGCGCGCGTAGAGCCAGTTGAACAGCGCCGTGCGGGCCCCTCCGATATGGAGAAAGCCGGTCGGCGAGGGGGCAAATCGGGTAATGATGGGTTCGGTCATTGTGGGGAACGGGGCCTGTGCGTGAACGGCCGTGGTGTATAGCAGGAACGTTGCATAACTAAAGCCTTGCCACAAAAGCTGGCCGGGTGGGGGCCTGCTGGGCGGTCCGGGCTTGGCTGGGGCATGCGAATTTGGCAGAAGGTCGGCTGATCCCGAACAGGAAACACGAATGACGATAGAACCGGCGGCGACGGCAGAGGCGGGGCGCGATTTCATTCGCGACATCATCCAGGCCGATCTCGACTCCAAAAAGCACAGCCGGATCGTGACGCGGTTTCCACCGGAGCCGAACGGCTATCTGCATCTCGGCCATGCCAAGTCGATCGCCCTGAATTTCGGCATCGCGCAGGAATTTGCCGGGCGCTGCCATTTGCGGTTCGACGATACCAATCCGACCAGGGAAGAGCAGGAATATATCGATTCGATTCAGGCCGATGTGCGTTGGCTCGGTTACGACTGGGGCTCCGACCTGTTCTACGCGTCGGATTATTTTGACCGTTTGTACGAATGGGCGGAAATCCTGATTCGTGCCGGGCACGCCTATGTCGACGATCAGTCCCAGGCCGACATCCGCCATCGCCGCGGCACCCTGACCGAGCCCGGCCAGAACAGCCCGTTTCGCGACCGTCCGGTGGAGGAGAACCTCGATCTGTTCCGGCGCATGAAGGCGGGCGAGTTCCCGAACGGCGCCCGCGTGCTGCGCGCCAGGATCGACATGGCGTCCGGCAACATCAATTTGCGCGATCCAGTGCTCTATCGCATCCTGCACGCCCATCATCCGCGCACCGGGACCACATGGTCGATCTATCCGAGTTATGATTACGCCCACGGCCAGTCTGATGCGATCGAGGGCATCACGCATTCGATCTGCACGCTGGAGTTCGAGGATCACCGGCCGCTGTATGAATGGCTGCTCGACAAACTGCCGGTGCCGTCAAAGCCGCATCAATATGAATTCGCCCGGCTCAATCTGACCTACACGCTGTTGTCGAAGCGGGTGCTGACCACGCTGGTGCGCGACGGTCATGTCGCAGGCTGGGACGATCCGCGGATGCCGACCATCGCCGGACTGAAGCGGCGCGGCGTGCCGCCGGAGGCGGTGCGCGAATTCATCAAGCGCATCGGCGTTGCCAAGGCCAACAGCGTGGTCGATCTCGGCATGCTGGAATTCTCGATCCGCGAATGCCTCAACCGCACTTCATTGCGCCGGATGGCGGTGCTGCGGCCGCTCAAGGTGGTGATCACGAATTATCCGGAAGGCCAGGTCGAGGAACTGGAAGCGATCAACCATCCGGACGATCCCGCGGCCGGCACGCGCCGCATCGCGTTCAGTCGCGAGCTCTATATCGAGCAGGACGACTTCATGGAAAATCCGCCGAAGAAATTCTTCCGGCTGTCGCCCGGCAACGAAGTGCGGTTGCGCTACGCCTATTTCATCAAATGCACCGACGTCGTGAAGAACGCCGCCGGCGAAGTCACTGAACTGCACTGCACCTATGATCCCGCGACCAAGGGCGGCAACGCGCCCGACGGTCGCAAGGTCAAGGCGACCATGCATTGGCTATCGGCTGCGCAGTCGGTAGGTGCGGAAATCCGCATCTATAATCAGCTGTTCCAGAACCCGGCGCCGGATGCCGCCAATTTTGCCGGAGATATCAACCCGCAATCGCTCGAGATCCTCGGCGCCGCGCGGGTCGAACCTGCGATTGCAGAGACCAATTCGGCGGAAGCCATCCAGTTCGAGCGCCAGGGCTATTTCGTGCGCGACCCCGACTCGACGCCGGACCGGCCCGTGTTCAACCGCACCATCGGTTTGCGCGATACTTTCGCCAAGGAAGTTGGCAAGGGTTGAAGCAGCAGGGGTTGAAGCAGCAAGGACCGAAGCGAAAGAGCGGGCGATACAAGGGATCAGTCTGCCTTGGATTTCGCTAGTCCCTGGGCTTGGTTATTCCCATGCCCGCCAGCGTTTTGCGCAGCGATTGCCGCGCCAGATTGTCCTTGGCTTTTTCGTCGATCAAGATGTCGATGAAGGCGAGCCGCTTCGGCTCGTCGGTCGCTTCCGCCAGCAATGTGCGATAGCGGTCGTAGTCAAATCCAGCGTCCGGTTTACTCATGGCCCCGATCTCACTCAACCCATCCGGGAACGAGTGTCGCGCAATGCACCACCGCACGCAAGCGTCCGGCGCGCCAGATGCCACTGCGCTGCATTCAAGGCGTGGATAATTAACCAATAGCCGCCGCGTGAGGGCGCGATCAGCCGAGCCGGCGGCGAACCTCGTTGCGCATGTTTTCGCGGAACTCCTCCCGGCGCGCCGGCCGTTCCGCTTCGGGGATATTGAACCGGTCGAAGACGTTAAAGTTGTCGAGGATCGGATAGCGGTCGCAGGCCATCGCCAGGATGCGAAGCAGCTCGCCGGCCGGACCAGAGGGGCCGGAGATCTCCCATCGCCGGATGGTGTCGCCGCCATTGGCGGGGGTGAGGCCGCAGAGCCGGGCCATATCGGCGGGGGCGAGCGTTCTGCCGATCGCTTCGCCGAGGTCGTTACGGAGTTGTCTGAGTTCGGGGCCGGTCAATGCGAGATATTCCTTAAAGCATGAGGCAAGGCCCGGATGCATGATTCTGCATCCGTTCCGCTATTCGGGGGCGAATATTATACTTGACGTACCCAACCTGATCCGATAGGTTTGGATCAACAAGGGAAATCGTCATGAAGTCCGTTCTTTCCAATAAGCACTTCCACAATGAAGAAGCCGCCTACGCGTTCGTTGAGGCGCGGGTGTGGCCGAACGGCCCGGTTTGCCCGCATTGCGGCGGTGTCGAGCGCATTTCCAAGATGGGTGGCAAGTCTACCCGGATCGGCGCTTACAAGTGCTACCAGTGCCGCAAGCCCTTCACCGTCAAGATCGGGACTATCTTTGAGGACAGCCACGTCCCCATGCGTCATTGGTTGCAAGCTATTTTCCTGTTGTCGTCGAGCAAGAAGGGCATTTCCAGCAACCAGCTTCACCGTACCCTTGGCTGCACCCTCAAAACCGCGTGGTTCATTTCCCATCGCGTCCGTGAGGCAATGCGGGTCAACCATACCGGCCCGCTGGGAGGTTCTGGCAAGCCCGTGGAAGTGGACGAAACCTTTTACGGATACCTCAAGGGCCAGCCCAAGAAGGGCCGCTCCGCTTGGGCCAATAAGAACGTCG
>JBDTKZ010000108.1:0-47401 GCA_039935075.1 Bradyrhizobium sp.
CGCCGACGATATCGCCGACACCCTCGAAGAGGGACGCCAGCGTCTGGCACGCTGGCCGAATTCACTGAAATTCCTGGAGCGCGCTGATGGCACGCCGTTGCAGGAGGGCGACAAACTGGTCCAGAAGGATCTCGCCGCAACACTGACGGCGATCGCCGAACAGGGCCCGCGCGGATTTTATCAGGGGCCAGTCGCGGAAAAACTGGCGAAGGCGATCTCGGACGCCGGCGGCATCCTGACCACGGACGATCTGAAATCGTACCAGCCGACGATCCGCACGCCGGTGCACGGCACTTATCGCGGCTACGACATCATCTCGATGCCGCTGCCTTCTTCCGGCGGCGTGGTGTTGCTGGAAACCCTGAACATCCTCGAGGGCTTTCCGTTGCCGGAGATGAAGCAGGGTTCGGCGCTGTCGCTGCATCTGATGATCGAGGCGATGAAGCGCGCTTACGCCGATCGCGCGCACTATCTCGGCGATCCCGCCTTCGTCACCGCGCCGGTCGCGACACTGATGACCAAGGAATATGCCGCCAGGCAACGCGCCGGCATCGATCCCGACCACACGACGCCGTGGAAGGATATGCTGCCGGACACGCCGGTGCACGAAGGCAGCAACACCACGCATTTCTCGGTGGTCGACGGCAGCGGCAATGCCGTCAGCAATACTTATACGCTGAATTACCCCTACGGCGTCGGGCTGGTGGCCGATGGCACCGGCGTGCTGCTCAATGACGAACTCGACGATTTCACCGCCGCGCTCGGCGCGTCGAACGCGTTCGGGCTGGTCGGCTTCGAGGCCAATCTGCCGGCGCCCGGCAAGCGGCCATTGTCGTCGATGACGCCGACCATTGTATTGAAAGACGGCAAGCCGGTGCTGGTGACGGGTTCACCCGGCGGCAGCCGCATCATCTCGGCGGTGCTGCAAGTGATCATCGACGTGCTGGACTATCACATGAACGTCGCCGCCGCGGTGGCGGTGCCGCGGCTGCACCACCAATGGCTGCCGGACGAAGTCAGGGTCGAGCACGGCTTTCCGGCCGATGTGATTGCCGCCCTGGAGGCGAAAGGGCACGTCGTGAAGGAGCCGCTCGGCCAGACCTCGGCCAATTCGATCGCCGTGACGATGGACGGAACGCTCGGTGCTCCCGATCCGCGCACCCGAGGTACGACGGCCGCGGGGCTATAGCTGGCGGTTTCAGCCGATTTGGCGTAATCCGCCCTCGCCGGCCACGGCAAGGGACGCCGGCCGCCAATTTTCCGGGAGAAGATCGTCATGAGCAGCAGCACCGAGCCATCGGGCGCCATCGAAACCGCACCGATCGAAGATTCCAGCCTGCTGGCATTCTATCGCGACATGAACCAGCCGGAGCGACGGACGTTCTGGGCGTGCGCGGCGGGTTGGGCGCTCGACGGCATGGATTTCATGATCTATCCGCTCGTGATCGGCACCATCATCACGATGTGGAAGGTCGATGCCGGCACCGCCGGCCTCGCGGGCACCGTGACACTGCTCGCTTCCGCCGTCGGCGGCTGGCTCGGCGGTTATCTCGCCGACCGCATCGGCCGCGTCAAAACATTGCAGCTGACGATCCTGTGGTTCTCGGTGTTCTCGCTGGTCTGCGCCTTTGTGCAGAACTTCGATCAGCTGTTGATCGCCCGCGCGCTGCTGGGCCTCGGCTTTGGCGGGGAATGGGCCGCCGGCGCGGTGCTGATGGGCGAGTCGATCCGACCGCAATATCGTGGGCGCGCGGTGGGCTCGGTACAATCCGGCTGGGCGGTCGGCTGGGGACTTGCGGTGCTGTCGCAGGCTGTTCTGTTCTCTTATCTACCGCCCGATATGGCATGGCGCTGGATGTTCGCGATCGGCGCGCTGCCGGCGCTCCTGGTGTTCTTTCTGCGCCGCTACGTGGAAGAGCCCGCCATCGCCGCGGCGACGCTGGCCAAGCAGAATGCGAGCGGCGAACGGCCCGGACTGCACGAGATCTTCGCAAGGCCCATTCTCAAGACCACCATTCTGGCGTCGCTGGCGGTGACGGGATGCCAGGGCGGCTATTACGCCATCACCTTCTGGGTGCCGCGCTTTCTCACCACCGAACGCAAGCTCTCGGTGGTCAGTTCCACCGGCTATCTCGCCGCTCTGATCATAGGCTCGTTCGCGGGCTATCTGGTCGGCGCGTGGTTGGCCGACAAGATCGGGCGGCGGAATCTGTTTTTGTATTTCTCGCTCGGTGCCATCGTGGTCATCGTCGCCTATACGCAGCTGCCGCTGACCAATGAAATCCTGTGGGTGCTGGGCTTCCCGCTCGGTTTCTTCGCGTCGGCTTATTTTTCGGGTGTCGGCGCCTTCCTGACCGAGCTTTATCCGACGCGGCTGCGCGGATCGGGCCAGGGCTTCTGCTACAATTTCGGCCGTGGCATCGGCGCGCTGTTTCCGTTCCTGGTCGGCGCGCTCTCAAGCACGACATCGCTCGGCAATGCCATCGCGATCTTCGCGGTGCTGGCCTATGGCCTGTTCTTCCTCGCCGCGTTCGCGCTGCCGGAAACGCGCGGACGGGTTCTGCACGCGGATGGTTAGAACCGTTTGATAACGACGCTTCGAGAACCGTCGCATGTTCCCTCTCCCCTTGTGGGGGAGCGGCCTATCAAGCCCGCCCCACCGTGTACGGCCCGCCCTTTTCGAGCGCGCGGGCATAGGCCGGCCGGGCGTGAATGCGGTCGAGAAACGCCATCGCCTTGGGGTGGCCCTGATCGAGGCCGGCGCGCGCGGCCGCGGCTTCCAGCGGAAAACTCATCTGGATATCGGCGGCGGTGAATTCATTGCCCGCGAACCATTGGCTTTTCCCCAGTTCACCTTCCCAGAACGTCATGTGCTGTTTGAGCTGCGGATTGACCAGCGAGGTCAGCGCCTGATTGGACACCTTGCGCACCAGCGGCCGTAGCAGCGCAGGCGCCCGCTTCGGCATCAGCGTGAACAGCAGCTTCAGAAGCAGCGGCGGCATCGCGGAACCTTCCGCGTAATGCAGCCAATAAGTGTAGCGCAACCGCTCCGGCGTTTTAGCCGGGGGAATAAAACGCCCCTCTCCATAGGTCTCAATAAGGTATTCGGCGATCGCGCCTGACTCCGCGATGGTGTTGCCGTTGTCGGTGATGACAGGCGATTTTCCAAGCGGATGGATGGCGCGCAATTCGGCCGGCGCGCGCATGTCGGGTTGGCGCTGATAACGCACGACCTCGTAGGGCACGCCGAGTTCTTCGAGCAGCCACAGCACACGCTGCGAGCGGGAGTTGTTGAGATGATGGACGGTGAGCATGGCTGTTTTCCCCCTGATAAGGCGCACGGTGGTGCCAGCCGCGGACCGGAAAGTCGAGATAGCCGACATTGCCGCCAAATAAAACCCGGATGTTATTGACAGCGCCAATTTACCCGGATAATATAAAGTTGTTCTGGAGGAGTTTTGCAATGGACCCGATATCTGACGGCTATATTGCCTTCGAGGGCGACCGCCGTGTCGCCCTCGGGGACCTTCGCTCCGTCGCCCGGGCGGCAAAGCAGGCTCTCGACCAAAACAAGGACGCCGCGGTGCTGATTTTCGACGGCACCACCAGCAGCCCGGTCGACCTCGATTTCCGCGGCAATGTTGATGATGTCCTGGCCCGGCTGCCGGTGGTGCGCGAAACCGTTCACGCCGAGCCGGAACCACCGGCCAGCCGTGGCCCGGGCCGGCCGAAACTCGGCGTGGTGGCCCGCGAGGTCACGCTGTTGCCGCGGCATTGGGAATGGCTGGCGCAGCAATCCGGCGGCGCGTCGGTGGCGATCCGAAAGCTGGTCGAGCAAGCGCGGCGCAGCGGCGATGACAAGGACCGTATCCGCCAGAGCCAGGAAGCGGCCTATCGCTTCATGTCGGCGATGGCCGGCAATCAACCCCACTTCGAAGACGCGACCCGCACGCTGTTTGCGCCGGACCCCGTTCGTTTCAACGCGTTGATCGCCGGCTGGCCGACGGATGTGCGCGACCATGCCGCGAAGCTTGCGGAGCGGTCGTTTGCGCGCGAGACCGAGCCTGGTTGATCTTGGCCTGGTTGATCTTGGCCTGGTCGATCCCGGCCCGGTTGATCCCGAAATCGTGAACGGTTACGCTGGTTGAAATGATAAGGATCATATAAGTAAGCACCAGCTTCAGGGAGACTGCCGTGAGTGCCACCGCCCCGCAATTCATGTTCGATTTCGGCAGTCCCAATGCGTTCCTCAGCCACGAGGCGATCCCGGCGATCGAGCAGCGGACCGGCGTGAAATTCGAATATGTGCCGATCCTGCTCGGCGGCATCTTCAAGGCCACCAACAACAAATCGCCGGCGGAAACCTTGGCTGGCGTCAAGAACAAGCGCGAATTCCACGCGCTGGAGACCGAGCGCTTCGTGAAGCGCTTCGGCGTCAAGCCTTACGTCTGGAATCCGTTCTTTCCGGTCAACACGCTCAATTTGATGCGCACGGCGGTCGCCGCCCAGCTCGAAGGCGTGTTCGAGAAATATGTCGAAGCCGCGTTCCATCACATGTGGGTCGAGCCCAAGAAGATGGATGACCTTGAAGTCGCGGCCAAGGCGCTCAGCGCATCCGGTCTCGACGGCGCAAAATTGCTCGCGCGTGGCCAGGAACCCCAAGTCAAAGCCAAACTGATCGAGAACACCCAATCCGCGGTCGAACGCGGCGCGTTCGGTTCGCCGACCTTCTTCGTCGGCAAGGAAATATTTTTCGGCAAGGAGCAGCTTCGCGAGGTCGAGGAATTGATCTCGGGGAAATAGCGGACAACGACTTCCGTCATTCCGGGATGGTCCAAAGGACCAGACCACAGATGCGCAATTGCGCATCGGGGAATCTCGAGATTCCGGGTTCGATGCTTCGCATCGCCCCGGAATGACGGCGGTCCGATTGATTGGAGGCCTTCAAATGCAAAAACGCAACGCAACGGTCGCGGTGATCGGCGCCGGCGACTATATCGGCGGCGAGATCGCCAAGAAATTCGCGGCCGAAGGTTTTACGGTGTTCGCAGGCCGGCGCGACGGCGCCAAGCTGGAGCCGCTGGTCAAGGAGATCGAGGCGGCGGGCGGGTCGATCGTCGGCCGCGCGCTGGATGCGCGCAAGGAAGATGAAGTCGCGGCGTTTCTCAACGACGCCGACAAGCATGCACCGCTGGAAGTGACGATCTTCAACGTCGGCGCCAACGTCAATTTTCCGATTCTGGAAACCACCGACCGCGTGTTCCGCAAGGTCTGGGAGATGGCCTGCTGGGCCGGGTTCGTTTCAGGGCGGGAATCCGCTCGATTGATGCTGCCGCACGGCAAGGGCAACATCTTCTTCACCGGCGCCACCGCATCGTTGCGCGGCGGCAGCGGCTTTGCTGCCTTTGCCAGCGCCAAATTCGGCTTGCGCGCAGTGGCGCAAGCGATGGCGCGCGAACTCGGGCCGAAGAACATCCACGTGGCGCATCTGATCATCGATTCCGGGGTCGATACCGCCTGGGTGCGTGAACGCCGCGAGCAGCTTTGGGGCAAGGAAGCGCTCGACAATCCCGATTTGCTGATGCCACCGGCCTCGGTCGCGGCGTCCTACTGGCAGCTCTACCAGCAGCCGCGCAGCGCCTGGACCTTTGAACTCGAGATTCGTCCGTTCGGCGAAAAGTGGTAGGGTGACGCCACCCCTCGCCATCTGCAAAACCAACAATAAAAGGAACTAACCTATGCGCGTTCTCGTGGTCGGTGCCGGCGCGATCGGCGGATATTTCGGCGGCAGGTTGCTGCAGGCCGGTCGCGACGTGACCTTCCTGGTTCGGCCCAGGCGCGCCGGTGAACTGGCAAGTACCGGCCTCGTGATCAAAAGCCCGCTCGGCGACGTTACCCTGAAAAATCCACCGACGGTGCAGGCCGACAAGCTCACCGAAAAATTCGACGTCGTGCTGCTGAGCTGCAAGGCGTTCGACCTCGAGGACGCGATCAAGTCGTTGGCGCCGGCGGTGGGACCGCAGACCGCCATCATCCCGTTGCTCAACGGCATGCTGCATCTTGACGTGCTCGACAGGAAATTCGGCCGCGAGCGGGTGCTCGGCGGGCTGTGCGCGATCGCGGTGACGCTCAACGAAAATCGCGAAGTGGTGCACCTGCAGCCGATGCAGTCGCTGACCTTCGGCGAACGCGACGGCAAGATGTCCGATCGGGTCCGCGCCATCGCCGAAATGTTTGCCAGCGGCAATTTCGGCTCGGTCGCCAGCGAACAGATTGTCCAGGACATGTGGGAGAAGTGGGTGTTCCTGTCTTCGCTGGCGGCGTCGACCAGCCTGATGCGGACCTCGGTGGGTAATATTCTCGCCGCACCTGATGGCAGGGATTTCCTGCTCGGCATGGTCGATGAAGTCAGCGCGATCGCCAAGGCCGCCGGCCACGAGCCGCGCGGACCGTTTGCGGAGCGTACCCGCACGATGCTGACGACCGAGGGATCGCCGATGACGGCGTCGATGTTCCGCGACATCAAGGTGGGCGCGCCGGTCGAAGCCGATCACGTGATCGGCGATCTGATCGCGCGCGCCGAGGCTGCGAAGATCTCAGTGCCGAAGCTGCGCACCGCCTACACGCATCTCAAGGCCTATGAGAAGCAGCGGGCATAACATCGCCTCGCGCGTCGTTCCGGCCTTCGCCGGGACGACGACAAACTTACCCTCACAAATGCGCGAGATAATGCGAG
The DNA here is from genome assembly GCA_039935075.1 of Bradyrhizobium sp. Taxonomy (GTDB): domain Bacteria; phylum Pseudomonadota; class Alphaproteobacteria; order Rhizobiales; family Xanthobacteraceae; genus Bradyrhizobium. The sequence goes on from JBDTKZ010000108.1 coordinate 6,737, forward strand.
AGCGCGGTGATCTCTTCGTCGCTGAGGGGATAGGCCACGTCCGTCATGGCCGCGCCGGCGCCACCGGTGCGTACGCCCGACTTGTAGTCGTGCAGCGCCTTGACGAGATATTCCTCGCGCTGACCGGCGAGGCGGGCTACCGCCTTGGTTCCAGCGAATAAATCGCCGTGGCAGGAGGCGCAGCGCCGTCCCGCGGCGGCTTCGGCGCCCTTTTTCGACAGATCCGGATTATCGTCGGGTTTGGGATCCTTGGGCGGGGTCAGCGACGCAAAATAGGCGCCGAGAATACGAACATCCTCGTTGGTGATTTGCTCGGCGATCGGCTGCATCAGCTCGTTCCTGCGCGCGCCGCCGCGGAAGAACACCAGCTGCCACTGCGTGAATTGATCCTGCTGGCCTGCCAGCGAGGGGATATTCTCGGTTTGCGAAATACCGTTGTCGCCGTGACAACCGGCGCAGACCTCGGCCTTCTCCTTGCCGGCGGCGGGATCGGCGGCACGGGCCGGCGCGCCACAGGCCATCGTTGCCATCAGCAAAGTCCCAAGCAGAACGCTTCGCATCTATTTTCTCCCACCAGAAATAGCTGAGGCTGCGGCCGCTGGTAAAAGCGGCCGCAGCCCCGGAATGTTCCCGCGCTACTTCTTGCTGTAGCTGATGCGGTAGATCGCACCGGCCCAGTCGTCAGCAACGAGGATCGAACCGTCCTTGTCCTGAAGGATATCGTCCGGCCGGCCGAGATAACCCTGGTCGCCTTCGATCCAGCCCGATGCAAGAACGTCCTGCTTCGGGTTCTTGCCGTCGGGACCGACGATGACGCGGACGATGCGGCCGCCTTGATACTTATGCCGGTTCCACGAACCATGTTCGGCGATCAGGATGCTGTTCTTGTAATCGGCGGGGAACTGGTCGCCGGTGTAGAACTTCATGCCGAGCGGAGCCACGTGGGCGCCGAGTTTGAGCACCGGCGGGGTGAATTCCGAACATTTGTGACCCATCGCGAATTTCGGATCCGGAATGTCGCCCTCGTGGCAATACGGATAGCCGAAGTGCTCGCCCATCTTCGAGATCATGTTGAGCTTGTCGCTCGGCGTATCGTCGCTCATCCAGTCGCGGGCGTTTTCCGTGAACCAGTATTTGCCGGAGCGCGGGTCGACATCGCCACCGACGCTGTTGCGAACGCCGAGCGCCACGATTTCGGCATTGCCGGTCTTGGGATCAACGCGGCGGATCTGAGAATTGCCGGTCGGGGGAATGCCGATGTTGAAGGGAGGTCCAAACGGAATATAGAACCAGCCCTCCTTGTCAGCGGCCAGATACTTCCAGCCATGGGCGGCGTAAGACGGCATGTCGTCATACACCACCTTGCCTTCGCCGAGTTTGTCTAGATTGGCTTCGGCATTGTCGTATTTGATCAACTTGTTGACGTTGATGACGTAGAGCGCGCCGTCTTTGAAGGCCAGACCGGTGGGCATCGGCGGGTTCATGCCCTTGATGATGGTCTTGACCTCTTTCTTGCCGCCCTTGTCGGTGATGGCATAAACGTTGCCGAGACCGAACGAGCCGACAAACAAGGTGCCCTTGTCGCCCCAGGCCATCTGGCGCGCGGCCAGCACGCCCGATGCGTAGACTTCAATCTTGAAGCCGGGCTGCAGCTTGATCTTCTTGATCAGCGACGCGAGTTCGGCGTCGGAAGCGCCAGTCGCCGGACCGGACGGAGGGGCCAGACCCTTCTGCGCCTCGGTTTCGTCGCCGAGGAACCAGTCGTCCGGCGGATGGGTCCAGAATTCCTTGTTGCCGGATTGATAGCTATGCAGGCTCTTTTGTTGAGCATTGACCTGGCTGGCTCCCGCCATAAAGGCGATTGCGGCAAGCGCCAGAATAGAACGATTGAAAGCCGATTTCATCGCGTCACTCCCTATGCAGCCAGGGCGGCTGCCCATGTTATTATCGAACGTCCGTGGGACGTGCTTTTGTGGGTCTGGTGTGAGGTTGGATCAGACAGGCGGATGCTAGCACATTTGTCGCAGGAGAGAAGCGGGCACCGCGCGCCGGCGTCAAACCAAAATAAATTGAGAAGAACCTTCTTTAAGCCGGTTTCATTCGAGACGATTTTTACGCAAGCCCTCACGCTGCACTGCGGCATGCATCGAGGCCCTCGCATCGCGCCTGGAAAAACAAAATGCGGTATCGAGAGCCGCAATCGCAAATCCTGTCATGACCTCTCCGCAATCGAGACAGATGACAGAGGCTATGGCCCGCAAGTCTGCGCGAGCCTATTCAAGTCCGCGCGGGCCTATTTGAGTGGCGTGCCTTTGGTGGCGTAACGAGACAAGGGATTGATCCATCATGGCGCCAAAGCCGTTTGTGCTGAACGTTCCGGACGCTGCCATCGCCGACCTGAAAGCCCGGCTGGCGCTGACCCGATTTCCGGACTCCGCGCCCGGTGAGCCCTGGGCCTTCGGCAGCAGCGTCGCCTATGTTCGCGATCTCGTGGCTTACTGGAAGGATGACTTCGATTGGCGCACCGAGGAAGCCGCCTTGAATGGGTTTCCGCAGTTCAAGGCGCCGCTGCATGACATCGACCTGCATTACCTGCATGTGCCCGGCGTAGGCCCAAATCCATATCCGCTGCTGTTGCTGCATGGCTGGCCCGGATCGGTCTACGAATTCCTCGATATCATTCCGCGGCTGACCGACCCTGCCCGGTTCGGCGGAGACCCGAAGGATGCCTTCACGGTAATCGCGCCGTCGCTGCCCGGCTATGGGCTGTCGTTCAAATCAGGGCAAAAGCGGTTCATTCTGCAGGACATGGCCGCCTGCGTGCACGACCTGATGACGGATGTGTTGGGCTTCGAGAAATTTGCCGTGCAGGGCGGCGATTGGGGCGGCGGTATCGCGGCCACGATCGGACAGAGCTATCCGTCTTCGGTCTCCGGCATCCACGTCAATCTATTGTTCGTGCCGCGCGATCCGGCGGCCGTTGCAGCCACGCCGGAGGACGAGCGATATTTCGAAAGCCTGCGCCATTGGCTGAAGGAAGAAACCGGCTATCAGCAGATCCAGGGCACCAAGCCGCAGACGCTGGCCTTCGCACTGACGGATTCACCCGCCGGCCTGGCGGCCTGGATCGCGGAAAAATTCCGCTCCTGGTCGGATTGCGACGGCGTCCCGGAAAACGCCATCAGCCGCGACCGGATGCTGGCAAATATCGCGCTCTACTGGTTCACCGGAGCGATCGGATCGTCGTTCTGGCCGTATTACGGCCGGCACCACGCGGCGTGGCCGATCGGGCCGGCGAATCCGGTCAAGGTTCCGACCGGCTACGCCGCTTTTCCGAAGGAAATCATCGTGCCGCCGCGTTCGATCGCGGAAAAAACCTACACCAACATCCAGCGCTGGAGCGTGATGAAGAAAGGCGGCCACTTCGCCGCCATGGAGCAGCCCGCCGCACTGGCCGATGAGATCCAGCAGTTTTTTCGTCCGTTGCGGTGAAGCGGGGTTGAGTCAGCGCTTCAGCTCACCTCTCCCCGTTGGGGAGAGGTCGATTTGCGCAGCAAATCGGGTGAGGGGCGCTTAACGAGAGGCCGTACCCCCTCACCCCAACCCTCTCCCATCGAAGTCGGATATATCCGACTTCGACAAATATTGATGCCCAACTCGGGTAAACCCGAGTTGGGTGGGAGAGGGGGCGCGCTTCCGTTGCCGCTACCGCTCAGGTCGATCTCATCCCGCTCTCAATATCTAACAGCTACTTCGCAAGCCGGCCCGCTTCGATGGCATCGATCTGCAGGGCGATAAAGCGGCTGTAGATCCGGCATTGCGAAAATGCGCCGCCGGTGAACCATAACCCCTGCTGTCCGGTACGGGTCCACATGTTGCGCAGCTCCTGGGTCTGGTCGTCGAAACCCCAGACCTTGCCGACGCGTTTGGCGACCTCTTCGCCGAACAGGGTACTCAGTAAATGATCCGGCCCCTTATAGCCGGTCGCCAGCACCACCAGATCCGCTTTCCGGATCGAGCCGTCGTTGAGCGCCAGGCCTCCCGCCACGAATTGCCTGATCTCGCTGGCCTGGATCAGGCCGATCTTGCCGTCCGCGATCAATTCGGACGCCCCGACATTGAAGTAATAGCCGCCGCCGCGGGTGCGGAATTTCAGCGGCCACCCGGTGCCGCCTTCGCCGAATTCCAGCCGGAAGCCTACCCGTTCCAGCCGCGCATGCAGCGGCGCATCGAGCTTCTTCACCTCGTCCGTGATCAGTCTGTGCGCCACTTTGGTGACGGCCAGCGGCACGCTGGAATTCAATACGTCGCGAATTTCGATCGGAGGACCGTCGCCGAGATAGGTTTTGTCATAGAGTTGCGCGGGTTCGACATTGACGATCATGGTCGGGCTTCGTTGCACCATCGTGACATCGGCGCCGTGGGCCTGCAATTCCTGGCAGATGTCATGGCTGCTGGTGCCGGTGCCAAACACGACAACCGACTTGCCGGTCCATTCGTTGCCGCCGCTAAAGCGGCTGGAATGCAGCACGGGTCCCGCAAAATTCTCCAGCGTCGCGATCTCCGGAATGTTCGGGGTGCCGCTGACGCTGGTGGCAAGCACGATGTGTTTCGGATGCAGCGTCCGTGCCGTGCCGTCGTCTCGGCGGATCTGCGCCGACCAGCGCCCGGTCACGTCATCATATTGCGCGCCCTCGAATGTCGTCGCGGTCCAGAAATTGACCTCCATGATATCGGCATAGCTTTCCAGCCAGTTCGCGATCTGGTCTTTCGGAATGTAGTCCGGGAACGACCGTGGAAACGGCAGATAGCGCAGATGGTTGACCGGCGTCTTGTTGTGCAGCTTGAGGCCGTGATAGCGCAGCCGCCAATTGTCGCCGACGCGCTTCATCCGGTCGACGATCAGCGCATCGAGGCCGATGCGCTTCAGCTCGACGGCGGCGGAAATTCCGGCGTGACCGCCGCCGACGATGAGAACATCCGGCTCGCGGTCCGCAAAGGCGATTTCTGTCTGCCGCTGGTCGAACCAGTCCGGCCCTGCAAAATCGCGCGTATGCGAGGTTGATCGGGGCGCCGATCGCATGTCGCAGACCTTGTCGAAGTCGGGCGAGGTCGAGATCGTCCAGGCCTGCGGGGGCGTGCCCGGCGCATAAAGCAGCCGCAGTGCGCCGACACCGGGTCCATCTGATGTCTGAAAGCGGAAGACAGCCTCGATCACTTGGCGGGCCGCCACCGTCGCGAGCCGCGGCGGCAGCGCCGCAGGATTGATCTCGAAGCCGGTCGCCTGAACCTCGGCGGCGCGGCGGCACATCTCCTGACTGAGGATGTCTTGGCCGCTGAAGGTTGCCAGCTGCCAGGATAGCCCGAACAGATTGCGCCAATGGCTGTCGGGCAGGAACAGCGCGGCGAGGGCTTTGTCGTCTCTCGCCGTGAGCGCCAGATCAAAGGCGTCCATCCATTGCTGCACGGCCTCCTCAGGCGACGGCGCCAGTCTTTCCAGCATCAACACGCTTCCCCGATCGATCCGCCTTGTTTTTGTTGGCCCATCTGACAGGATCGCGCGGGCGCGCTCAACCGACAAATACCGTGCGCATCGGGCTATGCGAAAATCGCTCGTCGTGTGCGGAACCAAGTCGAGTTTCCGCGGCTTATGATCACGGACTCTCGTCAAGGCCCAGCACACCGAGGCCCACAAAAATGAAGATGCTGAAGCGTCTCTTGCAGTTTTCGAGCAAGCCCTGGTTTTCAAGGAAACCCTGGCGCATTCGCCGAAAACCCCGGCCCGTCACCGACCTCTATTCCGTAGTGGAGCCAGATGAATTCGCCCGGCTGCTGCGAAGCGGCCGGACCGAAGATCTAAAAATCCTGGCGCGGAAGCTCAGCCAGCCTGCCAAGGTCAGGATCTGACTGTAAGAGCCGGTTTTAAGCGCCGTCCAACCCCAGCGTACCGGCCTGTTTCAACCCGTGGTCGCCCGATTTGATTTCGGGTGACCTGTTTTGCTTTGAACCTTCCTGCCTGTTTCCGGCACAACCGGGGTGAAGCAGAGGCGGTCGCGACGGCTCCGTCGCACCCGCTTCCGCATCGCTCGGGATAAACGGATGTTTGAATGCAGTCTTTCCTGTACGAAGTCGTCGCTCGGATCGTGGCGGCCTATTTGTGCTTCGATTGCTACCAGCGCATAAGCAATGGCCTGGCCGAACGAAAAATCAAATGCTGGAATGATAATTTTCTGAATTGGACGGTTCGATTTGCTGATCGAGATGCCACACCGGTCCAGTACTGGATACAGATCGGCTTTCAGGCAATCGCTTTGGTCTCATGCCTCGTTATCGCGATATGTGGCTGGTTCCACCCAACCGCCTGAGCGGCTTGAGCACCCCTCCCCCGACGGCGGGGAGAGGGCAATCGTATATGGCCTCGCACAGACCCTCAGCAAGTCGTCCCTGCGAACGCAGGGACCATAAAAGTGAAAAAAGACGTCTACCGTAGCGGCTAAAACGAAAACACACGGCGTATCGGTCCCGGCGCAAGGCCGGGACGACTCGTTGAAAAGACCATCCCGCTGTAGACCTACACCACCGGCGAGCGGCCGCCATCGACATTGATGGCGGTGCCCGTGATGTAGGAGCCCTGATCGGACGCCAGGAAGCAGGCCATGTTGGCGAACTCTTCCGCCGTGCCCATCCGTCCCAGCGGAATGCCCTTGGCCATATTGCCGGTGAATTCGTTGAAGTCGGTGCCCGGCGCGGTCTTGGCGTGGCGCTGCACCCATTGATCGCTGACGATCAGGCCGACCAGCATCGCATTGACCAGAATGTTGTGCGGACCACCCTCACCCGCCATCACCTTCATCAGCGCCATGCCGGCCGCCCGCGACACCGAGGTCGGCGTCGAGGCCGGCGGCGGCGCCTTGGCGGCGGTATTGAGCACGTTGATGATGCGGCCCCATTTGCGCGCCTTCATGCCCGGCCACACCAGCCGACTGAAGCGGATCGCCGCGAACAGTTTCAGGTCGAGATCCTGCTGCCACATCTCGTCGGTCACCGTCTCGAACGACATCGCGCGCGACGTGCCGGCATTGTTGACGAGAATGTCGACCTTGCCGAGATCGCCTGCGATCTTGTCGAAGGTGCTGGAAATATCCGCCGCCTTGGAGACGTCGCAGACGTAATCGCGAACGTTAAGACCATCCTTGGCCAGCGTGGTGCGGGCCGCCGCCAGACCCTCGGCGCCGCGCGCCACGATCGCGACCTTGGCGCCCGATTCGGCAAATCGCCGCGCCATCGCCAGCCCAAGCCCCTTGCTGCCGCCGGTAATCAGGGCAACGCGATCCTTCATCGTGACATTCATGTTGTTTCTCCCGTCGCGCCTTTGTTGGCGGCCGTTTTGTTGGTGGCAGTTTGGTCGGTTCGGCTGGTTTCAGGATAAGTGTCTTTTCAGGATAGGTATCTCGCCGGAAATTGAAAATAGCTCATCGATCCCTGATGTTCACCTGATGCTCATCTGGGTGACGCGGCCGAGGCGTTGAAGGGCCTCTCGCCATTGACCTGATAGGCATCGATCGCCTGCTGGCCCTCTGACGACACCAGCCAATCGGCAAATATTTTCGCGTCGGCAAGTCTCACCGGGCCATGCTTCCTGGGGTTCAATTCGATCACGTCGTAGCGATTGAGCAGCTTCGCATCGCCCTCAATCGCCACGACCAGCGAGCCCTTGTTGTCAAAGCTAAGCCAACTGCCGCGATCGGCCAACGTGTAGGCAAAACCCTTAGATTGTGCTTCCACCTGATCGGCGAATGCTTCTTCAACCCCGTGCATGGCGTTTGAGATAGCTTCAAAAACGGGAAGCAGGAATCCATGCAAGTTTGTTTGTAGGTGGGTTCTCGAAAGAACGGCGCCCATGTCGGATTTTAGGAGCGTATCGTTTTTTGGTTCAGCCATTTTTTCCTGCCCCAGCGTCTCGTTTTAAGTTATTGAAAATTATACGACATCCGTCGGTTGCGTTGCAATGACGCGGTAACGTCGCCCTGATGAACCCGAGGTAGAGAAGTGAGTGACTTTTCAAACTTTCGTGCGGTCTACGATGAACTGACTGACGAGGTTAATCGAGCGCGCTATCAATTTTTGCCGGACCATCTGAGAAATTGGTTCGAGCACATTGATGACACGCCCGGCGTGGCCGAAATCGTGGAAAGGCTACAAGCCGGACAGGACTTCGATTCGTGGTACAAGCAAGCGGAGAGCACGCGCGGCAGTTTCGTTGGAAGTGGTGCGCTTCAATGGCCGGAGGGTAAGGAGAAGAACCTGGGCATGAAGTTGTTGATGTTTCGGGCTTGTGCTGAAAAAAAGCTCGAAGCTGCGATGATAGGTCACTCATTCATCTATGTCGGAAACAATATCAACGATAATGCTCATGCCGTCATCGAACAGTTGTTCATGCCGATGGCGAGTGAATTGCGAAGGTATCTCGAGCGCGAGGTCGCGAAGCTCCTCGCCACTCCGAGCGTTCCCGCTTCTGATCGGGTCGTCTCGCTCGATCACAATAAGCCGGAATACCAAGAGGCCGTAGAATCGTTGGACCGGCTCGTGAAGACGATCAGAGAGTCGAACGACTATCCGTCCATCGAGGAAAAGGAACAACGTATCGCGGAAGTCTCTGCCGCCCGTCGCTTGATAGATGCCGTTCGTGTCCGTGTCGAACCGCTCGTTTCTCTGTTGCGTCCCGTCGTCATTCAATTTGCAAACGAGTTAAAGGACAATTTAGTCACCATTGCTGTGTCGGCGACGATAGCCGCCTTGACCGCCCTGTTTGGACACATTTTCGGGTAACAGGCCGCAATTGAGGCGGCTCCGTAGGAATCGCGGTGCCACCGTCGCCATCTATCGCTGAATGGATCGAATGCACGATCGTTATCAAAATCACCGCGGCGATACCGAACTTCGAACCCGCACGCGAGCCGAAGTAGATCACGACCGGTGCCCTCGAAACTTCGGCGTGTCCCCGGCGGTTTTTCGGACGGTCCAATACGCAAGCTAAACGCTTGATTTAATTGGAGCGGGCGAAGGGATTCGAACCCTCGACCCCGACCTTGGCAAGGTCGTGCTCTACCACTGAGCTACACCCGCATCCGAGAGGCCGGCGATGGTGCGCCAGCGACGGGCAGAGCTATGCCAAATGCGGCTCTCGAATGCAACAGCCCGTGTTCGGATGAATTCGGGCCTATCAGCCGATATGGCCCCCGAATCCGCAAAATCGGCCTGAAATGATGCAAATAGCCATTAACCCAGGGCGTAGTCGGCCGTTTTCACGACCCGGGCTGCCCGTATCGGCGCGCGAGCGGCTGATTCGAGCCCGCTCCGGTCGGCCTGAAAGGCCCCCGGGAACCGATTGAAATTTTCGTGCAACCCGCCACTTAGGTGAGAGAACTTCTGAACCAGCGATTTGGGCGTGCTAGAACCCGCCCAATCCATCAAGACATCAGGCGAGGATCTCGTGACGATCATAGAGCAGGGCAGCGGACCGGCACCCCAAGCGGCGGCCGATCTGATCAAGGAAACCACCACCCAGACGTTCGTCAAGGACGTGATCGAGGAATCCAAGCGCCAGCCGGTACTGATCGACTTCTGGGCGCCATGGTGCGGCCCCTGCAAGCAGCTCACGCCGATCATCGAAAAGGCGGTCCGGGCCGCCGGCGGCAAGGTCAAGCTGGTCAAGATGAACATCGATGAGCATCCGGCGATCCCGGGCCAGATGGGCATCCAGTCGATCCCGGCCGTGATCGCCTTCGTCAACGGCCAGCCCGCCGACGGCTTCATGGGCGCGGTGCCGGAGAGCCAGGTCACCGCCTTCATCGCCAAACTGACCGCGGGCATGCCCGATGCCGGCGAACCCAACATTGCCGAAATCCTCGGGGAAGCCGACGCCGTGCTGGCCGAGGGCGATCCCGCCGCCGCGGCGCAGATCTATGCCGAGGTGCTGGCGGTCGACGCCGCCAACATTCCGGCGCTGGCGGGACTGGCGAAATGCTATGTCGCGACCGGCGCGATCGAGCAGGCCAAACAGACGCTGGCCCTGGTGCCGGAAGCCAAGCGCAATGACGCCGCGGTCAAGGCCGTGCAGGCGTCGCTCGATCTCGCCGAGCAGGCCCAGGCGGTCGGCCCGGTCACCGAGCTGGAACAGAAAGTCGCCGCAAACCCGCTCGATCATCAGGCGCGATTCGATCTGGCGACGGCGCTCAACGCCAGCGGCAATCGCACCGAGGCCACCGAACAATTGCTCGCGATCATCAAACGCGACCGCAAATGGAACGAGGATGGGGCACGCAAGCAACTGGTGCAGTTGTTCGAGGCGTGGGGGCCGGCCGATGAGGCCACTGTCGAGGGACGAAAGCGGCTGTCGACCGTGCTTTTCTCATAGATATCTTGCGCGCTAACACCGGGACCGCAAATGCCGATCAATGCCGAATACCGCGGACCCGGCGAGCTTCCCCAGATCATCCCGGTGTTTCCGTTGCCCGGCGCGCTGCTGCTGCCGCGCGGCCAGATGCCGCTCAATATCTTCGAGCCGCGTTATCTCGCAATGGTCGACGACAGTCTGCGTGACGGCCACCGGCTGATCGGGATGATCCAGCCTGACGTCACGCATTCGCATAAGGAAGAAAAGCCGGTGCTGTTTCGGGTCGGCTGCGTCGGCCGCATCACCCAGCTCGCCGAGGCCGGCGATGGCCGCTACATCCTCGAACTCACCGGCGTCTCGCGCTTCAAGGTGCTTGAGGAATTGAGTGTGCTGACGGCGTATCGGCAATGCAAGGTGGATTATTTCCCCTACATCGACGATTTCACCGCGCGCAAGGGCGAGGATGCGGTCGATCGCGAGGCCTTGCTCGAAGTGCTGACGGATTTTCTCAAAGCCAATAACCTCAAGGTCGATTGGGAAGGCGTCGAGAGCGCGCCGAATGAAGCGCTGGTCAACGCGCTGGCGATGATGTCGCCGTACGGCCCGCCGGAAAAGCAGGCGATGCTGGAAGCGCCCGACCTGAAGACCCGCGCCGAGATCCTGATCGCGGTCACCGAAATGGATTTAGCCAAAAAGCGCACCAGCGGCGAACCGGGGCTGCAGTAGCCGGCTTCGTCATTGCGAGCGAAGCGAAGCAATCCAGTCTTGCTTGCAGCCCTGGATTGCTTCGCTTCGCTCGCAATGACGGCAAGATCTGGCTCAACGGCATTATTGCGTCCGGAATTAATACCCCGCCACCGCCAGCACGATCACGGCGCTGAGCGCCATCCAGCCGAAATGACGGCCGCGCGACCACACCGCGTTGCCCAGCGCACCGACGCCGTAGACAATCGCAATCGTCACGATGATCCAGTGCCGTGCCGGCTCGGACTGCATCCATGGCGCTGCCATCAGCAACACGCCACCACCAATCCAGGCCACCGTGCCGGCCTGCCACACCACGCGGATCAGGGTTCGCAGGTGCGCCGGCTCGATCGTCGCCCGGGCGAACACTTTGGTCTCGCCGAGCGTGCCGTGAACCAGCGCGACCAGGATGGCGGCGACGCCGGCGCATTGCAAAATCAGATCACGCATCGGCCTCATCTCCCTCGTCCATACAGTACTGTATGTTTAGGGGAGACCGGTGGCGACTGTCAATACACTTGTGTATGGTAGCGTTTTCGGGATGCGCCGATGGCCGATCAACTCTCCGCGAAAGACTGGCTCGATCAAGGCCTCAAGGTGCTGGCAACAAACGGCTTTACCGCCCTGAAGGCGGAGCCGCTGGCGAAGGCCCTGGGGGTGTCGCGCGGCAGCTTCTATTGGCACTTTGCCGATGTCGGCGCGTTCCACGCCGCGATCCTCGAGCGCTGGCGCGACGTCGCCGCGGAACAGATCATCAGCGATGTCGAGGCAGAGGCGCCGGACCGCAATGCGCTGCCGGCGTTGCTGCGCCGGGTGTTCGGCGACCGGCCTCCGGTGCTCGAAAGCGCGATGCGCAGCTGGGCGGCGCACGATGCGGCGGTCCGGGCAACCGTGCAGGCGGTCGATCAGCGCCGGCTGGGCTATGTCGAGCAATTGCTCAGGGCTTCCGGATTGCCGGCGGAGACGGCGCGGGCCCGCGCCCAAATCCTGTATTGGGCGTTTCTGGGTTTTGCGTTGTCGGACAAGGCGCTGTCGCGCCCACGACAGGCGACATTGCTCGACGAGTTGCTGCGGATCGCTGGCGGATAGCTTCGCGACGTGCGCGAATATGCTACAGGGACGAGCGACCAAGCCGGAGACTTAACCCATGTCATTCCCGCCCGAACGCCTTGAAGGCACCGTCGATCCAAAACTGCTGGAAATCCTGGTCTGTCCGATGACCAAGGGTCCGCTTGAATTCGATTCGACGCGGCAGGAGTTGATCTCGCGTTCCGCGAAGCTGGCTTATCCGATCCGCGACGGCATTCCGATCATGCTGCCGGAAGAGGCGCGGAAGATCGATTAGGCGATGCGCGCCCGAACCATCTTTGGCGCGATCGCGATCGCCGGCGTGTTGGCGCTTCCCCTGCGCGCTTCCGCCGACGAAAGCAAGATTCGCGTCGGCGCCATCGACGCGGTGCTGACGATCCCGCCCGATGTCGACAAGCCGCCGGTAGCACTTCTGATCGCGGGCTCCGGCACCACCGATCACGACGGCAACGGACCGCAGGTCAAACCCGGCACCTTGAAAAAGCTCTCGGAGCAATTGGTCGCGCGCAAGATCGCGACGCTTCGCTACGACAAGCGCGGCGCCGGCGGCTGGAAGCCAGAATTCGGCAAGCCTGAGGATTTTCGATTTGTGAATTTTGTCGACGACGCCGCAGCATTGGTGAATTATTTGCGCAGCAGCGGAAAATTCTCGAAGATTATCGTGATCGGGCACAGCGAGGGCGGGCTGGTCGGAATCCTGACCACGCGGCGCGTCCCGGTCGATCGGCTGGTGCTGCTGGTCACCGCGGCGCGGCGGCAGGGCGATCTGGTAAAGGCGCAACTCGAAAAGACCGTTCCATCCGACGTGTTCGAGCCGATCGCGAAAGCGATCGACGCCATCATGGCCGGGCAGATCGTCGATCCGCCGCCGCGGGGATTTTCGATCGCGCCATCGATGCAGCCCGGCATCGCCTCGGCCTTCACCGAAGACCCGATCGACCCCCTGAAAAAGATCACCGAACCGACGCTGATTATCGGCGGCGGCCGCGACCGCCAGGTGGCGCGGGTGGATTTTGCCGCATTGTCCGCGGCATCGCCGGTGGCGAAAACGCTGTGGCTGCCGGACATGAATCACGTCCTGGTCGATGTCACCGACGACGCCGACGACATCAAGGCCTATAATGACGCCGAACGCCCGCTCGATCCGCGGATGATCGACACGGTGGCGGCGTTTGTTTTGGCGGGCGAGGCGAAGTGAGCAGGCGACCTCATCCTGAGGAGCTTGCGAAGCAAGCGTCTCGAAGGATGGCCGCAAACTCCATGGTTCGAGACGCGCAGCTTCGCTGCGCTCCTCACCATGAGGGAGGCCTCACAACGCCTCACCCTTCAACAGCCGCGGCACTTCGCCCGAAAGTCCGGCGGCCTGGCGGATGAACAGGCTCTTCAGCGGCGGCGCGCGATCGACCAGCCCGAGGCCGATATCGCGCACGGTGCGCAACAATGTCGATTGGTTCGAGAACAACAGATTGAGCGAATTGGTGGCGAGCCCCATCGCCATGGTGTCGAACCGCCGCCAGCGCTGATAGCGATCGAGCACGTCGGCCTGGCCAAGATCCATGCCGAGCCGCGCGGCGTCGACCACCACTTCGGCCAATGCTGCGACATCCTTCAGGCCCATGTTGAGCCCCTGCCCCGCGATCGGGTGAATCACATGCGCGGCGTCACCGACCAGCGCCAGCCGTTCGCCGATGAACGAGCGCGCGACGAAATAGCCGAGCGGAAAGGCGCGCGGCTTGTCGAGCGCCCTGATCTCGCCGAGGTGCAGGCCAAAGCGCTGTTCCAGTTCGGCGTGAAATTCCACCTCGTCGAGCGCGGTGATGCGCGCGGCTTCGGAGCGCTTTTCGGTCCACACCAGCGACGAGCGTTTGCCGGTCAATGGCAGGATCGCGAACGGTCCCGCCGGGAGAAAATGTTCTTCGGCGCGGCCGTGATGGTCGCGCTCGTGGCCGACCGACACCACGATGCCGGACTGATCGTAGTCCCAGCCATGGGTGGCGATCCCTGCGCGCTCGCGCAGCTTCGAACGTGCGCCATCGGCCGCCACCAGCAGGCTGGCTTCGACCACGCGCCCGTCGGACAAGGTCACGTCGACCCCGTCGGGTCGGGCGTCGAAACTTGTCACCGCCGCGGTCACGAGTTCGATGCCCTCGGCTTCCGCGCGCCGCACCAGCACATCGATCAGATGGCGGTTCTCGACCATATGCGCGAACGGCTCGCCCGGTTCGACATTGCCGGCAAAGGTCAGGAACACCGGGCGGGTGGCGTCTTCCAGTTTGGAATCGGTGACGACCATGTCGAGGATCGGCTGCGCGTCGCCGGCGACCTCACTCCACGCGCCGATCGCTTCGAACAGCCTCCGGCACGCCGCGACGATCGCGGTCGCGCGCGGATCGCGGCTCGGCCGCACAGCCAGCGCCGGATCGGCCACGATCACGGCAATGTCGGTCCCTAAGCCCTGACGCAGCGCCAGCGCCAGCGCCAGTCCTGCAAATGCGCCCCCGCCGATAACAATGCTTCGCTGAACCGACATGCCGAAACCTTAACCAATCACACCCTTGCACCCGTACCATAGCTGGGCGAAACAGAGCCGAGAAACAAGGGCTTTACACCCCAGTTCGTCATTCCGGGGCACGCGCCTTCGCGTGAACCCGGAATCTCGAGATTCCGGGTTCGATGCTGCGCATCGCCCCGGAATGACCCGGAAAGAACGCCACATGTCCAAAGGCCTGATCGACCTGATTTCCATTCTCGACCTCGAGCCGCTCGAGGTGAATATGTTTCGCGGCAACAGCCCGAAAACGAGCTGGCAGCGGGTATTCGGCGGCCAGGTGATCGGACAGGCGATGGTGGCGGCGTGCCGCACCGTCGAAGGCCGGCTGCCGCATTCGCTGCATTGCTATTTCATCCTGCCCGGCGATCCGCAGATTCCGATCATCTACGAGGTCGAACGCTTGCGTGACGGCAAGAGCTATTCGACCCGCAGGGTCACCGCGATCCAGCACGGCAATGCCATCTTCTCGATCATGGTGTCGTTTCATGTCGAGGAACACGGTTCGTTCGATCATCAGGACAAGATGCCGGACGTGCCGCCGCCGGAGAAGCTCACCGCCGAAGAGGTGGCGAAGCAGCCGATGTTCCGCGAGATGCCGGAGTTCATCCGCCGCTATTACGAATCCGACCGTCCGATCGAATTGCGCCCGGTCGAACTCGGCCGCTATTTCGGCCAGAAGATCGACGACGGTCGCATCCATGTCTGGATTCGGACGGCCTCGAAACTATCCGACGACCCGGCGCTGCATATGTGCGCGCTGGCCTATGCGTCGGATTTCTCGCTGCTCGACGCGGCGATGGCGCGCTACGGCCGCACGCTGTTCGACAAGCGCATGATGCCGGCGAGCCTCGACCACGCGATGTGGTTTCATCGCCCGTTTCGCGCCGACGAATGGCTGCTCTATGCGCAGGATTCGCCGAGCGCGCAGGGCGGGCGTGGTCTGACCCGCGGCATGATCTTCAAGCAGGACGGCACGCTGGTGGCGTCCGTCGCGCAGGAAGGCTCGCTGCGCGAACGCAAATAATCACGCCGACCATTGCGTTCGCGGCAAACGCCTTGGGCGAGGCGTTACGCGACGAGCTCGAATTGCGAAACGAACCATGTGGTGTACCAGCGTAGCATCCACGGGATCGGGATGATAAAGGCGCACGCCAGCGCGAACACGATCGTCCGCCACAGCATTTCCAGTCCGGTCGCGTGAAAAACGATTTCGCGATGCGTGCCGCTCACGTTGCGACAATTCCACCGCATCCAGGCCGTGGCGACCCACGCCCAGCCAATGATCGTGATGGAGGAAACCACCAACAGCAGATGCCAGCCGATAAATATCGGCGCGCTGCCGTTGAAGGCGATCGGAAGCGGGTGGCCGTCGGAGCTGAGATTGCCGGCGATCCAGCGCACGATCATCCAGGTCAAATAGGCCTGCGCCACGATCGCGACGAGGTGAACCAGATTGCCGGCGGCGCCGGCATAGCTCAAAAGCCCGAGCCCGACGAACGCGTACCAGATATCGCCTACCTCGCCGTGGAAGGCGAAGTTGGGCCGATCCGGCACCCGCACGCGGGACGCCATCCAGCGATAGAAACTGGTCGCCACCCAGGGCGCCGGAATCACCAGCAATATGCCGATGCCATAGAGCAGGCTGCGGCCGAGAAACTCCCACAAGCCAGTGTCGATCGAGAGCGAGCCGCCGCCATAATGGCCGCCGGCACCGCTATACTGGTCGGTGGGGCTGGCCACCCGGCCGCCCTGTTGCGGAACGGCCGGCGGGCGCGAACCGCCCGGCGTCAGCTCGGGGATATCCCCGGCGCGTTGCCAACCGGCCATGCCATCGCTCCAGACCAGCGTATCCGGCGTAACGGTGCCTCTGGCGATGAGACTGCGAAGTTGAGCTTCGGGGAAAGGGCCCTGCTGCTGGCCCTGAGCGGCATAAAACCAGGATCGGTCCGACATTTTATTTCCTTAAGTAATAGGGAGTCCGTACGGCGGCGCTAAAATTGCAGTTCGGGAAATTCTTCACTCCCGCGGAGGCAAGAACCCTCCAAAGGGAGGAGACTATCAAACAGAAAACGGTACTCGCCATCGTTTTTCGGTTGGACCTGCAAACTTTTTGTGCCAATCGCACAGAAAGATGCCAGACTTGAAAACGCCGGGCCTGTGGAAACGCAGCTCCGGGCATGACCAACCTTTCGGGACCCGGGAAGCGAAGGCCTGACCATGAAGCTCGTTGTCGCCATTATCAAACCCTTCAAACTCGACGAGGTGCGCCAGGCGCTCACCGCGATCGGAGTCAGCGGCATGACGGTGACCGAGGTCAAGGGGTACGGTCGCCAGAAAGGCCACACCGAGGTCTATCGCGGCGCCGAATATGTCGTGAACTTCCTGCCGAAACTGCGCATCGAAATCGCGGTCGCATCCAATATTGCCGACAAGGCGGTTGAAGTCATCACCGCGAGCGCCCGCACCGGTCAGATCGGTGACGGCAAGATTTTCGTAACGCCAATCGATCGCGCGTTGCGGATCCGGACCGGCGAAACCGACAGCGACGCGCTCTAGATTTTGTTTCGACGCGTTTTCTTCACGCGAACCGGTTTCCACTTCGCTCGAAAACGCTCCGGATTCTCATCGGAATCCGACGCTTCAGGTCGCGGCACTTCGCATCGCAACCGGCAACGACGCCGGATGCGATCCATCAAATCAGAAACGGCTGGGGAACTACCATGGGGGCACTCGCGTGTCGCGCCGCGGCGTTGGCTGCGCCAATCGGTCTTGCGACAATGTTTGCGACACCGGCGTTCGCGCAATCGCAGGTCATCAACGGCGCCGATACGGCATGGATGATCGTTGCGACGGCACTCGTGCTGATGATGACGATACCGGGACTGGCGCTGTTCTACTCCGGCATGGTGCGCAAGAAGAACGTGCTGGCGACGATGGCGCAGAGTCTCGCGGCCGTCACCGTGATTTCGATTCTCTGGGTCGCGTTCGGCTACTCGCTGGTGTTCGTCGGCGACGGCCCATGGATTGGCACGCTCGATCGCTGGTTTCTCACCGGGATGACGCTCGACAGCATCAACCCGCTCGCCAAGACGATTCCGGAAGCGCTGTTCATGCTCTACCAGATGACCTTCGCGATCATCACCGTGGCGCTGGTGGCGGGCTCGGTCGCCGACCGCATGCGATTCTCGGCCTATCTGTTGTTCTCGATCGGCTGGTTCATGTTCGTCTATGTCCCGCTCGCGCACTGGGTCTGGGGCGGCGGTTTCCTGGGTGCGGCGGGCGTGCTGGATTTTGCCGGCGGTCTCGTGGTGCATCTGTCCGCCGGCGTCGGTGGGCTGGTAGCCGCGAAAGTGTTGGGGCGGCGCCACGGCTATGGCACCGAGAATCTCTCGCCGTTCGATCTTTCGCTCGCGGTGGTCGGCACCGGACTGTTGTGGGTCGGCTGGTTCGGCTTCAATGGCGGCTCGGCGCTGGCGGCGAACTCGCGCGCGGTGATGGCGATCATCGCGACCCATCTCGCGGCCTGCGCCGGCGCGCTGACCTGGGGCGGGATCGAATGGTCGATCCGCCGCAAACCATCCGTACTCGGCATGATTTCCGGCGCCGTCGCGGGTCTTGGCACGATCACGCCGGCGTCGGGATTCGTCGCGCCCTGGCATGGCATCGTCATCGGCGTAATCGCCGGCCTGGTCTGCTTCTGGGCCTGCACCTGGCTCAAGCATCGCTTCAGGTATGACGATTCGCTCGACGTGTTCGGCGTCCACGGCATCGGCGGCATGGTCGGGACCTTGCTCGTCGGGGTGTTCGCCACCGCGGCGATCGGCGGGACTTCCGGTCTGATCGAGGGTCATCCGCGGCAATTGCTGATTCAGTTCTACGGCGTCGCCGTTACCCTGGTGTGGTCGGGCGCCGTGACCTTCGTGCTGCTCAAACTGGTCAGCGCGTTCGTGCCGCTGCGGGTTTCCCGCGAACACGAACTGGAAGGCCTCGATATTTCGCAGCATGGCGAGGCTCTTCAGTAGAATAACTACCTGGGTACCTCTGCCTTAGCCTTGGCCTGCCCGTCGCATGGGCACGAATATGTCGAGAGCCTGTCACGCCTATATTTTAATCAGGCGTGATTAGGCTTTGGGCGCGACCGAATGGCGCAGTTTCGACGCACCCCCGCAAAGTCCGAAAACACCCGCGTTCATAGTCCGTTAGGCAATACGCCCGATCTGGCACGGCATTTGATTCTATGGGTGCTGGCTGTGCCCGCGTAGCGAACTCTCTCCGCGTGGTGAACCTCAGTCGAGAACGCCCGGTCGCGTCTGGACCGGGCCCAAGCGGGGATAGGACCCATGAAAATTGTTATGGCGATCATCAAGCCATTCAAGCTCGAAGAAGTCCGCGATGCCCTGACCGCCATTGGCGTTCACGGTCTCACGGTGACGGAAGTCAAAGGATATGGGCGGCAGAAGGGCCATACGGAAATCTATCGCGGCGCTGAATACGCGGTGAGCTTCCTGCCCAAGATCAAGATCGAAGTCGCGATCGCCTCCGACCAGGTCGACAAGACCATCGACGCCATCACGTCCGCTGCGAAAACCGGACAGATCGGCGACGGCAAGATCTTCGTCATCAACCTCGACCATGCGGTTCGTATCCGCACCGGCGAGGCAGATGCCGCCGCACTTTGATTTCGCGCTCAACACAATTCAATCAGGAGTAAAACAAATGACGTTCCAACGTCCCACCCCCGCGGGATGGGCAGTCCTCGCAATAGGAGCGCTCTGCGCCGTAGGCTTTGTCGACGCCGCGATCGCCCAGACCGCGGCGCCGGCGGCTGACGCAGCGGCAGCGGCGCCCGCCGCGGCCGCGGCCGTTCCCAACAAGGGCGATACCGCCTGGATGCTGGTGTCCAGCGCACTCGTTCTGATGATGTCGGTCCCCGGCCTCGCTCTGTTCTATGGCGGTCTCGTCCGCACCAAGAACATGGCCTCCGTGCTGACCCAGGTGTTCGCGATTGTCGCCATGGTCGGCGTGGTCTGGACCCTCTACGGCTACTCGCTCGCATTCAGCGACGGCGGCAGCATGACGCCCTGGATCGGCGGCCTAACCAAGGCCTTCATGCACGGCATCGACGCCAACTCGACGGCGGCGACGTTCTCGAACGGCGTTGTGATTCCGGAACTCGCCTACTTCGTGTTCCAGATGACCTTCGCCATGATCACCCCGGCCCTGATCGTCGGCGCCTTTGCCGAACGCATCAAATTCTCGGCAGTGATGCTGTTCATCCTGCTGTGGGTCACCTTCATCTACTTCCCGATCGCGCATTGGGTTTGGTACGTCGCCGCTCCGGATGACGTCGCAGCTGCTGCCAAGGCGCTTGCCGCCGCGGCGGATGGTGCGGCCAAGACGGCGGCCCAGGCCAAGCTCGACGAAGTCACCGGCGCTGTCGGTTGGCTCGCGGGCGCGGGTGCCCTCGACTTCGCCGGCGGTACCGTCGTGCACATCAACGCCGGCATCGCCGGCCTGGTGGGCGCGCTGATCATCGGCAAGCGTACCGGCTACGGCCGCGACCTGATGGCTCCGCATTCGCTGACCATGACCATGATCGGCGCCTCCCTGCTCTGGGTGGGCTGGTTCGGCTTCAACGCCGGATCAAACCTCGAAGCCAACGGCACCACGGCACTGGCCTTCGTCAACACCATGGTGGCCACCGCGGGTGCGGCGCTGTCCTGGCTGCTCTCCGAATGGATCGTCAAGGGCAAGCCCTCGTTGCTGGGCATCTGCTCCGGCGCGGTCGCGGGTCTGGTGGCGGTGACGCCGGCTTCGGGCTTCGCCGGCCCGATCGGGGCACTCGTGCTCGGCCTCGTGGTTTCGCCGGTCTGCCTGTTCTTCGTCTCCACCGTGAAGAACGCGCTCGGCTATGACGACGCGCTCGACGTGTTCGGCGTCCACTGCATCGGCGGAATCATCGGTGCGCTCGGCACCGGCATTCTGGTCAATCCCGCCCTCGGTGGCGTCGGCATCACCGACTACACCAACATCACCGGAAACAACGCCGGCACCTACGATTTCGTCACCCAGATGATCGCGCAGGGCAAGGCGGTCGGAGCAACCTTGCTCTGGTCGGGCATCGGTTCGGCGATTCTCTACAAGCTCGTCGACATCATCGTCGGTCTGCGTCCGACCGTCGAGGAGGAGCGCGAGGGTCTCGACATCTCCGATCACGGCGAACGCGCTTACAACATGTAACTGTTCTCCCCGGGCGCGATCACACGGGATCGCGCCCAGAACTACGGTTCGGGCACATACCCGGCAATGCCCGGACCGTCGAGGGGCTCCAGCGCAAGTTGGAGCCCCTTTCTTTTTGCTGCAAAACATGCCGCTCAATAGCCATTCGAGCCGAACTTCAGTGGACGCCGCGTTTCGCAAATGTCATCAGAGATTCCACTTGAGGGACGAGTGATGACGCAGACCACAGCTCACTTCGTTTTCACGCTTTCTGGCGGAGGCTGCCTGGTGCGGGCATTAAGGAGCGCCGGACGCGACGATCAGGTCGTCGTCACCTCCCACGGCTTTAACGTTGGACCGATTGATCCATCCGATCCGTCGGCGCGCGCGAAATGGCTTGAAATTGAACTCGGCAGGATCGACCCGAAAGATGCGGCGCGGTCTGAGCGCAGCTGGGACGAGACGCGTTTTCCCGGCCACCGCAAGGTAGCATGGCTCACCCAGCGATCGGCAGTGGAATATGCGGCTTTCTTGACTGGTTGTGGCACCGGGACGACACCCCGTGCGACCTGGTCGATCTGGGCAAAGCTAAAATTTCCTACCCTGAGGCACACGGCTCGACGCCACCGATGGCTTCGCCCATAAGCATTGCTTTGCTTGCTCCCGACATCATCGCTCACAACAGGCTCTGGGATTTGGCCCAGCCGTTACAAGCAGCCGAACGGCTCCGATACCGCGAACTCTGGGGTCAGCTTCTCTCGGAAAATGCGCCCCTGCGTGTTCTCAACGGCGATAAACTTGCCTCGGCGCCTATCTCTTTTTTTGACGAGATGCTGATGTCTTTGGTGACCGAGCATTGGCAGAAGGTCGCCAGGATCATCGGCACGGCGATGGGTGACGAGATGGACGATGGGATCATTCAGAGTGACGATACTTTTCTTGCCACTCGCCTCGGTGCCCTGGCCAGAGACGGCAAGCTGGAAATTCGGGGCGGCTCCGCCCGCGACATACATGTGAGCGAGGTCAGGTTACCGGCGGCGCGGTAGCCGTCATAGAGCGAAAGGATGCGCACTCGCGCCTGCCGTTGGCTCGGTCCAGGCTACGAATTATCCGGAAACCTTGGCAAACTTGACCCTTTCGCCGATGGTTAATCGCGTCTTAACCTCGCCGTATCTATGGTGGTTCTGATCCTTTTCCGGCTGGCCGCGACGTTCGATCGGCCGCCTCAGGAGTGCTGGCATTTCACCGATGGCAATGACCGCTTCATCCCGCACGCCGCAAGGCCCCGGCAGTCAGGAGAGCGAGCGCTCGCCATTCGCCCGGCTGACCGAGCTTCTGGCGCCCTATCAGCCGGCCAAGCCATTGATTACACTGTCGTTGGGGGAGCCGCAGCACCCGGTTCCGGCGTTCGTCGCGCCGGTGCTGGCCAAGCATATCGCCGATTTCGGTCGCTATCCGATCGCTAGGGGTATCGAACCGTTCCGGCGCGCGGCGTCGAACTGGCTGTCGACCCGATTCGATCTGGCCCGCCCGATCGATCCGGAAAGCGAGCTTCTGGTGCTCAACGGCAGCCGCGAAGGACTGTTCTTCGCGGCGATCACGGCGGCGCGCTATGTCGGCGATCGCAAGGGCCGGCCGGCGATCCTGGTGCCCAATCCGTTTTATCCCGCCTATGGCGCCGGCGCGCGCGCCGCGGATTGCGAGACGATCTATCTGCCGACCACGCCCGCCAATGGATTCCTGCCGGATCTCGACGCGCTGGATGACGCCACGCTCGCGCGCACCGTGGCGATCTTCATTGCCTCGCCGGCCAACCCGCAAGGCGCGGTGGCGTCGCGCGATTATTTCCTCCGGCTGAAGCAGCTCGCCGACCGTTTCGGCTTCATGATCCTGAGTGACGAGTGCTACTCGGAAATCTACGCCAGGCAGGCCCCCGGCAGCGCGCTGGAAGCTGCCGGACCCGACTTCACCAACGTCGTCGCGTTTCAATCGCTGTCGAAGCGCTCCAACCTGCCGGGCATGCGGGTCGGCTTCGCGGCCGGTGACAGGAAGTTTCTCGGCATGTTTCACGAGCTGCGCAACGTCGCCGCACCGCAGGTGCCGGTGCCACTGCAGCATGTCGCGGTCGCCGCCTACAGCGACGAAGCGCATGTCGAAGAGAACCGCCGGCTCTATCGCATCAAGTTCGATCTCGCCGACCAGATCCTCGGCAACCGCTACGGCTATGTCCGGCCCGCCGGCGGCTTCTGTGTCTGGCTCGACGTCTCGGCGCGCGGCGGCGACGAAGCCGCCACCGTGAAACTCTACAAGGATGCCGGCGTGCGCGTGGTGCCCGGAAGCTATCTGGCGCGGCAACAGCCCGACGGCAGCAACCCCGGCGCGGGTTACATCCGTCTGGCGCTGGTCGCCGACGGCGAAACAACAGCCGAGGCGTTGCACCGGCTGGTCGAAATTCTGGATTAATCGCAGGTCAACATGAGCATGCCAGCGATCGAACGTGTCATTCCCCTGGTCGGCCAATTGCCGGCCGCGATGCGCGAAGCGCTGGCGCGGCGGCTGCGCGAAGCCACCGGGCTCGGCCTGATCGCGCTGGCGGGCGTGGCGGCGGCGGCGCTGATGACCTGGTCGGTGCAGGATCCCAGCCTGAGCCACGCGACCTCGCGCGCGATCCGCAACATCGTCGGCTATCCCGGCGCGATCGGCGCCGACCTCCTGATGCAGATTCTCGGCCTTGGCGCGATCATGCTGATCCTGCCGGTGGCGGTGTGGGGCTGGCGCATGCTGACCCATCGCACCTTCGATCGCGAAGCGCTGCGGATCGCCTGCTGGATCCTGTGCACGGTGACCTCGGCGGGTTTCGTCAGCTGCTGGCCGCATGGCGGCGCCTGGCCATTGCCCACCGGACTTGGCGGCGTCGTCGGCGACGCGCTGCTGCGCGCGCCGGCCGTCGTGCTCGGAGCGCCCGGATTTCTCTATCGCCTGATCTACGGAATCCTGCTTGGCGCGGCGATGATCGCAACGTTCGTGATCGCCTGCGGCCTCGGCTCGCGTCAGCAGGAAGAGGAATCGACGACGATCGAGGACGACGACACGCCGTTCGTGGAAGAGGAAAGCGACGCCGGCTCGGTTTCGTTGGGATGGCTGTTCCATGCCGTGATGAGCGCCAAGGCGCGGCTCGGCTGGATGCTGTCGCGGGCCTATGGCTCGCTGGTTTCCAGCGCGCCGACCAAGAACGCATCCGGGTTCGAACGCCAGGAGCCCAATCTCGGCGGCCGCGCGTCGCCGTCATTGGCGCCGCGGGCCGAGCAGGATTTCGAGGACGAAGAAGAAGACGAGGAAGAAGCTCCCGCCGCCCGCGCACCGCGCAAGAAGGCGACGCCCAGTGCACCGGCGCGCAAATCCGCCGGCAAGTTCGAACTGCCTTCGGTATCGGTGTTGACAGCGCCGAAAGCTTCCGACCGCCAGCCGCTCAGCAAATCCGAGCTGGACAACAATTCGCGCGCGCTGGAAGGCGTGCTGCAGGATTTCGGGGTACGCGGTGAAATCGTCAAGGCCAATCCCGGCCCGGTCGTGACCTTGTACGAGCTCGAGCCCGCGCCCGGCATCAAATCGTCGCGGGTCATCGGCCTTGCCGACGACATCGCGCGCTCGATGAGCGCACTGTCGGCGCGCGTCGCTGTTGTCGCCGGCCGCAACGCCATCGGCATCGAATTGCCGAACGCGCATCGCGAAAAGGTTTACTTACGCGAATTGCTGTCGGTGAAGGACGATTCGATGGCAAAGCTTCCGCTTTGCCTCGGCAAGAACATCGGCGGCGAATCCATCATCATCGATCTCGCGCGCACGCCGCATATGCTGATCGCCGGCACCACCGGCTCCGGCAAATCCGTCGCCATCAACACCATGATCCTGAGCCTGGTCTACCGGCTGCGCCCGGACCAGTGCCGTCTGATCATGGTCGATCCGAAAATGCTCGAGCTTTCCGTCTATGACGGCATCCCGCATCTGCTGACGCCTGTCGTGACCGATCCGAAAAAGGCGGTGGTCGCGTTGAAATGGGCCGTGCGCGAGATGGAAGAGCGCTACAAGAAGATGTCCAAGCTCGGCGTGCGCAACATCGACGGCTATAACCAGCGCCTCGTCGAAGCCAGGGGCAAGGGCGAGGATCTGACCCGCACCGTTCATACCGGCTTCGACAAGGAGACCGGCAAGGCGATCTACGAGGAAGAAAAGCTCGACCTCGATCCGCTGCCCTACATCGTCATCATCGTCGACGAAATGGCCGACCTGATGATGGTTGCGGGCAAGGATATCGAAGGCGCCGTGCAACGCCTGGCGCAGATGGCCCGCGCCGCCGGCCTGCACGTCATTCTCGCCACGCAGCGGCCGTCGGTCGACGTCATCACCGGCACCATCAAGGCGAACTTCCCGACCCGCATCTCGTTTCAGGTCACCTCGAAAATCGACAGCCGCACCATCCTCGGTGAAATGGGCGCAGAGCAACTGCTCGGCCAGGGCGACATGCTTTATATGGCCGGCGGCGGTCGCATCAGCCGCGTCCACGGTCCCTTCGTCTCGGACGAAGAGGTCGAGAAGGTGGTGCGTCACCTCAAGACGCAGGGCCAGCCCGAATATCTCGAGGCGGTCACCGCGGAAGAGCCGACCGACGAAGGCGGCGCGGTGTTCGACGGTACCAGCATGGGCAGCGATGGCGGCGGCGACCTGTTTTCGCAGGCGGTGGCGATCGTCAAACGCGATCGCAAGGCATCCACCAGCTACATCCAGCGCCGGCTGCAGATCGGTTACAACCGCGCCGCGTCGCTGATGGAGCGAATGGAACTTGAGGGCATCGTTGGCCAGGCCAATCATGCCGGCAAGCGCGAGATCTTGGTCGAAGAAGAGGAAAGTGGCTTCTGATACCGCTCGCAGGTCCAGGATGGCCGCGTTGAAATTATATTCTCACGGAAAAACGATACCCGTCGTGACCGAAAATACGATAAAACGGCGGACAATCTGGCAGGGCGACTCGTTGCATAGAGATCCCAAGTTTCCAATGATAAAGGCTTTCGCGGAAAGCAGCCTGCGCACCACCGTGGCGATGCTGACCGCGGCTTTCATGCTGAGCGTCGTGACGCCGTCCGCCGCGCAGAGCGTGCCGGTGCCGAAGCCTGCGCCAAAAAGCCGCGATGGCCAGATGAGCGCGTCCGACGCACGGGGGCCGGCGACCACCGGAACAACCCAAGCGCCGGAGCCGGTGATTCCAGATCCGCGGCGCAACGTGCCGGCCAATATTTTCGCCACCTTCGACGCCAGCCAGAAGGCCCAGGCCGCGCGGGTCAGCGCCTATCTGTCGTCGCTGTCGACGCTGGTCGGGAATTTTGTCCAGGTCGGTCCCGACGGCAGCAAGACCAAGGGTGATTTCTACATTCAGAAGCCCGGCAAGGTGCGTTTCGAATACGATGCGCCGAGCCCGATCGCGATCGTCGCCGACGGATCGTCCGTGGTGGTGCGCGACCGCAAGCTTGCGACCCAGGATGTTTATCCGCTGTCGCAAACACCGCTGCGGTATTTGCTGTCGGACCGCATCGACCTGATGAAGGACACCAACGTCGTCGCCGTGACCGCGGATGATTTGTATATCAGCGTCACCATCGAAGAGAAGCAGGCCCTGATCGGCACCAGCCGTCTGATGCTGATGATCGGCGCCAAGGACGGACAGCTCAAGCAGTGGACGGTGACCGATCCGCAGGGCTATGACACCACGATTGCGGTGTACAATCTCGATACCACCAAGAAGCTCGATCCCAATATGTTCAAGATCGACTTCACGGTCTATCCGGGTTCGCCGGGCTGATCTTCCGATATCGACATCCGATATCGACATCCGACCTCGACATGCCCGGCCAAAGTAGTCTGCCTTGCGCAGACTACGTGGACTTGTCTGCGTTGCCGGGCATCGACGTCTTGATCTGCGGTAAAAAAGACGTGGATGACCGGGACGAGCCCGACCATGACGAAGGAAAAAGCCTGCTAGATACTGGCATGCGCTTTTCCCTGACAACATGGAATATCAATTCGGTGCGGCTGCGCATCGATCTGGTCGCCAAATTCCTCAAATCGGCGCGACCCGACGTGCTCTGCCTGCAGGAAACCAAATGCATCGATGATGCCTTCCCGCTGAAACGCTTCAAGCGTCTGGGCTACGAGCACGTCGCGCTGAACGGACAGAAGGGCTATCACGGCGTCGCGGTCATTTCGAAACTGCCGTTCGAGAAAACCGACATCAGGACTTTCTGCGACAAGCTCGATTCACGTCACATCTCGGTTGAGTTCGGCGCCCAGGCGCAGCTTTCAAAACCGCTGGTCCTGCACAATTTCTACGTCCCGGCCGGCGGCGATATTCCGGATCCCGCCCTCAATCCGAAATTTGAACACAAGCTCAGGTTTCTCGACGAGATGAAGGCGTGCGCGCCGTTGCATCCGCATGGCGACGACCGGCACATTCTGGTCGGCGATCTCAACGTGGCGCCGCATGAGAACGACGTGTGGTCACACAAGCAGTTGCTGAAAGTGGTGTCACACACCCCGATCGAATGCGAGAAGCTACTGGCCGCGCAGGCCAGCGGCGAATGGATCGACGTCGCGCGCGACCGCATCCCGCTGTCGGAGAAGGTCTATACGTGGTGGAGCTACCGTGCCGCGGACTGGACCGTCGGCGACCGCGGCCGAAGGCTCGACCACATCTGGGTATCGCGCGCGCTCAAGGACGGCGTCAGCGATTTCAGGATCACCCGCGACGCGCGGAGCTGGGAGCGGCCGTCCGATCATGTGCCGGTGACGGTGACGCTGGAGGTGTAACGGAACGACGGAGAAGAGTGTGCGCGAATTTGCGAAGGCTACGTACTGAGCTTCGCACCGGCCATCAGGATATCGCTGGCAATCTGGCTGGTGCGGTTGGCGAATTCGTCGCGCAGTCGGCGCGCGGCGACCGGGTCGCTTTCGAGCACGCGGGCGAACAGGCTGCGCGCGACACGAACCACCGAGGAGTATTCCAGCGCGGTTGCAGTGGACGGCCGCGGCATCGCGACCACCAGCGCAAGCTCGCCGATCAGCATGCCTGGACCCGCGACCATTTCGGCGCCGTTGCCGTCCTCGATCCGGAACGCCCCACGCTGAACGATATATCCGGCATCGGCCTCATCGCCCGCCGCGAACAACAGATCGCCGCGCGCAAAATCGCGCTGCTCGGAGCCGATCGCGAGCATCCGCAGAGCGGTTGCCCCCAACACGCGTAGCGTCGGGACCCGCTCAAGCAAGGCAACATCATCTTCGATCGACATTTAGAACCGGTGATCGGGACGCGCTAATGGCGAATCGTTGCCCGAATCGTATCACGGCACCAGCTTGTAGCCACCGGCTTCCGTCACCAGGATCTCGGGATTGGCGGCGTCTTTCTCGATCTTCTGCCGGAGGCGGTAGATATGGGTTTCCAGGGTATGGGTGGTGACGCCCGAATTATAGCCCCATACCTCCTGCAGCAACGTCTCGCGCGACACCGGCAATTGGCCGGCCCGGTACAGGAAACGCAGGATCGCGGTTTCCTTTTCGGTCAGGCGCACCTTCCGGGCATTGGCGCCGGTCAGCATCTTGGAGCCGGGCCGGAAACTGTAGGGTCCGACCGAAAACACCGCGTCTTCGCTGGCTTCATGCTGGCGCAGCTGCGCCCGGATCCGCGCCAGCAGCACGGCGAACCGGAACGGCTTGGCGACATAGTCATTGGCGCCTGATTCGAGCCCTAGAATGGTGTCCGAATCGGTATCGTGCCCTGTCAGCATGATGATCGGGGCCTTGAAGCCACCCTTGCGCAGGCTGCGCACCACCTCCCGGCCGTCGGTATCCGGCAATCCGACATCCATCAGCACCAGATCAGGGGCGTTGGCCTTGGCGGCGGTCGCGCCCTTGGCGCCGGTGTCGACGGCGGAGGCCTCGAATTCCTCGTGCAGCGACAACTGCTCGACCAGCGTATCACGCAGGTCGGTGTCATCATCCACGATCAGAATTTTGCGGGCATTGGCCATGTCGTACAATCCTCTGGAGCCGAAGCGCCTTCAGCCGGGTCTTGGGGCGGGGAAGCTTGATTCGTCAGTGTAGTTTCGTCTTGAAGTAGGAGACTGTTACAGATTCACAAGCCGGGCCGCAGTCTACTCCAGAATTTGCAGGTATTTGGATGAATGTCCTGTAATGGCGGCGGATGCGCCTTTTTGTCTATCCGATCATCCCGGGAGCGCCAATTCTCTGGGAAAGGCAAGTTATTTCAATGGCTTCTGAAATGACCTTGGCTGACGGCCCGGCTGCTATGATCCGGGTTCGCGCCGCCGCCGGCAATCCGCGCCGGGGCTGGCTCACGGCCGGGGTACTGACGGCGCCGGTCGCGCTGGGCCGCGGCGGCATCAAGGCCAACAAATGGGAAGGCGATGGCGGCACGCCGAAAGGCAGCTTCCGGCCGTTGCGGCTGTGGTGGCGGGCCGACCGGCATCCGCGGCCCCGGACTTATCTGCCGGTTCGCGCGATTCGGCCCGAAGACGCCTGGTGCGAAGACCCCGCGAGCCGCCATTACAACCAGCCGACGCGGCTCGGTCCCGATCACGGCGGCGACCGGCTCACACGCGACGACCATTTGTATGATTTCATCGTCGAGATCGACCACAACGCCGCGCCGCGCATTGCCGGCCGTGGCAGCGCGGTGTTCCTGCATTTGGCGCGGAAGGATTTTTCGCCGACCGCGGGCTGCGTCTCGATGACCCAATCGGCGATGCTCCGCTTGCTGCAGCGGCTTGGCCCGCAAACCCGGATCGTGATTGGGTGAGCCCCTCGAAGGAATTCCAACACCATGCTTGATAAAAACGAGATCGCAGCCGCGGCGCAGACCCTGACGGCGCATTGGCGTGCCGGCACCAAGCTCGGCGCGCTCGAACCATCACAACGACCGCGCGACCGCGCCGAAGGTTATGCGATCCAGGCAGCGATCGAACAGAGTTCGGCGGCCGCGCTGTTCGGCTGGAAGATCGCCGCCACCAGTGAAGCCGGACAAAAGCACATCAATGTCGATGGCCCGATGGCGGGGCGCATCCTGTCCGAAACCGTGATTGCCGATGGCGGCACCGCCGCGATGGCGGGAAACGAAATGCGGGTCGGCGAACCGGAATTCGCCTTTCGCATGGCCAACGACCTGCCGCCGCGAGCGGCGCCCTATACCGCGAGGGAAGTTCTCGACTCGGTCGGCACACTGCATCCGGCGATCGAGATTCCGGATTCCCGATTTTCCGATTTCGTCAGTGCCGGCGCCGCGCAGATCATCGCCGACAATGCCTGCGCGCATCTGTTCGTGCTGGGCCCGCCGACACCAGCGGATTGGCGTGCACTCGATCTGGTCGAACACCGACCGGTCATTGCGCTGCGCGGCAAGCAATATATCGGTCACGGCAAGAACGTGCTTGGCGATCCCCGGAAAGCGCTGGCCTGGCTTGCCAATGAATTGCGTCAGCTTGGCCTGACGCTCAAGGCCGGGCAGATCGTCACCACCGGCACCTGCCATCCACCGTTGCCGATCCAGTCCGGCGATTTATTCGCCGCCGATTTCGGTTCGCTCGGCAAGGTATCGGTGGCGTTCAGCTACAGCATGATCCGGAAAAGTGGGCACCGGTTTTCCGAAAAGATCATGCTCAAAACAAAATGAGCCGCGGGATTCCATCGCGGCGTCAGCGATGTCCGAAAATCGCAGAGCCGACCCGGACATGGGTGGCGCCGAACTGGATCGCGATCGCGAAGTCGGCGCTCATGCCCATCGACAGGTTCTTCAACCCGTTACGCGCGGCGATCTTCGCCGTCAGCGCGAAATGCGGTGCCGGCGCATCCTCGAGCGGCGGAATGCACATCAGGCCGGAAATCTGCAAACCGTATTTCTCGCGGCAGCCGGCAATGAAGGCGTCCGCGTCGGCCGGCGCCACGCCCGCCTTCTGCGGCTCCTCGCCGGTATTGAGCTGAACGAACAATTCGGGACGGCGTTTTTGAGAATCGATTTCCTTGGCTAACGCTTCACAAATGCTCGGACGGTCGACCGAATGGATGGCGTCGAACAACGCCACCGCCTCTTTGGCCTTGTTGGATTGCAGCGGCCCGATCAAATGCAAGGCGATGCCGGGGTAAGCCGACATTAACCCTGGCCACTTGGCTTTGGCTTCCTGCACGCGATTCTCGCCGAAAACGCACTGTCCGGCCGCCATAACCGGCGTGATCGCTTCAGCATCGAATGTTTTCGATACCGCGATCAGCGTGACCGATGCGCGATCCCGCCGCGCTTCGCTGCACGCGCGCTGGATGTCCGCCTCCACCGAAGCAAGCGCGCTTGGTAAAGGCCGGGTTATCAGCGAGGGATTTTCGGCCGCCATGGCATCCACCAATCGTAGATTTACGGAGTAAGTCGAATTTTACCGAGTTCAGGAAAGGCTTCTTGAACCCTTCCCGCTATGTTGCATCTGGGGTCGGGGCATAAAGATGTCGAGCTTCACTTTTAATCGCAAAAGAGCCAAGCTGCAAAAGCTGCTCGGAATCCGTGCGCGGCTCGCGTTGCTGGCGCTGATCCTGGTGGCGCCGCTGATGCTCGACCGCGCCCGTTCGCTCGAGGACGCCCGCGGCAAGCAGCTTGCCCACGCCTCCCAGGAATTCTCCGAACTGGCGGTCCACAGCGCCGACACCCAGCGGGAAGTCATTTCATCGGTCGAGACGATGCTGAAGTCCGCGGCCTATATTCGCTCGTCGGCGGGCGGCATCAGCCGCAGTTGCGAGATTCTGCGCGCCAGCCTGCCGGTCAATCTGCCGTGGATTCGCTCTCTGATGATTGTCGGCGGCGACGGCCACGTACAATGCGCAACGCGGCCTACGTTGGTCGGGCTCGATTTGAGCGGACGGGCCTATCTCAAGCAGGCGCGCGAGGCCCATGACGTCGTGTTCAGCGACTTTCTGTTCTCGATCACAACCGACCTGCCGATCGTGATGTCGGCCTATCCGGTCTCCGCCATCAAGGAAGATTCAGATGCCGTGATCGTGGCCGGCGTCAATATCGACTGGATGTCGAAGATCATGGGCAATCTCGGCGGCCGCCCCGGGATCTCGGCGGTGCTGATCGACAGCACCGGCATCGTGATGGCCGCGCCGGCGGATCAGGCCAGCCTGGTCGGCCGCGCGCTGGATACGATACCGCTATTGTCCGCCATCGCCGACAAGGCGATCGATTCCGACCGGCCGGACGGATCGCTTTCGTTCGTTGCCGCCGACGGCTCGCGGCGCACGGTGAATTTTGCGCGGATTCCCGGCACCCAATCCCGCCTGATCACCAGCATCGACGAGACCAAGGTGTCGGCCGCGATCAACCGCGACATCCGCACCGCCTATCTGCAACTCTGCTTTGTCTGCCTGTTCGTGCTGCTCGGCGCGCTGGTTGCCGCGGAGAAGCTCATCATTCACCCGATCGAGATCATGGCGGCAACGGCGAAGCGCTTCGGCGAGGGCGACTGGTCGGCCCGCGCCGCGCGCGGCCGACTGCCAGCGGAATTCGTGCCGCTGGCGCGCGCCTTCAACGCGATGGCAGCCCAACTTGGCGAACGCGAGCGTGACCTGGTCGCGACCAACGACCGGCTCACCGTGATGGCCTCTATCGACATGCTGTCCGGCCTCGCCAACCGGCGTGGTTTCCAGAGCCGGCTCGATTTCGAATGGATGAGGTCGCAGCAATATGACAGCGAGCTGTCGCTACTGATGATCGACGTCGATCACTTCAAGCTGTTCAACGACACCTATGGCCATCCCGAAGGCGATGCCTGTCTCACCAGGCTCGGCGAGACGCTGGCCGGAATAGCGGCCGACACCATGGGCTTTGCCGGACGTTATGGCGGCGAGGAATTCTGCCTGTTGCTGCCGAACACCGCTGCGGCCAGAGCGCTGGAGATCGGTGAACAGGTACGTTCGGTCATCGAGAGCCTCGCGATGCCTCATTGCACCTCGAGCCATCAAATCGTCACCGTCAGCGTCGGGGTCGCCTGTACCAAGCCCAACGAGATGCAGCGACCTGGCGATCTAATCGAAGCCGCCGACGCGGCGCTGTACGCCGCCAAGCATCGTGGCCGTAATGCCGTGGTCGAACACGGCTTTGTCCGCCTTACCGACGGCGGCGGCTCGATGGCGATGGCGAGCTAGCCCCGACCGGGCCCCTCCGCACCGCATAAAGTGATCTGGTCGGGCCATCGCCCGGACCGTCCAACCCGTTGACCCCGCAGCCGCTTTTGTGGCCTAGTCCGCCGTCTCCGAAAACCGGCCTCGGGCCAGCGAAAAGTCCTGCGATTTCATGACCTCCGAACGCTATAACGCACGCGAATCCGAGCCGCGCTGGCAACGCCAGTGGGATCAACAGGCGATCTTCACCTCCAAAAACGACGATCCGCGGCCGAAATATTACGTGCTGGAGATGTTCCCCTACCCGTCCGGGCGCATCCATATCGGGCACGTCCGCAACTACACGCTGGGCGACGTGCTGGCGCGATTCATGCGCGCCAAGGGTTTCAACGTGCTGCATCCGATGGGCTGGGACGCGTTCGGCCTGCCGGCGGAGAACGCCGCGATCGAGCGCAAGATCGCGCCCAAGGCGTGGACCTACGACAACATCGCCGCGATGAAGAAGCAGCTGCAGTCGATCGGGCTGTCGCTGGACTGGGCGCGCGAATTCGCCACCTGCGACCCGTCTTATTACAAGCATCAGCAGAAGATGTTCCTGGATTTCCTGCGCGCTGGGCTGGCCGAGCGCGAGAAGCGCAAGATCAACTGGGATCCGGTCGACATGACCGTGCTCGCCAACGAGCAGGTGATCGACGGCAAAGGCTGGCGCTCCGGCGCCGTGGTCGAGCAGCGCGAGATGAACCAGTGGGTCTTCAAGATCACGAAGTATTCACAGGAACTGCTGGACGCCCTGGATGGGCTGGACCGCTGGCCCGACAAGGTGCGGCTGATGCAGCGCAACTGGATCGGGCGTTCCGAAGGTTTGCTGGTGCGCTTCGCGCTCGATCCGGCAACTTCGCCCGCCGGCGAAAGCGAGCTGAAGATATTCACGACGCGGCCCGACACCTTGTTCGGCGCCAAGTTCATGGCGATTGCCGCCGACCATCCGCTGGCCCAGGCCGCGGCGGCGAAGAATCCGAAGCTCGCTGCGTTCATCGCCGACGTCAAACGGATCGGCACCGCACAGGAGATCATCGACACCGCCGAGAAGCAGGGCTTCGATACCGGCATCCGGGCAATCCATCCGTTCGACGAAAACTGGAAGTTGCCGGTTTACGTCGCGAACTTCGTGCTGATGGAATACGGCACCGGCGCGATTTTCGGCTGCCCGGGACACGACCAGCGCGACCTCGATTTCGTCAAAAAATATGGGCTCGGCGTGACGCCAGTGGTCTGTCCGGAAGGCCAGGATCCGAAGACCTTTGTCATCACCGACACCGCCTATGACGGCGATGGCCGCATGATCAATTCACGCTTCCTCGACGGCATGACGATCGCCGACGCCAAGGAAGAGATGGCAAAGCGGCTCGAAGCCACCGTGCGCGGCAACATGCCGGTCGCCGAGCGGCAGGTGAATTTCCGGCTGCGCGACTGGGGTATCTCGCGCCAGCGCTATTGGGGCTGTCCGATCCCGGTGATCCACTGCCCGACCTGTGATGTCGTGCCGGTGCCGGACAAGGATCTGCCGGTGGTGCTGCCCGAGGATGTCTCCTTCGACAAACCGGGCAACGCGCTCGATCATCACCCGACCTGGAAGCACGTCGCCTGCCCGCAATGCGGCGGTAAGGCTGTGCGCGAAACCGACACCATGGACACCTTCGTGGATTCGTCCTGGTACTTCGCGCGCTTCACCGACCCCTGGAACGAAAACGCGCCGACCACGCCTGATGTGGTCAACCGGATGATGCCGGTCGATCAATATATCGGCGGCGTCGAGCATGCGATCCTGCATCTGCTGTATAGCCGCTTCTTCATCCGCGCGATGAAGGCGACCGGCCATATCGGCATGGAAGAACCGTTCGCCGGCATGTTCACCCAGGGCATGGTGGTGCACGAAACCTATCAGAAGGCCGACGGCGCCTATGTCACGCCGGCCGAGGTCAGGATCGAAACCGGCGCCAACGGCAAGCGCGCGACGCTTTTGACATCAGGCGAGGACATCTCGATCGGCGCCATCGAGAAGATGTCGAAGTCGAAGAAGAACACCGTCGATCCCGACGATATCATCGCGACCTACGGCGCCGACGTCGCGCGCTGGTTCATGCTGTCGGATTCGCCGCCGGACCGCGACGTGATCTGGAGCGACGAACGGGTGCAGGGGGCGTCGCGCTTCGTGCAACGGCTGTGGCGGCTGGTCCATGAATCGGCCGAGATCGCCAAGTCAGCCCCGGCGGCACGGCCGGCGTCATTCGGAGCGGACGCGCTGGCCCTTCGCAAGGCCGCCCACGGCGCGCTGGACAAAGTCTCGACCGGTATCGAGAAGCTGCATTTCAACGTTTGTCTCGCCCATATAAGGGAATTCGCCAACGCGCTGGCCGAAGTTCTGGGTCGCGAAGGCACGCCGTCGCCGGACCTCGTCTGGGCGGTCCGGGAGACCGCTGTCATTCTTGTTCAACTGTTCGCGCCGATGATGCCACATCTGGCCGAGGAGTGTTGGCTGGTGCTGGGGCAGCAGGGTCTGGTTTCGGAGGCGAATTGGCCCCAAATCGAACGAGATTTGCTGGTCGAAGACACGGTAACGCTGGTGGTTCAGGTCAACGGCAAGAAGCGGGGCGAGGTCACAGTGGCGAGCCAGGCCCAGAATCCGGAAATTGAGGCTGCCGTTTTGGCGCTCGATACGGTAAAACAGGCCCTGGACGGCAAAGCTGTCCGCAAGGTGATCATCGTGCCCAAGAGGATTGTGAATGTCGTCGGCTAGAACTGGCATCGCCGTTCGGCTTCTGGCCATCGTCGCGCTCGCGGCGCTGACGGCCGGCTGCTTCCAGCCGATGTATGCCGAACACACGGACGGGACACCCGGCCTGCGCGACAAGCTGCTGACGGTGGACCTTCCACCCGTCGACAAGCCCAACGCGTCGCGGGAAGCCCGCGTCGGGGTGGCCATCCGTAACGCGCTCGCGTTCAAGCTCTATGGCAACGCCGCCGGCGCTCCGCCGCTTTACAAGCTGATACTGCGGTTCTCCAGCAGCCGCTCGTCGCTGATCGTCGACCCCAACACCGGGCTGCCTAATACCGAGAATTACGGCATCGATGCCCAGTACAATCTGGTCGAGATCGCGACCGACAAGTCGGTGATGACCGGCTCCACGTTCTCGCATCTTTCCTACGACATCCCGGGCAGCTACCAGCGTTTCGCGCGCTCACGCGCCATCCGCGATGCCGAGGACCGCGCTGCCCAGGAAATCGCCGATCATATCCAGACCCGGCTGGCGGCATTCTTCTTCGCCGGTACCTGAGTTGGTCGCGCTTCGCGGCAGGGACATCGACCTTTTCCTGGCCCGGCCGGATGCCGGCCGCCCGATCATCCTGCTCTACGGTCCCGATGCAGGGCTGGTGCGCGAACGCGCCGATGCGCTGCTCGCCTCCGCGGTCGACGATCCCAACGATCCGTTTTCACTGGTGAGACTGGACGGCGACGAACTGTCGGCCGAGCCGTCGCGACTGGTCGATGAAGCGATGACGGTGCCGCTGTTCGGCGGCCGCCGCGCCATCAGGGTTCGCGCCGGGTCGCGCAACTTCGCCAGCGGCATCGACACCTTGGCGGATTCGCCGATCAAGGATTGCCGCATCGTGATCGAGGCCGGTGAGTTGCGGCCGGAATCGCCGCTGCGCAAGGCCTGCGAGCGCGCCAAGACCGCGGTCGCCATCGCCTGCTATCCGGATGGCGAACGCGATCTTGCGAAACTGGTCGACGATGAATTGCGCGCCTCGAACCTACGCATCGCGGCGGACGCCCGCGCCTCACTGACAGCGTTGCTCGGCGGCGACCGCCAGGCCTCGCGCAACGAATTGCGCAAGCTCACGCTCTATGCCCATTGCAAGGGCGAAGTCACGCTCGAGGATGTGATGGCTGTCGTTGCCGACGCCTCCGAACTGAAGATCGATCCGATCGTGGATGGTGCCTTCGCCGGACGGCCGGACCTGGTCGAAACCGAATTCGCCAAAGCCATGGTCGCCGGCACCTACCCCGGCATGATCATTTCGGCAGCCCAGCGTCAGGCGGCGTGGCTGCATAAAACGGCGCTCGCGGTAGCCGAGGGAACACCGGTATCGACGCTGCTCGACAGCGGCTTTCCGCGTTTGCACTTTTCGCGGAAGGCCAATGTCGAGATAGCGTTGCGCTATTTCAATGCGGCGCGGCTGGTCGCGATCATCGACCAACTCGCCGTCGCGGCGCTGGAGATGCGCAAGCAGGCCTCGCTGGCGGCCGTGATCGCGCAGCGCACGCTGCTGTCAATCGCGGTGAATGCCAAGCGGCGCGGGTGAGCTGGAGCGGGGCCGCTTTTGATTGGGTCAGGACGGCCGGACGTTGAGCCCACCTCTCCCCGTTGGGGAGAGGTCGATTTGCGCAGCAAATCGGGTGAGGGGCGCTTAACGAGAGGCCGTAACCCCTCACCCCAACCCTCTCCCAACGGGAGAGGGAGCGCGCTTCCGTTGCTTTTACGGCTGAACGCAATCTCGTGAAAGTTCAACCCTTCGCTTCCAGCCGTTGCACCACCTCGTCGAGCTGATCGAGATCGCGATAACGGATCACCACGGTGCCGCCGGGATCGCGGTGATCGACGCTGACGGCGAGACCAAGCGCGTCGCTGACACGTTTCTCCAGCGCGATCGTATCGGGGTCTTTCACCTTGGCGCCGGCGCGAGGCTTCTGGATTTTGCGAACCGGCACGCCTTCGTCATGCGCCAGCGCTTCGGCCTGGCGCACATTGAGGCCTTCTTCGACGATGCGTTTGGCGGCGGCGCCCGGATCAGGCACGCCGATCAGCGCGCGGGCGTGACCGGCCGACAACTGGCCGGACGCGATATAGGCCTGGACGTCGGCGGGTAGTTTGGTCAGCCGCATCATGTTGGCGACATGGCTGCGGCTCTTGCCGACGATTTTCGCAATCTCGTCCTGGCTGCGTTTGAATTCGTTGGCGAGCGCGTGATAACCCTGCGCCTCTTCCATCGCGTTGAGATTTTCGCGCTGCACGTTTTCGATGATGGCGATTTCGAGCGCATCGCTGTCGCTGACATCGATCGGTACTACCGGCACTTCGTGCAGACCCGCGATCTGCGAGGCGCGCCAGCGGCGCTCGCCGGCGATGATCTCGTAGCGATCCTGCGCGCCCTTGACCGCACGCACCACGATTGGCTGGATCACGCCATGCTGCCTGATCGAATCGGCGAGTTCGCCGAGTTCGGCCTCGGGAAATTCGCGCCGCGGGTTGCGCGGATTGGGCTTGATGAATTCGATCGGCACCTTGCGCTGCGCGCGCGGCCGTTCCAGATGCGCGGCCTCGCCGCCGACATCCCCGATCAGACTTGCAAGACCGCGGCCCAGTCGCGAACGCGCTTCGTCGGCCATCGCCAGCTCCCTTGGATTCACTCGTAGCACTCCAAATTAGACGCCGTGTTTTTTAATCATCCTTCGAGGCTCGGGGCACTTGCCCCTCGCACCTCAGGATGACGCTGCGATTTTTGTCGTCATCGCGGACGCGATTCGATTCCGTCATCCTGAGGTGCGAGCCATCTTTGGCGAGCCTCGAAGGATGGTGAGTTTTTAATGCGTGCGCAGCTCGCGCTCGCGCTGGATCACTTCCGTCGCAAGCTTGAGGTAGGCATCGCTGCCGACGCATTTGAGATCGTACACCAGCACCGGCTTGCCGTAGGACGGCGCCTCGGAGATGCGCACGTTGCGCGGGATCATGGTGTTGTAGACCTTGGCGCCCATGAACTGCCTGACATCGGCGACGACCTGGTTCGACAGATTGTTGCGAGAGTCAAACATGGTCAGCACGATGCCGTGGATCGACAAATTCGGATTGAGGGTCGAGCGCACCTGCTCGACGGTCTGCAGCAATTGCGACAGACCTTCGAGCGCGAAGAACTCACACTGCAGCGGCACCAGGATCGCGTCCGAGGCGGCCATCGCATTGACGGTGAGAAGATTGAGCGACGGCGGACAATCGATCAGCACATAGGTGTAGTCGGTGTCGTCTGACGCGTTGATGTTCAGCGCCGCGATCGCATCGCGCAGCCGGTAGGCGCGATCGCGTGTCGATCCCAGTTCGAGTTCGAGACCGGACAGATCCATCGTCGAAGCCGCGATATGCAATCGAGGCACCGCGGTCGCCACCACCGCGTCGCGCAGCGGCGCCTCGCCGATCAGCACGTCATAGGTCGAGACATTGCGGCTGCGGCGATCGATGCCAAGGCCGGTCGAGGCGTTGCCTTGCGGGTCGAGGTCGACGATCAGCACACGCTCGCCGATCGCCGCCAGCGCGGTACCGAGATTGATCGCGGTCGTGGTCTTGCCGACCCCGCCCTTTTGGTTGGCGAGCGACAATATGCGCGGATGGCCAGGCGACTTTGGCGCTCTATCCTCTTGATATACTTGATCAATTACGGTCATACGGGTACGCCATGGGCTCTGGAAGACGGATTGCGTCGCTCGATCTGGTCGAGTTCGACGATCCAGCCGTGTCCGCCGGTGCGGCTGGAATGCAATTGTGGCCTGATATTCCAATATTTAGTGGCTTCGGTCAATTCCGCCTCTACATCTTGGCCTTTGAGGAACAGGGCTTTTGCGCCTCGTTTGACCAAGGGTTCAGCGAAACCGATGAGTTGGT
The DNA here is from genome assembly GCA_039935075.1 of Bradyrhizobium sp. Classification (GTDB taxonomy): domain Bacteria; phylum Pseudomonadota; class Alphaproteobacteria; order Rhizobiales; family Xanthobacteraceae; genus Bradyrhizobium. Next base: position 46,677 of record JBDTKZ010000108.1, read on the forward strand.
GTAGCGGAGCCACCGCCCGAGCGGTGACGCAATCGACGCTACCTATCGTACTATCCACACTATCCCCGATATCCGTCAGGTGAAGTGTGCCTGGCGCATTGGTAACGCGCAGCGCCTCGCGCAGGAATGCGCCCTTCTTGGCATTACGCTCGACCAGATGGATCATCGCGCCTGAAGTCTCCGCCAGCACGCAACCCAGTACCACGCCGGGAAAGCCACCGCCGCTGCCGAAGTCCGCCCAGATCTTCGCCGTCGGCGCCAATGCCAACAGCTGCAGCGAATCCGAGATATGCCGGGTCCACAGATGCGGAAGTGTCGACGGCGCGACCAGATTGGTCTTGGCCTGCCATTGCAGCAGCAGTTCGACGTAGCGATCCAACCGCGCCTCTGTTTCAGGTGAAACCGGCGTCAACGCCAGTGCCGCCGCTCTGTCGGACGGAAGCACGGGGGAGCTGGTGTGTTTGGGCGCCTTGGACATCGATCTTCCAAATCAGGTTGTCGCCTTGAGATAGTCGGCCCTATCGAAGAGTTCGTCGTGCCCGGGCTTGTCCAGGGTACCCACGTCTTCGCCGGGTTTAAGCAGGAAAGACGTGGATGACCGGGACAAGCCCACGGCTGTCCGGTTCATGTTGAACCCCAGTTTAGCGTGATCTGTCGAGAGTCGAGTGTGGACGACCGATGTAATCGTCTCAGTCTGGTGAAGTCTTTTCTGTGCATCAGGTTGG
>JBDTKZ010000109.1:0-7593 GCA_039935075.1 Bradyrhizobium sp.
GACATGCTACGGGAACGGTCGAACTGTCGATGTCGGGCAGCGCCCGAAATGATCAGTTCGACGCCGGCACCATCAGATCATCGATCGCGATCGGAAAACGCCGCACCCGAACGCCCGTTGCATGCCACACCGCGTTGGCAATCGCGCCGGCCGAACCGGTGATACCGATCTCGCCGACGCCCTTGATCCCGAGCGCGTTGACGTGCGGATCGTGCTCCTCGATCATCAGCGCTTCCATCGATGGCACGTCGGCGTTCACCGGCACATGATAATCCGCCAGATTGGCGTTCAGCGTCCGGCCCGAGCGCTTGTCCATCACGGCCTGCTCGTGCAGCGCAAAAGACACACCCCAGATCATGCCGCCGAGAATCTGGCTGCGCACCATCCGCGGATTGATCACCCGTCCGGCGGCGAACGCGCCGACCATGCGGGTGACGCGGATCTGGCCCAGATCAGGATCCACCTTGACCTCGGCGAACACAGCGCCATGCGCATGCATGGCGTAGTGGGCCTGCGCCGCGGGATCGGCGGCGCCCTTGCCGCTGGCCTCGATCTGCGCGAGGCCGGTGCGGTTCAAAATATCGCTAAAACTTTCGCTGCGGCTTTCGTCGTCGCGCCGGAACAGCCGGCCGTCGCGCGCCACGAACCCCGCATTGCCGGCGCCGAATAATGGCGAGCGTTGATCGCCGGTGGCGAGATCGGCGAGTTTGGCGATCACAGCGGCGCCGGCATTTTGGATCGCCATGCCCGCCGTCGCGGTGTGCGCCGAGCCGCCGGCAATGCCGGCGTCCGGCAGGTCCGAAGTGCCCGACCTGAATTCCACCCGATCGAGGTCGAGCCCCAATCCGTCGGCGGCGATCTGCGCCAGCGCGGTCCACGCGCCCTGCCCCATATCGTGCGCGCCAATCTCCATCAGCCCCGACCCATCGCGCCGCACCGACGCGCGTGCCTCGGCTGCGAACATCAGCGCCGGAAACGTTGCCGTGCCAACGCCCCAGCCGACCAGAAAGCCGGACTCATCGCGCATTTGGCGCGGCGCCAACGGACGGCGCGCCCAACCGAAACGCTCCGCACCTTGCGCATAACATTCGCGCAGGGCTTTGGACGAAAACGGCTTGCCGGAAATCGGCTCGACATCGGCATAGTTCTTCAGCCGAAACGCCAGCGGATCCATCGCGCAGGCGTGCGCCGCCTCATCGATCGCGCTTTCCAGCGCAATCGATCCGGTCGCCTCGCCGGGCGCGCGCATGAACAGCGGCGTGCCGGTATCGAGCCGCACCGCCTCGTGCGAGGTGACGATCGCGGGACTGGCGTACAGCGTATGCGAAGCGTCGGCGGCCGGTTCGAAGAAATCGTCGAACGTGCTCGATGCAACCCTGGCGCGATGATCGATCGCGGTCAGCCGGCCCTCGCCGTCAACGCCGATGCGAAGCCGCTGGCGGCTGGCGGAACGATGACCGACCGGCCCGTACATGTGTTCGCGACGCAGCACCAGCTTGACCGGCCGGCCGACCAGTTTGGCCGCCAGGATACCGAGCAGTTGCGGCCCGGAGATCAGTCCCTTCGAACCGAAGCCGCCGCCGAGGAACGGGCTGCGAATATGAATGTTCTCCGGCGCGATGCCGAACAGTCCGGCGATCCGACCCTGCGCCATCGCCAGGCCCTGGCTTGGCGTATCGATCGACAGCGTATCGCCGTCCCACGCCGCCACGATGGCGTGCGGCTCCATCGCGTTGTGATACTGGATCGGCGTCTCGTAGGTCGCATCGATGCGCTGCGCTGCCGCGGCCAATCCCGCCTCGATATCGCCGCGGCGCATCTCGGAGGGATTGCCGACGCCGACGGCCGCCGGCGCAAAGCTCTCGTTGGCGTCGAGGCCGATCCGGGCCGCCTGCACTTCGTATCGCGGCGACAGCAGCGCCGCGCCTTCGGTAGCCGCTTCCAGCGTCTCGGCGATCACCACCGCGATCGACTGGTTGGCGTAACGCACCTCGTCGTTCTGCAAGAGTTCGAGCCGGAACATGAAGGGATGCAGCTTGGCATCCGGATCTTGCGCCAGCTTTGGCCGGTTGGCGGGTGTCATCACTTCGACGACGCCGGGATGGCGCCGGGCCGCCTCGACATCGAGAAAGCTCACCCGGCCGCGCGCGATGCTGCTGACCGCGAGCACCGCATGCAGCATGCCGGGCGGGTGGTTATCCGCGGCGTAGCGGGCTGCGCCGGTGACCTTCAACACGCCTTCGCGGCGGGTCAGCGGCTGGCCGATGTTGGAGCCGTGACGCGTGTGCGAGGGGTTTTGGGTGGGATTGAGTTCAAGCGTCATGAAGCGCTCCGGCAACGGAGGAAAATGGAGAGGCGGGAAAGGCTGCGACGCGCTCCGGCGTTCCAGCGACTGCCGATGTCAACGCGCGCACGATGAGCCGCCGCGCCAGTTCGATCTTGAAACCATTGCCGCCGGAAGGTTTTGCGTCGGCGAGCGCCGCCTCCGCGGCGCGACGGAACATCGCAGCATCGGGAACACCGCCTGCCAGGATCTTCTCGGCGGCAACCGCGCGCCACGGTTTCGGCGCAACACCACCCAGCGCCAGCCGCGCATCCCATATCGTACCCTGTTCGATCCGCAGCGCTGCGGCGGCCGACACCACTGCGAAGGCAAACGAATTGCGTTCGCGGATTTTCAAGTACCGCGCATGCGCCGCAAAACCACGAGCTTCCTTCGGCAGCAGCAGCGCGACGATGAGATCGGCAGGCCCCAGCACGCTGTCGCGTTCGGGCGCGTCGCCGGGCAGACGGTGCAGCGCCTCGACCGCCACCTTGCGCCGGCCCGATGGTCCCTCGATCTCCACATGAGCATCGAGTGCGACGAGCGGCACGCAAAAATCCGACGGATGGGTGGCGATGCACGACTCGCTCCAGCCCAGCACGGCGTGCAACCGGTTCTCGCCACCACGCGCATCGCAACCCGAGCCCGGCTCGCGCTTGTTGCAGGCGCTGGCGGGGTCGTAAAAATATCCGCAACGCGTTCGCTGCAGCAAATTACCGCCGACAGTCGCGGCGTTACGAAGTTGCCCGGATGCGCCGGATAGCAGTGCTTCCGCAATGGCGGGGTAGGATGTCGCAAAATCCGGGTCGTTGGCGAGATCCGCGTTGCGAACCAGCGCCCCGATGCGGACACCGCCATCGGGCAGATGCTCGATGCGATCCAGTCCCGGCAGGCGCGAGACATCGACAAGCCGGTCCGGGCGCGCGATCCCGCCCTTCATCAGGTCGAGCAGATTGGTCCCTCCGGCCAGATACGCGGCGCCGGGTTCGGCCGCGGCGGCGATCGCATCGGCGATAGTGGCCGGCCTGATATATTCGAAATTCTTCATGCCGCGCGCTCCTGGTCGGCTTTGGCAGGATCGGACTTAGCAGGATTGGATTTGCCGAGGTTTCTCTGCGCCTCGAGCACGGCGTCGGTAATCCCGGCATACGCCCCGCAGCGGCACAGGTTTCCGCTCATGCCTTCGCGCACCCGCTCCGGATCATCGCCGGCATGGCCCTCTTCAAGCAGGCCGATCGCGCTCATGATCTGGCCGGGCGTGCAAAATCCGCATTGCAGGCCGTCATGGGCGATGAACGCGGCTTGCACCGGATGCAGTTCGCCGCCGCAGGCGACGCCCTCGATGGTGCGAACTTCAGCGCCATCAAGGCTGACGGCCAGCGCCAGGCACGAATTGATCCGGCGTCCGTCCACCAGCACGGTGCAGGCGCCGCATTGGCCGCGGTCGCAGCCTTTCTTGGTGCCGGTCAAATGCAGGCGCTCGCGCAAGAGATCGAGCAGCGTGACGCGAGGGTCTTCGATCTCGACGGTCCGTCGCACACCATTGACGGTGAGGTTGATGGAGAGGTTCATGCAGGGCTCCGATCAATGCTATGGTCGACATCGGATCGCCGCCGCCGACAGGCGATCGGCGGGCGTATCCGAATTCAACGCTCGCCGGAATATGTGGAGGAACCCTCCGTTTACAAGAGGGCCAAGGACGACCAGATAAAAAGAAATGACCGCTCGCCCCGCTGAAACCCTTCGAAAGCCCCGCGCCGACGCGATTCGCAATCGCGAGCGCGTGCTGGAAGCGGCCAAGGCCGTGTTCAGCGCCGGCGGCGCGGATGCGAGCCTGGAGGCCGTGGCCAAACGCGCCGGCGTCGGCATCGGGACGCTGTATCGCCATTTTCCGACGCGCGAGGATCTGTTCGAGGCGGTTTACCGACGCGAGGTCGAGCAACTCGGCGATTTCGCGGAGCAATTGAAAGGCGAGCCTGATGCGGTCGAGGCGTTGCGGCGCTGGCTGCGCTCCAATGTCGAGTTCGTCGCTACCAAGAAGGGCATGCTGGCGGCGTTGCAGCTCGCGGCCTATGGCCCGACTGAGCTACACGCCTACTCGTTCGATCGTCTCACCAGGGCGGTCGGCGCTCTGCTCGCGCGCGCCGTCGCGGCCGGCGAAATACGCGCCGATATCGGCCCCGAGGATGTGCTGCGGGCCTTGATCGGCATGTGCTATCTGCACGACCAGCCCGGCTGGCAGAACAGCGTGCTGCGGTTGCTCGACGTGTTTGTCGATGGCCTTCGCGTGCGAAACAAGGCCGAAACAAAAAAGACGTCACCAGCGCCGCGCAAGGACGTCGCCAACAAGTTCAAGCCAAAGGCCGCGCACAAGCGCTGAGCGTTACGCCAGCTTGAGCATCGTGCGGGTTTCCGCCGCCGAGGCGATCTCGGCGCCAAGGTTGCGCAGGATATCGACCGCGCGGGACACCAGTTCGGCGTTGGTTTTGGCCAGCACGCCCTTTGACAGATAGAGATTGTCTTCCATGCCGACCCGCACGTGACCGCCAAGCAAATACGCTTGGGCAACCATCGGAAACTCGGCGCGGCCGATGCCGAAGCCGGACCAGATCGCACCCGGCGGCAACAGGCCACGCGCATACATCATGGTTTCCGACGACGCATTGAACCCGTATTTGACGCCGAGCACGAGCGAGAACAATCCTGGCCCTTGCAACACGCCCTCCGCGATCAGATCTCGCGCCAGGTGGCAGTCGCCGGTGTCGAACAATTCGAGCTCCGGCATCACGCCGGCCGCCTTCATGCGCTCGGCCATCTTGCGCACGTTGCGCGGCGTGTTGATCACGACCTCGCCGCCGGAATTCATGGTGTTGAGATCCAGCGTGCAGATATCCGGCCGCAGCAATTCGACATGCTCGACCCGGCGTTCCGGCGCGATCAGCGTGGTGCCGGGACCGGCCACCTTGGGATCGGCTTCCGACGGCACGAAGCGGCCGCCGGGGCCCGTGGTCAAATTGATGATCAGTTGCTTGTTGCGGGCGCGGATCCGATCCATCACGTCGCGATAGAGATCGATCGACATCGAGGGACGGCCGGTTTCGGGATCGCGCACGTGAATATGCGCGATCGCAGCGCCCGCCTCGGCCGCCTCAAGCGCACTGTCGGCGATCTGCTGCGGCGTGATCGGCAGATGCGGCGACTGCTCCGGCCGCGTCAGATTACCGGTGATGGCGCAAGTGAGGAACGTCTTTTGAAGCGGAGCCGCCATCAAATGATCCCCTGCTTCTTCAGGCCGTCGAGCTTGGCGTCGTCATAGCCAAGCGTGGACGACAGCACCTGCCTGGTGTCGGCGCCCAACAACGGTGGCGCGCGATAATCCTTCACGGGGGTGCCGGAGAACGTCAGCGGATTGCGGATCAGCGACAATTCCGGCTCGAACGGGTGATTGACCTTGATCTGCATGCCGCGCGAGCGGACGTGCTCATCGGCGAACACCTGCTCGAAATTGTTGATGGGACCGGAGGGCACGCCGGCCTTCTCCAGTTCGTCCAGCCAGTGCTTGACCGAGTTCTTCCGGAACAACCCGGCAAAGATCGCCATGATCTCCTTGCCATGCACGACGCGGTCGTTGTTCTTGACGAACCGCGGATCGGTCGCGAGTTCGGGACTGCCGAGCACCGCGCAGGTGCGCGCGAACTGCCCGTCATTGCCGACCACCAGCATCAGTTCGCCGTCGGTGCAGCGGAATACGCCGGCAGGCATGCCGCCATTGCCCCAGGTGCCGCGCCGCGGCGGTGTCTTGCCATTGACGAGATAGATCTGGGCCCAATGCGACAGTGAGGCGATCACGGTGTCGAACAGGCAGACATCGACATGCTGCCCCTCGCCGCCATTGGCCTTGCGATGATAGAGCGCGGTGAGAATACCGATCGAGGTGTTCATGCCGGTCATGTAGTCGACGATCGAGGGACCGACCTTCATCGGGCCCTCGCCGGGCTCGCCGTCGATATGGCCGGTGACGCTCATCAGGCCACCCATCGCCTGCAGGATAGCGTCATAGCCCGCGCGCGCCGCGTACGGTCCGGTTTGGCCGAAACCGGTCACCGAGCAATAGACGATGCCGGGATTGATCGCCTTGATCGATTCGTAATCGAGCCCGTAGCGCTTGAGATCGCCGACCTTGTAATTCTCCATCATTACGTCGGCGGTCTTCGCCAGTTCGCGGATGATCGCCTGTCCCTCGGGTTTGGCGATGTTGATGGTGACCGATTTCTTGCCGCGGTTGGCGCAGAGATAGAACGAATTGTTGTTGTTCTCCTTGCCTTCGGGGTCGACCAGATAGGGCGGACCGAACGCGCGCGCGTCGTCGCCAGTGCCGGGACGTTCGATCTTGATCACCTCTGCGCCGAGATCGGCCAGCATCTGCGCCGACAACGGACCCGCCAGCACGCGCGTCAGATCAAGAATTTTGATGCCAGAAAGCGGCAAGGCCGACATAGGGTTCCTCCAAGATTTTATCTGTGCGGCCGGGAAACGATCGGCCATCATTCAGACCTGCCGATACACCATTTTTGGGTGGCGAGCACTGCGTTCAGGGCACGGCGGTCTGTGTCCGTCGCGGGCACGGCGCACTTGAATGGCAAATGGTGTCGCCAAGTTTGCTCGGTCAAAAAAGGCACGACCCCCGCTTTGGTGCCAAGCGTCGTCGCCGCGTGATCGAATCGGCCCGCCCGACGCGGTCCTTTCGGTATCCCCAAAAACGAAAAAACCTCCAGCAGGGCATTGCTGGAGGTTTTCGGAGGTCTTCATAAAGTAGGTCATGTCTCCTTGAGACGAGAGCCCGACGGACTAAAGCCGGTGCGACCCCTTATTACATGAAAAAATTACCTGAGTAAATAATGCTTTTATCGGAAATGGTGTTTTTCGACCTCAAGTCTGAAGGCCGCCGAACGAGACCAGCCAGGCTGCAGCGAACGGGTCACCTTGCTCGGCAAGACTTGGCGACCAGAAGACTTGGCGACCAGAAGACCTGGCGACCAGAAGACCCGGCGATCAAACCGCGCTTTTGCGCTCCGCGCATATCGGCAAGCAAACCTGCAAGAAAAAGCCCCGGCGATTTCTCGCCGGGGCTCTGTCACGATCGTATCAGACGAACTGGATTACCAGTTGCGCTGAGCGCGGAGCAGCAGGAGCACGGTGTCCTGATCCTTCAGCTCATAGAGAGCCGCCGGCTTGCCAATCGCGGCGCTGGGCGCAACGACGGTACCCGT
>JBDTKZ010000110.1:0-56954 GCA_039935075.1 Bradyrhizobium sp.
CCCACGCCCCGCTACAGGTGGCCGTCCCAGCGATCCCAGACGGACCCTTGTTGATCGTTTCTTTCGAATACTCATCGCAACCTCCGCTTCTCGGCTGTTGCGACGACCGGTTGAATCCGCCCCCGGCATTCCCTGCGCAATGGTTTTAACGGTCTACTCCGCGCTCTCCCCGGCGACGAATTCGTCTTGTCACCGTCGTCGGCGAATTCCGTGCGACGAAGCCCGGTAGGGCTCGCCACACCATCGCCAACTTGACACCAGCAACGGGTGCCAGGACCACACGGCTTCACCGTCCGCATCAGCGCCGTTCGTCTGCGCGCAGGTCAATCGCTCACGGGAGACCCGCCCTGCGAACCCTCACGCGCCCAACGCTGCCGCGTCCACCGCATCCCACCCCGCGTTCGTGACGATCATGATACGCCCCTCTGTGTGGGGTGAGACGGGGACGTACAAGCCGGTGATTTGGGTCAGAAGGGAAGGGGAATATTTTTTCGGAGAGGGCTGGACAGGGCAAATCACGTTGAAGGGGTTGAGGAAATTGACTTGAGCGCGCAGGGCGAAAAGCGCGAAGATCCCCGCTTTGTACGCCAGATGACGAGCGATTGACGAAGGACGGTTTCCTCCAGCCGCTGGCTGGGTCGCAGACAAGCGGCTTTTCATATTGCGGGTAGTTCGCCCTCTATGAGTATCCGTTCAAATGCGCAGCGCGCGAGCGATGCTGATTGCATGAAGGCATTCGGGTCAAGCTGGCGGGCAGCGTGCACCACCTTGTTCCGCCAGCGATACATCTCATCTATGACCTCATATGCACGGGCCTTGTCCTCTGGCGAAACGCCCACATAGTTTGAGAGCGCGGTCGCAATGCTCTTCGTCTTTTTCTGCACCGAACTAACACCAAAAAGAACCTCCATTGCAGTCCAAATGAGCGTCATGCTCTGTTCGATGCTCGAACTCCACGAGGCAGCGTCGAAGAGGCCGAAGGCACGATAAAAGCGGTCTTGATGATAGAGCCGTCCCGCTCGAGGTAACAGATCGCGGACAAACGAGAGATCATCTTCGGTGGCCTTCCACACGTCAGCTTTAAAGACACCTAGATGCTGTGGCGCGTCTTCGAATGAATGAGCGAGCGCGGTTCGCCACTGTCCACCCATTTCCATGAAGGGAATACTCCCGATGACAGGCATGCGCACCGGCGCATCTACCTTCAGCCTGAATAGAGCGGCCACGAGCCAACCAGTGAGAGTCGGCGTCAGCGTATCGACTGCACCCTCAGTTCCTATGGAAAGTTCGACTCGGCTTCTGAATGAGAGCCCTCCTTGGATTGCAACCCAGGGCGGCGGATGCGCCGCTCCTATGCTGACGGGTGGAGCAAATGCCATCATGGGAGAATCGAAGATATCGACGTACACTCGGCGCAGCAGCAAGCCTGGGCCGAGGTCGTAGGTCTCGTCCGGCAACTCCAAAGCGGTCAGGCAGCCGTACAAAGGTGTGCTGTCCAGATTCCACGCTCGACGTATCGCCGCGCGCTTGAGGAGTTCCGTTGGGTCAATTTCCATTTGACTGACCAATGTTACAAAAAGGCGCCGGGCTCACTGAAGCCATTTCGAATTCCGGCGATAGGCCAATGCCTCATTGCTCGGCCCCGCTCGCTTCCAAGGACCCAAAAAGATTGTCCAATATCTCACACAGGCTCGAAATCAACTTGAAGTGCGCGTCGGGTATATAAATATGATTAGGACGCTCCAACCTCTTCCCGTCCTTGTTACGCCTTCCCTTGGCCGCGAGAAGGCTATCGCTTGCTGGCAAAGGACTTCTCGGAGCGGCTCCCAGCCAATAGAAGCGCTCTAGCTTGAGATCAGGGCTAATTCCTATCCAGATCACACATCCGCTTGGCTTCTCAAAAAGCGAACGAGAGATGGCTACTCTGACGGGTTTCTTTCGAGTGCTAGCTTTGAGTTGAATATGTCTAACGACGCTGCCACGAGACATCACCAGATCGTAGCCGTACGCATCGAATTCGGAACGAAGTACCTCCACGTCGGTAATGCCTTGCCGCCACAATTCCCTCAGGGCATCGCCAACGAAGATGTGTTCAACAATTCGTTCGCGCAGTGAAGCGTGACGATAGTGGGCCTTGTGATCCACGATTAGCCCCTCTCTTATTACTCTAAGATCCCGCCGGACCTTGAGCCACTTCGATCACATGGCGGTCGCTGCCCACCACAATCACGATCGAGTACACTTTTTGCCCGCCCGGTTGATCGGTTGGCGGAGCCAGGTGAAGCTGGCCGCCGTACCATTCTCCGGGCATCAAGGTGTTGTCCTTGATCACGGCTTGCTCGAGCATCGCCATGTTCTGTTGGCCCCGCTCAATTGTCGCGGCAATCATCGCCCCGTTCTCCACGGCGGCGTTGTTCTGTGCAATCGCTGCGGCCGTTGGACTATAAAATGTGCCCGATCTGCCGTTGGGCGTTGTGTATGTGCCGTAGCCCGCCCGCGACGCGCTGTAGGCGTTTGCCGCGCCTGCCACGCCGGTCAGGATCGCTGCGGCGACTTGCCGGTTTTGCTCCTCCTGCTGCAGCATCTCAAAGGTAACGATCGTCATGGGGTATTCCGATTCACCTACGCGCTGCACGGCTTCAACCTGGGAAACCCGGAAGTCCTGTGGTGTACGGCTAAGATTGTTGATGCCGACGACGAAGACGGGTCGGCCATTTGCCTGAAGTTGGCGTGATGCCGGACGTATCAGCACGACCGAATTTTTTTGACGCGACACCAAAGCCGGTTGCCCGTCGCGCATCATCGTTTGCTGGCTCGGACTAGAGCTCCGAAAAGCGATTGTTTCGTTGTTGGTGACACAGCCCGTCAGCGCGGCGCTAAGCGCTACGGCCACAAGAATACGCATTTTACTAGCCCCCAGACCCAAGGCACACAAGCGCACAACCGGAAAGCGAGGGCAAGACCGCGTGCACTGCGATGGATCGTAGTTCCGGGGATTGCCTCTTCGCCTTTAGGCCAAGGTCAAACAAGCCGCGGGTGGCCAGGGCAGGGAAGTGGGATAGCGGGGCACGCTCTTGCCCGAGCCTTGTTTTTTTCTTTTGGTCTAACGTACGATTCGTGAGTCCACCTCTCTCGAAATATAGTCCTATAAACTATAGTTTATGGAGCTAGAGAGGCGCATGCGCGTATTTTCAAGACCAAAACGCTTGCGAAGTTTACACGACAACACGGCATCAGTGACGACGGCTTAATCGATGCCGTTGATCGCGCCGTTCGGGGTTTGGTCGACGCTGACCTCGGTGGTCAGATCATCAAGCAACGGATCGCCAGACCGGGGCAGGGCAAACGAGGTGGCTTTCGCATGATCATCGGAATCCGTTCCGATCGGGCCGTCTTTCTGTTCGCCTTCGCCAAAAACGAGCGTGAGAATATCGATAAGGCAGAGATGATGACGTTGCGAGAGATCGCCGCTTCATTTTTAGACGCTGCCGAGGAGAAAATCGCGCAAGCCCTGCAAGATGGTACTTTAATCGAGGTGCAACATGGCAACTAAAACCAAAAAGACAAAGGATAAGACCCGCCGCCTGACCAAAGAGCTGCTGGAAACCGCGCGTGACATGCGGAAGAGCAGCCTTTTGACCAAGGCCGCGCACGACAAGATCACCATGCGGCACGTCGGAATGGCGCTGGCAATTACAGTCACGCTCACGGGTAAGGAAATCAAAGCTCTGCGGGAAAAGTGCCACGTGAGTCAGGCCGTTTTTGCGACCTATCTGAATCTGACGGCGGACTATGTTTCGAAGCTGGAGCGCGGCGAAAAACGTCCGAGCGGTCCGGCCCTCATATTGCTTGACCTGATCCGGCGCAAGGGGATCGAGGCTATTCTCTAAGCTGGCCAACGGGTCGCGCGAATGCGCGCCCGATAAACTCCGCGATATCATCGATGGCAATGATCACGCTGATGGGTTTCGCAAAGGGCTCAACCCATCCTACCGCGCTGCGAGCGCTGTCAGCTGGCTCGTCATGCCCGGCCTTATGCCGGGCATCCACGTCTTTGCGACGTGGCAGCAAAGAAAGACGTGGATGGCCGGGACATCTAGCGCGAAGACGCGCTTCGCGCTGTTGTCCGGCCATGACGAAGAATCTTAGCTATCGCCGCGCTACAGCGTCACCACGATCTTGCCGAGGTGCTGGTTGGCTTCCATGCGGTCGAACGCCTTGCCGATGTCGTCGAAGGCAAACACCTTGTCGATCGGCAGTTGCAGTTTTCGCGATTCCACCGCGGGCCAGATATCCTTCTGCACCTCGGCAAAGATCTCGCGGATTTCCTCGATCGAGCGGGTGCGGAAGGTGACGCCGATGTAGTTGATGCGGCGCGCGGCGTGCAGGTCGAAATTGAAATCGCCATGGGTGCCGCCGAGCCGGCCGACATTGACGATGCGGCCCTTCACTTTGGTGGCTTTCAGATTCTGGTTGGCGACTTTTCCGGAGACCTGATCGACGATCAGGTCGACGCCTTCGCCGTCGGTGGCTTTCAGCACCTGGTCGACCCAGCCGGGATCGGAGGAATCCACCGCGAGGTCGGCGCCGAATTCCTTCAAGCGGCCGCGCCGCGTTGCGTCAGTCGATGAACCGATCACGATCTTCGCGCCCTTGAGTTTTGCGATCTGCATCGCCATCAGGCCGACGCCGGAACTGGCGCCCTGGATCAGCACGGACTGTCCCGCCTGCAACGCGCCGTTGGTGACGACCGCGTTGTGCATGGTCGCGAGCGCCACTGGCAGCGTGGCGGCGTCCTCGAAACTCATATTGGCGTTGCCGGGAATCCGAAACAGCCGGCCGTGATCGGCCAGCGTGTATTCGGCGAACGCCGCACCGCCGGAGCCCATCACGCGCTCGCCGACCTTGACGCCGCGGGCTTCGGGGCCGACTTCGGCGATCTCGCCGGCCCATTCCATGCCCAGCACCGTGCCGACGCCGCCGGCGCTGCCATGGGCGTGGCCCTTGGTCATGCCGAGATCGGCGCGATTGAGGCCGCAGGCGCGGACGCGCACCAGCACTTGCGTACCCTTGGGCGCGGGTTTTGCCACGTCGGCAATCTCAGCGCCGTTGGCGCCGTAGACAAAAGCTTTCATTTTCTTGTTCTCGGTTGGAAGACGGGAAGTGATTATTCCGCGGCTTGCTGGCGACCGCCGGACAACATGGCTTCGAACCGGCCGCGGATGATGGCTTCGGCGTCGCGGATGATCCGCGATATCAGCTCGGCGCAAGTCGGGATATCGTGGATCAAGCCCTGCACCTGTCCGGCCGACCAGATGCCTTCATCGGCATCACCCGACGCGTACACCATCTTGCCGCGCGCGCCGGCCACCAGTTCGCGAACGTCCTCGAATTTGGCGCCTTCCTTTTCCATCGCGACCACTTTGGTGCTGATCGCGTTTTTGGCGACCCGCGAAGTGTTGCGCATGGTGCGGAAAATCAATTCGGTCTCGCGCTCGTCATTGGCGACGATCTTTTCCTTTACCAGCTGATGGATCGGGCTCTCTTTGGTGCACATGAAGCGCGTGCCCATGTTGATGCCCTCGGCGCCGAGCGCCAATGCGGCGACCAGGCCGCGGCCGTCGCCAAAGCCGCCGGAGGCGATCATCGGTATCTTGACCTTGTCGGCGGCGGCGGGGATCAGGATCAGGCCCGGGGTGTCGTCCTCGCCGGGATGGCCGGCACACTCAAAGCCGTCGATCGAGATGGCGTCGACGCCCATGCGTTCCGCCGACAATGCGTGGCGCACGCTGGTGCATTTGTGAATCACCTTGATGCCGTGCCTTTTGAATTCGGTGACGTGCTCCTGCGGCTTGTTGCCGGCGGTCTCGACGATCTTGATGCCGGCCTCGATGATGGCCTGACGATATTCCGCGTAAGGCGGCGGCTTGATCGAGGGCAGGATGGTGAGGTTGACGCCGAACGGCTTGTCGGTGAGATCGCGGCAGCGCGCGATTTCCTTGGTCAAGTCTTCCGGCGTCGGCTGGGTCAGCGCGGTGATCAGGCCGAGCGCACCGGCATTGGCGACGCCGGCGACCAGTTCGGCGCGGCCGACCCATTGCATGCCGCCTTGCACGATCGGGTGCTCGACGCCGACGAGTTCGGTAAAGCGCGTCTTGATCATAGGGGACCCCTGAATGTTTCCTGAAGCCTGCGCGATCATGGGCGCCGGCTGTTATGGTTTTTCAGGAGGCAGGATGCCGTCCGGCCCGGCAAAAGTCTACCGTACCGGGCGGCAGGGATCACGGTGCGATCATGCAAAAGCGGCGGCTGGTGTTTCCGCCGGGCGGACAATTCCCTGGTAAAGGCTGCTCCCTTGGTAAAGCCCTGCGATGCCGGCGCGCTAAGCCACCAGGGCCTTTCATGGAATCCTTCTGGCCAGAAGGGCTGAATTTTTGACCGGAAATTCTCAACAGGGATCAGCGTCCGGCCTCGAGCGATGGCTCAAAGCCGGCGATTGGCGGCTGGACCGGAACTTGCGTTTCAGGCGACCGATCGCTCGGCGTTGCCGGCTTCGTCGAACGCGGTCGAGATGTCGCGGATGCTGACGACGCCGATCAGGCTGTAATTATCGATCACAGGCAGATGGCGGATATGATTCAGGTTCATCAGGTGACGCGCATGTTCGAGCGTATCGGCCGGGCTGCAGGACACCAGCTGCTGCACTGAAATCAGCTGCGAGACCTTCAGATTGACGCCGGCCGCGCCGTGTTCGGCGATGGCGCGCACGACGTCGCGCTCGGTGAACATGCCGACCGCGGTGTTGCCCTCGGTCCGCACCACGTCCTTGACCACAAGCGCGCTGATATTGCTGGCGCGCATCAATTGGGCGGCGATCGCCACGGTCTCGTTCATGCGAACCGTCGCCACGCGCGCTGTCTTCTTGCGCAGGATGTCTCCGACTTTCATCGCAACCTCCGTCAGGTCAACCACAGGATGTCTCCAACGAAGCAATTCTGGTATACATTATTCCAATTGTCAATTCGGTATTGATGAAATCCACCGCTCGCAAGCATGCGGAAAGCGGCAGTATTATTGACATTCTTTAACGACGGCGTCGTTTGGAAGGATAGCGCCGGCCTCAGACAGACTTCCGTAGAGTTAATTGGCATTTTGTATCCCAAGATGGCTTGGGCAAAAAAAGAGGCGCACCGGGGTGCGCCTCTTCGCATTGGATGGTTTCGGGATCAGGCGATTCTGGCGTCCTGGGTGCGGCCATCGGCCGGAACTTCGTGGCCCAGAATGAAGGCGCGTCGCATCGGCTTGATCACGAAGATCGCCATCAGGGCCGCGGTGGCGTTGAGCGCGACGGCGACGACGAACACCGCCTGCCAGCCGTAGTGGCTGGCGATGATGCTCGCCAGCGGCACCAGCAGCGAGGCCGTGCCCTTGGCGGTATAGAGCATGCCGTTATTGGTGGTGGCGTATTTGACGCCGAAGGTGTCGCCGCTTGTTGCGGGGAACAGGCTGTAGATCTCGCCGAACACCCCGAAATACACCGCGGTTGCCAGCACGAACACGATCGGAATGTGACCGTACATCGACAACGTCAACAGCATGGCCGCTCCGGTCGCGAACGCGATGAACATGGTGTGCTCGCGGCCGATCCTGTCGGAAACAAATCCGAAGAACGGGCGGCCGAAGCCATCGAAGATGCGGTCGAGCGAGATCGCAAAGGTCAGCGCGGCCATCTGGAAGCCGGCCAGGCTCACCGGTTCGTTGGCGATCTTGAAGTCGTGCGCGATCGGGGCGATCTGGGCCGCCGCCATCAGGCCGCCGGCGGCGACCATCACGAACACCAGATACATCACCCAGAAGATCGGGCTACGCAGCACTTGCGGCGGCGTGAAGTCGATCTTGGTTTGCGGCAGATTGAGCTGCTTCCTCTTCGCCGGCATCGCCCGTGATGGTCTGCGCAGGAAAAAGGCCACGATGAAGACGATCACGCCTTGCCCGACGCCGAAGGAGAAAAAGGCATGCTGATAGCCGCTGGTGGCAATCATGTGGGCGATCGGCACCACGGTGATCGCAGCACCGGCGCCGAAGCCGGCGGCGGTCGAGCCCGCGGCGAAGCCGCGGTGATCCGGAAACCATTTCAGCGCATTGCCGACGCACGTTCCGTACACCGAGCCCGCGCCGATGCCGCCGCAGATCGCGCCGATGTAAAGCAGCACCAGCGAGTCGGCGTAGGAATTCAGCACCCAGGCGATGGTGATCATGACAGCGCCAAACTTGACGACGACGCTCGGACCATATTTGTCGACGAACCAGGCTTCGACCGGCACCAGCCAGGTTTCCGTCACCACGAACAGGGTGAAGGCCAGCTGGATCGCGGCGCGGCCCCAGTGAAACTTGGCGTCGATCGGATCGACGAACAGCGTCCAGCCGTATTGCAGGTTTGCGATCATCGCCATGCAGACGAGACCCATCACCAGTTGCAGCCAGCGGAAGTAGGGAGCCTCCGCCATCGGAGTCGTGGCGGGTTGTGTGGTGGTGGTCATTTTTCCTCCCGGAATACGCTTCTGTTTTTATGCGAGCGTTAGCGGTTCGGCCATATTGGTATGTGATATGCCAGAGTGCAAGCCCCTCCTTATGCCTAATATGTCGCAGTTGCGGCCCGGCCCAGCGTCAGCCTGTTGGGGGAGTTATCGACAAAAAAAGGCCCCGGAAGAACCGGGGCCGTAGTCGGGGAGGATTGCTGCAGACCCAATAAGCGGGGCGGGCGGATGTTCCGCCCGGCCCGGTCAGAGGCCGAAATAAGGAAGGTCGCCGTTGCGGATCGCGATCTCGGCGTTCGCCATCAGGAGGCGGTCGATCGAGGCCATCAGGCGGCCGAACAGCGTGGTGGCGGGCGACAGGCGAAAGACGTGGTATCGGACATATTCGTCCCCTTGATTCATCGGATGCAGCGACGCGCTGCGTTCTGATGAGTAAACTATGTATACCAGATACCAGAAGCAATCGCTTTGTTTGCATAGCAGCATGGCCACGTTTGCAGTGCAGCAAAAATGATGTGATTTAACGTCCAGATCACGAAAAAGACCGCCGACACACCTTTGCCTTCAGCCTGAGGAGCGGCCTCTTGGCCGCGTCTCGAAGGATGGCCGCAAGCGCGGACGGCACGGTCTGAGCAAAGCGTTCGTGGTTCGAGACGGCGCAAGCGCGCCTCCTCACCATAAGGCCGTGGATCAACACGAACCTCATCGCGTCGCAATGCCGCCGGATCGCATCTAAATTGAAAAATGTATCGATCACCTCATCTTGCGCTTTCCTAGACGCTTCAAGCCGAGCATCTCACAATGAACGACGGAGCCTATCTCTACATCCTCCGATGTGCCGACGGCAGCTATTACGTCGGAACAACTCGTTCGACGCTTGAAGTCAGGATTGCTCAACACAACGCCGGAACATTCGGGGGGTATACGCAGACGCGCACGCCCGTAGAACTGGTGTTCTCGCAATGGTTCGATCGCATTACGGACGCGATCGAAAACGAGCGCAAAATCAAGAAGTGGAGCCGGGCAAAGAAGGAGGCGTTCATCCGAGGTGACATGGCCTCGTTGCAGGAACTTTCTCGGCGCAGAACACTCCACCCTTCGAGACGCCCGCCGACGGCGGGCTCCTCAGGATGAGGGCTCCGTTGTCTCTTTCAGAGTAAGCCGCGAAACCCTCAAGCTACGAAACCTCATCCTGAGGAGCGGCCTCTCGGCCGCGTCTCGAAGGATGGCCGCAAGCGCGCAGACGGCAAAGTCCGAGCAGAGCATTCATGGTTCGAGACGGCACAAGTGCGCCTCCTCACCATGAGGGCACTGCGCCGTTCTATGCCGTTGATTACTCGGCCGCCTGCTTGCGCGGCGGGTCGAGCGCGCCGGAATCGCGGATCTCGGCGACCTGGTGGTCGCTGAAGCCGAGCACCTGGCGCAGGATCTCGTCGGTGTGTTCGCCGAGCAGCGGCGAGCGCTGCACCTCGGTCGGGCTGTCCGACAGCTTGATCGGGTTGCCGACCGAAATGTACTTGCCACGGGTAGGGTGATCGACCTCGACCACGGTGCCGGTCGCGCGCAGCGACTGGTCTTCCGCGATTTCCTTCATCGACAGGATCGGCCCGCAGGGGATGTCGTCCTTGTTGAGGATTTCCATCGCCTCGAACTTGGTCATGGTCATGGTCCACAGCTCGATACGCGCGAAGATCTCGTTGAGGCGCGACAACCGGGCGGGCGGCTTGGCGTAATCGGGATGGGTCTTCCAGCCGGGCTCGCCGATGACGTCGCAAATCTTCTCCCAGACCGGCGCCTGGGTGATGAAATAGATGTAGGCGTTGGGATCGGTCTCCCAGCCCTTGCACTTCAGGATGCGGCCGGGCTGGCCACCGCCAGAGTCGTTGCCGGCGCGCGGCACCGCTTCGCCGAACGGAATGCCTTCGCCGAACTGGCTGTATTCCTTCAGCGGCCCGTGCGCGAGCCGCTGCTGGTCGCGCATTTTGACGCGCGCCAGATTGAGCACGCCGTCCTGCATCGCGGCGGTGACCTTCTGGCCCTGGCCGGACATGGTGCGCTGGTAAAGTGCGGTGACGATACCGAGCGCCAGGTGCAAGCCGGTGCCGCTGTCGCCGATCTGCGCACCGGTGACCAGCGGCAGCCCGTCGCGGAAGCCAGTGGTCGATGCCGCGCCGCCGGTGCATTGCGCGACGTTCTCATACACCTTGCAGTCTTCGTACGGCCCGGGGCCAAAGCCCTTGATCGACGCCACGATCATCTTCGGGTTGATGGCGTGGATCTTCTCCCAGGGAAATCCCATGCGATCGAGCACGCCGGGGCCGAAATTCTCCACCAGCACGTCGCAACTCTTGATCAGCGCGGTCAGGACTTCCTTGCCCTTCGGGTTCTTGGTGTCGAGCGTGATCGAACGCTTGTTGTGGTTGAGCATGGTGAAATACAGGCTGTCCACATTCGGTACATCCTGCAATTGACCGCGCGTAATGTCGCCGACGCCGGGGCGCTCGACCTTGATCACGTCGGCGCCGAACCATGCCAGCAATTGCGTGCAGGTTGGTCCCGACTGGACGTGCGTGAAATCGAGAATACGAACGCCCTTCAGCGCTTTTGTCATCTTGTCTCTCCTTGATATCTGCTCACGATAGTTCGGCGATTACTGGATTCCCCACCGAAGCCTGTCATCGGGCGGCCATTCGGCCGACCCGTTGGTGGGGAATGACGCCGGTGGGTTAAGTCGTCATTTCTTCTTGCTCAGAACGCTCTGCGGATTGAGGTTGCCGATGCGGCCGCTTTCGGAGCCGGCCGCGGGGTCGATCACCGCGTTGATCAGGGTAGGCTTGCCCGAATCCATCGCGGCGTTGACGGCACGCTTCAATTCGTCCGGTGAGGTCACGTTGACGCCGACGCCGCCGAACGCTTCCATCATCTTGTCGTAGCGCGAGCCCCTGACGAACACCGTCGGCGCCGGATCGGCGCCCGCGGAATTGAGGTCGGTACCGCGATAGATGCCGTCATTGTTGAAGATCACGATGCAGACCGGCAGCTTGTAGCGGCAGATGGTTTCCACCTCCATGCCGGAGAAGCCGAACGCCGAGTCGCCTTCGACCGCGAGCACCGGCTTGCCGGTTTCGATGGCCGCGGCGATGGCGTAGCCCATGCCGATTCCCATCACGCCCCAGGTGCCGACGTCGAGCCGCTTGCGCGGCTGGTGCATGTCGATGATGCCGCGCGCGAGGTCGAGCGTGTTGGCGCCCTCGTTGACCAGGATCGCGTCCGGCCGTTCCTTGATGATGGTGCGCAGCGCGCCCAGCGCGCCGTGATAATCCATTGGCGAGTTGTTGTTCATCAGCCGCGGCGCCATCTTGGCGACGTTCTCGTCGCGCTTGGCGCTGACCTTGGCGGTCCAGTCGGCCGAAGCCTTGGGCCACTGATTGCCCATGCCTTCCAGCAACGCCGCGACGCAGGAGCCGATATCGCCAACCACGGGAGCCACGATCTCGACGTTGGAGTCCATTTCCTTGGGCTCGATGTCGATCTGGATGAACTGCTTGGGCGCCTCGCCCCAGGCCTTGCCCTTGCCATGCGACAATAGCCAGTTGAGGCGCGCGCCGATCAGCATCACGACGTCGGCGTCTTTCAGCACGGTGGAGCGCGCAGCACCCGCGCATTGCGGATGCAGGTCGGGCAGCAGGCCCTTGGCCATGCTCATCGGCAGGAACGGAACGCCGCTCTTCTCGACAAAGGCACGAATATCGTCATCGGCCTGCGCATAGGCCGCGCCCTTGCCGAGGATGATCAGCGGGCGTTTTGCACCCTTGAGAACCTCGAGCGCGCGCTTGACGGCTGACGGCGCCGGAATCTGGGCTGGAGCTGCGTCGATCACCTTGACCAGCGACTTCTGTCCGGCCTCGGCGTCCATCACCTGACCGAACAGCTTGGCGGGCAGATCGAGATAGACGCCGCCCGGACGTCCCGAGACGGCGGCGCGGATCGCACGCGCGAGGCCAATACCGATGTCCTGGGCATGCAGCACGCGGAACGCCGCCTTGCAGAGCGGTTTTGCGATTGCGAGCTGATCCATTTCTTCATAGTCGCCCTGCTGCAGGTCGACGATCTCGCGTTCAGATGAACCCGAGATCAGGATCATCGGGAAGCAGTTGGTGGTGGCGTGGGCGAGTGCGGTCAGGCCGTTGAGGAAGCCGGGCGCCGACACCGTCAGGCAGATTCCGGGCTTCTTGGTCAGGAAGCCGGCGATCGAGGCCGCATTGCCGGCATTCTGCTCGTGGCGGAACGAGATCACGCGAATGCCCGCCGCCTGCGCCATGCGGCCGAAATCCGTAATCGGGATGCCGGGCACGCCGTAGATCGTGGTGAGGCCGTTGAGTTTCAGCGCATCGATCATGAGATTAAAGCCGTCGGTGAGCTCGCGCTCGGCTTCGACTTTACTGGTATCAATGCTGTGTACTGCTGCGGACATTCCGCTTCTCCCTGATCGTTTCTTGGTGTGGACGAGGTCTTGGTCGTTGGCCTCGTCCCGTGTGAAGGTGGCTAAAACAGCTCCTGGCCATGCGCCTCGACATAGGAAGCAAGGCCGAGCGTGTGGTCGCGCGCGCGCTTTTCCGCAACCTCGGTGTTGCGCTCCTCGAGCGCTTCGATGATGGCCATATGTTCAGGCAACGACGTCGCGGTGCGATCGACCCGGCCGATGGTCAATTGCCGGTAGCCGCGAACGTGCAGCAGGATATCGTTGGTCATATCGACCAGCACCGGCGACTCGCTGAGCGAGATCAGCGCCTGGTGAAAGGCGATGTTGGCCTTGGAATATTCATCGACGTGATCCTGCGGCA
Source organism: Bradyrhizobium sp. (assembly GCA_039935075.1). Taxonomy (GTDB): domain Bacteria; phylum Pseudomonadota; class Alphaproteobacteria; order Rhizobiales; family Xanthobacteraceae; genus Bradyrhizobium. The sequence goes on from JBDTKZ010000110.1 coordinate 13,382, forward strand.
GGCGATCCTTGCTGAAATCCTTGAAGAAATCGCGCAGCGCCGAAATGTCTTTCTTGCGCGCGGTAGTGGTGATCAGGCGCGCCGCCATGCTCTCCAGCGCGGCCCAGGCGCGGATCATGTCGACGATCTCGCTCTTGGTGCGGCGGACCACGACGATGCCACGGCGGGGCACGGTCTTGACGAAGCCGTCCTGCTCCAGCATCGCGATGGCTTCGCGGATCGGGGTGCGGCTGACGCCAAGGCGCTCGGACAACGCGCGTTCGTCAAGCATGACCGGTTCCGGCGTTGCATAGATGTCCATCTTGAGGATGGCTTCCTTCAACGCCTCATAGGCCTTGTTCTTGAAGCTCGTCTCCGGCGCGATCCGGACAATTGTGATTTCTGCCTCGGCCATGGTGGGCGGCGCCTTGGTTGGTTTCCGTTCGGGCACGATTGAGTCTCCTCTGGAGGGAGACCTCTCTTAGCAGATTAATAGCTGAAGGATTTTTGGCATACCAGATGCCACGATGTCAAGAAGACGTTATTTTCGCCATTTCTTCGCATCCGCTAGCCTTGACAATCTTGTTTCTGGCATACCAAATGCCATAAGAGCGAATTCCTGGCAAGCCGGGTGCGCGCCAGAGCGGATGCGCGCTTGCGATTCGAGACGAGGGATTGAGGGCGCGCCCAAGGACTAGTCTTGATCTGGCCCCGGGTGCGCGGGCGCTATCGAAATGAAAAACGACTTCTAAGGAGGAAGCCAAATGTCGAGTTCTAAAGAATCCGTCCGGAAAATACTTGATCTGGTCAAGGCCGATAAACGCACCAGCCTGACGGCGCCGGAAGGCAAACTGGTGTGCGACGCCTACGGCATTCCGGTTCCGAAGGAAGGCGTGGCGAAATCCGCCGACGAAGCCGTCAAGATCGCGGCCGGCATGGGTTTTCCGGTGGTGATGAAGATCGTCTCGCCCGACATCCTGCACAAGACCGAAGCAGGCGGCGTGATAGTGGGCGTCAAGACCGCCGCCGACGTCGAAACGAATTACGCGACCATTCTGGCGAACGCCAAGAAGTACAAGGCCGACGCCAAGATCGAAGGCATCCAGATCCAGCAGATGCTGGCGGGCGGCACCGAAGTCATCATCGGCTCGATCACCGATGGTTCGTTCGGCAAGCTGGTGGCCTTCGGCCTCGGTGGCGTGCTGGTCGAGGTCCTCAAGGACATCACCTTCCGGCTCGCGCCCGCGACCAAGCAAGACGCGTTGTCGATGCTCGATGGCATCCAGGCCGGTGAGATGCTCAAGGGCGTGCGGGGTGGCGATCCGGCCAACCGCGACGCGCTGGCCGACATCATCGTCAAGGTCTCGCAGCTCGTTACGGATTTCCAGGAAATCGTCGAGCTCGATCTCAACCCGGTATTCGCCACCAAGGCCGACGCGATCGCCGCCGACGTGCGCATTGTCGTCGACTTCGACTACAAGCCGCGCCCGGCGCCGCGGCCGACCGAGGAAATCGTCACCGCGATGAACCGCATCATGCAGCCGAAAGCGGTCGCCGTGATCGGCGCCTCCGCTGAAGACGGCAAGATCGGCAATTCAGTGATGAAGAACCTGATCAACGGCGGCTACAAGGGCGACATCTATCCGATCCACCCGAAGGCCGCGGAGATTCTGGGCTACAAGGCCTACAAGAGCGTCAAGGATGTGCCTGGCGTGATCGACACCGCGGTGTTCGCGATTCCCGCAAAGTTGGTCGCGGGCGCCCTGATCGAATGCGGCGAGAAGAAAATCGCGGGCGCGGTTTTGATTCCGTCGGGCTTCGCCGAAGCGGGCGCGCCTGAGTTGCAGGCCGAGATCGTCGAAATCGGTCTGAAGTACAATGTCCGCCTGATGGGGCCGAACATCTATGGCTTCTATTATACGCCGGCCAATCTTTGCGCCACCTTCTGCACGGCCTACGACGTCAAGGGCCACGCGGCGCTGTCGTCGCAGTCCGGCGGCATCGGCATGGCGATCATCGGGTTTTCGCGCTCGGCAAAAATGGGCGTTTCCGCCATCGTCGGCGTCGGCAACAAATGCGATATCGACGAGGACGATCTGCTCGCCTTCTTCGAGCAGGATCCCAACACCAATCTGATCGCGCAACATTGCGAAGACCTCAAGGACGGCCGCGCTTTCGCCGAAGCCGCCAAGCGGGTCTCGAAGAAGAAGCCGGTGATCGTGCTCAAGGCCGGCCGTACTTCCGCGGGCGCCAGGGCCGCTTCGTCGCACACCGGCGCGCTGGCCGGCAACGACAAAATCTATGAAGACGTGCTCAAGCAGTCCGGCGTGATCCGCGCCCGGTCTTTGAGGCAATTGCTGGAATTCGCGCGCGGCGTGCCGGTGCTGCCGACGCCGAAGGGCGAGAACATCCTGATCATCACCGGTGCCGGTGGTTCAGGCGTGCTGCTGTCGGACTCCGTGATTGACAACGGCATGTCGCTGATGGCGATGCCGCCGGATCTCGATGCGGCCTTCCGCAAGTTCATTCCGCCGTTCGGTGCCGCCGGTAATCCCGTCGATATCACCGGTGGCGAGCCGCCGATCACCTACGTCAATACGGTCAAGCTCGGCCTCTCGGACGAACGCATCCACGCGCTGATCCTCGGCTATTGGCACACCATCATCACGCCGCCGATGGTGTTCGCCCGCAACATGGTCGAGGTGAAGAAGGAAATGGAAGCAAAGGGCTTTGTGAAGCCGATTGTCGCTTCGCTCGCGGGCGATGTCGAGGTCGAGGAGGCCGCCGAATATCTCTACCAGAACGGCATTCCGTCCTATGCCTATTCGACCGAACTGCCGGTCGAGGTGCTCGGCGCCAAATACAAGTGGGCCCGCGGCGCGGGATTGCTGTAACAGCGTTCTGGCTCGTCATTCCGGGGCGCGCGCTGCGCGAACCCGGAATGACGAACTGATCATCTCTGGATTCCCCGACGTGCAATTGCCGATCTGAGGTTCAGCCCTGCGGGCTGCCCCGGAATGACATTTGCGACGTGACGTAATACGAAGCTCAGGTCGCGTTCGAGGTCGAACGCAGCCGCTGCATGGCCCAATCCAGGCCTGCGACGACCACAAGTCCGAGACACGCCGTCAGCGCATCGACGACAAAGTCCTCCAGCCGTGCGTGGCGTCCCGGCGCCCAGAATTGCAGGATCTCGATCACGCCAATCATGATCACGGCGATCACCGCCGTACGCAGCCGATTTCCGGTATAGGCCACGCCAAACGCGATGCCGATCAGGATGAAGGCGAGGGCGTGCTCGCCGTCCTGGCCGAGGTTGGAGTGCGGCCGATAGCTGGGCGGACCCAGAGTGGCGAATGTGACCGCGGCGGCCAATAGCCAGGCGATAATCCTGAGGATGATTGTCATCGCGTCGGGATATCACGTTTCGCAGGGCCGCGTTCGGTCTCACGTGAACTTGCGATGCCGTGTAGTTAACGCAGGTCGACGGTTAACGACCGGGCCGCCCACGGATTATCTACCCCAAGCGTTACAATGGCTGGCGAACGCCCAGGCCGTGCATGAAGCGTTCCCGAATCTGCACGGGATCACGCCGGGTTTGCCCGGTTCCCGGCTTGTCGTCGATGCGCACGCCGATCAGCGTCGGCCCGGAAGCCGACAAGGATTGATCGAGCAGGCGTTCGAAATCCTCTTCGTCCGCAGCCCAGGCGCTGTTGGTGAGGCCCGAAGCGATCGCGATGGCGACGATATCGGCCACCGCGGCGGCCGGCGTCGGCTGCGCACCGGTAATCTGATAGATGCCGTTGTCCATCACCACCATGCAGAGGTTGTTCGGCGCCAGCGTTGCGATCGTCGACAGGCAACCCAATTGCATCAGCAGCGAGCCGTCGCCTTCGAGCGCGAATACGCGGCGCTTCGGTTGCGCCAGGGCGACGCCGAGCGCGATCGGGAAGGCGAGGCCCATGCTGCCCAGCATGTAGAAATTCTGCGGGCGATGGCCCGCGGCCCACAGATCGAAATTGGTGTTGCCGATGCCGCCGACCACGGCTTCCTCGTTCTTCAGCTTCGCGATCAGGCGCGAGGTGAGATCGAACCGGTTCATGATCTTGGTGTTGCGGGCAGGGGGATTGGCTTGCGTGTTCATGCGATCGCTCACTTGTCCAGCACTTTGCCGCCGGTCAACAGCGGCGAGAGGATCAAGGCCACCGGCGCCTGGGTGGCGATGGCCTGCTTGATCGAGCGATCGACGGTGAATTCGAACTCGTCGAGCCGCGTGCAGGTATGGTGCTCCATCGCCAGCGAGTCGAGCACCGGCCGCATGGTGCGGCAGACCAGCGATTGCCCGTAATTGAATTCGCCGAGGGTGCCGCGTTCCGACACGAACATGATCAGCGGGATCTGATAGGGGACGGCCAGCGAGGCCAGCACATTGGCCAGCGTCGCAAAGCCCGAGGTCTGCATCAGCACCGCGCCGCGCAGGCCGGCCATCCATGCGCCGGATACGATGCCGACGGCTTCTTCCTCGCGCGAAGTGGGGAACGTCGTGAAGAACGGGTCGGCGTGGATGTTCTTGATCAGGTTGGTCAGCACACGATCGGGCACGTAGGGCACAAGCCGGATGTCGTTGCGCTTGAGCGCTTGCAGTACCACGCCATGCCAGGTCGTTTCCGAAGTCTTGTCTGAGGTCCTGGACGCCGTGTTTGCCTCGGCTGCCGCCATCGAATTCTCCCTGTCGCCTGCGCCGATGTTGTTGTCGCAACAGGACCGTGCGCGGCCGTGTCGAGGGGGCGAAACTTGACGCGATCTCCGGGATTGTCAACATGCCCCGATCGTTGCCGTGTTCTGCGTTGGGTGGCGATGCCCCGGGTCTGCCGGAATGCGATAAACCAAGTAACAATATGATCGGGAGGGATGTCATGGCCAAGCGGTTCCGGATGTTTGCGGCTATATTGGCTGTTCTGGCTGCCGGCGGCAGCGTGTCGGCGCAGTCGTCATTTCCGTCCAAACCCGTGCACATTTTCGTGCCATACCCCGCAGGCGGCGCGGTCGACATCCTCGCACGCACGCTCGGCGATGCTGTCTCCAGGCAATGGGGGCAGTCGGTCGTCATTGAAAATCGGCCTGGCGCCGGCGGCGTGATTGCCTCACAGGCGCTGGCGACCTCTGCGCCCGATGGCTACACGCTGATTGTGGTCGCGAGCGGTCACCCGACCAACGCGTTTCTGTATCCCAAATTACCCTACGACACCTTCAAGGACTTCACGCCGATCTCGTTGCTGGCGTCATCGCCGAACATTCTGCTGGTGCGCGCCGATTCTCCGTTCAAGACGATCGGCGACGTGATTGCGGCGGCGAAAGCGAAACCGGGAAGCCCGTCCTTTGGCCACTCCGGAAACGGCACGTCGACCCATCTTGCCGGCGAGCTTTTCAAGAACCTCGCCAAGATCGATATCGCCGCCATTCCCTATAAGGGTGGCCTGCCCGCGATCAACGATCTGCTGGGCGGACAGATTCCGCTGTCGATCAACAACGGACCGGAATCGGTCGGACAGATTCAGGCCGGTGCCGTCCGCGCGCTGGCGGTGACCACGGCGTCGCGGGCGTCGTTCCTGCCGGACGTGCCGAGCCTGTCGGAAACCGTGCCGGGCTATGACACCGAAGTGTGGTGGGGATTGCTCGGTCCGGCCAAGATGCCTCCCGATGTGCTCGCCAAGCTCTCGCATGACTTCGTTGCCGCGTTGAATACCGACGCGGTGAAGGAGCGCCTGGCCAAGCTCGGCGCATCGCCGATCGGCAGTTCGCCCGAACAGTTCGACGCCAAGATCCATGGCGACTATGACAAATGGGGGCCGATCATCAAGGCCGCCGGCATCAAGGCCGAATGATGCTGCTGCCGCTCCCTTAACGTCACGCGTCCAGAATTGCCGCCATCACGCGCCTGCGACGTGGCGGTACCAGATCCATTTCCAACCTCCATTGCCAATCTGAGGGTTCCGCCAACCATGTCCGTCAATAACAAGCGCGTCTTCTACGTCAAATATCTGGCCCATGAGATCTATGCCGACATCCTGCGGGCGCGCGCCGACGTGCGGCTCGACCGGCTCGAGAACGAGAGTGCGGACGAGGTATCGGCACCGATCCTGGCCGCCGCGCATGTCTACCAGATCGGCGCCGCGCGCGACGAACTCGCCCCGCATTTCCATGCCAACGCTGAACTGTTGCGCCGCGCGCCGAACCTGCTGCTGGTCTCCAGCAATGGCGCGGGCTTCGATCCTGTCGATGTCGATGCCTGCACGGCGGCCGGCGTGGTCGTCGTCAATCAGTCCGGCGGCAATGCCAATTCGGTGGCCGAGCACGCGGTCGGCATGCTGCTGACATTGTCGAAGCGCATCATTGAGGCCGATCGCGCGCTGCGCCGCGACGCCAATGTCAACCGCAACGCCCTGATGGGCACCGAGGCGCAGGGCAAGACCATCGGCATCGTCGGGCTCGGCAATGTCGGCCGCCGTATCGCCGAACTCTGCAGGGGCCTGCTTCGCATGAACGTGCTGGCCTACGATCCCTATCTGTCGGCCACCGAAATGGCGGCCCGCGGCGGCGAGAAGGTCGAACTGGATGATTTGCTGCGCCGCTCGGATTACGTGTCGATCTCGTGTCCGCTGACGAAAGACAATCGCGGCATGATCGGCGCCGCGCAATACGCGCTGATGCAGAAACATGCCTACTTCATCACGACCGCGCGGGGCTTCATTCACGACGAGGCGGCACTTGCCGACGCGCTGCGCAACAAGCAGATCGCCGGTGCCGGTCTTGACGTCTGGGCCAAGGAACCGCCGCCGCCGGACCATCCGCTGCTGCAGTTCGATAATGTGCTGGCCAGCCCGCACACCGCTGGCGTCACCAAGGAGGCGCGGGAAAACATGGGACGGATCGCGGCCGAGCAGGTGCTTGATACGCTCGACGGCAAGCGACCGCCGCGCATCATCAATCCGGAGGTATGGCCGGCCTATGTCAAGCGGTTCGAGAAAGCCTTTGGGTTCGCTCCGGCCTGACGGCCACGGCGGATTCTCCCTGGTCTGGCGGTCTCGGCTGTTACCGCATTTTAGCGGAGAAAATTTCTCCCGCCGCCGGGCATTGGACGGCAACAAAACTACTGCCATCGGCCGATATGGCGATGGCGATGTTGCTATTTTTCCCGTGCCCTCGACACCCTTGGGGCCGCGGACCACATTCCTAGTGCGCAACGGGTTTTGGCGGAACTTTGGTTCCGCCGGCGCAGAGGAATGAGTGAGATGCAACAAGCAGCATTATTGTTTTGGAGCGCCCCGTCGCGGATCGGACGCCGTCTGGCTGCGATCGTCGCCATCGCGGCTGCCAGCCTGCCGGATGTCGGCGCTTAATTCTTCAGACCCGATGTTTAAGGCGCGAGTGCCCTGAATTTGAGCGAGAAGCATGCTCCGGCCGGGCGGCGATTTTCCACGCTGATGACAGCCGAATGTAGTTCGGCAATGCGCTGAACGATCGAAAGCCCAAGGCCGGTGCTGCCCGCCTTCCTGCGATCGCGCCGCCAGAAGCGCTGAAAAATAAGGTTGCGCTCCTCCTCGGCAATGCCCGGTCCGTGGTCAAGCACGCTGACGGTCCCGTTCGCATCGACAACGAACTCCACGGTGGTTCCGGGAGCGGTGTGATTGATGGCATTTTCCGACAGGTTTCGGATCGCCCGGGTCAGCATTTCCGGATTGCCTGCGACCCAGACCGGTTCGGTCGCGCCGAGCAGCGCGATGTCCTTGCCTTGCGCCAACGCCAGCGGCGCGACAAATTGCGCGACATCGGCCGTCACCGATCGCAGGTCCGCCTTTTCCGAGGGGTCGACCACAAAGGCGTCCAACTCCGCGATGTCGAGCAGTTGGCTGATGATATGCGCCATGCCGTCGACATCCTGCAGCAACGCCTGAGCGGTCTGCTGGTCTTTCAGGAGATCCAGCCGCGTTCTCAGGATACTCAGCGGCGTGCGCAATTCGTGCGCGGCATCGGCGGTGAAATCACGCTGAATCCGGAAACCTTCTTCGAGCCGATCCAGCGCCAGATTGATCGCCGACACCAGCGGGCGCACCTCGCGCGGAATCTCGTCGGTTGGCAAACGCAGGTCGGTACGCGTCGGCCCGATCTCGCTGGCGATCTCGGAGGCCTGTCGAAGCGGCCGCAGCGCGCGGCGGAAGATCGCGATGTCGGCGATCAGCAGCACCAACAGGATGGGCAGGGTGATCCATCCAACATTTTTGTAGAAGTCGGCGACGATATCATCGGTCAGCACGTCCCGGTTGGCGAGATCCTCACCGGCCTGAATCCAGACGGTCCGGCCGTCGAAGGTTTTCCGGACACTGGCGCCGGACACCGTGGCGTCGCCATGCCGCTGTTGCAGGAATTCGACATCGCGGGACCTCGCATCGTCGGGGAACAGCGCCGCGTTATTCCGGAGTGAGGAAAACAGCACGCGCCCGTGATCGTCGATCACGGCGTAGGAGTATCGGCCATACGCCTGCGAATAGAGCCCGAGCAGGTCTTGCGGGAGCTTCAGTTCGAGACGGCCGTCAGCGTTGACGGCGAGATGCTCCCCGACCGAAATCGCCTGTTCCTGCATCGCCTCGTTATGGATGTTGTTGGTTGCATGGTTCAGCAACCACGACAGCGCCAGCGACATGAAAACCAAGGTGATAACGACGGCAACGACATGGAGGATAACGATGCGCGAGAGGATCGACTTGAACCGGAACACGCTAGTTCTCCTCGGCGATGAGGTAGCCTACGCCGCGGATGGTATGAACCAGGACCTTGGCGCCGCGCTCCGAAAGTTGCTTGCGTAAACGATGGACGTACACCTCGATCGCGTTCGATGCGACTTCCTCCGCGTGCCCAAAGATATGGTCTTCGACCTGCTTTTTCGAAACCACGCGGCCCTTGCTGCGCATCAGCAATTCGAGCACCGCGGTTTCGCGGGCCGAGAGCAGTTGCGGCTTGTCGTCGATGGAGGCCTGGCGGTTTCTGGTATCGAATTCGAGGTTGGCGATCCGCAGCGTGCTGCCGAGAAGGTTGCCGGGCCGCCGCAATTGTGCCTCCAGTCGCGCCACAAGCTCCTCCAGCGCGAACGGTTTGACCAGATAATCGTCCGCGCCAATGCGCAGGCCGTGAACGCGATCGTGAAGGCCGCCGCGCGCGGTCAGAACCAGAACGGGAATAGGGTTGTTGCGGTGCCTTATGTCGCGCAGCAACGCCAGGCCGTCGCCATCAGGCAGTCCGAGGTCCAGGATCAGGGCCGCATAAAACGTCGTCAGTAGGACACTGGTGGCTTCCTCGACCGTGGAGAGGACGTCCGCCTCATAGCCGGCCGTCTGCAAGCCCTTGGCCAACAACTCGGCGAGCTCTGCGTTATCTTCCACAATCAATAACCGCATCCGCGGCGCCTCATCGATGATCCGAAAAATCCAGATTAGCCATGAACCTAGTCAGTTGATCAAACAAGAGCCGGTCTTCCGGAAGCAGGGGATTTTGTAAGGTTGGTGTAAGGCCGTCGAGAACCTTGATGCCGTCACCGAGCAGCAACTGTTCCAGCTCGAGGCGGCCTATCTTGCCCTCACCAGCAAATGTCGTGGCGGCAGCCATTCAGGAAGCGTCGCTTCGTGGCCAGATCGCCGCCGCAGGACAATCATCCGGAGCACGGTAGTTCTACCCAGTCGAACGCCGCGCCGTGAACGCGCGTAACCGTCTGGCGTGGGGTGAGCGCAGCAGCCTGTCGCCCGTGTGCGTCGTCGGCCTGCACGATGATACCGTTGCTTGTGCGCCGAATGATTCCGGCCGGCATTAGCAGCTGTTTCATTAATTTAAGTTAGTGGTTCGGAGTCTGGCGCCACCCCGGCGACCGTCATTGCAGCGACAGGGTGCTCCATGCTTGGCAATCTCAAAATATCATCCAAGCTGTCGATCATGGTGGCTCTATCGGTGCTCGCCATCGCCGCCGTCGCCGCGGTCGGTCTCTCCGCGCTTCGCAGCAACCTGCTGGAGGATCGCAAGGCAAAACTCCACGACGTTGTTCTGCTGGCGCGCCAGGCGGTCGATCTCAATTATCAGGCCTCGCATCAGGCGGGGCTCTCCGATGCTGACGCCATGGAGCGCGGCAAGGAGCTGCTGCGCACGCTGCGGTTCGGCAAGGACGACTACTTCTATGCCTTCAATGCGCAAGGGCTGGTCCTGGCGCATCCGAACCCGAAGGTTGAAAACAAGAATTTGTACGACGCGCCCGATTCCGATGGCGTGTTTTTCACCCGCAAGCAGATCCAGCTGGCTTCGCAAGGCGGAGGCTTCGTGGCCTACCGCTTCCCGCGCGCCGGCGGCAACGAACCGCTGCCGAAAATCTCCTATGCCACCGAGTTCAAGCCATATGGCTGGACCGTCGGCGGCGGGATTTATCTCGACGACGTCGATGCGATCTTTTGGGCGCAGGCGTGGCAGATCGCCATGTTGGTCGGCCTGGCGCTGCTGCTGGTGGTTGGCATGTGCGTGCTGCTGGGCCGCAGCATCGTCCATCCGATCAAGGGAATGACGGTGGCGATGCGCAGGATCGCCGACGGCGAGACCTCGACGGCGATCCCGGCGCAGGAACGCCGCGACGAAGTTGGCGCGATGGCGCAGTCGGTGCAGGTGTTCAAGGACAACATGATCGAGGCGGCGCGGCTGCGCGGCGAGCAGGATGTCCAGAAGGTTCAGGCTGACGCCGAGCGCAAACAGCTTCTCAGCCGGATGGCCGATAATTTCGAGAGCGGCGTCCGGGCTTCGCTCGACACCCTGACCGGGGCTGCGACAGAAATGCAGGCGACCTCGAAGAGCATGTCGGCGACCGCCGGCGAAGCCAGCCAGCAGGCGACCAGCGTCGCCGTCGTGGCCGAGCAGGCCTCGGCCAATGTGCAGACGGTCGCGGCGGCGACCGAAGAATTGTCGTCGTCGGTTTCGGAAATCGGACGGCAGGTCACCCAATCGACCGCGATCGCGGGTCAGGCGGTCGCCGAGGCGAACCGCACCAACGTCACGGTGCAGGGCCTGTCGGCGGCGGCGCAGAAGATCGGCGACGTCGTCAAGCTGATCAGCGACATCGCCAGCCAGACCAATCTCCTGGCGTTGAACGCGACGATCGAAGCGGCGCGCGCCGGCGATGCGGGCAGGGGCTTTGCGGTGGTCGCCAACGAGGTCAAATCGCTCGCCAGCCAGACCGCGAAAGCCACCGAGGAAATCTCGGCGCAGGTCGGCGCCATGCAGGGCGCTACCGCCGAAGCCGTGCAGGCGATCGAGAGCATCGGCCGAACCATCGGAGCTATCAACGAGATCGCATCGGCAATTTCGGCGGCAGTCGAGCAGCAGGGCTCGGCGACGCGCGAGATCGCGCGCAACGTGCAGGAAGCAGCCCAGGGCACCGGCCAGGTATCGAGCAACATCTCGGGCGTCAATCAGGCTGCCGACAAGACCGGATCCGCGGCCAATAAGGTGTTGTCATCGGCGGAACAACTCAGCGGCCAGGCCACCGCCCTGCGGGCCGATGTCGATAGCTTCCTCGCCAATATTCGCGCCGCCTGATCGCGCGGCGGGTCTATATCTTAAACGCCTGTAGCAGCGCTTTTTCGGCGTGGCTCTGGTAGCGTTCCTTGTGCCGCAGCATGAAGAACGAACGCTTCGGCATCTCGATCCTGACGCGATGAAGCGTGCCCGCCGCGATCGAATGATCCACCACCAGATTGGATATCGCCGTGGCGCAGTTGCCGGCCTCGACGGCGGCGCGAACCGCTTCGTTGGATGGCAATTCGAGCGTCACCCGGAGATCGGCAAGTTTGACGCCGAATTTCCTGACCGCGGCCTCGAACATCGCGCGGGTGCCGGAGCCCTTTTCACGCAATACCCAGCCGGTGGCGGACAGGCTCCTGGGAGTGATCCTGCTCTGGCCGACCCATGGATGGTTCATTCCGACCACGACCACGAGCTGATCGCCGTCGATCTTGCGGGCCGACAGCAGAGGATCGTCGATATCGCCTTCGACGAAGCCGAGATCGGCAGTGCCGGCATGAACCGCTTGCGCCACCTGTTCGGTGTTGGCGATCGTCACATGCAGATCGATGCCGGGGTGGGCGCTTTGGAAGGTCTGGATCCGGGGCGGCAGCCAGTAATTCGCCACCGTCTGGCTCGCGGCCAGGGTCAGCGATCCCCGCTTCAGCCCGGCGAGGTCATTGAGCACCTCGGCGGCGGCCTTGGCCCGGGCGACGACCGCGCGGGCCTCAGAGAGGAAATCACGCCCGGTCTGCGTCAACACGATGCCGCGTCCGACGCGATCGAACAGCTTGATGCCATAGCGCGCTTCGAGCGCCGCGATGGCGGCGCTGGTGGCTGACTGGGTCAGGTTCAATTCGCTGGCGGCCCGGGTGACGTGCTGCCTTTCCGCGACCGCGATAAAGATGCGAAGCTGCTCCAGGGTCATATGCTATCCGATGAGCTTGATCAGTCCGAGACTGAAGCTGGCGATGAACAGGAAGGCAAGGGCGCCGAGCAATGCGGGGCGAAAGCCCTTGGCGGTGAGTTTACGGATATCTGTCTCCAGGCCCATCGCGGCCAGCGCGACCGACAGCAGGAACGTGGTGGCTACGGCGATCCAGACCTTGGCTTCGGCCGGGATATTGACCGCGCTGTTGACACCGACCAGCGCGACAAAACCCAGCACGAACCACGGCATCGGCGGCCGGGCCGAACCGGCATCGGCGCCTCGATTGGCGTTACTGCCGCCGCGGCTGGCGATCAGGCCGAGCGCGATGACCATCGGGGCGAGCAGCATGACGCGGGACAGTTTGGCGATGGTGCCGAACTCGCCGGCCTTCTGGCCATCCTGAAACGAGGCGGCGACGACCTGCGCGATTTCGTGAATCGACGCGCCGCTCCACAGCCCGAAGGCATGCGGATCGAGCTGCAGCAATCCCGGCAGCAGCGGATAGGCGAACATCGCGACCGAGCCGAACACGGTGACGCAGGCGACCGCATAGGCGACGTCCTCGTCAGGCGCATTGGTGACGGTGTTGGTGGCGATGACAGCCGATGCCCCGCAGATCGAGGTGCCAGCCGCGATCAGCTGGGCCAGCCTGCGATCGACGCCCAACAGTTTTCCCATCCACACCGTGAAGGCAAAGGTCGTCACCAGCGTCGCGGCGATGATGCCGATGCCGCGGCCGCCGACTTCGATCACCTGGGCGATGGTCAATTGCAGGCCGAGCAGGATGATGGCGATGCGAAGCAGCCGGCGCATGCTGAAAGTCACGCCCTGCCTGGCCCAGGCCGGTGTGCCGACGAGGTTATGAAACGCGATCCCGATCACGATCGCGAGGATCATCGGGCTGAACGTCGCCATGCCGGGCAGTTGCCGGAGCGCGTAGGCGGCGCCAGCCGTCATGGACGCCAGCAACAGGCCGGGCCCTATGCCCCTGGCGTGCCGGGCCGACCAGTTGGCTTGCTTGGCGGGAAGGACGAGCGTCTCGGTGATTTCGGCGTTCGAAAGCGTGGTCATGGGTTGGATCCTCAGCTGTCCAATCCAGTATCCAGCTTCCCCTTCAATCAATCCAACAGATTATAAATATCAAATCAATCGATTTGACAGATCAATTAGCCGATCGTCCCGAGGGCTCGATCTCGCGATATACGGCTTCGGCGATCGGCAGCAGCCGCTCCCGGCTGGTGGCCGCGGAGAGTGCGAAACCGAGTCCGCGGTCAATCCAGTAAAAGGCGGAGACATTGCCCTCGCGCACAAACCGGTAATCGGTCTCGCCGGTTTCGCCGTTGCGCAAATAAAGCGTGAGCCGGGTGCCGTGGTCATCGTCATACATTAATTGCGCGGCCAGTTCGCCGTTCGCCGCCGGCAATAGCCGTCCGCCCATCAGGCGAAATCCGAAGCTGGTGAGATCAGGCGCCTTGATCGATTTGCCCAATCGATCGGACAGCCATTGCACCAGATGATCCTGTTCGCTCGCCCTCACTTCGACCGGATGAGCATTGTCGACCGTGAAGGTGCGATAGGCGGAGATGGCATCGCTGACCATGACGGGCTGGCTGCGGCCGGGCACCGAAAAATCGCTTCTGGCGATCCAGCCGACGGCGCCGCCGGCCACCAGCAGCAGCGCCGACGCAGCGATCAGCCTGAGCTGATGCAGGCGCCCGCGGCGCCGGCTGACGCGGACGTTCGAAATGCGCAGGCGGGCCGGAATCGGTTCGGCCGCTTTCGGCGCGAGCTGATCGCGCAACGTTTCGCGCTGCGCCCGCCATCCCGCCACTTGCGCCGCGATTTCCGGATTGGCCTTCAGCCATGATTCGACGATCTCACGCCGCTCCGGCTGAAGCCGCCCATCGGCGTAGGCGTGGAGGTCGTCCTCTCCGATCGGGCTTTCGCGTTCGGTCATTTGATCCTCCGCAGCACGGTGGTGCGGCCAGTTTCCAGATACTCCCGCAATTTCTCACGGCCACGGCTCAATCTCGACATCACGGTACCGACCGGCAGTCCAAGAACGCGCGCGGCCTCGTCGTAAGACAGATCCTCGACGCCCACGAGCAGCACTACCGACTTCTGATCTTCCGGCAGCGTATCCAGCCCTGCGAAAATATTCCGGATCGCCGTACTGCTGTCGGGCGCGGTATCGGCCGCCGCCGGCTCCGGCACGTCGTCCCACGCAAAGTGCAGACCGCGCCGGCGCTTTTGGCGATAATGGTTGATGAACTGGTTGCGCAGGATGGTCAGCAGCCAGGCCTTGAGGTCGCCGTCGCGATGGCGCAAATGCCAGCGGCCGATCGCGCGCTCGAGGCAATCCTGCACCAGATCGTCGGCGGCATCGTGCTGTCGCACCAATGCATAGGCATAGCGGCGCAATGCCGGAATGTGCTGCTCCAGGAGGATCGCTGTTTCGTCCAAGACCGGGCCTTTGTCGGTTGGGATCGGCCAGGGCGTGGCCGGCCGATCTCGCTAGAAGCTTTCAGCAGGTGGCGGCGGGATCGACCTGCCGGATTTCGTCGGCCAGCCTGTTGTCGCGATCACCATGGCAATCTCCTGGTTGATGTGTCAGTCCACAGGAGACGCTGATCAAGGTTCTTTATTCCGGGATATGATGAGTTCCCTCTCACGCTATCGTGACGTGAGTTTTGTCGACCCGCCGGAATTTTCTCACCTCCAGGGCGTCTCCGCGTGACCTGCCAGCGAGGAGAACATGTCGAAATATATCCTGACGGCGGCGCTCGGCGCCGCGATTGCCTCAGCCATGACCTTGGGTGGCGTTGTCTGCGCCCAACAAGGAAACATCGACGGGCATATGCACCATCAAATGTCCCCGCCGATGCAGATGCCTTCGCCAGGATCGGCGGCAGACGATTCCTTCGATGCCCAGATGGGACGTGCGATGGAGCGCATGGACCGGGACATGATGGTCAAGCCAAGCGGCAACTACGATCGCGACTTCGCCGCGATGATGGTCCCGCACCACCAGGGCGCGGTCGACATGGCCCGCATCGAGCTGCAATTCGGCAAGGATCCCGTGCTGCGGCGATTGGCGCAAGCCATCATCGTCGAGCAGCTGCAGGAAATCCAGGTGATGAATCTCGAGCTGCGGCGGCTTCCAAATGCGGCGCCGGCACCTGCGTCCAATCAGGCTCACCACGACTCCAATCAAGCTCACCACGACTAAAGGGATCTCTGACATGAAGACAAGTATCTCGGCCTGCATCCTGCTCGCAACGACGCTGTCCGCCTCGGCGGGGCAGGCGCCTGATACCGCCGACAGGCCCGACATTGCCATCAGTTCGCACGACCGCTTTTATACCTCCGACCAGTTCTCCAACACCGTTTCAGTGATCGATCCTTCCAGCAACAAATTGCTTGGCGTGATCAGGCTCGGCGATCCGACGCCCGGCAATCTCAGTCCGCTCTATCGCGGGCAATTGCTGGTCCACGGCATGGGGTTTTCGCCCGACCACAAGACGCTGGCGACGGTTTCGATCGGCTCGAATTCCGTCACCTTCATCGATACGGCAACCAATACCGTCAAGCATGTCAGCTATGTCGGCCGCTCGCCGCATGAGGCGTTCTTCACGCCCGACGGCAAAGAGATCTGGGTCGCGGTGCGCGGCGAGAACTACATCGCGGTGCTCGACGGCAAGACCTTCATGGAAAAGCGACGGATCGAGGTGCCGAACGGGCCGGGCATGACGATCTTTTCTCCCGACGGCAAATACGGCTATGTCTGCTCCAGTTTCACGCCGGAGACGGTGGTGATCGCGACCGAAAGCCACAAGATCGTCGGCCACGTCAAGCAGGACAGTCCGTTCTGCCCCGACATCGCGGCGACACCGGATGGCAAGCAGGTGTGGTTCACCTTAAAGGACGTCGGCAAGGTCATGGTGTTCAATGCCAGGCCGCCGTTCGACGTCGTGAAGACGATCGACACCGGCCCGATCACCAATCACGTCAACATCGTCCGCAACGCCAAGGGCCAGTTCGCCTATGTGACCATCGGCGGCTTGAACATGGTCAAGGTTTTCCGCACCGATACTTTCGAGCAGGTCGCAACGATCGACACCGGCGCGTTGCCGCACGGTATCTGGCCATCAGGCGATGGTACCCGCGTCTATGTCGGACTCGAGAATGCCGATCGCGCGGCTGCCATCGACACGCTTGCGAACAAGGTCATCGCGGAGATTCCGATCGGGCAGGCGCCGCAAGGCGTCGCTTATATCCCGAACGCGGTGCCATCAGGTGATGGCACGAGCAATCTGCAGCCGCTCGCGGCGGCGGCCGAATCCGCGCAACTCAAGCTCGGTCCGTCCGGCGGCAAGGCCGCGACCCAGGTGTCGCTGTTCAATCAGGGGCTGGTGCAGGTGCTGCAGGCGGCGGTGACTGGGCTGCAGCCGAAGAAGGCCTACACGCTGGCGCTCTCGACCCAAGCCGATGGCAGCGGGACGCTGCAGCCGCTGGCGGCCTTCATGACCAACCCGGCGGGTGCTGCCGTCGTCAATAGCGTCGGCCCGATCCGCCAGTTGGTGGAGGCCAAGCAGGAGGATGCCCGGCGCTACCTCGTGATCGCGCCGGGGGCTGCGAACGATCCCGGTGCCGCCGTGCAGGTGCAGATGCCCTGAGGTTCGCTTCGCGGATATGGATATGGTCCGCCGCCGCGTTTGCTATTTGCCCTTGAAGTCGGGCTTGCGCTTCTCGTTGAACGCATTGACGCCTTCGCGGCGATCGCTGGTCGGCACCATGCGGTTGTAGGCCTCGATCTCGAACGCCAAGCCGTCGGAGATCGACATGTCGACGCCGCGGCGGATCGCCTGCTTGGCTTGCTTGACCGAGATTGGCGCGTTGCCGGCAATTCGGCGCACGGTCGCCAGCACGCTTTCCATGAGGTCGGCGGGTTCGACGACTTCGTTGACGAGACCCCAGCGCTCACCTTCTTCGGCGGAAAACGGCTTGCCGGTCAGGATGATTTCGCTGGCGCGGCGGGTGCCGACCGCGCGGGTCAGGTTCTGCGTGCCGCCGGCACCCGGCATGATGCCGAGCGTCACTTCGGTCAGGGCAAAGCGGGCGTTGCGCGAGGCGTAGATGAAATCGCAGGCCGCCGCGATCTCGCAACCGCCGCCGACCGCGGCGCCATTGACCGCGGCGATCACCGGCAGCGGGCAATTGATCAAGGCGCGAACCATGCGCTCGAAGATCGCGTGCTGCGCCTGCCACTGTTCGTCGGTCATGGTGCGGCGCTCGACCAGGTCGCCGCCGGCGCAGAAGGCGCGATCGCCGGCGCCGGTGATCACCACGCAGCGCAGGCCGTCCTGCTGGATTTGCAGCGTCTCGAAGATCGCCATCAAATCGAGGCCCATCTGCGTGTTCATCGCATTCGCTGCGGCCGGTCGGTTCAGGCGGACGACGAGCACGGTCGGATCCAGTCGTTGCAGCTCAAGCGTAGGGTAGGGGCCGGCGAGGAAGTCAGTCATGGCGTGTCCGGAAATTGGCGTTGGGTTCTCGAAGCTTCGACGGCGTTGGATTCGCAAAGATAACGTTTCACATTAGGGCGCTTCGACTTCAGAGGAAACCGGTTTGACGCCGGCCATAAAACCGGGCGGTGTTCGGGATGTATCGGTCTTGCACCCGTGTCATGCCATTTTCGCGGTCTTGCGGTGGACGAAAACCGTTTGGCGAAATGTTTCCGGAGCGCTGATCGCAGCGGTAGCGACGGCCGCCCAGCGCGCCAACGCTGCACCGCGCGGATATTCAATTCTTCCGGCTCTAATCCGGAAGTGCTATGGTTCGCCGGAACGACGGATCGAACTATTGCAGATCAACGATGTCCCAGACTGAATCTCCCGCGGCGCCTGCGCCTCGTCCGACCGCGCGAAACGCATTGCGCCGGTTGGCGATTCCGCTCGTTGCCATCCTTGCCGCGGCGTTTTTCATCGCGCTGGCCACCTTGCGTTGGGATGCCTGGGTTGGCGGTGCCGCGGTGCAGACCACCAACGATGCCTATGTTCGTGCCGAGACCACCAAGCTGAGCAGCCGCGTCGCCGGTGAAGTTCTCGTTGTTGCCTTCAAGGACTTCCAGCGAGTCAAGGCCGGCGACCTTCTGGTTCAGATCGATCCCGCCGATTACGACGCCCAGGTGGCCCAGGCGGCGGCCGGCGTCGAGGGTGCGAAGGCCGCGCTCGATAACCTCGACAACCAGGTCGAGCTGCAATACGCCACGATTGCGCAGGCCGAGGCGCAAAGAGTATCCGCGGAAGCGCATCAAGTGGAGGCGCAGCAGGAGCAGGACCGCCAGAAGACCTTGACGCAGACCGAGGCGGGTACCCGGCAGAAGCTGGAACAGGCGACTGCCGATTATGCCAAGGCCGAGGCCGACGTCCACGCCAGCCGGGCGCTGATCGCAGCGCAACGTCATCAATTGGAAGTGCTGGCCGGGACCAAGAAGCAGCGTACCGCTGACGTGTTGGGTGCACAGGCAACGCTGGCCGCCGCCAAGCTGCGGCTCGGCTATACCAGGATCGTGGCGCCGTTCGATGGCGTGGTCGGCGAACGCGAGGTGCAGCCGGGTGATTATGTCAACGTCGGCACCAATCTCATCAACATCGTGCCGCTGCCGGACGTCTATGTGATCGCCAATTACAAGGAGACGCAACTGACCCGGGTCAGGCCGGGCCAACCCGTCGAGATCACCGTCGACAGCTTTCCGGATCAGATCCTGCACGGCCGGGTCGAGCGTATCTCGCCGGCCAGCGGATCGCAGTTCGCGTTGCTGCCGCCCGACAACGCCACCGGCAATTTTACCAAGGTGGTTCAGCGCATCCC
The DNA here is from genome assembly GCA_039935075.1 of Bradyrhizobium sp. Taxonomy (GTDB): domain Bacteria; phylum Pseudomonadota; class Alphaproteobacteria; order Rhizobiales; family Xanthobacteraceae; genus Bradyrhizobium. The sequence goes on from JBDTKZ010000110.1 coordinate 32,751, forward strand.
GATCCGGATTGCGCTCGACAAGGGCCAGCCATTGCTTGAGCGGCTATTGCCGGGAATGTCGGCCTTCACCCGTATCCATGTCGAGGATGGCGCAAGATAGCCGCCAAGATAATCGTCTTGTGAGTTGCTAAAATGGCCGAAGCCAAATGCATCGAAGCGGGCCCGGTCTCCACCGGCAAGGTATCGCACCGGCCGATCTTCGCGGTCGGCGCGGTGCTGTTGGGCGCGTTCCTGGCCAATTTCGATAGCCGCCTGTTCACGATCGCGTTGCCGGACCTCAAGGGCGCGCTGGGCCTGACCTTCGACGAGGGCGCCTGGCTCAGCACGGCCGCGACCGCCTCGCAGATCATGATCGCGCCGGCAGTGGCGTGGCTTGCGACCGCGTTCGGGTTGCGCCGGGTGCTGGCGATTCCGAGTCTGATCTATGCCCTGATCTCGCTGGCTATTCCGTTCGCGCGCGATTTCCCGGTGCTGCTCACCCTCAACGTCCTTCATGGGCTGCTGCTCGGCACGTTCGTTCCGGCGACGCTGATGATCATCCTGCGCAATCTGCCGACGCGCTGGTGGCTGCCGGCGGTCTCGCTGTATGCGATCCGGGTGGGATTTTCGTTGAATGCCGGTATCTCGGCGGTCGGGTTTTATGTCGATCATGTCGGCTGGCAGTGGATGTTCTGGCAGGACGCCATCATCGCTCCGCTGATGGGCCTGTTCGTCCTTCTCGGCACGCCGCATGAGGATGTGAATTACGAACTCTGCGAGGAGGCCGACTGGGCCGGCATGTTGTTGCTGGGCGTCGGGATGGCGATGATCTATTCCGGCCTCGATCAGGGCAACCGGCTGAACTGGCTGGAATCGGGAACGGTCGTGGCGCTGCTGTTATCAGGCAGTTTTCTCACGTTGTGTTTCTTCATCAATGAAGCCGTCGTGCGCCGGCCATGGGCCCATGCCAACGTGCTGTTCTCGCGCAACGTCGGATTTGGGCTCGCGGTGATCCTTTTCTACACGATGACCAGCCTGTCCAACTCGTCGCTGGCGCCGAACTTCCTGGTCGTCGTGGCTCAATTGCGGCCGGAGCAAACCGGGGCGTTGTTCCTGAGCTATGTGATCCTGCCGATGGTGCTGCTGCTGCCACTCTCGATATTCCTGATGCGGCGGTTTGATGCGCGCCTGGTGCTGGTGATTGGCTTGGCCGCGTTCGCGGTGGCGGGTCTCCTGGGCACGCAGATCACGCATGATTGGTCGCTCGGAGATTTCGTGCCGATGGCGCTGTTGCAATCGCTGGGGCAGACGTTCACCCTGACGCCGATTATCGTGTTGTTGCTGTCCAATGCCGATCCCTCGCGATCGACGGCGTTTGCGGCTTATATCCAGGTGGTGCGGCTCGGAGGCGCCGAAATCAGCATCTCGCTGATGGCAACGTGGCTCCGGGTGCGCGAGCAGGCCCATTCGAACTTCATCGGTCAGCACATCGTCAACGGCAGCGCCGATGTGAATCAGATGCTGGCGAAGATGTCGGGATATTTTTCGAGCCATGACAGCTCGGTGGCGCCGGCGCGGGCGCTCGGTCTGCTCTCATCGATCGTGCAGCGTGAGGCCAATACGCTCGCTTATATCGACGGGTTCTGGCTGACCGTCTGGTTCGCGATCGCGGCCCTGGTGCTATCGGCGCTGATCGGGCCTTCGCCGCAGGGCCCGCTATCGCCGAGCTCAGGGCGTTCTTCATAGCGTTTTCGAGCGAAGCGCCTAAACGTGCACCGGGCTACGGACGCGGCCGGCATTGCCGAACACGCGCAGATAGCGTTCGACTTCCGAGGGATTGCCGGTGGCCTTTTCCGGATTGTCGGAGAGTTTGACGGCGGGCCGGCCATCGACCGACGTCACCTTGCAGACGATCGAGATCGGATCGAGATCGGCCGAGCCATCCGGCGCGCAGCCGACGAAATCATTGGTCAGGTTGGTACCCCAGCCGAAGCTGACCCGGACCCGGCCGGCAAAATGCCGGTAGGTCTGCTCGATCGAGTCGGCATCCATCCCGTCGGAAAACACCAACAGCTTTTCCTTGGGATCCTGACCCTTCTGCTTCCACCATTTGATGATTTCCTCACCCGCGGTGATCGGCGGCAGGCTGTCCGGGCGAAAGCCGGTCCAGTCCGCGACCCATTCCGGCGCGTCGCGCAGGAACGAGGTGGTGCCGAACGCATCGGGCAGGGCGATCAGAAGATTGCCGCCATACGTGTGCCGCCACTGGTCGAGAATCCGGTACGGCGCCTGGCGCAATTCGGCATCGTCGTTGGCCAGGGCTGCGGCGACCATCGGCAATTCATGCGCGTTGGTGCCGATCGCTTCGAGATCATTGTCCATCGCCAGCAGGACGTTGGAGGTGCCGGTAAAGGACTGGCCGAGACCTTCCTTGACGGCCTCGACGCACCAGCGCTGCCACAGGAAGCCATGGCGGCGGCGGGTGCCGAAATCGGACAGCCGCAAATCGTCCAGCTTGCGCAAGCGCTCGACCTTGGTCCAGAGCTTGGCCTTGGCGCGGGCGTAGAGCACGTCGAGCACGAAGCGGCCCTGGCCCCTGGTGACGCGGCGCGAGCGCAGCTCGTTGAGAATCGCAAGCGCCGGGATCTCCCACATCGTGGTGTGCGTCCACGGCCCGTGGAAATGCAGTTCATACTGGCCGTCCACCTTGTGCAGCTCGTATTCGGGCAGCCGGAAGGTCGCGAGCCAGTTGATGAACTCGGGCGAGAACATCTGGGTCTTGCCGTAGAACGTGTTGCCGGCGAGCCAGATCAACTCCTTCTTGCTGAAGCGGATCGAACGGGCGTGGTCGAGCTGGGCGCGAAGCTCCTGCTCGTCGATGACTTCGGCGAGCCGGACATGCTTGCTGCGGTTGATCACCGAAAAAGTGGTGCGCGTGTCCGGGTAGAATTCCCGGATCATCTGCATCATCAGCAGCTTGTAAAAATCGGTATCGAGCAGGCTGCGCACGATCGGATCGAGCCGCCAGCCGTGATCATAGGTTCGCGTTGCAATATCGGTCACTGTCATGGCCCAACCGTAGCCTGCCAAAAAGCCTGCAGCTAGGGCCATTTCGGCCGGGTACCATGACAAAGCTCAGGGCGTCGTAACCAGCCGGGCCCGGCCGACCGCCGCCTCCAGATCGGTCCAGGGCGGCTTGCCGGGCGCGAATTGCTGGCGCAGGAACGAAACGAGGCCAGCGACCTGGCCATCGCTCATGCTGTCCTTGAAGGCCGGCATGTAGCCGAGATCGCCCGAAACCGGCGCGGAAATGCCGTGCAGGACGATTTGAATCAGATTGTCCGGCGTGGCGCTGTGCAGATTGCTGTTGAGCGCCAGCGACGGCCGGCTGCCGAACAACGGCGCGCCGCCCACCTCATGGCACACCGCGCAGGCGCCCTGGTAAAGCCGGGCGCCAACCGATGAGGCCGCCACAGCCCTTGTGCCGGTCGAAACCTCGAGTTGCACGGAGAGCGCTTGCTGCGACGTTTGGTCCATGGCGTTCTCGTTGAACGAGGCGAGGTAGACCGCCATAGCGCGGATGTCCTGCTCGGGCAGTGCGGTGAGTTCTTTCACCACCGGCGCCATCGGGCCGGCCGCGACGCCATGAAAACGGGATTCGCCGGTTCGCAAATACGCGTAAAACTCATCCTCGCTCCAGGGGATCGGCGCGTGCGAGAGCGACGTCAGCGGCGGCGCCTCCCAGCCCTCGGCAAGCCCGCCGGCCAGATACGCGCTGGCCTTCTCCGCGCCGAGCGCGTTGCGAGGCGAGTGACAGGCGCCGCAATGGCCGAGGCCTTCGACCAGATAGGCGCCGCGATTCCACGCTTGCGATTTTGTCGTGTCGGCCTGGAACGTTTGCGGCTGATGAAACAACGCATTCCATCCGGCCAGCAGCGGGCGCAGATTGAACGGAAACGCCAGTCTGGTTTTGGGATTGTCGGCACGCACCGGCGTCTGAGCCATCAGATGGGCGTACAGCGCCTGCAAATCCGCGTCGGTTGTTTTCGCAAAATGCGTATAGGGAAACGCGGGATAGAGTTGCCGCCCGTCGCGATGAATGCCCTCGCGCATCGCGCGTTCGAAGGCCGGATACGACCAGGCGCCGATCCCGGTCGCGACATCGGGCGTGATGTTGGTCGAGTAGATGATGCCGAACGGCGTCTGAAGCGGACGGCCGCCGGCGTTGAGGATGCCATTGGTGCTGGTATGGCACACCGCGCAGTCGCCCAGCGCCGCGAGTTGCCGGCCGCGCGCCAGCGTCGATGCCGAATAGACCGAGGCGTCCGGCGGGGCGATCGGCGCGATCACGCGCCACGGCAGCACCGCGGCGCCAATGCCGACCACGGCAGCACATAAAGCCGCGGCACTCGCGAACATCCCGCGCCGTCCGGAAAACGGATTGCGCCATTTGTCGGGCGAAACGGCAGACGGAGCAGGCGCAGGCAACGCGCTGGCTGCAGGTTGATCTTCGCCGCGCAATCCCCGCAGAATTCGCTCCGGCGTGAACGGTGGTTCGCGGAAGCGGACGCCGGTCGCATCAAAGATCGCATTGGCGATCGCGGCGGCTGATGGCACCGAGGCGGACTCACCGACCCCGAGCGGCGGTTGATCCGGCCGCGGCACCATCAGCACGTCGATTTCAGGCACATCGGGAAATTTGATGATGGGGTAGGCGCCCCATTCGCGGCTCGTCACCGCGTTGCGGTCGAATGAGACTTCCTCCATCAGCGCGCGGCTGGTCGACTGGATCACATTGCCGTGGATCTGATGCCGGACCCCGTCCGGATTGATCATCAGGCCGGAATCCTGACCGGCCACCACGCGCGTCACGCTGACATCGCCGGTCGCCTTGTTGACCGCGACATCGGCGATCCATGCCGACCACGCCGCGCCATAGCCCGGAAATTTGCTGTGCACATACAGCGCATAGGCAAACCCGCGCCCGCGCACGATATCGCCTTCGGCGACCGGCTCTTGCCGAACCGGTCGCGGTGTCCAGCCGGCGCGCTCGGCCACCGCATGGACAAGATCGACCGCGCGCTGGTCATTCAGATAGCGCAGGCGATATTCGATCGGATCGACACCCGCCGCGGTCGCGAGTTCATCGATATAGGATTCATGCGCGAACGTATTCGGCAGCGCCGAGACCCCGCGCAGCCATGAGGCCCGCACGATCGGCGGCATGTCGTGCGCGACCACCCGCAGATGATCGTAATCGTAAGGCGGGATCGCGGTGCGGTCACCCATTTCGAACACGCTGGGGACCGGTGCGATCTTGCCGGTCAGCAACAGCGCCAGGGTTGGCGCGCCGTTCGACGGGTAGCGCGTGGCAAAATCATAGCCGGCAACGCCGCCGTCGGCGTTTAGTCCGCCCTTGACGTCCATCAATTGCCCGGTGCCCTTGGGCTCCCAGGCGTGCTCCTGCTCGCGGGTCAATTGCACGCGAACGGGACGGCCGACCGCGCGGGACAACAGCAGCGCATCGGCCGACACGTCGTCCGCGCAATTGCGACCGTAGCAGCCAGCCGCCTCCATCCGGACGATTTCGATCTCCGCTTCCGGCCGGTCGGCCAGTAGCGCCAGTTCGGCGCGCAACATATGTGGGTTCTGGGTGCCAGACCACACGATGATACGGCCGTCGCCAAAATCCGCGACCGAGCAGGACGGCCCGATTGAGCCGTGCATCTGGTACGGCCAGACGTAAGTCCTGTGCATCGGCTTGGCGGCGGCCGCGATCGCGGCATCGACATCGCCCTTGTCGATCAGCGTTCGCGGCTGCGACGGATTGGCGCGAAGCGCGGTCTCCACATCTTTCAGATCAGGCAACGTCGGCGTCGGCTTCCAGCTCACTCTGAGTTGGGCCGCGGCCTTGATGGCATTTTCCTCGCGTTCGGCGACGACACCGACGAAGTCGCCGATGGTGACCACCGCGATCAATCCGGGGATGTGCCGCACCGAGGAGTCGTCGACCGCGATCAGGCTGGTGCCGACAAACGGGCCGGCATCGACCCCCGCATAGGGCGGACGCACCACGCGGCCGTGCAGCATGCCGGGAACGCGTATGTCATGGACATAGACCAGTTCGCCGGTGGCCTTGGCGGGGAGGTCGACGCGTGGCACCGATTGCCCGACGATGGTGTAGGTGCGGACATCCTTCACCGCGACGTCATCGGCCAGTTCAAGGCGGATGGTTTCACCAGATATCAGCTCGCCGTAGCTGACGCTGCGGTTGTTGTGGCCGTGGATCAGGCCGTCTTCGATGGTGAGATCGCTCACCGGAAGTTCAAGTCGCGCGGCGGCCTGCGTCAGCAGGAACAGTCGCGCCTGGGCAGCGGCCTTGCGCAACGGTACCGCGGTGATCTGGATGGTTTCGCTGGCGATGGTCGGGCCCTGATTGGGAACGCGCGTGGTATCGCCGAGCACGACGATGATTCGGGCAAAGGACACGTCGAGTTCTTCTGCGACGATCTGTCCAAGCGCGGTGCGAATGCCGGTGCCGAGATCGACGTGGCCGTTATAGGCGGTGACTGAACCGTCGGATGTGATCTTGACGAAGGTCTCATAGCCTCCCGTCGCGGCGGGACGGACGACGGAAAGCGATCCCGGGGCTAAAGCCCGTTGCGGCGGTTCGGGACGTTCTGATGGATCGGGCGCCGCCATCAGTCACGGGCCTCGACCGGTTGGCCCGCGGCCCGCATCGCCGCGCGCATGATTTCAATATGCGCGCCGCAACGGCACAAATTATAGCGCAGCGCTTCCTTTATTTCGGCTTCGGAAGGATGAGGGGTTCGCGTCAACAATGCCTTGGTGCTGATGATCATGCCGTTGAGGCAGTAACCGCATTGTGCGCCTTGCTCGCGAATAAAAGCTTCCTGCACCGGATCGGGATGCTCGCGGCTGCCGAGACCTTCGAGCGTCAACACATCATGTCCGACGCAGCCTTCGATCGGGATCACACAGGAACGCGCCGCGACGCCGTCGATCAGGACCGCGCAGGCGCCGCATTCGCCAAGGCCGCAGCCATATTTCGGGCCGTTCAATTCGAGATCGTTGCGCAGCACATAGAGCAGCGCGGTATCGGGAGCGGCATCAACGTCGTGGATTCTGCCGTTGACGGTGAGGCGGGTGGTGGTCTGCGTCATGCTCCTTAAAGCCCGTCCTGCTCCCAAGTTCCTGGTCCTAAGTCCCGGCGAGGATACCGTTTGCATACCAACGTGCAAGCAACCGATGCCGCAGTGCAATGCATTGCCTGGTTTATGAACAACGGCACCAGGCAATTGAATTTTTATTGGGCAACGGCAATTCCTGATCGAAAGCAAGCTTGACAGGCTTTCGGAGCGCGCGCAACATCGTTCGTATACAAACAAACTACCCCGCGACGATAAATGAGCACGATCTTCCGCCGCGGACATAAGATGTGCCGTTACCGAGTTGGCTGATCCGGCACTGATGCCGGCGACGGATTGTTCATGGTGACCGAACCGACGACCGCCTCCATTGGCGACAAGATACGCTGCGATGCGTGCCCGGTGATGTGCTACATCAAGCCCGGCGCGGCCGGCGCCTGCGATCGTTATGCCAATCATGATGGCGAGCTGGTTCGCGTCGATCCGCATATCGTGCTGGAGCGCACGGTCTCGCATGGCGGGCGGCTGGTGCCGTTTCAGGCCGGCGGCGATTGGGACGGCACGCTGGTGCGCGAGCCCAGCATCTTCGTCACCGCGATTGGCGCCGGCACCACCTATCCCGATTACAAGCCGGCGCCCTTCATCGTGTCGTCCGAGATCGATGGCGTCGACATGGTCACCGTGGTGACCGAAGGCATCTTCAGTTATTGCGGCGTCAAGGTGAAGATCGACACCGACCGCTATCTCGGTCCGGAAACCGCTATTGTGCGGGCGCAGGGCGAGGCCGTCGGTCACGTCACCACCAGCGAATACGGTTCGCAGATGCTGTCGCTCGGCGGCGTCCATCATCTGACCGGGGGCTCAAAGAAAGAAGGCCGCGTCACCTGCGACGTGCTGATGGATCTGAGCAATTGCAAGCCGGTCGAGTTCACCATCGACGGCGGCGCCACCGTGGTGGTGCAGGCCGGCTACCCACCGATCGTGAATGGCATTGCCGAAGAGCGCATGCGGGTCGGTTGCGGATCGGCGACGATCGGCATGTTCGCCAAGCAATGGCAGGGCAAGGTCGACGAGGTCGTGGTGGTCGATGATCACATCACCGGTGTGTTGAGCGAACACCAGGCCGGCAAGCTGCTGGATATTCCCGATACGGGGATCAAGATGAAGGGGCGGCGCTCGACGCCAGGGCGTTACTTCCAGGTCGCCGAACCCGGCACCGGCTGGGGCGGCACCAAGATCTCCGATCCGCTGTCGGTGCTCGGGCCGTTCGATCCGAAGACCGCGCGTCCCGGCACCACCATGCTGATGGTGTCGACGACAGGCGAGCACGCCGCCTATTATGAACTCGACGAGGCGCTGAAGCCGGTCGAGAAGCAAATGCCGCCCGATCTGAAACTGTCGGTCGAACGCATCCAGGAGAACTGCGAGCCGGCGCTGTGCACGGTGCTGTTCATGGGCGGAGCAGGGGGATCGTTGCGCGCGGGCGTCACCGACAATCCGGTGCGGTTGACGCGTTCGGTGAAGGATTCGCTGACCCGGGTCACCAGCGGTGGCGCCCCCGTCTATGTCTGGCCGGGCGGTGGCATCACCTTCATGGTCGATGTCACGCAGATGCCGGCAGGCGCCTTCGGTTATGTTCCGACCCCCGCATTGGTGGCGCCGATCGAGTTCACGCTAAAGTTGTCTGATTATGCCGCACTTGGCGGCCACATGGACTATGTGCGCCCGCTGGCGTCGCTAAAGGACAACACCGAAATTCGCCAGATGCCTGTGATATCCGGACGGCCCGCATGAAACGGCTTCCGCAAATCGCGTGGCTCGCCGACGGCAAGCGATTGCATTTGCAGGATGGTCCGATCGACCTGATCGTGGAAGCCGCGGGTAATGAGGCCAATGTTCGCATCGCGTACCAGGCCGCGGCCCGGCGTTTTGCGGGCCTGCTGGATCAGCTCTGCGAAGAATTGACGGAATTGCGCAAGCCTGCCGACCCGGCGCGTTGCGCGTTGCGAGGTATCGTCGCACGCCGCATGCATGAGGCCGTGGCGCCTTTCGCTACCGAGCATTTCATCACCCCGATGGCCGCCGTCGCCGGCGCCGTATCGGAAGAGATTTTGGCCGCGATGCTGAGCGCTACACCGCTTGAGCGCGCCTATGTCAACAATGGCGGCGACATCGCATTGCATCTGGCTGACGGTCAGCAGTTTTCGATCGGCCTGATGGACCGGCCGGAGCTGTCAGGCGTGATGCGAACGCTTGTTGTCGATGCCGATGACGCCGCGCGCGGCATCGCCACCAGTGGCCGCCATGGCCGCAGTTTCTCGCTCGGCATTGCCGACGCCGTGACGGTGCTGGCCCGAACGGCCGCAGGGGCGGATGCCGCCGCCACCATCATCGCCAATGCGGTCGATTTGCCCGGCCACCGCGCCATCGTCCGTATTCCGGCCCATGAGCTGCAGCCCGATAGCGACCTCGGTGCGCGCCGTGTCACACGGGACGTCGGTGAATTGTCGAATCGTGAGATCGAAGCCGCGCTTGAGGCCGGCGTCACCCGTGGGCGACAGCACCTTTCGTCGGGCTTGATCGAGGGCGCCACGTTGCGTTTGATGGGCAAGACAATGGTGATCGGCACCAGCCGAAACGAGGGGCGCGCCCCGAAGGCGTTGCGTCAGCATGCGCCGGAGATGATGCATGCGTGATCCAGCAACATGGTCATTCGAGAAGGTGGACGTCGATGAGCGCGATCATTCGCAAGATTGTCACGGTGGTGGAGGAGACGCATCTGGAGATGGGGCAGGCGGTCACGCCGCCGACCCGGCGCGCGGCGGCGATTGCCGTGATCGAAAATCCCTTTGCCGGCAGATATGTCGAAGACCTTTCGCCGCTGATTGCGATTGGCGAGGAACTCGGTGAATTGCTGTCGAAACGCGCGGTGGCCGCGCTCGGCATCGACGGCGCCAAGGCACACAGTTACGGCAAGGCTGCCGCGGTCGGCGAAAACGGCGAACTCGAACATGCGGCTGCGATCCTGCATCCCAAGATGGGCACCCCGGTGCGCAAGGTGCTGGGCAAGGGCGCAGCCCTGATCCCGTCGTCGAAAAAGCGCGGCGGTCCCGGCACCACGCTGGATATTCCGCTTGGCCACAAGGACGCGGCCTTCGTGCGCAGCCATTTCGACGGCATGGAGGTGCAGATCAACGATGCGCCGCGCGCCAACGAGATCATGGTCGCCGTCGCGGTGACCGACAGCGGCAGGCCGCTGCCGCGGGTCGGTGGCTTGACGGTCAAGGAAATCAAGGGCGAGGACGGTCTACGATAATTTCTGCAACATTGGAGGGCATCAGGATGCGAGCGAGTAGATATTACGGCGGATATATTGTGGGCGCCGGATTGGTGATGCTGTTTTCCGGCATGGCCAGTTCCGCCATGGCGCAAAGCGAAATCAAGATCGGTGAAATCAACAGCTACTCGCTATTGCCGGCGTTCACCGAGCCCTATCGCAAGGGCTGGCAGCTCGCGGTCGAGGAAGTCAATGCCGCCGGCGGCATCAACGGCAAGAAGCTCGTGGTCGTCTCCAAGGACGATGGCGGCAAGCCCGCCGACGCGCAGACCGCCGCCAATGAACTGGTGTCGAGCGAAAACGTCGCGATGCTGACTGGCACCTTCCTGTCCAATATCGGCCTTGCCGTCAGCGACTTCGCCAAAGAGAAGAAAGTGTTCTTTCTCGCGGCCGAACCGCTGACCGACGCCATCACCTGGTCCAAGGGCAATCGCTATACCTTCCGCTTGCGTCCTTCCAACTACATGCAGGCGGCGATGCTGGTGGAAGAAGCCGCGAAATTGCCGGCCAAGCGCTGGGCAACCATTGCGCCGAACTATGAATACGGCCAGTCGGCGGTTGCGGTGTTCAAGAAGCTGATGTCGGAGAAGCGCCCCGACATCGTGTGGGTCGATGAGCAGTGGCCGCCGCAGGGCAAGATCGATGCCGGCCCGGTGGTGCAGGCTGTCGCCGCCGCCAATCCGGAAGCGATCCTCAACGTCACCTTCGGCGCCGATCTGGTAAAACTGGTGCGCGAGGGCAATACCCGCGGCCTGTTCAAGGATCGCTCGGTGGTCAGCTTCCTCACCGGTGAGCCGGAATATCTCGATCCGCTGAAGGATGAGACCCCGGCGGGCTGGATCGTGACCGGTTATCCCTGGTACTCGATCAAGACCCCGGAGCATGACGCCTTCCTGAAGGCGTATCAGGCCAAGTACAACGATTATCCGCGGCTTGGTTCGATCGTCGGCTACGAGACCATCAAGTCGGCCGCGGCGATCCTGATCAAGGCAGGTTCGACCGATCCGGAAAAGCTGATCGCCGCCGCCGAAGGAATTGTGGTGCCGTCGCCGTTCGGCGAGATCACCTTCCGCAAGATCGACCATCAATCGACGCTCGGCGCCTTCGTCGGCAAGACCGCCTTGAAGGACGGCAAGGGCATCATGGTGGATTCGGTCTATCGCAAGGGGGCGGATTACTTGCCCAGCGATGCCGAAGTGGAAAAGCTCCGTCCGAAGGAGTGAGTTGTCTCCGTAGGGTGGCTAACCCGCCTTACAAACTGATTCGTCATTGCGAGCGAAGCGAAGCAATCCAGAGCGGCAAGGAAGACTGGATTGCTTCGTCGCTTCGCGCCTCGCAATGACGAACAACTGCGTAGGGTGGGTTAGCCGAAGGCGTAACCCACCACTTCCGCAAACGAATTGGTGGGTTACGCTTCGCTAACCCACCCTACGAAACAGACCAACCCGGACCATCCATGGCCTTTTACATCGTCCAGTTCCTGACAGGTTTGGCCAGCGCGGCATCGCTGTTTCTGGTCGCCTCTGGGCTGTCGATCATTTTCGGCGTGACCCGGATCGTCAATTTCGCCCATGGCGCGTTCTACATGCTCGGCGCCTATGTCGCGTTCTCGCTGACCGAGCGTTTCTCCGGTGCGCTCGGATTTTGGGGCGGCATCGTCGCGGCGGCGCTGATCGTGGCTGTGATCGGCGCGCTGGTCGAGATGGTATTGCTGCGGCGGATCTATCATTCGCCGGAATTATTCCAGCTGTTGGCGACCTTCGGCCTGACCTTGATGGTCGAGGATCTGGTGGTGCTGGGATGGGGACCGGACGATCTGCTCGGCAGCCGCGCACCGGGCTTTCGCGGCGCGGTCAATTTCTTCGGTCAGAATGTTCCGAGCTATGATTTGTTCCTGATCGTGCTCAGCCCGGTGGTGCTGGGGGGACTGTGGCTGTTGTTCCAGCGCACCCGCTGGGGCGTTCTGGTGCGCGCCGCGACGCAGGACCGCGACATGGTGGCGGCGCTCGGTGTCAATCAGAAATGGCTTTTCACCAGCGTGTTCGCGGTCGGAGTTTTCCTCGCAGCACTTGGCGGCGCGCTGCAGATTCCGCGCGATGCGGTTCATCACACGATGGATCTGCAGATCATTGTCGACGTCTTCGTGGTGGTGGTGATTGGCGGGCTCGGCAGCATCATCGGCGCCTTTGTCGCGGCGGTGCTGGTCTCCGAGCTCAACGCCTTCGGCATCCTGATTTTTCCGAAGATCTCGATCATCCTGGTATTCCTGGTGATGGCGGTGGTGCTGATCGTCCGTCCCTGGGGCCTGTTCGGCAAAGCGGAGGCCGCCGCCCGCCGCACCCCGGGGTTAACCGTCAATCCCTGGCGTCCGCTGAACTCGACCGAACGACTGCTCGCCCTGGCCGCATTGATCCTCGCGGCGGCGTTGCCGCTGGTGGGCGGCAATTACGCGCTGACGGTCGGTTCCGAGATTGCCGTGTTCGTGATCTTCGCCGCGAGCCTGCATTTCCTGATGTCGGTTGGCGGCCTCGCGTCGTTCGGCCACGCCGCCTATTTCGGTCTCGGCGCTTACGGCGTCGCGCTGCTGGCCAAGATGGCGGGACTGCCAATGATCGTCTGCCTGTTGCTCGGTCCCTTGCTGGGCTGTCTCGGCGCAGCCGTGTTCGGGTTCTTCGCCGTTCAACTGTCCGGGGTTTATTTCGCAATGCTGACGCTAGCGTTCGCGCAGATCGTGTGGTCGATCGCGTTCCAGTGGGTCTCGGTGACCGGCGGCGACAATGGCATTCTCGGCGTCTGGCCGGAGAAATGGGCGGCAAGCGCCTCGCATTTCTACTGGTTGTCGCTTGGCATCGCGGCACTTGCGGTCGCGGGGCTTCGGGTCATCGTGTTCTCGCCATTCGGCTTTGCGCTTCGTGCCACGCGAGACTCGCCGCTGCGCAGCGAGGCGATCGGCATCAACGGCAAGCGGATTCAGTGGACCGCGTTCGTGATCGCTGGCACCGTTGCGGGAATCGCGGGCGCGCTGTTTGCCTATCTCAAGGGTAGCGTCTTCCCGGATAATCTCGGGATTTCGCTGTCGGTCGACGCACTGGTGATGGTGCTGCTCGGCGGCGTCGAGACCATTTCCGGCGCCGTGGTCGGTGCGATCGTCTACAAGGCGCTCAGCATCTGGCTGGTGAGCCAGACCGACCTTTCGAAACTGGTGCTCGGCGGCTTCATTGTCCTGATCGTGGTGGTGTTCCCCAAGGGCATCGTCGGGGTGCTGGAAACCATCCGCAATCGCCGCCGGCCGGCTGCGCCGAAGGCTGCGCTGCTCGCCTCCAGCATCGAGGGCGCCGAATGAGTGTTGTGCCCACATTGCTGTCGGTCGAAGGCCTGACCAAATCCTATGGCGGGGTGCACGCCGTGCGCGGGGTGTCGTTCGAACTTCGGGCCGGCGAAATCCTGGCGCTGATCGGTCCCAACGGCGCCGGAAAAAGCACCTGCTTCGATATGCTCAACGGCCAGAGCATTCCCGACAGTGGCCGGATCAATCTGCTCGGCGAGAACACGGCAGGCAAGAAGCCGCGGGCGATCTGGCGGATGGGGGTAGGGCGCACCTTCCAGATCACCGCGACATTCCCGACCATGACGGTGCGCGAGAACGTGCAGGTCGCACTGGTGTCGTATGGCCGGCAATTGTTCAATCTCTGGCGTTCGACGCCGGGTTTCGCCAAGGACGAAGCCGGCCGGTTGCTTGAACTGGTCGGTATGGACGGCTATGCCGAGCGTCCGTGCGGCGAATTGGCCTATGGCGATCTCAAGCGGCTTGAACTGGCGGTGGCGCTCGCCAATCAACCAAAACTGCTGCTGATGGATGAGCCGACCGCGGGCATGGCGCCGCGCGAGCGGATCGAACTGATGCGGTTGACGGCGCGGATCGCCAGGGAGCACTCGATCGGCGTGCTCTTTACCGAACACGACATGGATGTGGTGTTCGAACATGCCGATCGCATCATCGTGCTCAATCGCGGCCTGCTGATTGCGGAAGGATTGCCTCAGGAAGTCCGCAACGATCCGCAGGTCCGCGCGGTCTATCTCGGCGGCGGCCTGATGTACGATGCGCGCCATCACGAGGGCGCCGCGCCATGAAGCTCAGCGTTCAAGACCTCAACAGCCATTATGGCCCGGCGCATATCCTGTTCGATATCGCGCTTGAGGTCGGCGACGGCGAGGTGGTGGCGTTGCTCGGCCGCAACGGCGCCGGCAAGTCGACCACCTTTCGCTCGATCGTCGGCCTCGTTGCGCAACGCTCCGGCCGCATCGTGTTCGAAGGCAAGGACGTCTCAAAGGAGCCGACCCATGCGATCGTGCGCGGCGGGCTCGGCTACGTTCCGGAAGAACGGCGCATCTTTACGGATCTGACGGTCGAGGAAAACCTTGCAGTCGGCCGGCAGCCGAAGCGGCCGAACGCGCCGTTCTGGGATCGCGAAAAGCTGTTCACGCTGTTTCCGAATTTGGGCGAGATGCGCAACCGGCCGGGCGGCCGCATGAGCGGTGGCGAGCAGCAGATGCTGACGATCGCGCGGACCCTGATGGGCAATCCATCGCTGGTGCTGCTGGATGAACCCTCGGAAGGCTTGTCGCCGAAGATCGTCGAGCAGATGGTCGACGCGATCCTTGCGATGAAGAAGGAGGGCGTCAGCATTGTGGTGTCCGAGCAGAATTTGCATTTCGCGCGGCTGATTTCAGACCGCGCCTACATCATCGAGCGCGGCCGGATCTGTTTTGGCGGCACGATGGCCGAACTCGACGCGCGTCCGGATATCCGCGACGCTCATCTGTCGCTGTGACAACCTGCAACGAGGGTATTTAAATGGGCAGGAACGTCGCAGCGAAACGAAGCGTCAAACCGACAAAACCGTCGTATATTCTCGACGAGCAGATCGGATTCATCCTGCGCCAGGTGTGGCAGCGCCATGCCGCGATCTTCGCCCGCGAAATCGGCATCAACCTAACGCCGACGCAATGGGCGGTGCTTTCCAAGCTGATGGAGACCGGGCCGTGCTCGCAGAACCAGCTCGGACGGTTGACCGCGATGGATGTCGCGACCATCAAGGGCGTGATCGACCGGCTCACCGCGCGGGGCCTGACCGAAACCAGCTCCGATCCGGAAGACGGCCGGCGCCTGCTGGTCAGCATCACCCGCGCAGGACAGCAAGTGGCCGAAAAAGCCGCGCCGAACGCGCTGGCGATTACCCGCGAAACATTGGCCCCGCTTGATGCCAAGGAGCGGGAGATGTTGATGGGGTTTTTGGAGAAGTTGCGGTAGGTAGAAAAATCGTCATTCCGGGGCGCGCGAAGTAACCTTTCGCAACATGTACCACCCTCATGGTGAGGAGGCGCTTCTTGCGCCGTCTCGAACCATGAGTGCGTGTGGCCCATCCTTCGAGACGCGGCGAAGACGCCGCTCCTCAGGATGAGGTCTCCCCTTAATGCCCGCTCACGATCTCCGGCATTTTCGTCGCGGGCGGGGTGTTGCGGCTGCGTTGGGTGCGGATGATGCCATCGATGATGGTCATGCCGATGCCGGGGAGGTCGCCGAGCTGCACGCTTTCGAGGATGGTCTTGCCGGGCGAATGCTGGGCCCGGTCCATGATGACGAAGTCGGCGGCACGGCCGACCTCGATCAGGCCGCAATCCAGCGCCCGCATCCGCGCGGTATTGCCGGTGGCGAAGCAGAACGCGAGTTCCGCGGGAATGTCGCCGAGCGATGACAGCATCGAGACCATGCGCAGGATACCGAGCGGTTGCACGCCGGAGCCGGCCGGCGCATCGGTGCCGAGGATGATGCGGCTGAGGTCGCCCATCTCGCGCGCGGTGCGCAGCGTAAATAGCGCCGAGCGTTCATTGCCGTTGTGAACCAGCTCGAGTCCCCGTTTGCAGCCTTCACAGATGCAGCGGATCTGGTCGTCGGGCAAAGCGGTGTGTCCGCCATTGATATGGCCGATCACATCGGTGTCGGCTTCCAGCACCACGTCCTTGTCGATCAGGCCGGAACCGGGGATCGAGGGGCCGCCGGTGTGAATGGTGCTCTGGATGCCGTATTTGCGGGCCCAGCCCACCATCTTGCGCGCGGTCGGGCCGTCCTTGACGCCGCCGAGGCCGACTTCGCCGAGCAGTTTTACTCCGGCCGCGGCCAATTCCTTGAAATCGTCCTCGACCATTTCGCATTCGATCACCGGCGCGCCGGCGTGAACCTTCACCCCGCCGGGCCGCAGGGTCCAGAACGCGCGCTGGGCGAAAATCGCCATCGCCTTGAGGCCGACGACGTCGCGGGGGCGGCCGGGCATGTGCACTTCGCCGGCCGAGATCATGGTGGTGACGCCGCCATGCAGATAGCTGTCGATCCAGCCGCTTTGATTTTGCCGCGGCGTCCAGTCGCCGGCGACGGGGTGAACGTGGCTGTCGATCAGGCCGGGCGCGACGGTGGTGCCGTTGGCGTCGACGACGGTGGTGGCATCCTCGGTATCGACGTCCTTGGCGCGGCCGATCGCGGTGATTTTGCCGTTTTCGGCCACGATGGTGTCGGCGTCCAGGATCGGCTTTTCCATCGCCCCTGACAGCAGCAGGCCGATATTGCGGATCACCAGTTTGCTCGGGCCGGTTGCCTGGGGGGCGTCGTGGGCCATCGGTTTATCCTTTTCGTTCAATGCCTTCGCGAGGTAGGTCGGCATCATGCGCGCGGCTTGACGCCGGGATCAAGCCGGTTTATTCATTCGTATACAAATGATCGTATACGAATGAATTTAACATCGCAAATCGGCCCTCCTGGAGCGGAACCATGAGCAATTTCAATCAGGAAAGCGTGTTGAGCGTTCACCACTGGACCGACACGCTGTTCAGCTTCACCACCACCCGCGATCCGTCGTTTCGTTTTCGAAATGGCGAGTTCACGATGATCGGCCTCAAGATCGGCGAGAAGCCGCTGCTGCGCGCCTACAGCGTCGCCAGCGCCAATTACGAGGACCGGCTTGAGTTTTTCTCGATCAAGGTTCCGGACGGCCCGCTGACCTCGCGGCTCCAGCATCTTAAAGAGGGCGATGAGATCATCGTCAGCCGCAAGGCGACCGGCACGCTGGTCATCGACAACCTCGAAGACGGCCGCAATCTGTATTTGATCGGCACCGGCACCGGGCTGGCGCCGTTCCTCAGCGTGATCAAGGACCCCGAGACCTATGAGCGCTTCGAGAAGGTGGTGCTGTTGCACGGCTGCCGGCGGGTCGCCGAACTGGCCTATGGCGAGATGATCACCAAGGAATTGCCGAACGACGAATTGATCGGCGAACTCGTGCGCAACCAGCTGATCTATTATCCGACGGTGACCCGCGACCCTTTCCGCAATCGCGGCCGCATCACCGACCTGATCAATTCAGGCAAGCTGTTCAGCGATATCGGCCTGGCGTCGCTCGAAGCCGAACATGACCGCATCATGATCTGCGGCAGTCCGGCGCTGGTACAGGACACCCGCGCACTGCTGTCGGACAAGGGCTTCGTCGAAGGCAATCACGGTGAGCCGGCGCAGTTCGTGGTCGAGAAGGCGTTCGCGGAGCGCTGACGCCACGTAGCTTACGTTGCGAACGGCATCGATAAGCCAGCGACGATCACTTCCATCGTCTCCGTCACATCGCTAATGCGCTTGCGGAGCCCCGGGTTGCCGCAACGGCTGGGCCCTGGCGAAGGCATCGATCGCGAGGCAAGCATCGGCGATGCGAACCACCGTCGGCATATCAGTCAGATCGACCTTGAAGCCTCGCGCCCCCATCACCTGACTGATCAGGCACAGGTCCGCGATGGTCGGCGTATCGCCGTGGCAGAAGCGACCGGTTGCGGGATCGCTGGCCAGTCTTGCTTCGGCCTGCGAAAGCCCCTCGCGAAACCAGTGCTTGATCCAGTCGTTGCGCTTGGCGTCGTCAACCCCAAGGACATCAGTCAGATAGCGCCGAATGCGCGGCACGATCAGCGGGTGGTGATCGGCGGCGAACAGCAGCGCCAGCGAGCGCACCCGGGCTCGACCAAGCGCGTCGGCAGGCAGCAGCGCCGGTTGCGGATATGTCTCTTCGAGATATTCGAGGATAGCCAGCGACTGCGTCAGCGGCGGTCCGTTATCGATAATGACCGTCGGCACCGCCGATTGCGGGTTGGCCTGTTTGTAGCTCGATGCGTATTGTTCGCCGACATCGATGTCGATCATCTCCTCGACATAGGGCAGACCCTTCAGGTTCAGCGCGCAGCGGACCCGAAACGAGGCGGCTGAGCGCCAGAATCCGAACATCTTGATCTGGGGGCGGTGATCCATGGCCAATCATCTCATCGTTCGCGACCATGTGCCCCGTCTGGATGAGAGGGAGCACACCTCGGTACCATGCCCAAGCGTGTGCTGGATGTCGATGCATTGATGGCCGGCTTCGCGAATCCGTGAAGGCCGGACGAAACGGAAATTCGCCGGAGGGACCCGCTGCTAGAGCACATCCGCCAGCGACTGTCCGTGCAGTTCGATGCTCAGCCCCTGCATGCCGAGATCACTGATCTCGCCGCCCATGGCTTTCAGGCTCTCTTCCCGGATCAGCGACATCAGCCCGCGCCGCAGCGCCAGGAATTCCGAAGACATCATCATCGATTGCTGGCGCGGCCGTTCCAGCGGAATCGGAATCTCCGCCTTGATCGAACCCGGCCGTGCCGTCATGCAGTAGACCCGATCCGACAGGAAGATCGCTTCGTCGATGTCGTGGGTAACGAACAGCACCGAGATCTTCAGCCGTTGCCACATGTTGGTGAGGATCTGCTGCATGATCACGCGGGTCTGCGCATCCAGCGCGCCGAAGGGCTCGTCGAGCAACAGCACCTTCGGTCCGGTCGCCAGCGCGCGCACGATACCAACACGCTGCTTCATTCCGCCGGAAAGCCGGTCGGGATAGTGCTTCTCGAAGGCTTCGAGGCCGGCCAGCCCCAGCAGCGTCCGCGCCGCGCGTTCCCGCGCCGAGCGGTCCATGCCGCGCATTTTCATTCCGAATTCGACATTTTCCCGCACCGTCTTCCACGGGAACAGCGAATATTGCTGGAATACCATGCCGCGTTCGGCGCTCGGCCCTTTGACGGCTTCGCCGTCGACCGTGACGGTGCCCGTGGTGGGCTTCAGGAAGCCCGCGACGGCGTTCAACAAGGTCGACTTGCCGCATCCGGAGGGGCCTATGATCGAGACGAATTCGCCGGGATTGACGTGGATCTGGGTATCGGCGACGGCTTCGACGGATCCATCGATGGTCTCGTAGCTTAACGAGAAGTTCCTGACGTCGATGCGTCCTTTACCGGCGGCTGCTTGCGCGATTCGATCGATGGCTTTGGCTTCGATCTGGCTCATGTTCGCCTCGCTCATGTCCGTCCCCAAGGCATCACGAGCCGGCCGAGCGCCCGTATCAGCAGGCTCGATGTCAGACCGAGCACCCCGATCGCGATCATGCCGAGCGCGATGTCGGGATACTGGACCAGCGAATAGGCTTCCCAGGTGAAATAGCCGATGCCGTACTGGCCGGAGATCATCTCGGCCGCGATCAGCGACACCCAGGCCACGCCCATGCCGACGGTCAGCCCGGTGAAAATGTGCGGCAGCGAAGCCGGAAAATACACCTCGCGGAAGATCGAGGCTTCGCGCGCGCCAAGGCATCGCGCGGCCCGGACCAGCACGGGATCGACCAGCGACATTCCGTGCAGGGTGTTCACCAGGATCGGGAAGAAAGACCCGAGAAATGTAATGAAAACGATGCTCTGTTCATTGGTCGGCCACAGCATGATCGCCATCGGCACCCAGGCAATCGCAGGAATGGGACGCAGCACCTCGGCGACCGGAAAGATCACCTCGTGGACGCGCTTGAACCGGCCCATGATGAGGCCGAGCGGCACCGCGACCACCGCGGCCAGCGAGAAGCCCACCAGGATCCGGCGGCAGCTCAAGGCGACGTGCAGGAAAAATTTTGGATCGTGGATCGCTCGCGTGAAGCTGTCATAGACTGCCAGCGGCGAGGGCACGTTGGTGAACCGCACAAAGAACACCACGCGGTATTTCGTTAGCAGGTACCAGGCGATCACGAAAGCAACCAGCGAGGTCGCACCGATCAGCACAGCCTGCAGCTTGTCCTTGTTGAGCCGGTACCAGCGCCCGGCGATCACACCGATCGCGACGGGTTCAGGCGCCGGCGCTGCGGCCTGTTTGGCTTCGATCTCGGAGGATGCGACGGTCACGGCTTCTACCTGATACCGCACCAGTGCAGGGCTGCTCACGTTTTGCCTCCGCTCACGGCGGCCTTGACCGCATCATCGAAGTTGAGGACCTTGCCGTTGTTCCTGGCGGCGTAAGCCTCGGCATCCTTCTTCAGCAGGAACGGCGCGATGTCGCCGCCGCCTGCGGCAAAGAACGCCTGATCGGCGAACAGCTTGATCCCGCGCGCGGTGTCGAACACATAGGTGACGTCGATCTTCTTGCCCTTGGCCTTGTAGTCCGCATAGGCGCCGAGCGTGCACATCGCGCTGGAGAAAGGCTGGATACCTTCGTCGTCGACCCAAACCTCGCCAGCCTTGCGCGGGTCCGAAATCGGCTTCTTGCAGAATTTGTCTTCGCCCGAAATCTCATAGTTCTTGGTGCTGGCCAGCTCCGCGTCGTAATCCAGCTTCATCTCGGCATAGGCCTTGCGGATGTAGGAATCGTCGACCCATTTCTTCGGATCGAACTCCTTCATGCGCCCGAGGTTCTGCAGCACCTTGACGTCCGCCGCGGCGGCATCGATTAGCGGTGGTTTGATGGTCGGATCTGTCGTCATGTTGCCGCCCGGTCCGAGGAAGATGTAGACGACCTCCTTGTTGGTCCCGGTCCATTGCTGGATTTTCTCGGCGGCAGCCTTTGGATCGGCGCGCAGCCACTGATTGGCTGATATGATCGCCTTGATATAGGCGACGACGACTTCAGGGTATTTCTCGGCGAAGTCGGTGCGGACGACGACGCCGTGCCAGGTCGGAACATTGGTCTCGACGCCATCGAAAATCTTGCGCGCGAAGCCGCGAAACGGCAGCAACTCCGCGAACGGCACGAAATCCGCGTGCGCATCGATCTTCTTTTCCTGCAAATTGGTCGAACCGACCTCGGGGCTTTGGCTGACCAGCTGGAAAAAATCCGCGGGATAGCCGCGATCCTGCATCGCCTTCAGCACCATGCCGTGCGCGGCCGAACCAAAGGGAACGCTGACCAGCTTGCCCTTGAGATCGGAGAGTTCGTAGTAGGGCGAGTCCTTATTGACGACGATACCGTTGCCCGAGCCCGCCAGATTGTAGGCCGATACTGCGATCAGGCGGCTCTTGCTGTCCGGATTGTTTTCAAAGGTGAAGCCGTTCACGATGAGCGGGTAATCTCCCATCATGCCGAACTGCAGTTTGTTCGCCATCATCGCGTTGGTGACGGGGGGCCCGGATGTAAAATTCTGCCATTCGAATTCGAATTTGATATTGGCGTATTTGCCGTCGGTCGGCAGGTATTTTTCCAGCAGATGCAATTGCCGGATCACCGTGCCGGTCGTGGCCGTGTTGGTTGTGGTGTCCTGCGTGCCAATACCGATGGTGACGGTTTCCGCCCTGGCCGGCGGCGCGAGCATCAGTGCCAGAGCGGCGATGGACATCGCTGTCGAGAGTGCGGGAGCGTGGCGGACCATTCTCATCCTCATTCGGTTGGATGTTCTGCGGTTGCCATGATTGGTTGGCGGAGCGCTTCGAGCAAATGAGGACTTGTCGTCACGGTGGATTAGTTGCCGGGAAAAGACGGTTGCATAGTCGTTGGGCAATTTTGCTGCGTGAAGCCAATTGCATGTGCATCGACATTTGGGATTTTGAGGCTCAGTCAGCGGCTTGGCCCCGCATTTCCTCAAGCAGGTCCGGCCGGCAGACCACGATCTGCGACCGCTTCGTCAGCACGATCTGCTTCTCCTGCATCCGCTTCAGGCTGATGGTGACCCATTGCCGGGTTGCACCCACCATGTGGGCGAGGTCGGCGTGGGTGAAAGCCGCTGCGATCACGGTGCCCTCGGAATCCTCGACACCGTAAAGATTCATCAAATGGAGCAGAAGGTGCGCCAATCGTTGCGTGATCGAACGCGTTCCCAGCATTTGCGCCAGCGCCGAATAGCATTTGCCCTTGAAGGTCAATCCCTCGATCAGGCCGATCGCCAGATTGGGAATCTCGGTGGCGAGCGCGCGCAATTCCTTGCCGGGTAGTTGCACGACGCAGCTATTGCTCGATGCGATTCCAGACCATTGATGGATGCCGCCGCCGAATATTTCGGGGCCGCCGACGAAGTTGCCGGCACGCCAGTAGGCCAACGTAATCTCACGACCGAGCGGCGAAGTGTAGAACACGCGGATGCGGCCGCTCTCGATCAGGTAAATGCCTTCATGTTTGGCACCTTGGCTGAACAGCGTCTGGCCGCGATTGAGAACCCTGCGGCGTCCTTGCTTCAGGACGATTTCGCGTTCCCGCGGCGTGAGCTTTTCCATCAGCGGTGGCGGGCCACCGATCGCTTGCTGGCTTTCGCTCAGCAGCAGGGAAGAGCTTACGGCAGAACTCGCGGTGCCCACCGCGGAAGGCGCACCGTCGCGGGCCGCACTTGCCACCTGCAGCAACATTGCTGGTCTCCTGACCATTTATAACTGGTCTAAAAAGCAGCAATCTTCATGCCAGTTGGCTGGCCTGGGCCGTCGGCTCGGCTCTCTGGCCAAGGCCGGAAAATCCAATAGAATCAATTGTCGACCAGATCGAACAGGTAACTCTTGGGATAGATACCGCGGTTGTGCCCATCGGAGAAGGCAATGTTCAGCCCGTAACCGAGATCGCCGATCTCCACGATGGCGATGCCAGGAAACCGCTCAGGAAAGCGATCGTCGAACCGGGCGCGGATGCAATGCGCGCATTTGCAGGACAGGCGTAGCTTCTCCGCGGTCAGCGCAATGCGGTTCCCAGCCGAGGTCGTCATCGCAAGCGACGCCAGATCGGGACTCACTTCGCAATCGACCACCGTCGGTGCCATCATCGCTGTCATTGTCACGGCGAAATCTCCTCCGGGGAATATTTACGGCGCCGCTCGTCGGTTGGATAGCAACTAATTTCCGATGACGGCACTCGATCAGCGGCTTTTCTCCAAAGTGGCGTGCATCACTTTTGCTGCTCGACATTCCTGCTAGAACTTTCGCGGATCCATTCGTGTTGCTACCCGCAACACCTAACATGTCACGACGAAATTAGAAACTAATCGACCGGGAATTGATGTTCAGCGTTGTACGAAAGTCGTCTCTCGCCGAAACGGTCACCGTCGCGCATGCCATGCGCTTGCTGTGATCGAGATAAAGGAGAGAACAACGATGAGCGCTTTTCAGAAGGAAACGGTTCTGTCGGTGAAACACTGGACCGATTCCCTGTTCAGCTTCACCGCGACGCGAGATCCCGGATTTCGTTTTCAGAACGGCCAGTTTGCGATGATCGGGCTGGAAGTGGAGGGACGGGCGCTGCTGCGCGCCTACAGCATGGCCAGCGCCAATCATGAGGACGCGCTCGAATTCTTCAGTATCAAGGTCGCCGACGGGCCGCTGACCTCACGCCTGCAGAAAATCAGGGAAGGCGATACGATTCTGGTCGGCCGCAAGGCC
>JBDTKZ010000111.1:0-54371 GCA_039935075.1 Bradyrhizobium sp.
GGCACGGCGCTGATCCTTTTCATGTCCAGTTGAGTCGCAAAACTCTGGACACTATTAGAATCAATGCCGTGCACCTTGCACAGCAAAAATCGAGCCGGACAGCCGTGGGACAAGCCCGGCCATGACGGTTGGGAGTGTGTCCGTCATTGCGAGCGATAGCGAAGCAATCCAGGGCAACGAGGAAGATCTGGATTGCTTCGTCGCAAGTGCTCCTCGCAATGACGTTGATAATTCGCGACATCACTCCGCGTTCTCGCGACACGATGCGCCCGAGTTTTGTACGACGTTCGCCCAACAGAAGAGGGCGCAGGGAAGACCGGGTGCGCGCTGCACCCGCGGTCTCATGTGCAAAGGATGCGCAAGCAAACGCACATGAGCATACAGGTTCAGCGGAAGCAGTCCGGCCTTCCCTGCGCAATGGTTTTAACGGTTTCCTTCGTGCTCTCCCCGGTGACCGGCTTGTTGTCACCGTCGCTGGTGTGATGCGAAGCATCATCACCAACTTGACGCCAGCGCCGGGGCGTCAGGACCACACGACTTCGCCGTCCGCATCACGCGCCGTTCGTCAAAAGCGCATCCGCGTCCACCGCATCCCGTGCCCACGTCCGTGACGATTCGCGAAACGCCCCTCAGGCGGGACGGGATGGCGCAATATGAGCCGGTGATTTGGGTTCGAGATCAACAAGGATCGCTGCGACATAGTACCACGACGGGCAAATCAGCAAACTATCTGTCAAGCTCTATTTGATAGCTCGATGCGTTCTTGTTGCCTTCTCCATAGGCGGAGAACGGAAGACCATTTTGATCGTTGATGCCCTCATCGCAAGGATGCGCGCGCTGGCCATGCGAAGCGAGGATGACCTAAGCCACGACCCCGATGGAATTTGTCGTCGAACTGCCCGGGCTTTGCGGCTGCGGCTGCAAATGGCACGCATCGTCGGCGGCGTGAGCGTTCGACAGGAACACGATGTTCCTGCCGCCACGCTTGGCGTCGTAAAGGGCGTCGTCAGCCCATTTGGCGACGGTCTCCGGCGCGGCAGCTTCTTGCGCGAACGCGACGCCGAGGCTGATCGTCACCACGTTGGCTGAACCGTCCACGGGATCGATGCCGGGATTGACGATGGCGAGCGCTTGCACCGAGCTGCGGATGCGTTCCGCGATCGCCCAGGCGAGATCGGGCGAGGCGTGCGCGAGAACGACGAGGAATTCCTCGCCGCCATAACGAAAGACGGCGTCTTCGCCCAACCGCACCGATTCCTCGATCGTCTTGGCGATGCGTCTGATGCACTCGTCGCCGGCGGCGTGGCCGGCAGTATCGTTCAGCCGCTTGAACCAGTCGATATCGGCCATGATGAACGCGATACAGGCTTTCGGGATCGTCGGATCGCGCCACAATTTCTCGATCAGATCTGTCGCTGAACGGCGGTTGCCGAGTCCGGTGAGAGGGTCGCGTGTCGCCAGTATTTCCAACTGATGATTGGCACTTTTCAGCGCGTCGCTGCGAAACTGGCTGCGCAGCGATATCAGGAAGGCTTTTTGACCGAGGATCGACTGGGTTTTCCGCGCGATGGTCGCCGCGTAGATTCCCATCGCATAAAACATCGAAGTGCCGATCGCTTCCTTGAGGTCGATCGCGGGATTGAAGATTTCAAAGCCGAAAAAGGTCACCGTGGAGCAGGCCATCAGGGCCAGCGTCCAGGCATAGTCGACATTGAACACCACGATCGCGACGGTGTTCACATACATGATGCAGGTGAGGAAGCGCTCATAGTCGGTGCCGCCGGCCGCGACGGCGAGATAGCCGTAAGCCATCATGACGCTGCTCATCAAAAGCAGCAGCGACAGGCCCTCGGCCGCGGCGCTGCGGGGCTTTCGCCAGACCAGGTAGGCACAGGCGTGCAGGGCCGGAACCAGCAGTCCGCTGATGAGGGTGGTGAGCGACAGGAATTCGGGAGCGAGAAGGTAGCTGACCGGCACGAAGGCCATGCTGATCAGCGCGACCCAGACCATCCATGCGCGCGAAATCTTGCTTCGTTGCGGCCATTCCTTTTTGCGATAGGCCAGAATCATCTCGGGAGAAAACCGGATGTCGCGGGTGCGTTGCGACAGTAGCCGCTCCGTCTCGGCTTCGAGAGCGGGCGTCATGGACACACCCGCGGTGTCGTCGCGCGGTGTCGGCCTCAGGCTTTTGGCACCCGATTTCAAAACCTGCTCCTCTCCCGGGGTTATTCTTGCCGCAAGGTCCGGAGTAAGCGCCTGAAATGCTAAGTTTCCCCTGCGGGGAGGG
Organism: Bradyrhizobium sp.; assembly: GCA_039935075.1. Taxonomy (GTDB): domain Bacteria; phylum Pseudomonadota; class Alphaproteobacteria; order Rhizobiales; family Xanthobacteraceae; genus Bradyrhizobium. The sequence continues at coordinate 2,288 of JBDTKZ010000111.1, forward strand.
GTGGGGACTCTACGGTGCGGCGAGTGAGAGGTTTTATGATACCGCTTGGCGAGGATGGACCTAAATCCCGCACATCTTGCAGACCATTTTCCATTTTCCCGCCGTCACCGACACCGCGAATATTTTACCAGCGCCTTCTCGGAAAGTTTTTCAGTAGGACTCTCAGGCGATGTCGTCGATATCGACCCGCAGCGCGGCCGCAATTTTCTTGAATGTCTCAATCGTCCCCTCGCGCTTGCCGGTCTCGATTTGCGACAGATAGGCTGCGGCCAGGCCGCTGGTATCCGCGAGAGCCTTGATGGTGAGACCTCTGTACTCTCGCCAAACGCGAATCTTATTTTCGCCATTGAGAATACGGTCGACAAATTCGGCTGGAATGGACTCGTCGTGCCCTTCGGCAAGACGCCGTTTGGCGGCGTCGTAGGCGCGAACGTCGGCGGCATCCTCCACGGCTTCGACGAGGCGCTCATACTCGGCAAGCGGCAGCACAACCATTTGGTCGCCGCTCGGTGTCGTGACGATATTGCCGGGCTTGTTCATGATCTCAATCTACATCAAAGCTATGCAAGATATCCAGTTTTCTCCCTCTCCCGTTGTGGAAGAGCGGAAGGGACGCTTTGATAACTGATGCCTCATGGTGAGGAGCGCGTCTTCGCGCGTCTCGAACCATGTGCCACAAGCAGCCATCCTTCGAGACGCGGCAAAGATGCCGCTCCTCAGGATGAGGCCGGCGGCTACAGCCCGCCCATCTTGCAGACCATCTTCCACTCTTCGGCCGTGACCGGCTGCACCGACAGCCTTGAGTATTTCACCAGCGCCATCTCGGCCAGTTTCTTGTCGGCCTTGATGGCGGCCATCGTCACCGGGGTCTTCAGCGGCTTGTCGGCCTTGATATCGACGCAGACGAATTTCTCGGTCTTGTCGGTCGGATCGGGATAGGCCTCCTTGATGATCTCGGCGAGGCCGACGATCTCCTTGCCTTCGTTGGAATGATAGAAGAAGGCGCGGTCGCCCTTCTTCATCTTCACGAGATTCTGCCGCGCGGTGAAGTTACGCACGCCGGTCCAGGCCTCGCCCTTGGCGCCTTTTGCGACCTGCTGATCCCAGGACCAGGTCGACGGCTCCGATTTCACCAACCAATAATTCATGATGTCCACCATCCATTCGTCATGGCCTAGCCGTCCGTAGGACGGCGTCGCTTCCGCTCGCCTATGTTCCGGCCATCCACGTCTTCCTTCATTGCTATTATCCAAGACATGGATGCCCGCGACAAGCGCGGGCATGACGGCAAGATTATCTATCCCTCCGCCTTGAATGGCCGCGTCAGCAGGCCTTCGATCGCCGCATCAATAGTCACCGCGCCGCGCAAGATCGCGGCCACCGCCGACGATACCGGCATATCGACATCTTTCGAAGCGGCGAGTTCGATCAGCACTGGGGCTGTGAATTCACCCTCGGCGAGTTTGCCTTTCGGTGGCGTCTCGCCGCGGCCGAGCGCGATGCCGAGCGCGAAATTGCGCGACTGCGGATTGGAGCAGGTCAGGATCAGATCGCCGAGGCCTGACAATCCGGCGATGGTTTCGCCGCGCGCGCCGCAGGCGTGGCCAAGCCGCACCAGCTCGCTGAAGCCGCGCGTGGTCAGCGCGGCCTGCGCCGAGGCGCCGAGTTGGCGGCCGACTGCGATGCCGGCGGCGATCGCGAGTACGTTCTTGGCGGCGCCGCCGATCTCGACGCCGCGGATGTCGGTGGTGTGATAGGGCCGGAACGTCGAGGAGCCCAACGCCTGCACCAGCGCGCTTGCCAGCGCTTCATCGTGGGCCGCCAGGGTCACCGCGGTGGGAAGGCCGCGCGCGACATCGTCGGCGAATCCCGGTCCCGACAGGATTGCCGGCGTCGCGTCCGGCGCGGCTTCCGCGATCACCTCGGTCATGAATCGATGGGTGGCTCGCTCGATGCCCTTGGCGCAGGCGATCAGGGGCTTTGCCTTGGCGAGATGCGGCGCCAGCGCGGTGACGGCCGAGCGCAGATGCTGCGCCGGCGTTGCGATCAGGATGATGTCGGCGGTGGCGGCGCGTGCGAGGTCGCTGGTTACGACGATGCTTGAATCCAGCACCGCGCCGGGCAATTTCGGATTGACGCGCGTGGCATTGATCTGCTCGGCGTGTGCTGCGCTACGCGCGCAAAGCATCACGTCGCGCCCGGCCCGCGCGGCAACACCCGCCAGCGCCGTTCCCCACGCGCCCGCGCCGATCACCGCAACGGAGTTAAATGACGGCATGACTACGCCTTACCGACAGGCATTGCGCGCTTCCTCGCTCCGCTCTTGAGCCTGCGAAGCTACCTAGGTCGTCATCCTGAGGAGCGCGCTCCTTGCGCGCGTCTCGAAGGATGGATGCAACACACGGACTCGCGGCCATCCTTCGAGACGCGACGAAGACGCCGCTCCTCAGGATGACGTCGGTGATTGCTTCACGGCCTATCTCGCGGCGCATGGCTAAAATCCCGCGCGGGTGTTGGCGAACCCCGCCGGCACCACGGCGTTCTCGTCGAGCCGCCATCGCGCGCGCGGCGGTGCGTCCATGGTGTCGATCATGCCGAGCGCCAGCCGTTCGGCGCCGGCCCACGCGATCATCGCGCCATTGTCGGTGCACAATGCCGGCGGCGGAATGATCAGCGTAGTCTGCGCTTTCGCCGCGACATCCTGCAGCGCGCCGCGGATCGCCTGATTGGCCGCGACGCCGCCGGCCGCGACCAACGCTCTTGGCGGACCGAACTGTTCGTGAAACAGCCGCAACCCGACGCTCAGCCTGTCCGCGGTCGATTCCAGCACCGCGGCCTGAAAGCTCGCGCAGAGATCGCTGATGTCCTGTGGCTCCAGTGTCCCCATACGGCTCGCTTCATTGCGCACCGCGGTCTTCAATCCGGATAGCGAAAAGTTCGCATCGGGGCGTCCCTGCATCGGCCGCGGAAAGGCGAATCGTTTGGGATCGCCGTCGCGCGCAGCGCGCTCGACCTCAGGGCCGCCCGGATACGGCAGCCCGAGCATTTTTGCCACCTTGTCGAATGCTTCGCCCATCGCGTCGTCGACGGTGGTGCCGAGACGAACATATTGCCCGACGCCGGTGACGGCGACGATCTGGGTGTGGCCGCCGGAGGCGAGGAACAGGCAATAGGGAAACGCCAGCGCGCAGGTCAGCCGCGGCGTCAACGCGTGGGCCTCGAGATGATTGACCGCGATCAGCGGTGTGTCGTGCACCATCGCGATCGCCTTCGCGGTGGTCAGGCCGACGATCACGCCGCCGATCAGGCCAGGGCCCGCGGCTGCGGCAACCGCCGATAGTTGATTGAAGCGAAGGCCTGACTCCTTCATGGCGGCCGCAATGATGCCGTCGAGCGCGTCGACATGGGCGCGTGCGGCGATCTCCGGCACCACGCCGCCAAACGGGATATGCTCCTCGGTCTGCGAGCGGACGATGTTCGACAGGATACGTCCGGAACCGTCCTCCCGGCGTTCGATCACGGCGGCGGCGGTTTCATCGCAGGTGGTCTCGATGCCCAGCACGAGCATCCACTTGTCGTTAGCCAATTTGAGCCCTTGCACTGGTGCCGAAAGCGGCGTTTGCCTACCAAAGACCTCATCCTGAGGAGCATCGCGTGAGCGACGCGTCTCGAAGGATGGCTGCGGATGACGGCCGTGCCGGCTGCCATCCTTCGAGACGCCCGCCTTCGCTACGCTTCGTCGGGCTCCTCAGGATGAGGTCCCAAGAGTGTGGCCGATTGGTTTCAGGAAATCGATCCACTATTATCCAGTAGCATTGAGGGGTCTCAGAGTGCAATTTTTCGAGAGCCCAGAAGATACCGGGCAGAGGGGTTGACGCATGGCCGTTCTTGTCACCCGCCCGCACCCGGACAATGAGGCCACCGCCGCGACGCTCCGTGGCCGGGGGGTTGAGGTTCTGCTGGCGCCGATGCTGCGATTCGAGGCTCATGCGTTTCAGGATGATGCGGATGCGCGTTATGGCGCCGTGATCGTCACCAGCGCCAATGCGTTGCGCGGCTTTGAGCAGCATCCATCTGGCCAGGGATTGCTCAAGCTGCCGCTGTTCGCGGTCGGCGAACACACCGCCGAGGCCGCCCGTCGCGCCGGCTTTGACAAGGTCATATCAGCCAATGGCGACGTCACGGCGCTGCGCGACGCCGTACTCGCCAGCGTCAAGGCGAAGCAATTGAAGAAAGCCAGCACCCTATTGTATCTGGCGGGCGCCGATCTGGCGCGCGATCTTGCCGGCGATCTCGGCGAACGCGGATTTACCGTCGTGACCCACACCACCTACCGGATGATTCCGGTGACCGATCTGCCGCGCGAAGCCAGCGAGGGCTTTGCGGCCAATCGGGTCCGCGCCGTGCTGCATTATTCACGGCGCAGCGCGCGCGCGTTTCTGGAGGCGACACGAACCGCCGGCGTCGAGATTTCGGCGCTCGCGATCCCGCAATGCTGCCTATCCGACGCGGTGGCCTCGATCGTCCGTGACGCCGGGGCGACGCAGGTGCTGACGGCCAGCCAGCCCGATGAAAATGCCTTATTAGAGACGCTGATGCGTGCTTTGCGGACTTGATCGCGCTAAGAGGGCGTGGAATCTGGTAAGGTCTACCGGGCTACCTTGGGCAAATGAGGAATATCGCGATGGCCGATGACAGGCCCCAAGAAGGCTTCAAAGAAGGCTTTCAAGCGGGCTCCGCAGAGAAGCCCGAAGGGAAGCCGGAAGACGCCACGCTGTCGCCGGAGTCGGGCCGTGCCCGCCGTGCGCCGCCGACCATCGATCTCGATGCATCGGAAGTTTCCAGCGAGACTCGGGTTTCCAGCGAGACCCGCCATGCGGCCGGCGATGCCGCGCCGGAAAGCGCGCCGCAGGAACCTCAGCCCGAGGAAACCCTGGGTGCGCAAACTTTGTCAGAGCAAACTTTGTCAGAGCAAACCTTGGCGGCGGAAGCGCTGGCTGCTGAGCCGCTGGCGGCCAGCTCGCCTTCGATTTCATCTCCTATTTCACCTTGGGTGATTGCGCCGGTGTCCGGTGCGGTGGCTGCCGCCCTGGTGATCGGCGTCGGCTGGATGCTGGGCTGGCCCGCGGTTCAGCCGCCGGCGCCGCCTCAAGTCAGCGCGGCTGCGGTCGATAGCCTCACCGCGCGTGTCGCGGGACTGGAGTCGAAGACCAGCAAGCCCGCAGTGCCCGCGACCGATCCGGCCGCCTTGGCGCGGATCGCGGCGCTGGATAAATCGCAAGCGTCGCTGCGCGATGATATCGCCGCGCTGCGCGCGCAGTCGCAGAAGCTCGCCGGCGAAATCGGCGGCGCCAGATCGGTGCCGAGCGATGCGGCCGCCGCCGTGGTCGATCTGTCCGCGATCAACGCGCGGCTCGATCAGATCGAGAGCGCGGCGCGGGCCCAGGCCGCGCCGGAAACACCCAAGCCGGCGGATGACGCGCTGCTGCGCCGCGTTGTGGTGGCCTCATTGCTCGAATTGTCGGTGCGGCAGGGCGAACCATTCACAGCGACGCTGAATGCGGCGAAAGCGCTCGCCGCTGATGCCGCGGCGCTCAAGCCGCTCGACAGTTTTGCCGCCGGCGGCGTACCGACCGCGGCGATCTTGAGCCGCGAGTTATTATTGCTGGTGCCAAAATTATCGCCGCCGCTGCTGGTCAGCGACAAGAACAATGATGCCGCGGACCAGGGCTTGGTCGATCGCCTGAAAGCCGGTGCGGCGAAGCTGATTCGGATCGAACGCACCGATGCCGTCGGTAATGACAGCGGCGCAATCGTGGCGCGGGTGACCGCGGCGGCGTTGCGCAACGATTCCAACGAAGCCCGGCGTGAGCTGAAGACGCTGCCGCCGGCCGATCGGGCCGCCGCTCAATCCTGGATCGACAAGGCGGATGCGCGCGATGCGGCATTGAACGTGTCGCGCCAATTCGCAACCGACGCCATGGCGGCGCTCGCCAAACCCACGCAATAGGCGTTCGATGATCCGGATCATTCTGTTTCTGCTGTTGATTGCACTCGCAGCCATGGGCGCGGCATGGGTTGCCGATCAGCCCGGCGAAGTCACGATGACGTGGGGTGGTTGGGGCGCTCATCCCTCGGTGCCGGTGTTCGTGCTGTTGCTCGGCATTGCCATTGTCGCGGCGATCCTTGTCTGGACCATATTGCTTGCGCTCTGGCGCCTGCCGAAAGGCATCAAGCGCGGCCGGCGCGAGCGGCGTATCGCGCGTGGCCGGCATGCCATCACGCAAGGTCTGCTGGCGGTCGGCCATGGCGATTCCTCCTCGGCCCGGGCCCATGCCGAAGTCGCGCGCCGTCACGCGGCGCAGGATCCGCTGGCGCTGCTGCTGCATGCCCAGTCCGCGCAGCTCGACGGCGACCGCGCCGGCGCGCAGCGCGCCTTCCGCGCCATGGCCGAACGCGAAGATACCCGGCTATTGGGATTGCGCGGCTTGTTCGTCGAGGCGCAGCGCGCCGACGATCCGGTTGCCGCTGTGATGATCGCGGAAGAGGCGCTGAAGCTTGCGCCGGCGTCGACCTGGGCCTCGCATGCGGTGCTTGGATTTCGCTGCGCCAAGGGCGACTGGAGCGGGGCGCTGGCGATCCTCGACACCAATCTGTCGGCGGGTCTGATCGACAAGGCGACGTACCGGCGCCAGCGCGGCGTGTTGTTGACGGCGCGTGCGCTCGAGTTGGAGACGGTCGATCGCGATTCGTCGCGCGAGAGCGCGATGGAAGCGGTCAAGCTGGCGCCGACCTTGGTGCCGGCCGCGGTACTGGCGAGCAAATTCGACAGCGAGGCGCATCAGATCCGCCGTTCGATGCGGATCATCGAAGCGGCCTGGCTGGCGCAACCGCATCCCGATCTGGCCGATGCCTATGCGCATGTGAAACTCGGGGATTCCGCGCGGCAGCGGCTGGTGCGGATCGAGACGCTGGCGGCAAAGGCGCCCGGACATCTCGAAAGCGCGCTGGCAATCGCGCGCGCCGCGATCGACGCCACGGAATATGCCCGCGCGCGCGAAGCGCTGGCGCCGTTCATCGCAGCGCCAACCCAGCGTGTCGCGATGCTGATGGCGGAGATCGAGCGCACCGAACATGGCGACAGCGGCCGGGCCCGGGCCTGGACCTTGCGCGCGGTGCGGGCGCTGCATGATCCGGTGTGGACCGCGGACGGCTATGTGTCCTCGACCTGGCGGCCGGTGTCGCCGGTCTCCGGCCGGCTCGACGCCTTTGTGTGGCAGACGCCGCTCGCCGCCCTGCCCTCCGACAGGAATGCCACCATCGAGCCGTCGCCGTTCGAGGAAGCGATGCTGGCGCCGCCGGCGCCGCGGCGCGAGGCTTCAGCCGCGCCTGCAACCGAGCCCGCGGCGGAACCTGCCGCGGACCCAAGCGAACCGGCATCGCCGGCGCCGCAGGATAATTCTCCCGTGGTCGCGTTGGCGCCCGACCCCGTGCCGGCCGCTTCGCCAATGGCCTCACCGGCGGCGGCCCCGGCCGAACCGCCTCAGGCCGCGCCCCTGTTCCGCGCGCGCCAGGATCTGCCAAAAGTCACGCCATCGAGCATTCCGGCCGTGATCCCGATCCTGCGGGCGCCCGACGATCCCGGGATCGACGACGAGGGGGGCGCCGACGAATTCGCTGAACAAATCCACCCCACCGCCCAAACCGGCGGCTGGCGCGGGTTTTTGTCGCGCTGGGGCAGTTAGTACGCCCTTTGTGACGCCCGTTTTTCTTGCAAAATCGCGGCGCGCCCGATATCAGGTGCGGGCGTTTTCGGCGCTTTTCCGAAACCGCGCCATGGTTCGCCGCAATAGCTCAGTTGGTAGAGCACGTCATTCGTAATGACGGGGTCACAGGTTCGAGTCCTGTTTGCGGCACCAGCGTTTTCCCCTGCATTGAACGGGCGTTTGAAACGCCACGGCCACGCCGTCATCCCCGGGGGATGGACCCGGCGGCCCTATTGGTGTGAAGTCGCCGCCGCGCGCCAGCCAACCGCCGTATGGTTTCCATGATCGTCGATCTGATATCGCCGCTGTCCGCCGAAGAGTGCGTGCAGAGGTTGCGGTTTAAAACCGCGGAGGGATGGAGCGGTTCGGTCGTTGGCTCCGTCGGAGCAACCTCCTTTCGATTGCGCAAACGGATCGGGTATCGGAATTCGTTTCAAATCTCGCTGTACGGAAAGATTATCGACGAGAGCGGCCAGACGCGGCTGCATTGCAAGGTCGGGCTGCACCCGCTGGTGCGTGCCTTCCTGACGGTCTGGTTCGGCGGGGTCTCGATCGGTTGCGGCGCGATGGCGATCAGGACGATCGACCTGTTGCGTAACACGCACGGTGCGCTTCCGGCGAATGGGTGGCAGGCGCTGGCTGTTCCATTTGGAATGCTGGGCTTTGGTGTCGTCCTGGTCAGATCCGGAAAATATCTCGCGCGTGACGAACCGGATTTCCTGATCGATTTTGTGCGTCGGGCGCTCGATGCGCGCGAAGGCTGAAGGCCCGATCACGAAAAACGCGCTCCCGGATCAATCCGAAGGCGCGTTTTGCAGAAAGGGAATTGCGCGAAAAAGCTTACTGCGAAACCGTCTGCACCACGCTGTTGACCGGGCGGGTGCTGGCGACCGGCACCTTGCCGTCCTTCATCACCATCGCGTCATATTCGGGGAGCGTCTGCAGCGGCGCCTTGGCTTTCATCTGCACCACCTTGTAGCCGCCGGCCTTCAGGCGGCGCAGCAATTCCGGCAGCGCGTCGGCGGTGTGCTTCTGGAAGTCGTGCATCAGGATGATGCCCTTGCCGAGCTTGTCGAGCTTGCCCATCACGGTCTGCACCACCTTGTCGGGCGTGCTGGTCTTGCGGAAGTCGAAGGAGTCGAGGTCGCAGGAGAACATCGCGATGTTGCGGGTGCCGAGATAGGTCATCGCGCCGGGGTTATGCTGCAGTTCCGGGAAGCGGAAGAACGGCGCCGGATCGGCTCCCAGCGCGAGCTTGACGGCGCTGAAACCCTTTTCGATCTCGTCCTTGACCTGCTGCTCGTTCAGCTTCTTGCTGTTGAGATTGGCATGCGACCAGGTGTGGGCGCCGACGGTATGACCGGCGGCGTAGACCTGCCTTAGAATCTCGGGGTGATAGCCGGCATGCTTGCCGATCGAGAAGAACACCGCCTTGGTGCACTGGTCCGACAGCGCCTTGAGTACCGCGGGCGTGTTGCCCGGCCACGGACCGTCATCGAAGGTCAGCACGACTTCCTTGTCGGTAAGAAAATCGAGCTGTTTGAAATTTTCGAAACCGAAGCCGGGTCCGCCCGTGGTGTCGACCTCGACGACGCGGCTGACGCCGAGCGCGTCCGGATTGGCGCAAGGGGCTCCGGTGGGCTGGGCCACCATGGCGGCGGGCGCCGCCGGCGCGGGGGCAGATACTGCTGGCTTGGCCGCGATCGAGCCGGTCACGGCGACATCATCGGCCGGTTTGGCGGAGGAGGGGAGCCGTTCGGCCTGCGCGGCCTTTACGGTAGCGGGAGCTAAAGCCAATTCAGCACGCGGCGATGACGTCCAGAACCATACCGCGGCGATCAGGGCCGCCGAAACAATTGTCGCCACCATCAGGCCTAACGCATTACGCATGGAAATACTCTTTCTACACACTCAAAACGATGGCGCGCGACCGCGCGGTTGGCGATGTCGGCCAATGAACGACACCGCAAGTTCCACGCCGCGCCCGCCTCTCGCGTCCCTGTCATTAATGAGAAATAGACGTTAACGTCATGCCAACGGCGCCGCGTTCCGCTAACTAATTTTCACCGGATCATTCCGGATTCAGATCCTGCCGGATGCGGCTGTTTCGCAATCCGGAACGGCAGGGAACGCATTGAGACCACAAAGCTGTCTGAATGATCCCGTTCATTGACGCGCAAGAGGACCGATATGATCGCCAGATTTCTTTTGATTGTTCCGTTTGTTGTGCTGGCCTTTGCGGCCTCGGCCCAGCAGCAGGGGCACGACGCCTGCGCCCGCGACGTCAGCCGCCATTGCCGTGCCGTGATGAATGACGGCGACCAGGCGGTGCTGGCCTGCCTCAAGCAAAACCGCGCCAGGATCAGCAAGGCCTGCGACAAAGTGCTCGTCGACCACGGGCAGTGACACCATCTCACGTCATTCCGGGGCGAGGCGAAGCCTCGAACCCGGAATCTCGAGGTAATCATCTCTGGATTCCGGGTTCGCGCTGCGCGCGCCCCGGAATGACGATTGTTGAAAATCAGGTGCTGCTGCCCGCGGCGGAGGCGACCACCGGCAGGACTTCGCTGGTGGCGCGGTCGGGCGTGTCTTCCTTCCAGCGCACCGATCCGAACGGGCGTTCCAGCATGCGGCGGACGCGGATCGGGTCGGGGCCGAGATGGAAGCCGATCGCGCGCTGATGCAGCGCGCGCTCGGATTGGGTGGTACGGTTGCGCTGGCGCAGATAGTCGAACCAGGTCGGGCAGTGATAGCGCTCGGTCCACAATTCGGGATCGGCGATGTCGCGCGCGATCGACCAGCCATAGGCGCCGTTGCGCTGGCGGCTGAGTTGCACGTCCTGCATGACATTGTGGAAGGCGCGGGCGTTGTCCTGATCGACGCGATATTCGATCTCGACTACCAGCGGGCCGCTGCGCCCGGTCAGCGACAATTGCACCTCGGGATCGGCCAGCACCTCGGCATCCTCGTTGCGGGCGCCGACCCGCGGCATCCGCAGCCACAATCCGAGCAGCGGCGAGATGAACATCAGCCCGGCGGAGACCAACAGCGCGGTTTCCACCCCGGCCGCATCGGTCAGCCGTCCCCAGCCCCAGCTTCCCAGCGCGATGCCGCCCGAGATCGCGGCCTGGAACGCCGCCAGCGAGCGGCCGGCCACCCAGCGCGGCGCTGACAGCTGCACGCCGATGTTGAACAGCGCGACTGCCAGCATCCATACCGCGCCGGCGACCACCAGTGCAGCCGCCGTCAGCACCGGCTGCCGGCTCCACGCGATCGCCGCGATCGCGCCACCCATCGAGATGGCGCAGGCGCGGATCGCCGCCTCGCCGGTCATCCGCTTGCGCACTTCGCCGATGTTGAGCGCGCCGATCACCGCGCCCATCCCGAACGCGCCGAGCATGATTCCGTAAGTTTGCGCGCCGCCATGCAGCAAGTCGCGCGCGACCAGCGGCATCAGCGCCGACACCGAGCCGCCGAGGATGCCGGTCACCAGCGTGCGCGCCAGCACGATGCGGATCGAGGGCGAGTTGTAGATGTAGCGCACGCCCGACACCATGGCGCGGTTGAGACGCTCGCGCGGCAGCCGCGACGGCGCCACGTTCCGTCGCCACAGGAACAACACGGCGAACAGCGGCACGTAAAGCACGGCATTGGCCGCGAAGGCGGCCACCGCCCCCAGGCTCGCGACGATGACGCCGCCGATCGCCGGGCCGAAACTGCGCGCGATGTTGTAGCTGATGCCGTTGAGCGCCACCGCTGATGGCAGCGTTTCCGCTGGCACCTGCTCGCTGACCGAGGACTGCCAGGCCGGTCCGAACAGCGCCATGCCGCTGCCGACCACGAAGCACAACGCCAGCAGAACGTTCGGCGTGACGCGGTCGAGCCAGAACAACACCGAGAGCGCGGTGGCGCCTGAAAACGAGATCGTCAGCGAAATCATCGCGACGATGCGTCGGTCGTGCATGTCGGCGATGGCGCCGGCGGGCATCGAGATAAACATCACCGGCAGCATCAGCGCGGTCTGCACCAGCGCGACGTTGTCGGCGGATGACGTCATCTGCGTCATGGCCCAGGCGGCGCCGACGCCCTGAATCAGCAGGCCGAGGTTGGATAGCAGACTGGCGAGCCAGATGCGCCGGAATACCGGATGCCGCAGCGGCGCGGCGATGCTGTCAGGGGCAAATGTCGCGCGCGCGGTCTGGTCGGTCATATCCCGTTCCGGTTGGTCGGCTCTCGCTGGCGGCTTGATTCTAGGCTGGATTGTCTGATTGATGCCCGTGAACGGGCTGTGCTGTCCAGTGCCCAGGCGGCCAAAAGCAGCGTTGCGGCACGGTTAAGTCACTGAAAAATAACGGGAGGTCACCAAATGCGGCTATCAAGGCGGACGATTTTGACGGGCGCAGGCGCGCTGCCTTTGCTGGCCAATGGCTTTGCGACATCGGTCTTCGCGCAAACCCCGGCCGCGCCCGCGGTCGCCGAACTCCCGCCGGTCCTGTTCGTGCACGGCAATGGCGACCACGCCGCGCTGTGGATGACGACGATGTGGCGGATGGAATCCAATGGCGTTGCGCGCGCGCGGATGTTCGCCATCAATTTCACCGACCCGGTGGCGCGCACCGACGATACCAAGCCGGAGCCGAACAAATCCTCCACCGAGGATCAGCGCCGCGAACTCGGCGAGGCGATCAAGGCGTTACAGCAACGCACTGGCGCGGCGCGGATCGCGCTGGTCGGCAATTCGCGCGGCGGCAACCCGATTCGCAACATCATCAAGAACGGCGGTGGCGCGGATGTCAGCCACGCCGTGCTGTGCGGCGTTCCCAACCATGGCGTCTATGATTGGGACCAGGGCCTCGGCAACGAGTTCAATGGCCGCGGTCCGTTCCTGCGCGGTCTCAACGAGGGCGACAGCGAAGTGACGCCGGGCACCGCGTTCCTGACCTTGCGTAGTGACGGCATGGACAAATATGCGCAATCCGACGGCCGCTTCGTCGGCAAACCGGGCACGCCGACCGGCATCACCGCCGAAGGTCCGGCGTTGAAGGGCGCCACCAATCTCGTGCTCGGCGCGGTCGACCATCGTGAGACCGCGTATTCGCCGCGCGCCTTTCGCGAAATCTACAAGTTCATCGCCGGCCGCGAGCCGGACATGATTGCGATCGCGTCCGAAGCGCAAGTCAAACTCAGCGGCCTCGTGACCGGCACGCCCGGCGGTATCCCCACCAACCGTCCGGTGTCCGGCGCGACGGTCGATGTGTATCGCGTCTCCGCGGCCAGCGGCGAGCGGATCGGCGCCGCCGTTCACAACTCGACCACGTCAGCGGATGGACGCTGGGGTCCGGCGCAGGTCGATCCGTCCTGGTATCTCGAAATCGTGCTGACAGAAGCGGGCTCTCCCATCACTCATTTTTACCGGTCGCCGTTTCCGCGCTCATCCGACGTCGTGCATCTTCGCGCCGCGCGGCCGTTGGGGCCACCCGATGCTGGCGCCGGCGCGGTGGTGCTGATGTCGCGGCCGCGTGGATATTTCGGCCTGCCGCGCGATATCGTGCTGTTCGATGGCAAGGAACCGATCGATGTGAAACCGGGCGTTCCGACGGATTCGCTCAGTACATTGAGGCTTTCGGCCGCGGACATTGGTCGTCCGGTCGCGGCCCTGTTCAACCAGGAGCGGATTGTGGCGCGGGCGTGGCCGGCGTCCGAGAACAGGATTGCGATCGCGGAGCTGACTTACTAGTTGTTGGGATGTTCCTGATCGCGAGCGAGGGCCGCCTGTGAGCATTGCCGAAGTCTACGATATGCCTGTCTCGCGCGCGCCGCTGGTGCCTCCTCACCCGCCGCGCGCGCCGCAGAATATGACGGCGTTCGGGCGGCTGGCCGCGATGCGCAAAAGCGCGATCGGCTCCTGGGGCCAGCGCGCCTATGAGGATGATATCATCCAGGGTCGATTTTTCGGCCATGGCAGCTTTATTCTCAACACCCCGGACGCGATCCGGCATGTGCTGGTCGACAATTACGAGAACTACACGCGAACGCCGCCCGGCATCCGGGTGCTGCGCCCGATGCTCGGCGAGGGCCTGCTGATCGCTGAAGGGCGCGCCTGGAAGCATCAGCGCCGCACCCTGGCGCCGGCCTTCACGCCGCGTGCGGTCGCGACCCTGGTTCCGCACATGATCGCGGCCACCGGTGAGACCATCGCGAAGCTTGCGGCAAGCGTTGGCGCGCCGGTCGATTTGCGCGAAGCGATGCAGCGCATGACGCTCGAGATCGCCGGCCGCACGATGTTCTCGTTCGGGATGGACCGCTATGGCGCCGCATTGCGTGACTTTGTCATGGAATATGGCTCGCGGCTGGCGCGGCCGCATTTTCTCGACATGCTGCTGCCGCTGGCATGGCCGAGCCCGCAGGATATTTCCCGTGCCCGCTTTCGTAAGCGCTGGACCGGTTTCATCGCCATGCTGATGGCGGAACGCCGCGCCGCCGGCAAGAATGAAGGCGCGCCGTCGCACGATCTATTCGACCTGATGAACGCCGCGCGCGATCCGGAGACCGGGCAGGCGTTCACCGACGCGCAGCTCGGCGATCAGGTCGCGACCATGATCCTCGCCGGCCATGAGACCACCGCGACCGCATTGTTCTGGGCGCTGTATCTGCTGGCGCTCGATCCGGCGACGCAGGAGGCTGTGGCCAAAGAGGTCGAGAGCGCCACCGTCAATGGCGCGCTGGAGCTTGAGCGGCTGAAATTCACCCGCGCCGTGATCGACGAAACCATGCGGCTTTATCCGCCGGCGTTTTTGATCGCACGCGCGGCCGCCGGTCCGGACCAGATCGCCGGCCTGCCGGTCCGGAAGAAAGACGTGATCCTGATCGCGCCGTGGCTGTTGCACCGACATGAAAAGCTCTGGCGCGATCCGAACGCGTTCATCCCGTCCCGCTTCATGGCGCCGTCGCCACCGCCCGATCGTTTCGCCTATCTGCCGTTCGGGGTCGGTGCGCGGGTTTGCATCGGTGCGCATTTCGCGCTGGTCGAAGCGACGCTGGCGCTGGCAAAAATGATTGGCGCATTTCGCGTCACGCTGCTCGACAAGGAGCCGGTGATGCCGATCGGGATCGTCACCACGCAGCCCGAGCGCTCGCCGATGTTTCAGATCGCCGCACGTTGATAAAACCGTGACTTGAAACCGTGACTTGGACGCGGCTGTGATATGCCGTAACGTAACCTATGAGCGACACCCAGGCCCAATTTTCAGTATTGAGACAGACGATCGATCCAGCGGTCGCCGACGCGATCCAGCATCTGGTCGCGACCGGCGCGGATCATGAACTCAATCGAATCAATCTGCTGGATTTTTCGAAGCGAACCGGACTCGACGAAGAGCGCGTGATCTCGGGCTTTCTGCATGCTTCCCGGCTAGGCCTGTTCGACCTTACCTGGAACGTGCTGTGCCCCGGTTGCGGTGGCGTGCTCGACGCCCACAGCACGCTTAAATCGCTGCGGCACGACGAATACCAGTGCGGATTATGCGCATGCGGCTACGAGGCCTCGGTCGACGAGCAGGTTGAGGTCGCCTTCACCGTCAGCCCGCGGGTCAGGCGGATCGCGGCGCACGATCCCAATTCGCTGCCGATCGCGGATTATTTCAAGCAGATATTCTGGAGCTCCGGCGTCGACTTCGACGAGGCGTCCTTCGCGTCGCTGTCCAACGACGTGATGCTCAAGGCGCTTGAGATGCCGGCCGGCGACAAGACGGTGCTGCCGCTGCAATTGCCAGCGCAATTCATCATCGTGTTCGAACCGGTGACGCATTCCGCGCATTTCATCGACGTCCAGGGCGAGCCGACCGAAGATCCGCAATATTTATCGCTGTCGTATGACCATACACACGGGCCGGTCGAAACCACGATCATGCGGCCCGGCCCGCTGCTTCTTTCGCTCGACAATCATGCCGGGGTGCGGGTGTTGCCGTCGGTGCTGGTCGCCGCCGATGCGCTTCATCATTTGATAGGCAAGCGCAAGCCGTTCCTCACGGCCAAGCGGATGCTGACCAACCAGACCTTCCGCGACGTCTTCAAGGCCGACAATCTCAACATCGACCAGCGGCTCAAGATCACGTCGCTGACATTCCTGTTCACCGATCTCAAGGGCTCGACCGCGCTGTATGAGCGGGTCGGCGACCTCGCCGCGTTCGATCTGGTGCGGGCGCATTTCCATGCGTTGCTGGAAATCATTTCCGCGGAAAAGGGCGCCGTGGTGAAGACGATCGGCGACGCGGTGATGGCGACTTTCAACCGGCCCGAGCAGGCGCTGGCGGCGGGCCTGCGGATTCGCGGCGCGATGGACAAACTCAATGTCGAGCGCGGCACCAACGATCTGGTGGTCAAGATCGGCATCCACGAAGGTTCGTGCCTCGCGGTCATGCTCAACGAGCGGCAGGATTATTTCGGCCAGACCGTCAATATCGCCGCGAGAGTCCAGGGCCTGTCGACCTCGCAGGCGATCCACATCACCGGGCCGGTGATCGATGCGCCGGCGGTCGCCGCGATTCTGGAGCGGGAGGCCATTACCCCCATTCAAAAGCAGGCCGCGCTGCGGGGCATTGCCGACAAGATCGTGGTGTATGAAATACCGTAGCGGCGTGAGTGGAACAACGCTCACAAGATCGGGCCCCCAACAAGTTCGTCATGCCCGGGCAAAAGCGCGAAGCGCGTCTTCGCGCTAGATGTCCCGGGCATCCACGTCTTGCTGAACTTAAATGAGAAAAGACGTGGATGGCCGGGACATAGGCGAGCGGAAGCGACGCCGTCCTTTGGACGGCTATGCCCGGCCATGACGAGGGACCGCGCAGCATTGCCTAAACGTAATGCTTCCATCGGAACCCGCGCCGATTGCGCGGGTTGATGTTCTGACCCATATAGCGGTCACCACACCACGATCATGGGCCGCCAGTTGATGTGGCCCGCAGGTTTCACCCATTTTGGTCAAGATTGATGCTGGACGGACTACGCCAATTCATTGCCGATGTTGTTTCGCCCGGCGCGCATGGCGAGCGGAATTTTGACGACACCGGATATCGCCTGGCGGCAACGGCGCTTCTGATTCACGTTATTTCGCTCGACGGCGAACCATCCGCCATCGAGAAGCGCAAGCTTCATGGCCTGCTGGAAACGCATTTCGCGCTCGATCCGGGCACGGCGGATCAATTGATCGCGTCGGCCACGCTGGTCGAAGGCGAGGCGGTTGATCTCTATCATTTCACCAGCGTCATCATGCGTTCGGTGGACGAGCAAGGACGGCTCCGCATCGTCGAAATGATGTGGGAGCTGGTTTACGCCGACGGTCAGGTCAGCGAGTTCGAGGACAACGTGGTGTGGCGCGCGGCGGACCTGTTGGGCGTGTCCTCGCGCGGCCGGATCGACCTCAAGCATCAGGTCGCGGCCAGACAGCCGGTGCCGGTGAAGGATGGCTCCGATATCGCGGACGCTGCGACATGATGCGCTGCGGCGAATGCGCGCGACCGCACATGACAGAATTTTAATTTATGGGCGGATTGGCCGCCCAACCCGCGAAATATTGCCGTTCAATTCCCTTATGTCCGGTTGGTCACGCCGCCATGCCTGTGGGTCACTTGCAGGTGACGGGCAGCCCGCCTAAACCGTATCCTCTTGTCTGCGCGCTAGCCCTCATTTTGAAGCAAGAGTATTTGATGTGACCGAGCGTGTGACGCTGATTACGGGAGCTTCAGCAGGAATAGGTACCGAGCTGGCGCGCGTTTTCGCATCGAACGGCCACCGTGTCGCCTTGGTGGCGCGCCGTGCCGATCGCCTGGCGACCCTGGCCGGCGAAATCACGGCCGCCGGTGGCACGGCGCCGATCGTGATCTCATGCAACCTCGAGCAATCCGATGCCGGCGATAAAATCGCCGCTGCATTGGCCGCCGCGGGCGTCGAGGTCGAGTTCATGGTCAACAATGCGGGCTTTGGCCTGTTCGGGGATGCGATCGAACTTGATCGCGCCGAGCAGCTCAACATTATTGCCGTCAACATCCGCGCGCTGACCGATTTATCGCTGCGATTTTCCGACAGCCTGATCCGAAATCGCGGCGGCATCCTCAATGTCGGCTCGATCGCGGGCTTTCTGCCGGGCCCCGGAATGGCGGTCTATTATGCCTCCAAGGCCTATGTGCTGTCGTTCACAGAAGCGCTGCGCCAGGAACTCGCGCCTCGTGGTGTGCGCGTCACCGCGCTGTGTCCCGGTCCGGTGCCGTCGGAATTTCAGGCGCGGGCAGGATTTAAACCCGGATTTGATTCCGCGATTTTGAATGTCTCGGCGTCCGATGTCGCGCAACAAGGCTATCGCGGGCTGATGGCCAACAAGCGCGCGGTCTTGCCCGGCCTTGGAATCAAGATCGTGCCGTTCTTGCTGCGGTTGTTTCCGCGCGGGTTCATCCTGGCGGCGGTCGGCCGTTTTCAGCTGCGGAAGCGCTGACTCGCCGCGTCTGGCCCGCGATTTGCTCTGAAGATGATCCAAAGCTCATACGAAATTAACCTTTGCTTAGGTATGATTTCGGCTGTTGTGCCGCCAACACGAAAAAACGATGTTGTTTCATTCGCTCGAAACCAACGCCGACACCGTGCTGCGCTTCCCGGGCAGGATATCCGCATCCGAAGCCGCCGCGGCCCTGCTGCCGGTTCTGATCGTGCTGCATCAGGAGACGTCGACGCCGGGCCGCATCGGCAATGCGCTGCGGGCGCTCGGGTACCGGCT
This sequence comes from Bradyrhizobium sp., assembly GCA_039935075.1. Classification (GTDB taxonomy): domain Bacteria; phylum Pseudomonadota; class Alphaproteobacteria; order Rhizobiales; family Xanthobacteraceae; genus Bradyrhizobium. The sequence continues at coordinate 20,819 of JBDTKZ010000111.1, forward strand.
GGATATCAGGCGGCCACGATTTGGCGACCCGTTGCCGGAAACGCTGGATAACCACGCCGGTGCCGTCATTTTCGGCGGCCCGATGAGTGCGAACGATCCGGATGATTTCGTGCGCCGGGAGATCGACTGGATCGCGGTGCCGCTTCGCGAGCAGCGGCCATTTCTGGGAATTTGCCTGGGCGCCCAAATGCTGGCCAGGCAGCTTGGGGCCCGGGTTGCGCCGCATCCGCTGGGCCGCGCGCAAATGGGATATTATCCGATCCGGCCGACCGCGGCGGGCCTTGCGGCCTGCCCCGGCTGGCCCGATCATGTCTATCATTGGCACCGCGAAGGTTTTGAGCTGCCGGATGGTGCGGAGTTGCTGGCGGAGGGAAGCGATTTCCCGGTCGAAGCCATCCAGATGGGCCACGCCTTCGGCTTCCAGTTCCATCCCGACGTCACCTACGCGATGATGCATCGCTGGACCACGCGCGGCTACGACCGCCTGAGTTCGCCGGGCGCCTGCGAGCGCCAACGTCACTTCGCCGATCGCGCGGTGCATGATGTGACCGAGCGCGCTTGGCTGAAGCAATTTATCGATAGCTGGCTGGCGCGGATGCCGATGTCCGTGATCGCGGAAGCCGCCGAATAAAGCGCGGGCGTTGCGAACGCGCCTTTCCAAAATCCAGATGTGCTAGAGTCGAGCCTGTAGCCCGGATGAGCGAAGCGACATGCGGGAAGAGTCCCGGATGTCGCTTCGCTCATCCGGGCTACGGTCCGGGCTTTGAATAAGCGTGGTCAAAAAAACATCAGGGAGATCGCCGTGAGCTATCAGCATATTCTCTACGACGTCAGCGAGAAGATCGCGACCATCACCTTGAATCGTCCGGACCGGATGAACGCGTGGACGGCGGTGATGGAACGCGATGTGCGCCACGCCATGGAGACCGCCACGGCGGATGATGGCGTCCGTGTCATCGTGCTCACCGGCGCGGGCCGAGCGTTCTGCGCCGGCGCCGATATGGATGCGCTGAAGGGGCTCGATCCCGATGACGTCAAGCGCGCGGCGAGCGTGCCGGCGTTCGACATGAACCGCCGGTCCGACTGGCAGGCGCGCTACGCTTATTACCCGTCGATCCCGAAGCCGGTGATCGGCATGCTGAACGGCGCCACCGCGGGCATCGGGCTCGTGCATGCGCTGTATTGCGACCTGCGTTTCGCCGCCGACAACACTGTGTTCACGACGGCGTTTTCGCGTCGCGGGCTGATCGCCGAGCATGGCATCAGTTGGATGCTGCCGCGCATTGTCGGTCACGCCAACGCGCTCGATTTGCTGATGTCGGCGCGGCGGGTGCAGAGCGACGAGGCGCTGCGCATCGGCCTCGTCAACCGGTTGTATCCGCCCGATCAGCTGCGCGAGCAGACCTATGCCTATGCGCGCGATCTCGCCGACTTCGTCTCGCCGAGCGCGATCGCGGTGATCAAGCGCCAGCTCTACGACGTGCCGTTCCAGACCCTGGCGGAGGCCACCATCGACGCCAACCGCGAAATGGTGGTGGCGCTGCGCGGCAGCGATTTCCGCGAAGGCGTCGCAAGCTTCATGGAGAAGCGGCCGCCGCGATTTACCGGGAAGTAGCGGGGCACTCAGTGATGATGAACTCGGCCCGTCGTCGCCCTTCGGGCTATGCCGGGCACCACGCTTCGCCCTTCGAGCTTTCGTGGCTGCGCCGCGCGTAGCCCGAAGCGTGGTGGAGCCAGGCGGGATCGAACCGCCGACCTCGTCATTGCGAACGACGCGCTCTCCCAGCTGAGCTATGGCCCCTCCGCAGCCGCCTCGATAGTGCCGAGACGGCCAGCAGTCGGCGCCATTTACAATCCGCGCCAAGGGCAAGTCAAGAACGCCGAAACGGCCACATTTCGCATCGCTGCCGTTCTGTCCTCCCTCTTATTGAAGGAGGTCGATCAGATTGGGGATCAGAACAGATCTGATGAGCTGGATCAGTATGAAAAGTACCAAAAAAGAAAGATCCAATCCGCCCATGGGCGGGATATATCGCCTAATGGGTGCGAGCACCGGGTTCGTCAACACATCCAGGGCGTGTATCACCGAGCGAACAATGTAGTTTCGTGTGTTGATCACGTCGAAGGCGACAAGCCACGACATGATGGCCATGACAACCAAAATGAAAACGTAAAGGCCAAGAAGATAATCGACAAAAAGGAGCAATCGGATCATTTTTCAGCCTTATGCCACGTCGCGCCCTTGCGCTCTTTCGTTACGACGAGAGGCGCCAGCGCGATGAACACGAGTGCCAGATTTCGGCCACGACGGTAACTGGATTATTTCACGGATCAAATGCAGAAATCGGTCATGCCAAAGCCCTGCGGCCTTCTAATCCACTATAATGGGCGAAAGCAACCGGGTCGAATCGGCCGTGTTTCACGATTTTATCTTGATCTCCCCTCGGAATGAGGGAGGCCTTCAGCAATTCGAGGTGCTTTGGACGCCCTCATCTTGATTCGGCCATGGCCTTGCGAGCCTGTGTACACCGCAATATTCTGATTACTGGACGGATGCTTGATGGACGCCTCACGGACCCCTTGGCGCTACTCCACCCAGGGCATCAGCGTCGCGCTGCGCGTCACGCCCCGTGGTGGACGCGACGAGATCGACGGTATCGAAACGCTGGCGGACGGCCGCTCGGTGGTCAAAGTGCGGGTCCGCGCCATTGCCGAGGGCGGCGAGGCCAATCGCGCGGTCATGGAACTACTGGCCAGGGCGCTTGGCGTGCCCAAGGCCAGGGTGCGGCTATTATCCGGCGTGACCTCGCGCCTGAAACAGATCGCGGTCGATGGCGATCCTGCGAAACTTGGCAATATGTTGCGTAAGGTGACAGCCGCAACGCGGGATCAAACGCAAGATCAGAAGGATTGAGATGACGGCCAGCCTTATCGACGGAAAGGTCATTGCATCAGAGCTTCGCGCGCGCGTCGCTGACGAGGTCGCTCGCGTCAGGCGCGATCATCAGCTCACGCCCGGCCTTGCGGTGGTGCTGGTCGGCAGCGATCCCGCCAGCGAAGTCTATGTCCGCAGCAAGCACAAGCAGACCCAGGCCGCCGGGATGGCGTCGTTTGAGCACAGGCTTGCAGCCGACGTCGCGCAGAAAGATCTGCTGGCCGTGATCGCAGAACTCAATCGCGATCCCGCGGTGCATGGCATCCTGGTGCAATTGCCGCTGCCGAAGTCGCTCGATACCGAAGCGGTCATCAACGCCATCGATCCCGCCAAGGATGTCGACGGGCTGCATCCCAGCAATGCCGGACGCCTCGCCGGCGGCCTGACCGCATTGTCGCCGTGCACGCCGCTTGGCTGCATCATCCTCACCAAGAGCGTGCATGCCTCGCTGGAGGGCCTGAACGCCATCGTGATCGGCCGGTCCAATCTGGTCGGGCGCCCGCTGGTGCAATTGCTGTTGAATGAAAACGCCACGGTGACGATAGCGCATTCGCGTTCGCGCGATCTGGCGAAATTATGCGCCCGGGCCGATCTGGTTTACGCCGCGGTCGGCAAGCCGCGGATGGTGCGCGGCGACTGGATCAAGCCAGGCGCCACCGTGATCGATGTCGGAATCAACCGGCTGCCCGGCGCCGACGGCAAGGCCCGCCTGGTCGGCGACGTCGCGTTTGACGAGGTTTTGAACGTCGCCGGCGCGATTACCCCGGTGCCCGGCGGCGTCGGCCAGATGACGGTGGCGTGCCTGCTGGTGAACACGCTGCGCGCCGCCTGCGCCATCGCCGGGCTACCGAAGCCGGGGGTTTGAAGATGCCCGTCATTCCGGGATGGTCCGAAGGACCAGACCCGGAACCTGGAGATTCCGGGTTCACGCTTCGCGTGCCCCGGAATGACGACAGTCAAATCTCGACGATGTCAGCTAACCCTTCGCCTTCGCGCGTTCGATGCCTTCCTCGATCAGCCGATGCGCATCGTCGGGGCCGCCCCAGCGCAACACCTTGACCCATTTGCCGGGTTCGAGATCCTTGTAGTGCTCGAAGAAGTGCTGGATCTGCTGCAGCGTGATGTCGGGCAGATCGCTGTACGTCTTCACCTTGTCGTAGCGCTGGGTCAGCTTCGACGACGGCACCGCGATGATCTTCTCGTCGCCGCCGGCTTCGTCTTCCATCAACAGCACGCCGACCGGGCGCACGCTCATGACCGCGCCCGGCACGATCGCGCGGGTGTTGGCCACCAGCACGTCGCAGGGGTCGCCGTCGTTCGAGAGCGTGTGCGGGATGAAGCCGTAATTCCCGGGATAGCGCATCGCCGTATAGAGGAAGCGGTCGACCACCAGCGTGCCGGCCTCCTTGTCCATCTCGTATTTGATCGGCTCGCCGCCGACCGGCACTTCGATGATGACGTTGACCTGACGCGGCGGATCGATTCCGATCGAGATGGCGTCAATACGCATGGATGGCTCCGACGTTGCGAGATGAGCACAACCGTCATACGCGGGCTGGACCCGCGTATCCATCGCGCTTCAAAGGTCGCTTTAGAAAAAGATCGATTGCCGGGTCAAGCCCGGCAACGACAATAGAGACAAAAAGCGGCGAAAAGCCTGGATCCTAGTTCGTCCAGGCGAAGGCGACCTTGTCGAGCGACTTGGCGCCGAACTTCTCCGACGAGCGCGCCACCATGCGGCCGCCGAGGGCGCGGTAGAACTCGGTCGCCGGATCGTTGTCGGACAGCGCCCAGATCACCATGCTCTTGAGGCCGCTCTGCAGCAGGTCGCGGCGGGCGGCGGTAAACAGACGGCGGCCGAAGCCGAGGCCCTGGAATTCCGGGCGCAAATAGAGCTCGTAGATTTCGCCTTCGAAATGCAGGCTGCGGGCACGGTTGCGGCCGTAATTGGCATAGCCCGCGACCTTGTCGCCGAATACCAGCACGCTGACGCGGCTGCCTTTGCGGATCGCGCTGTCCCACCATTGCGGACCGCGCCGGTTGATCAGCTTCTCCAGTTCGGCACCGGGAATGATACCCTGATAGGCTGAACGCCAGGCTTCGTCATGGGTGGACGCCACCGCGGCTGCATCCGCAGCTTTGGCCGGCCGAACCTCGATCAGGGTTGTGCTCATGGGTGCGATCAAAGCAAGTCAGCGCGTCGGCTTCAAGGTCCATCCTTAATTATCGGTTAACCTGTGGATTTTCTGCATCAGTTTTCCGGCCGGGCTGTACCGAAAAAGGACAGCGGGCGCCTCTGAAGGCAATGGGCTGCCGGTTGGCGGGGCAGTGGCGTGCCAAACCTGGGCTGCGGCGGCCGGGCCATTCACGAAAAAATGCGCCCGATTTGATTCGCCGTGGGTAGTGTGCGGGCGATCCCAAGTCTTTGCTAAAAGTCCTTGGCTCACGTCCTTGCTCAAAGTCCTGGGCTCCAGCCCCTCGCCCGTCCCTGTTTTCGATCACGTCAGGTCCATTTATGCAGTTTTTCAAGGCCCTTTGCGTTCTCATGGCTCTCACCTCGGTCGGCATCGATAGCGCCGCTGCCCAACCGAGATTCGGCGCCGCTGGCGCCGAGGGCGAACCCAATCGCAAGCAGTCATGGCTGCTGCCGACCCCCGATCCTGAAATTGCGTCGCACGCCGTGCTGTATCGCCCGCCCGGCGACGGCCCGTTTCCGCTGGCGCTGATCGCGCACGCCTCGACCCAGAACGTGCTGCGTCGCGCGCAAATGCCGCAGCCGGAATATCGCGCACTGGCGGCGGCGCTGGTCGCGCGCGGCTTTGCCGTGCTGGTGCCGGAACGGCTTGGCCATGGCGCCACTGGCGGAAAATATCTCGAGGACCAGGGCGGCTGCGACGAGGCCAATTATTCCCGCGCCGGCTATGCGACCGCCGATTCGATCAAGGCGGCGTTCGATTATCTGCAGGCCGCGGATTTTATCCGGCAGGGCGGCGCCGTCATCGTCGGGCATTCGGCCGGCGCATGGGGCGCGCTGGCGCTGGCCGGCGAGGATCCGAAAGTGATTTCGGCGATCATCGCGTTCGCGCCGGGACGCGGCGGTCACGCCAACGATGAGCCGAACAAGGTCTGCGCGCCGCACACGCTGGTGGCGTCGGCGGCCGAGTTCGGCGACGACGCGAAGATCCCGGTGACCTGGCTGGTCGCGGCCAATGACAGCTATTTCTCCCCGGAGTTGTCGAAGCAGATGGCGGACGCGTTCCGCCATGGCGGCGACAAGGTCGAGTTTCACGTGCTGCCGGCGTTCGGCAACGAGGGCCATTGGCTGGCGGAGAGCGACGGCGCGGACAAGATCCTGGGTCCGGTGCTGGACACCGCGCTGAAGGCGGCAGCGGTGAAATCGGCCAAAAAGAAATAGCGCAAAAATGACGCTCTCATTTCCTGGTCAAAATAGCCGATGAGCCAATGGCCGGACGATGATGTGATCCTCTACGACGGCGTCTGCGTGTTCTGCTCGCGCTGGATCCGCTTCGTCGTCGCGCGCGATACAGAAAAGCGATTTCGCTTTACGGCGATTCAGTCCGGCTACGGCGCCCGGCTGGCGCAGGCCTTTGGTATCAACCCTGATGATCCCGACACCAATGCCGTGGTTCATGGCGGCATTGCCACTTTCAAATCCGACGCCGCGCTGAGGGTGCTGTCGAATCTGCCGGGCTGGGGATGGACGCGCGGATTGCGCGTGGTGCCGAAGTTTTTGCGTGACGGTTTCTATAATCTCGTCGCGCGGAATCGATATCGAATTTTCGGAAAATACGACGAGTGTTTTTTGCCGGATGAGGAATTTCGGGCGCGGGTGATGGAGTAGGGGTCCGTCATTCCGGGGCGATGCCACCGGGTCCGCGCGTAGCGCGGCCCGATGACAGGCTCCGCATCGAACCCGGAAGCCAGAGCTGTTCATCGGCAGCAGCTAAACAGCTCGAGATTCCGGGTTCGCGCTTATGCGCGCCCCGGAATGATCCACGTTGGGATCACCGAACCTTCTGCGGCAACATCACTTCCTCCGCAGCCCGCTCCCCTGAGTCTCTCGCCCCATGCGCGGTCGAGAAAAAATTCGGCGAGGTCGCTTCTCCGGCGAAGAACAATCGTCCATCGACCGGTGCGGCGAGCACCGCGCGGTCGCCGGCGTGGCCGGGCAGCGCGTGCGAATAGGAGCCGCGGGCGAAGGGATCGTGAGCCCAGCGCGATTCCGCCAGCGGCTTTAACTTGCGGCGGAAATCATTGCCGAGCAGCGCTGCGATCTCGTCGATGCTTTGGGCGGCGAAGGCGCCGGGGCCGGCGTCTTCCAACTCGCGGGCGAAGCTGCCGCCGAAATAGCCTTCGATCGCCGCCTGCCCGAAGGGGCGCAAATGATAGCTGCCCATCGCGGTGCGCATGGTGGCGCCGCGCAGATTGCCGTCTTTCGGCAACGCCTCAGGCTCATCCAGCGCCAGCATCACCTTGTCGGCAAGGCCGAGCGGCAGGCCGATCGCGGCGTCCACCTTTGTGGATAGCGCGGGATGAAAGCGAATGGCTTCGTCAGCGATCAGATTGGTCGGCAAGGTGACGATGACCTTGTCGGCTGTCAGCGTGCCCTGCGACGTCTCGATCCGCAGCCGCGTGCCCGAATGATCGATCAGGCCGACCTGGCAATTGAGCGCCAGCGGGCACGAGGCGCCATAGGCCGCGATCATCGCGCCATAGCCGCGTCGCACCCGCCAATTGATCTCGGTGTCCTCATAGGCGTCCATGTCCAGGATCGACACGGCATCGAGTTCGCAGCCGTTGATGTAGCTGGAGAGCGCGTCGATCATCGGGTTCCAGCGATTGCCGGGCTCGAGATAGTCGCTGGCCGCTTGGTCGTGACCGCTCTTGATCGCCTGGCTCGCGGCTTGCTCGGCGCGGTCGTAGAACGCGTCGATCGCCCCAATAAAATCCATCCGATCGGCGAGCGGAAAGCCGGTGTCAAAGCTCTGTTCGCGCCAGGGCGGGCGGGTCTTGTCGATTTCGAAGTTCAATTGTTCGGCGATGCCGACGAACCGGTTCTTGTCCGCCGAATGCAGCCAGCCGCAGCCGAGATCGAAGGTGATATCCGGTGCGGCCTGAATGGTGTGGGCGCGCCCGCCGGCGCGGTCGCGCGCCTCAAGCACGATGACCGAGAGGCCGGAAGTTTTCAGCGCATGCGCGGCGGCGATGCCGGCGGCGCCGGCGCCGATGACGGCGACATCGACTGAGGAGGGGAGGGACATTGATTATCTCACCGTCGTCATTCCGGGATGCGCCGTTAGGCGCAGGCCCGGAATCCATACTCCCGGTCGTGGTTATGGATTCCGGGCTCGCGCTACGCGCGCCCCGGAATGACAATCAATATTGCAAACGGCGTGGCTAAGCCAATAGCCGCCTTACGCTACCGCTTCCTTGGTCTTTTCGGCGCGCTTGCGCTCGGTGGCGTCGAGGTGGCGCTTGCGCAGGCGGATCGATTTCGGGGTGATCTCGACCAACTCGTCGTCCTCGATATAGGCCAGCGCCTTTTCCAGCGTCATCCGGATCGGCGGGGTCAGCCGCACCGCTTCGTCCTTCGAGGTGGTGCGGATGTTGGAGAGCTGCTTGCCCTTGAGGATGTTGATCTCAAGGTCGTTGTCGCGGGTATGCTCGCCGACAATCATGCCCTTGTAGACCTTCCAGCCGGGCTCGATCATCATCGGGCCGCGATCTTCCAGCTTGAACATGGCGTAAGCCACGGCCTCGCCCTGATCGTTGGAGATCAGGACGCCATTGCGGCGGCCCTGGATGTCGCCCTTGTAGGGCAGGTAATTGTGGAACAGGCGGTTCATGATCGCCGTGCCCTTGGTGTCGGTCATCAGTTCGCCCTGATAGCCGATCAGGCCGCGGGTCGGCGCGTAGAACACCAGCCGCAACCGATTGCCGCCGGACGGGCGCATCTCGATCATCTCGGCCTTGCGCTCGCTCATCTTCTGCACCACCACGCCGGAGAACTCCTCATCGACGTCGATGACGACTTCCTCGACCGGCTCCAGCAGCTGGCCGTTCTCGTCCTTGGTCAACACCACGCGGGGACGCGAAACCGACAGTTCAAAACCTTCGCGGCGCATGGTCTCGATCAGGATCGCGAGCTGCAATTCGCCGCGGCCCGACACTTCCATCGAATCCCGGTCGGCAGCCTCGACCACGCGCAGCGCGACGTTGCCTTCGGCCTCGCGCAACAGGCGGTCGCGGATCAGACGGCTGGTAACCTTGTCGCCTTCGGTGCCGGCCAATGGTGAGTTGTTGACGATGAATGACATCGACACCGTCGGCGGATCGATCGGCTGCGCCTGGATCGGCACATCGACGCTCGGATCGCAGAAGGTGTCGGCCACGGTGCCCTTGGGCAGGCCTGCGATGGCGACGATGTCGCCGGCTTCGGCCAGCTCGACCGGCTGCCGCTCGAGACCGCGGAAGGCCAGGATCTTGGTGATGCGGCCGGTTTCGACCACCTTGCCGTCGCGCGACAGCACTTTCACCGCCTGGTTAGGCTTGACCGAACCGGACGCAATGCGGCCGGTGATGATGCGGCCGAGATAGGGATTGGCCTCGAGGATGGTACCGAGCAGCCGGAACGGGCCTTCCTCGACCACAGGCGGCGCGACATGCTTGATCACGAGATCGAACAGCGGTTTCATGCCGTCCTCGTGCGAAGCTTCCGGTGTTGTTCCCATCCAGCCGTTTTTGCCCGACCCATACAGGATCGGAAAATCGAGCTGTTCGTCGGTGGCGTCGAGCGCCGCGAACAGGTCGAACACCTCGTTGACGACTTCGGTGATGCGGGCGTCCGGACGATCGACCTTGTTGATGGCGACGATCGGCTTCAGGCCGAGCTTGAGTGCCTTACCGACCACGAACTTGGTCTGGGGCATCGGACCTTCGGCGGCATCCACCAGCACGATCACGCCATCGACCATCGAAAGGATGCGCTCGACCTCGCCGCCGAAATCGGCGTGGCCGGGGGTGTCGACGATGTTAATCTGGGTGTCTAGCCAATGCACCGAGGTGCACTTGGCAAGAATCGTGATGCCGCGCTCGCGCTCCAGATCGTTTGAGTCCATCGCGCGCTCGACCTGGCGCTGGTTGTCGCGATAGGTGCCGGATTGCTGCAGCAATTTGTCGACCAGCGTGGTCTTGCCGTGGTCGACGTGGGCGATAATAGCGATATTACGAAGGTTCATAGCTCTTCTTCTGACTGGGCCGATTCTGACTAGGCCACGGCTGGAGCACGATCTCGCCGGAAAACCGGGACCCACTTTTCCGGATCACGCTCAAAAACCTGAAATGCGAAGGCGCAGCCGTCCAAAGGAAGATTCGCGCCCAAAAAGGAAGCCCGGCCAAAAGGACCGGGCACACCTTACTCGTTGCGGCGCAATATATTCAGAAAACGCCAAAAAACAATGGTTTGTTGGCATTTTGGTTGACCGATTTTCGGTCAAACAGGGTGAATTTCGCCGTTAGCGGCAGGTTCCGGGGGAACCCTTAAGCCCTGGGACCGCAGATCGCGGCCCGGATCGGGAAAATGCCGCCCACAGCCCACCTTCAGGCCGCGTGGGACCGGCCTGTGATCATGGGATCGGAGTTTGAGGAAATGCGCGCGCTCGGTCATCAGACTGTCAGACCCGACGACGTTGCCTCCGCCTTGCTTGGCTTTGCCGATTGCCTCGTTCGCGATACCGGACGCCTTGTCGGAAGTTCCGCTGATGAGTTCTTCCAATTCCATTTTAAGGCGGAGCACACCCAAGCGGCCCCTTTGTCGCTCCGGATGGCCGCCGGGGAGGAACGAACGCCATCTGCAATGCTTGACCAACGCTGGGAGGCATTATGCATTGGTCCATTCCGAAACCAACCAACACACAGTCCTGATCGTTGAGGACGATTTCCTTATCCGCATGGACGCGGCCGATATGATCAAGTCCGCTGGTTTCGAGGTCGTGCAGGCAAAAGATGCCGACGAGGCCATCGAAATTCTTGAACGCCGCTTCGACATCACAGTTGTTTTCACGGATGTGCATATGCCGGGTTCGATGGATGGTCTGAAACTGGCCGCCGCCATCAGAGGCAGATGGCCGCCGATTAAAATCGTGGCGACTTCGGGAAGGGCGAAGCTGAGCGACGACGATCTGCCCTCGGGCAGTCGTTTTCTGCCGAAGCCTTACAGCGCGCGGGAGATCGTGGTGACGTTGCGCGAGTTGACTGGCGTCTCCTAGTCAAACCTGGTGCGACGTCGGGGCAGGAGCCGCGCTGACGGAACAACCGATTGAGCTAGCTGTTGATGATGTCCCGTGCTTAATGTTCGATCCTATTTCAGGAACCGTGCCGTTTCCGATGTCAAATCGATCCATCTCGACCGTTGAAACCCTTGATACGGAACTTCGCGCGGCGGGCACTGGCCTAGCGGGTAACAGTGACGTCTTGCGCGGTGTGCTCGAAGGATGTGGCGACTGCATCAAGATCCTGGACCTCGACGGCCAATTGCAGTTCATGAGCGAGGGCGGCAAACGGGTGATGGAGGTCGAGGATTTCGGGAAGCTCAAAGGCTGCCCGTGGCCGGACCTCTGGGCCGGGGTTGGAAATGCCGACGCCCGTGCAGCGGTCGAAACGGCGAGGGCTGGTGGCACCGCCACGTTCAAGGGAGCCGCCAACACGGCCAAAGGCAATTCTCGATATTGGGATGTTCAGGTGTCGCCCATTTTCGGCGAGGATGGCAAGCCGTCGCATATTCTTTCAATCTCGCGGGACATCACGGAGCTTGCCGAAGCTCAGGAGCAGCAGAAGGTTCTGACCGCTGAATTGCAGCACCGGATCAAGAACTCTCTCGCGATGGTTTCAGCTATCGCAAATCAAACCATTCGCGGCAACGATATGGAGGCCGCGCGTAAGGCATTTACCGCGCGGCTTCTGACGTTGAGCCGCGCGCACGACATCCTGGTTCAAACGAGCTGGACGAGTGCATCGATAAGGGAGGTCATCGAGGGGGCTTTAGCGCCTCATCGGACCGGTCGCGAACGCTTCGAGGTGCGCGGGCCGGAATTACTGTTACAGCCAAAGCAAGCCCTCGCCATCGCGCTCGCCGTTCACGAGCTGGCAACGAACGCCACGAAATACGGCGCTCTTTCCAACGAGCATGGCAAAGTGAACATCTTCTGGGAAACGAATGCCGGGGACAAATCGAACTTTCATTTCGATTGGGCCGAAAGCGGCGGACCTCCCGTCGTCGAACCCGAACAATCGGAAAGAGGTTTCGGGACTCGCTTGATCGAAAGAATTTTGAAGAACGACTTCGGTGGAGAAGTCCTGATGGACTTCAAGTCGGACGGCGTGGTTTGTACGCTCGATGCGCCTCTGGAAAAGCTGATTGCGCCTGTATATCAGAACGTCTGAGCGATACAGACCGTGGCGGCTGATTACGTAGAAGCGGTGTAGCCTGCGTGGCGACGAGATAACGCGGTTAGCTCGCCGGGTCCTGTTCGCTGGGATAGACCCCGCGCAGCACTTCCTCGAAGTGATTTTTGACCGATTCGTTACAGAGGCACGAACGGATTCGAAGCGCATCGGGATTGCGCACCAGGATCGAGCCGCGCCGGGTTTCCAGCACACCCTCGGCCTTGAACACCTGAATGACGCGACTGGCATAAGAGCGGCCGACCCCGAGCAGCGTCGCCAATTGTTCATGGGTCAGTGGCACGACGTCGCCGTCGGTGCGCTCCATCGCCGAGACGATCCATTTCGCGGTGCGCTGCTCGATCGAATGGATCGCGTTGCAGGCCGTCGACTGGAACATCTGCGCCATCATGCAGTCGGCGTAGCGCGCGAACACATTGCGCAAGGTGGACGATCTGGATTTAGCGGCGTCCAGCTTCGCGACTGGCAGGCGCACGAACGGGCCGCCGAATTTGACGATGATGCGCGTGTAGGCCGGAAGATAACCCTCGCTGACGATGCCGCCAACCGCGCCTTCGCGGCCGACCAGGATGGTTTCGACATCGCGGCCGTCCTCGTTGGTGACCAAGAAGGTCGCCAGGCTTGGTCCGCAGGGGAAATGGACGGTCCCGACATCGTCGCCCGGGTTATAGAGCAGGTCGTTGGGCCCGGCCTCTTCAGGCACCAGATACGGCGCGATCAGGGCAAAATCGCTGACGCTCAGCCGCCGCAGCAAATTGTTGAACGGCCGGTCGCCGGTGTCAGGCATTGGTCGAAGCGCGGCCATTACAAGGTTTCCCATGTTTCCACGGGGACGATAGCGCAAGTTATTGGGTTGCTGTGTTCACAAGTGGACAGACAGGGGGTCGGCGCTGTGGTGGTTTTCAATTCGGGAACCGCACGGGGCGCTGCATGGAGGCTTCGACGATGGCCGCTCAACACTTCGACCCATCCGACCTGCTGACCTTTGGCGAGATCATGGAACCCGCCCCTCCCGGTATGGCTATTTTTCCGGACGATTTGCTGCTCGTCGAGGACGATCCCATTATCGCGCTCGATTTCGAGGACACGGTCCTCGGTTTGGGCGTGAAGACCGTTCGGACCGCGGGCAGCGTGGCGAAGGCACTGGCGATGATCGCCGATCGCGCGCCGAATTTCGCGCTGCTGGATGTCGGCCTGGGCCGTGAAAAAAGCTTCGCGATCGCCGAGCGGCTGGACGCGCTGAAGATTCCGTTCGCTTTCGTGACCGGATACGCCGCCGAAGTGAAGGTGCCCGCGGCTTTTTCAGACCGGCCGCGGCTGCCGAAACCCTGCTCCACCGAGGAACTGGAAGCCGTGCTGCGGGGCGGCAGCGGTGACTGATAGGTTTGTGAGGCTATCTCCGACCTCATCCTGAGGAGCGCACTCTTGTGCGCGTCTCGAAGGATGGTCGCGAGTCCCTGTATTGCGTTCATCCTTCGAGACGCTTGCTTCGCAAGCTCCTCAGGATGAGGTCCGTACTGAAGAGGGCCGACGGGCGAGGTCCGCCCGTCAGTGAAATGACGCGGGTCGACTTAACCCAGCTTCGGATCCAGCGTGGTCGACCATAGCGCGACGTCGGCGCGGTCGCGCAAGGTTACGGTCATCTGGCCGGTGGCGCCCTCGATCTTGACGTGGCCGAAGAACTGCATGCCGTCTGATGGCGGCAGATTCTGTTTGTCCGCGCCCGGCGCCTTCACGAACCGCACTTCGGGGCCGAAGGTGTTGTCGAGTTCGTTCGGTCCGAAAGTGCCGGCGTGAAGCGGGCCGGAAACGAATTCCCAGAACGGATCGAATTCCTGGAACTGCGCCTTGTCGGGGTTGTAATAATGCGCCGCGGCGTAATGCACGTCGGCGGTCAGCCACACCGTGTTGAGGACGCCCGAGGTCTTGATGAAGCGCAGGATGTCGGCGATTTCGAGTTCGCGGCCGCGGGCCGGGCCGTCGCCCTGGGCAAACGCTTCCGAGCCCTTTTTGTTGGCGGCGTCGTCATACACGATCAGGCTGAGCGGCATGTCGGACGCGATCACCTTCCAGGTGGCGCGCGAGTTGAGCAAAGCGCGCTTCAGCCAGGCGAGCTGGTCCGGCCCGATGAAATAACTGTCGGGACCATAAGCGGTCTGCTGGTTCGGGCCGTTGCCGCCGCGATAGCTGCGTTCGTCGAGCATGAATACGTCGAGATGCGGGCCGTAATTGAGCGTGCGGTAGACCCGGCCCGGTTCGACGATGCTCTCGCGCATCGGATACATCTCGTGAAACGCGCGGGCCGCGCGCGCCGCGAGCAGGCTGATATCGCGCACCTTGTAGGTATCGGGGAGCTGCTTGGAGATCGACCAGTTGTTGGTGACCTCGTGATCGTCCCATTGCACGAAGATCGGTACTTCGGCATTGAAAGCGCGGACATTATGGTCGAGAAAATTGTATTTATGCGCGGCGCGGTATTCGTCGAGCGTCTCGGCAACCTTGGCCTTTTCCGGGATGGTGATGTTCTTCCAGGTCTTGCCGTCGGCGAGTTTCACTTCGGCCTGAATGATGCCGTCGGCATAAATCGTGTCGCCGGAATGCAGCAGGAAATCCGGTCTGTGCTGGAGCATGGCCGCGTAGGTGACCATGCCGCCATCGTCGGGGTTGATGCCCCAGCCCTGTCCGGCGACATCGCCGCCCCAGACGAAGCTGACGTCGCGCCGGTCGGCGGGCGCGGTGCGGAAGCGGCCGACCACGGGCTCGCTGGCAACATCCGTGTGGGAAAGATCGCGGAAGCGCACACGATAAAAAATCTCCTGCCCTCCGGGCAGATTCTCCAGCAGCATCTTCGCGGTGAAGTCGCTCTCCGGCAGGGCGGCGATCGGCGGCAAGACCCTCGCATTGGTGAATGATTCGGTGGTGGCGACCTCGACCATCATCTGCGACGGCCGGTCGGCCCGGGCCCACACCACGCCGCCATCGACCCCGACGTCGCCGGACTGCACGCCATGGGTGACCAGCGGCCGGTCGGCGGCGCGGCTGAGATAGGGCAACGCGATGACCCCGGCGCCAGTCGCTGCCGCGGTAGAAAGGAAATTTCGGCGGGAGATTTTGATCGTCATGCGAGGCCTCGATGATGCGCGCCGTATCTGGGGGTCGTCATTCCGGGGCGATGCGCAGCATCGAACCCGGAATCTCGCGATTCCCGATGCGCAATTGCGCATCTGAGGTCTGGTCCTGCGGACCATCCCGGAATGACGATTGAGATTTGGATCCGTTATAGGAAAACTTGATGACGGCGCGATTACAGCCGGGACTTGCTGTAGCGACTTGTCTACAGCGTTCCGGTGGCCCGGAACTGGGCGCCCGCCCGCTGCAGGTTCTGCGGCATGCTCATCAACAGCGCCTTGCGGTCGGCGACGGCGTTGTGAAACTGCTCCAGCGCGATGTTGAAGGCGGTCAACGCGCCCTCCTCGATGGTGCCATGCTCGAAACATTGCAGCGTGTCGCGCAGGATGCCGTCCGCCTCGGACTGCATCCGGTCGAGTTCCTCGGTGGAATCGCAGCGGCGCGCAGCCGCCAGCATGTCCAGCAGCCGCTCACGCAAGGTCGAATTGTCGTTGCGCTCGTCCTTTTTGAGGAAACCCGCGAACCACGCGCCGGCCGAGCCCATCGCCGACAGGCCCATCAGGCTCCACCAGATGTAATCGCTGTAGCGGTCGAGGAAGGTTTTTTCCTCGCCATCGACAAAGGCGGCGGCGCCGGGATGGACCGGGATCGCGGCATCCTTGTCGGTGTCGGGCGTTTCGATTTTCGCGGCCAGCGGGAATTCGGCCATCACCGCTTGCCGGATCGCGAATAATTGCCGGGTGAAGGCGGCGATGGTGGTGTCCGATAAATCTTTCCGCGCCACGATGTGATGCGAGAAGCTGATCGTCTTGACCTCATCGTCGGGCCGGTCCGGCGAACCGCCGAACGCGCCGGCGGGAATGTCCGCGGCCTCGTAATTCGGATGGTTCTGCGCGATCGCCTCGGCGGAATCAATCGCGAGGAACGTCGGCGTGCCGCCGTCGCGGGTCGAGGCGGCGATCGCGTCCGCGGTGATCTTGCTGTTGACCGGTCCCGCCGCGAGATAGGCGTCGGCCTTCTGGTTCTTGATCGCGTCGGCGATTTCGGTGACCGGAAACTGAACGATCTCGACCTTGGCCGGATCGATGCCATATTGCTGCAGGATTACCTTCAGCAAATTGACATTGGCCGGCGTGCGGCCGACCACGCCGATGCGACGACCGGCGAGCTGCGCGATCTTGCTGATCTTCGGGCCGGCCTTCTTGCCTTTGCCCTTGGCCGGTGGAGGCGCCCACAGCACCACGACGTTCTTGCGCAGCGTCGCCACCGCTTGCGCATTCTTCGGCACGTCGAGGTCGCCACGGATGATGGCGAGATCGACCTTGCCGTCGGCCAGCGCCTGCGCGCTTGCCGCGACGCCATCGGTCTGCACCGGGCGCAGACGAATATGGCCGTGCGATTGGGTGAAGCCTTGCGTCAACGCCTGAACCACCTTGATGTCGTCGCTATTGGCCGGGCCGACCGCGATCTTGAGGATCACCGGCCGCATCGCGAAATAATAGGAGGCGGTGACCGTGCCGATGATGGCGAGGATCCCCGCCAGCATGATGAACGTCATCGACCGGCGTACCGGACGCGGCTGTGGCGATGCTGGCGCCGCGGTGAGGTCAGGACCCTGGGTCATCGAATGGCAATTGCCTTTGGATCAATCATTGGCCAATCACGGGCCGAATACGGGCCAATTTTTGCGATCAATTTCATCGCCACCAACAGGATACGCCTGCAATTGTAGCAAGTTTCCGGCCATTCGGTGGGTTACATCTGTGTCATGGTTACTGGCCGGGGCCCGGTTCCGGCCCATTTGTGCCGGTTTCGTCAATGGACCCCGAAGCTGTCTTAGGTGTTAGCTTGACGGTTTACGCGACGGTTTAGCTGGCGATTTACCTGAACAGGAGAACATCATGGCGGAGCGGCTGTCGGCGGAAGCGCGGAAACAGGCCCTCAAAGGGTTGTCCGGCTGGACGGAAATCTCCGGCCGCGAGGCGATTGGCCGCACCTTCATTTTCAAGGATTTCAACGAGGCCTTCGGGTTCATGTCCCGCATTGCCCTGGTGGCGGAGAAGCGCGACCATCACCCGGAATGGCGCAACGTCTACAAGACGGTCGAAGTGGTGCTGGCGACCCACGACGCGGATGGCGTCACCGCGCTCGATATCGAACTCGCCAAAACCATGAACGCGATCGCCGGCCAGCTCGGGGTGTTCTGAAAACACTTCGCGATCTCGTCAGGCGCGATCTTGTAACGCCCCCGTGACATCCCCAGTTTTCGGAGGTATCCGCCGCGGCGATTGCGTGCGGCCTCTGGGAGCCCTGTGATGGCAACCGAACACACCATGGGTTTCGAGCCGGCCGACCGGCTGGCGAAAGACCGCGACAGCGTGCGCAAGCGCTTCTGGGTCAAGTTCAAGCGCGTCATGGTGCGACTTCCGTTCGCGGAGGATCTGCTCGCGGCGTATTATTGCGCGTTCGACAAACAGACGCCGCGCCACGTACAGGCGACACTGCTCGGTGCGCTGGCTTACTTCATCCTGCCGTTCGACTTCATTCCGGACATGCTGCCGGTACTCGGCTTTACCGATGACGCCGCGGTGCTCGCCACTGCGATCCGGCTGGTCGCGAGCCACATCACCCCGGAACATCGCGACGCGGCCCGCGTCATGTTGAAGCGGGGAACCGGCGAGGCGGACGTTTCGTAAGCTGTGATCGCTTATGGCACTGACGCCGGCTGATTGAGCTTCGAGTGGTTCTGCACCGCGGTTTTAAATGCCGCTGATATCGCTTCGCGCGTCGGCGCGGGCTGATCGATCGGTTCCATCTGCGCCGCGCTGAGCGAGGCGCTCGCATGCGCGATCACGGCGCGTCGATCGCGGTCCTGCAGCGAAAAAATCACGCAGACGATGGCCACCGCGGACGCAGCCAAAATGCCCGTTGTGATGACACCGCGTGACACCGGGGAGGTTCGACCATCGGATTCGCGGAAGTCCTGTTCCCAATTTTCTTCGACCGGTGCCGGCCGATTGTCATCGGTGGGGCCGGAAAGGAACAGCGGAAGCGAACCTTCCGATTCCAGATATAATCTCGCCGTGCGGAATCGCGCACCGCGTTTGGGCGCAAACTGCGAGTCGTCCCGCGACCTGCCGAATCCATTTTTGATCGGATCATCCGATCGAGTCAGCTTTCCGGTCTCCGTCATGGTGATGCTTCCCCATTACATAACGCAACGATGGGGCGTCCAACGCATCGGCTTGTTGCTGGAGCATGATCCGGAAAAGTGGAAACCGGTTTTCCCGGGACAAACGCGAAGAGTTTGCTCCGAGATCATGCTCAAACGATTCGTCTTGTTGCCCACCGACGCCCCCCGTCACGGGTGACAGCATCGCATGGTGAATCGGCCCAAAAGACGACGCGCATCAGCGCGATTTGGGAGATATCTTGGTTTCATTTGGGCAGCGTTTGGCAAAGCGAAGCGTGTCCGCCATAACGTGCGCGGAATAAGCGGCGGTCGTCATCCTGAGGTGCGCGCTCTTGCGCGCCTCGAAGGATGGTGTTCAGCACTGTACTTGCGGCCATCCTTCGAGGCGCGCAAGAAAGAGCGCGCACCTCCAGCGACAACGGCTTCGCCGTTGCGCGGGGATGACGGTGGAGTTGTTGTGTAGGGGACGACGTTCTCGCGTGTAGCACCGTTACGGATGCAGGATCACCTTGCCCATCGCCTTGCGGCCCGCGAGCACTTTCAAGGCATCGGCGGTCTGCGCCAGCGGGAAGGTGCGGTCGACATGCGATGAGATCTTGCCTTCCGCGGTCCACTTCACGAGCTTCTCGAGATTGGCGCGGTTCTTTTCCGGATTGAGCCGCGCCCAATGGCCCCAGAACACGCCGCGGATGTCGCAGCCTTTCAACAGCGCCAGATTGAGCGGCATCTTCGGAATGTCGCCGGCGGCGAAGCCGATCACCAGGAAACGGCCTTCCCACGCGATCGCACGCAGGGCAGCTTCGGCGTAGGTGCCGCCGACCGGATCAAAAATAATATCGGCGCCCTTGCCGCCGGTGAGGCGCTTCAAGCCTTCCTTCAAATCTTCCTTGGCGTAATTCAGGCCGAGTTCGGCGCCGTGCGCCTTGGCGAATTCAAGCTTCTCATCCGACGAGGCGCAGGCGATCACCTTCAGGCCCAGCAATTTGCCCAGTTCACACGCCGCCAGGCCGGTGCCGCCGGCGGCACCGAGCACCGCCATGGTTTCGCCCGGTTTGAGACTGGCGCGATCTTCCAGCGCATGCAGCGCGGTGCCGTAGATGATGATGATTCCGGCGGCGCGGTCGAAATCCAGATTGTCCGGAATCTTGACGATCGAATTCGCCGGCAGCGCGATCTTCTCGCGCGCGCCATTGTGGCCGCAGGACGCCACCACGCGATCGCCGACTTTCAGGTCGGTAACCCCGGCGCCGACGCTTTCGATCACGCCCGCGACTTCCGCCGCCGGCGAGAACGGGAACGGCGGCTTGATCTGGTACTTGCCCTGGATCATCAGGATGTCGAAGAAATTCAGCGCCGCCGCCTTGATCGCGATCACGGCCTGGCCGGCCTCCGCGACGGGATCGGGCACATCGGCCAGCACGAGATCGTCGGGTTGGCAATATTGCGAGCAGAGAATGGCTTTCATGGACACACCTGATTTTCGGACGCACAAATAAAGCTGAATGCTTCATGCCGGATTTGATGCCGGGCTACAATCTGATTCGGATGCATGCCCCTCATGGCGAGGAGGCGCCCGCTTTACGTCATTCCGGGGCGCGCCAACGGGTCCGCGCGAAGCGCGGCCCGATGACAGGCTCCGCGCGAACTACAATGTGCGGCTGCACATTGGAGAATCTCGTCGCGTAATGAAACAATAACCTCTGGATTCCGGATCCAGCGCTATGCGCTGGTCCGGAACGACGGAGGAAACATTTGAAAGGATTCAAACGATGTTTGAAAAAGGCCTGCTGGCGGGGAAACGTATTCTGATTACTGGTGGCGGTTCCGGGCTCGGGGCCGCGATGGGGCGTCGCTTTGTCGAATTGGGCGCCGAACTGATCATCTGCGGCCGGCGGCTCGAATTGCTGGAAGCGACAGCTTCGCAGATGCGCAGCGAGTTCGGCGGCAAGGTCACGGTGGCGCAATGCGATATCAGGGACGGTGCGGCCGTCGACACCATGATGGATACGATCTGGCGCGAGGCGCCGATCGACGTTCTGATCAACAACGCCGCCGCCACCTTCATCGCGCAGACCGAGCAGATGTCGTTCCGCGCGGTGGATGCAATCCTGGCGCCGACATTGCACGGCACGATGTATTGCACGCTCGCCGCCGGCAAGCGCTGGATCGAAGCCAGCCACAAGGGCGTGGTGCTGAGTATTCTGTCGACCTCGACCATTACCGGCCGCGCCTTCACGGTGCCTTCAGCAATGGCGAAGTCGGCGGTGCTGGCGATGACCAGGAGCCTCGCGGTGGAATGGGGCCCCAAGGGCGTCCGCCTGGTGGCGATCGCGCCTGGTGCATTCCCGACCGCGGGCGCCTCCGGCCAGCTGCGGCCCGAGGGCCGCGACGGCAACTGGGCATCGCGCAATCCGCTGGGGCGGGCCGGCGAACATCACGAGCTGGCCAATCTGGCGAGTTTTTTGATTTCGGATGCCGCCGGCTACATCAATGGCGAGATGGTGGTGCAGGATGGCGGCGCGCACTTGCGCAGTTCCGGCGCCGAGGATCTCCTGCAATGGACCGACGCGCAGTGGGAAAAACAGCGCGCCGGCCGCGCCAAAAGCGAGCGCTGAACGGCCTCGAATCCAGCGGTTGAGATCAGGCCTAACTGCCTTCCCAAAAAGGCATTTTCCCGCTATCCATCGCGATGGGACAACAGCCGCGCCGGGCCATCTTCAGGTCACAATGATGAGGGAACCAGATTTGGTCATGTCCGTGCGGCGAACCCTGACAATTCTGGTGGCGAGTGTGCTGATGGGCGGGGTTTCGATCCCCGCGCCCGCGCAAAGCGCGTCGCCCAATGCTTTGACTAAACCGGTTGCGGCCAAGCCGGCCGCGGCGAAGCCGGCGCCCGCGGTGGCCGCCGTTACCGGCGGCGCGGAGCCGACCCTGGTCGGTCAGTTCGGCACCTGGGGAGCCTATACCG
Organism: Bradyrhizobium sp.; assembly: GCA_039935075.1. GTDB lineage: Bacteria > Pseudomonadota > Alphaproteobacteria > Rhizobiales > Xanthobacteraceae > Bradyrhizobium. The sequence goes on from JBDTKZ010000111.1 coordinate 42,527, forward strand.
CCGCGCCGAACGGCAAGAAGGTGTGTTTCGCGCTCGCGAAACCTGCCTCTTCGAAAACCAATCCGCCGAACCGGCCGCGCGACCCTGCTTATGCGTTCGTGTCGACGCGCCCGGCGGAAAAGGTCATCAATGAAGTGTCGATCATGATCGGCTACGCGCTGAAACCGGGGTCGGAATCGACCCTGGAAGTCGGTGGCGGCAGCTATGCGATGTATACTCAGGGTGACGGGCTCTGGATCAAGAACGCCGCCGAGGAAGAACGGATGGTCGAGGCCATGCGCAAATCCGCCGACGTCGTGGTCAAGGGCGTGTCAGCCAAGGGCACCGAGACGACCGATACCTTCTCGATGAAGGGCCTTGCCCAGGCGCTCGACAAACTGGCGCAGGACTGCCGGCGCTAGGCTCTGGTACGCCCGAAAGACCGGCCGTTTCCGCCATTTTCAATGATTTGGTGGCTTTCCAGCACCTGCTGGAAGGCTTATCTGGTGCTTCATGAACGATGTAATGACGGATCACTCGATCGGAACGAGTTCCGGCGCCAACGCGCCGCTCGAAAAGATCGCGCTCGAAACCTACGTGCCGCTGGCGAAGCCGTCGCTGGTCGGGCTGTCGCGCGCCGAACTCGCCGAACGGCTCGGCGAGATCGGTGTTCAGGCCTCGCAACACAAGATGCGCACGGCGCAGCTCTGGCACTGGATCTATGTCCGCGGCGCCAAGGCGTTCGACGAGATGACCAGCATCTCAAAGGACATGCGTGCGCAACTCGATCAGCATTTCACCGTGGCCCGGCCGGAAGTGGTGGCCGAGCAGATCTCCAACGACGGCACCCGCAAATGGCTGTTGCGTCTGCCGAGCGGCGATGCGGTCGAGAAGGCGCATGAAGTCGAGTGCGTCTACATTCCGGAAACCGACCGCGGCACGCTGTGCGTTTCCTCGCAGGTCGGCTGCACGCTGACGTGTTCGTTCTGCCACACCGGCACGCAGCGGCTGGTGCGCAATCTGACCGCCGGCGAAATCGTCGGCCAGATCATGGTGGCGCGCGATCGCCTCAACGATTGGGCCGACCGCGAGACCCCGACCGGCAGCCGCCTCGTCACCAACGTGGTGATGATGGGCATGGGCGAGCCGTTGTATAATTTCGATGCGGTGCGCGATGCGCTGTTGATCGTCTCCGACAATGAAGGCATCGGCATTTCCCGCCGCCGCATCACGCTGTCGACCTCCGGCGTGGTGCCGAACATCGCCCGCACCGGCGATGAGATCGGCGTCATGCTGGCGATCTCGCTGCATGCGGTGCGCGACGATCTGCGCAACGAACTGGTGCCGCTGAACCGCAAATACCCGATTGCCGAGTTGTTGCAGGCCTGCCGCGATTATCCCGGCTCGTCGAATGCGCGGCGCATCACCTTCGAATATGTGATGCTGAAAGGCGTCAATGATTCGCTCGATGACGCAAAGCTGCTGGTGAAGCTGCTCAATGGAATCCACGCCAAGATCAATCTCATCCCGTTCAATCCGTGGCCGGGCACGGCTTACGAATGTTCGGACTGGGACCAGATCGAAAAATTCTCGGAATATATCTTCAACGCCGGCTACTCCTCGCCGGTGCGGACTCCGCGCGGCCGTGACATCCTCGCCGCCTGCGGCCAGCTCAAATCGGAGACCGAGAAATTGTCGGTCCGCGAACGCCAGGCGCTGCGCGCGATGGCGATGACGGATTGAGATGGTGCAGTATGCGGCCCTCAAGGCGCTCTTGCGCCGTCTCGAACCATGAGCATGCCTCCATCCTTCGAGACGCGCGCAAGAGCGCGCTCCTCAGGATGAGGGAGCCAAGTCTACTCCCGAGAATCTGCTACTCCCGAGAATGGGAATAATTCCATGGCACTGATCGGCCGTCTGTTCGTCATTCTCCTTGGATTTCTTGCCGCCTGTCTGGTGGCGGGGATGATCGTGGTCGGTGCGGTGCTGTTCCCGGAGTTCAGCGATCTCGGCGCCGGGCCGGTGGACACCGGCGCGCTCAACATCATCATCGGCTTCGGCTTTATCTTCATCAGCGGCTTTGCGCTGTTGCCGGCGATGATCGTGGTGCTGATCACCGAAGCCTTCTACGTCCGCGGCGCGCTGACCTATGCGGTCGGCGGCGGCGTGGTCGGGCTCGCCTGCTATCTCGGCCTGATTCCGTTCGATCCCGCGACCTTGCATTTCGAAGGCATCGTGCGGCGGCATCTCGAAATCATGACCGGCGCGGGCATCGTCGCGGGCGTGGTCTACTGGATGATCGCGGGCCGCAATGCCGGTGCCTGGCGGCAGCCGCCGCGCCCACAGCAACCCCCGCCGCCGATGCCGTCACATTCCCGTCCGCAAAACTGATGCGTGAGAGGCTCCACGTCACCCTCCCTTTCCAGGGGAGGGTGAGAAACCTGCGAAGCCTTTTCATCGCAAACCTCCTCGGTTAAACCCCTCGCCATGAACCGTACCGGACTTTTTATCGGGCTCGCGCTGACGCTTGTGATCGAATTGCTGTTCGGCCTTTATCCCGAACTCGATCTCAAACTCGCCGCCTTGTTTTACGATTCCGCGACCGGATCGTTTCCGCTGAAGCTCAACAGCGCGGCCGCGTTCGCGCGCGATGCCGCGATGTGGGTGGCTTGGGCATTGGCGTTGCCGGCGCTCGCCGCGCTGGTGATCAAGCTGATATGGCCGGACCGGCGGCTTCTGATATCCGGCCGCGCCATTGTGTTCCTGCTGGTCACCTTGATCCTGACGGCGGGTGTTCTCACCAATCTCACCTTCAAGAGCTATTGGGGCCGGCCGCGTCCCGTGGTGGTGGCGCAATTCAACGGACCCGAGCCGTTCGTGGCGTGGTGGGATCCGCGCGGCAGTTGCGCGCGCAACTGCTCGTTTTTCTCCGGCGAAGGCGCCACCGCGTTCTGGACCATCGCGCCCGCGGTGCTGACGCCGCCGGCCCTGCGGCCGGTGGCCGTGGCTGCCGCGACCCTGTTCGGCGTCACCACCAGCGTGCTCCGGATGGCGTTCGGCGGGCATTTCTTTACCGATGTGGCGACCGCGGGCCTGGTGACGTTTCTGGTGATCTGGCTCGCTTATGGCTACATTTACCGCTGGCCCCGCACCCGCTTGACCGACGAGGGCGTTGACGCGGCGCTGACCCGGTTCGCCTGGCCCGGCTACCGCCTCCGGCAGCGCTGGCGCGGCCACGACGTCGGACCGCCTCCGTCCGCCTGAGCGACTTCGCGCCCGCCGGCTGCTATTAAAGGCGTGCCCCTGACTGCGAAATTTGTTATTCGCGCACCCAAGCCAAGCGCGGCATCATCCTCTGGAAATTTCGACCGATTGGAAGTTTGATGAGTACGATCCTGAAAAGCCTGCCCAAAGGTGAAAAAGTCGGCATCGCCTTCTCGGGCGGCCTCGACACCAGCGCGGCGCTGCTGTGGATGAAGCAAAAGGGCGCCCGCGTCTTTGCCTATACCGCCAATCTCGGCCAACCCGACGAGGCCGACTACAACGAGATTCCGCGCAAGGCGCTGGAGTACGGCGCCGAAAAAGCCCTGCTGGTGGATTGCCGTACGCAATTGGTGCACGAAGGTATTGCCGCCGTCCAATCCGGCGCCTTCCACGTCTCTACCGGTGGCATCACCTACTTCAACACCACGCCGCTCGGTCGCGCCGTGACCGGCACGATGCTGGTCGCGGCCATGAAGGAAGACGGCGTCAATATCTGGGGCGATGGATCCACCTTCAAAGGCAACGATATCGAGCGCTTCTATCGTTACGGCCTGCTGACCAATCCGGGCCTTAAAATCTACAAGCCCTGGCTCGACCAGCAGTTCATCGACGAGCTCGGCGGCCGCGCGGAAATGTCGGCGTTCCTGACCGCGCATGGCTTCGGCTACAAGATGAGCGCTGAAAAGGCCTATTCGACCGACAGCAATATCCTCGGCGCCACCCACGAAGCCAAGGATCTCGAGCAACTCGACAGCGGCATCAAGATCGTCAATCCGATCATGGGCGTGCCGTTCTGGCGCGACGACTGCAACGTCAAGGCCGAAAAGGTCGTCGTGCGTTTTGAGGAAGGCCAGCCGGTCGCACTGAACGGGCAGACGTTCGCCGATCCGGTCGCGCTGTTGCTCGAGGCCAACGCCATCGGCGGCCGGCATGGCCTTGGCATGAGCGACCAGATCGAGAACCGGATCATCGAGGCCAAGAGCCGCGGCATCTACGAAGCGCCCGGCATGGCGCTGCTGCACATCGCCTACGAGCGTCTGGTGACCGGCATCCACAACGAAGACACCATCGAGCAATACCGGATCAGCGGCATGCGCCTTGGCCGATTGCTCTACCAGGGGCGGTGGTTCGATTCTCAAGCGCTCATGCTGCGCGAGACCGCGCAGCGCTGGGTGGCGCGCGCGATCACCGGCGAGGTGACGCTCGAGCTGCGCCGCGGCAATGACTACTCGTTCCTGAACACCGAGAGTCCCAACCTGACCTACAAGCCGGAGCGGCTGAGCATGGAAAAGGTGGAGGATGCGGCGTTCACGCCGGCCGACCGGATCGGCCAGCTCACCATGCGCAACCTCGATATCGCCGATACCCGCGCCAAACTGGGCCTCTACGGCAAGACCGGCTTGATATCGGGCGGTGAAGGCGCGCAAATTTTCAGGCTCGAGAACGACAAGGACTGAACCGCGGCTGTAGGGTGGCAACGGCGCAAGCGCGCCTTTGCCCAACCTACAATCCTACTTCACCCGCAGTGCGTCGAGCAGCGAGCGAAACGCGCGCGCGTAGTCGGTGCCGGCCTTGCCGATGTCGGGGCCGGCGGAAACGGCGACGGCGGCTTCCGTCACCGCGCCGAGCAATAGCCGCGCCAGGGGCTCGACCGGTTGCCGCGCGATCAGGCCGGCATCCATCGCAGCGTTAAGCGCGCGTGGAAACTTGCCGCCGAAATGCCTTGCATCGATTTCGCGCCAGCGTTCCCAGCCCAGCACGGCCGGGCCGTCGCGCAGGATGATCTGGCCGGTTGCCCCTTTGGAACAGGCCGCGAAATAGCCCTGCGTGCCAGCCGCCATCGCGGCCAGCGCGTCTTTCTCCGCGCGCGAGATGCGGTCGAGGTCGGAGACGAGTTCGAGCGAGGCCTGTTCGAACACCGCCTCGAACAGCGCCTCCTTGGTCGGGAAATGATGATAGATCGCGCCTTTGGCGACGCGCGCGCCGGCGGCGATATCGTCCATCGTGGTCACGGCAAAGCCGCGCTCGCCAAAAATGCGCTTCGCCGCCTTGACGATCGCCGTCTGGGTCTTTTCGCGTCGCTCGGCCTGGGTTGCCATCATCATGCTCTAGCGCAGTTCCGGCCCCGAGCCAATTGACTTGCCGACTGGCAGTCGATATATACCGACTATTAGTCGGTATATAGGAGAATGTCGAATGCCCTCGCTCGCCACGCTGCAAGCCTTTGCCGCCACCGTCGAATCCAACGACCATGTCGGCGCCATCCAGAGATTCTATGCGCCCGATGCGCAAACCCAGGAGAATGACGGCGCCCCACGGGTCGGCCGCGACGCGCTGGCCGAGCGGGAACGCGCCGTGCTGGCCTCGGTCGCCAGTGTCAAGACCACGCGGCTCGGGCCGCTGTTGCTTGACGGCGACCGGTCGGCGATCTGCTGGCGGTTTGCATTCACCGGCAAGGACGGCAAGGTCCGGGCCATGGAAGAGGTCGCGTGGCAGACCTGGCGCGGCGAGCAATTGATCGAGGAGCGCTTCTTCTTCGATCCGCAGCAGATGACTCGCTAAAGTGTCTTGCGCCCAAATAAAAATGGCCGGGATTGCTCCCGGCCATTTTGTTTAGCTAATCGCCAGCCTTACCGCGGCGGTGCGACGCCGGGAGGCGGGGGCGGCAGCGATGCCGTTCCGCCATTGAGCAGCGGCGTGATGCGGCGGATGGTGACGCGCCGGTTGATCCGACTCGGTCCGTCGGTCTGCTCCTTTGGATATTGCGAGCCGTAGCCCTGCGACGTCAGGTTTTCGGCGGGCACCGCAAATTGCTGCGTCAGCAGTTCGGCCGCGGATTCGGCGCGACGATCCGACAGCGACAGATTATCGACCGAATTGCCGACCGCGTCGGTGTGGCCCTCGATCAGGAACACCTCGCGCGGATTGCGCTGAATCGCCCGGTTGAGTCCGTCCGCGATCGACTGCAGCCGCGCCGCCTGATCCGATGGAATCTCCCACGAACCGGTTTCGAAGTTGATGGTGTTGACGTCGATGCTCGGCATCAACTGCCGGACCGAGGGGCTGTAGCGGATTTCATCGAGCGAATAACGCCGCTCGATCCGGTCCACCGGAGGCGCCTCCATGGTGTCGTAGATCAGTTCGGGCGGCGCGACATCGGCATCGACGATGTAGCGATCGTAGGGAATGCGGATCACTGGCGGCGCCAGGTCGACATAGAAGCCGCCGACCGCGCGGGGATCGCGATAGCTGTTGTCGATGATGATGATCTCGCGGCCCTGCTGGTCCCGCCTGGTCCGCCGCAGCAACTGGCCGTCGGCACCCACCATGGTGATGATCTGCGAGCCGTCGGGGCGAATCACGACGGTGCGGGTTTCGTTGCCGACCCGCTGGGTCTGGATGTCGCGTGCGCCATAACGGAAGCGCTCATCCTCGTCGTGGCGGATGAACGACTGACCGCCGGGATCGACAACAATGACGCGGCCCGGCTCGGTAAAGACCGTGCGGCCGCCTTGCTGGGTTTCGTGACGCTCACCACGGAACCCCTCCATGTTGCGTGGCCCCTGGCGTGCGGCTCCTGGAGCGATCGGGGTCAGGGCCGCTGCCGGTGCGGGTGCTGCCGGCAATGGCGCGGTGACGGTCGGAGGCGCGTGGCGGATTTGCGCGGCGGCCGGTCCGGGACCGGCGGCAGCTCCCGGTGCAGCGCCAGCCGGACGGCCGCTTTGCCCACCCGGTGTGGCGTTCGGCGTTGCAGCCGGGGCCGATTGCGGTGTGGCTGCCGGGGCCGCTGACGTTCCCGGCGTCGTTGGTGTCGTCCTGACACCGCCCGGCGTTCCCGGTGCAGCCGCTCCCGGAGCGCCAGCTCCCGGAGGCCGCTCGCGCTCGTGCTCGCGCGGTTGGCCGGCAGGGGCTGCATTATTTGGTGCAGGCGCGGCGTTCGGCGTCGCGGCGGGAGCGGCCGGTGCTGCCGACGGTGTCGTTGGTGTTGTCTTGGCGCCGCTCGGCGGGGTTGCCGTGCCAGGCGCACCGGCGGGCCGCTCGCGCTCATGTTCGTGCTGCTGACCGGCTGGCGCAGCATTCGGCGTCACCGGCGGTTTTGGCGCCGTCGGCGCGGGTGCCGCGACGGGCGGAGTCGGGGGCGTGGGACGCGCCGGTGCCGCGGCCGGAGGCGCCGGGGGAGCGACATGGGGCGGCGGCGCGGCGGGCGGCGTCGGACGCGCCGGCGGCGCTGCTGCCGGAGGCGGGGGCGCTACGGGCTTTGGCGCGGGATGCGGGGGTGCGGCGGCGGGCGGCGCAGGATGCGGCGGCGGTGCGGCTTTGGGCGGCGCGCCCTTCGGCTCTCCTTTGGGGGGCTGTTTGGGCTTTCCGTCGGGACCGAGCTCGCCGGCCGGCGCCTGCGCCACGATGATAGGCGCGGTTTGTGCATGGGATGGCGTGCCCACGAAGTGCATCGCCGTCAAAGCCGTAGTGGCAAGCAGCACGAGACGAAGGTTTGTCATGATGATGTGAATCCCCGGAAAGGTTCTGAGCAATAAACGAATCTTCAGCAGCCGATGATCTGAGCCGCCGATCTCTTGGCGTACCGATCAACGGCCCGTCATTAGGCCGGATTGTGGCGGGCGATAAAACGCAAACGCTTTTTATTTCATTCGCGCAACGGGTTGCGAGCGCAATTGTTCATTGCGCATTCAGAAGCGGGCTTCAAATGAAGTTTTTACATTGTCCCCCGGCATCAGGCCGTTGCCGGATTAGGTGTGAGCGGACCCTGCGGACCGCGCACCGGCAATTCTTCCGGCATCTGGCCCGGCAATTCCTCCGGCCGCGGTGATTCGCCGGGCTCGCGCACCGGCGGTGGAATCTCCGGCTGCGGATTGCCTGGCGGTGCCTCCGACGGCGGTTCGGTGGGATGACCCGGTGTGGCCGGAGGGATTTCGGGAGGTTCGATCGGCATCTACAGCGCGACCTTGCGGTTGTCGCCAATGTCGGGGCGTGAGCCGGTGACGGCAGCCGCCGCCATCTTCACGTAGCTGATGACGGAGCCCGGCGTATCCCAGAACTCGGCGTCATCAGGCGTAATTCTCAGGACGCGGATGTTGGGATCCTCGGCACTGTTCCACCACGCCTTGGCGGGCGTCGAGAACAATTGCTTGATCTTGGCACGATCGTTGGAGACCGCGGCCGTGCCGGTCACCGAAACGTACTTCTGATTGCCGGCATCGGCGAACGACAGATTGACGCCGGGATTGCGGGCGATCTCTTCGTCCTTGTGACGCCGGGCATCGGTAAGGAGGTAGATTGCGTTGGTTTCGCGTTCCAGAAACGCGCTCATCGGCCGGGCACGAAGCTTGTCGCCATCATGCGTGACCAGCATCGCGAAGCCGATCTTCTTCATCAATTCCCAGGCGCGGTCGACATCGCGCGCATTGTCGTTGGTCATGTCCGGCTCCGTTGCTTCGTATTGTTCTGGAAGCGATAACGGCGCGGGTCGGGCGATGTTCCTCTTGAAGGGGCCGGAACCAGTCATTCCGGGCCGCAGTACATTCGCATCAATGTTGTGGCCGCTGGAATCAGGCGTTTTGAAGAGAAATCATGACTTTACCAGCAGCGTGTTGCTGCGGGTCTTGCCGGTCTCGGCATAGCCGCGCTGGCGCATGTCGGCAATGCAATCGGCGAGCCATTCGTTGCGCGACAGATGTTCGATCACCACCGCACGCGGCCATAGCGAGGCGGGCGCTTCCTTGAAAAACCCGGTCAGCACGCGGTCCTCATAGCCCTCGACATCGATCTTGAGCGCGTCGACACGGCTGGCGCCGGCCTCGTCGAGAATGCGCCGCAGCCGCAGCGAGGGCACCTTGATGGCATTGCCGGAAGGCCCGCCCGATACGATATGGCTGGCGCCGAGATTGTCGCCGTCGGTTTCGATCATCAATTCGCCGTCGGCGGCGGCGGCGGCGGCGGCGACCAGGACAACCTGCGCAAAGTTGGACGCGGCGCGATTGAACGCCAGTCGCGCATGGGTGACCGGATGCGGCTCGATCGCGATCACCTTGCCGCCTGCGCCGACATGATGCGCCAAAGGCATCGCATAGGTGCCGACATTGGCGCCGACATCGACGAACACGCCGCCGGCAGGCGCATGCGCACGCAGGAAATCCAGCTCCTCGATGTTGTAATCGGGATTGAACAATGCGCCGCGCTCGGTGGCGCTGGCCTGATGATAGAACCGAAACGATGCGCCCTGGTACGGCACATCGACCGGACCGGCGCGCAACAAATTGACCAGCCGCGACATCATGGGACGGAACGCGCCGCGCTTCAGCCGTGAGCGGTGCGTCAGCGAGATCACCGCCTGCTGCGCGGCGGTCGGCGCGAAGGCGCCGAACGGCGGCGGGGACGGATCGTTAGCCGCGTTCGCGGCGCGGACGGGTGGTTGCGTCGGAAGTGTCAAGCGGTCCTCGCGTCAGGCTTGGCGGAAGCGGCGCATCCATAACCGACTTTGCCGAGACGCGCAGCTTTGCTGCGCCCCACCATGAGGAGTGACATAAGACAATTATGTTTTGGCAAAAGGCCAGAAAAAAGTTCTTGGAATCAATACCCATTAAACAGCTCAAACTAAAATGTTTTGGCAGATTTCGGAACATCGACTAATTCCGCTGACAATTAAGTTTTGGCCACCCTCTCGATCGAATACAACCGATTGATTTTAAATAAGAATTCACGCAGAGCGCTCCCGGTCGGAAATCGTATTCCTTCGTTCGGAGTTTCCCTCAGTTCGTGAAAGCCATAGCGGCACGGGGCAGACGGCTAAAACCTCCGCTTTTGACAACGGATAGTCGGCGAGTTGGGTGCGAACAAGCCTGAATCCCAATTCGCGCGACAGTTTGTACAGACGAACTGTTTCGCCGTTCTCGTTCAATTTTGTAATTGCGGCGCGAATAACTGACGCCAATTCCTCATCTCGCTGGACAGAGATAGGCAATAGACCGTTCATCTGTTTTCGATCTTTTCGGCCCACGATCCATTCTCGATCATACTTCAGTAGCGCTTGATAAGAGGCCCGGGAATGATCCTTCTGCCATGCTCGTCGCAAATTTTCGATCTTTTCCGGCGTAGCCTCGTATTTGCTCGCTTGGCGCGTAATCAACTTTGATGCCGTCCGATGTGATACCTTCATTGCCAGGGCAACCGCGCGAACGGTATGGAGCTCTTTGAAAAGCCGATTAGCCTCATCTTTTTGAGAGTCAGCCCATCCAGAAATGGCGGTGGGGACCGGCATCAGAGGGTCGTCCTCGCGGGCAGTTTCAAACGAAAATGCGAAGCCGCATGTGCACTTGGCATGCAGATAGTCGGCCCCCAGGCTGGATTTGCGCTTAACGACATTCTGGATGCGGAAGCTGTCCTGGTGATTTGCATTCTCGTTTGGACACTTCCATCCCGTCAATGCCAGGGTCGAAAAGGCTCCGTTCAAGCCCCTCTTCTCAACATGTTGTTCTAGAAAGTATTGCAGAAGAACGTTCTCAAGCGGATTACCAACACCCCCCTTGATGTGGTAGTTCGAATCCAACCTTGTGTTAAATTTGTCGAGTTTCCGCAGAAGTTTATAATGATAGAATGATCCAAATTCCTTATCCAGAAGCTTCGAGTGGATTTTCATGCCACCAATGTTGAAGCCTTGGTCCTTGAGCGCTCGCGAATAGGCGATCTCGGCGTCGATTCTTGTCCACTTGTTGCAACCGCCTTCCAGGACGTCGATGCACCGTGCGGCTATCTTGGAAGCAACTCGGTGCTCCTCCATATCAAAGGAGACGCATTCGGATCCACCGCTCGATGATATCGTCTGGGTCGCATCACGATAAGTGTGTACGGCGAACTCCGCCGTTGAATCGAAAAGGATCCGGTCGTGCGCCAAGCACACGGTCACGCCATCCAACTGATGACATCGCCGCCAATACGTCTCACCGAACTTCGACACGTCTTCCGCGGCGCACAATGGACAGAACCGCAGGCGCCCCCGATATTGCCTCGCCGCGTTGTTTCCCACGGTCCGCGCGTTGCCGCTTGGCGCACACATCCTGCGTACATGTTCGAGATAGTCGGCAGGATCGAGAAACGCGCCGTAGAAGGGTAGTAATGTGTGCCGCTCGATGATGTCATGGGCTTCCATGCCCCATACGATCTTCGTGGCTGAAGCTATTCTGTCCAGATCGGCTCCGAACGCGACGGAAGACCACCTTCTCCCTGCTATTGCGCTGACAGCGCCCGATTTTCGGTCGAGCGGGAAGTACGCGAAATAGCGCGCAAAAACGGAATACAATAACTCATCGGGATAGGGATATGGGAGTTGGGCGGCCATCCAACCCTCATGGTACGCGTAAAATCAGGCCGGCGCCGTCAAGCTCCGCGATGATATCAGAGCCGCTCTTCTGGGCTCTTTCAAACAGAACGATCAGGTTGAGCGCTTCAGGCTCGTTCGCGACCCATTCTGATATCTCCTTCTCGAAAAACAGGTCGGGCCCGGTGGTGTTGAACTCCTTGGTCGCGGCATCCGCCCGCTTCTCGGATGCTCCTAGTTCGATGAGGTTTTCCTTGAGTGAGGACTTAG
>JBDTKZ010000112.1:0-14292 GCA_039935075.1 Bradyrhizobium sp.
ATAGCTTTGAAGTCACGGGTTATGGGTCCCTGCGTTCGCAGGGACGACGAGACGCCTAGTGATTATCCCGCGCGACGCCGACCTTGCCGACGATGTCGTGGTAGCGCGTGGCGAATTCCATGCAAGCGCCAGTGGCATGTTGGCCGACGGTCGAGCGATAGAGTTCCTGCCACGGCGTCTGGTTGGCCGGGACCGGAAAGCCGCCTTTGGCCTTGAGTTCGGCGCGGCGCCGTTTCAGTTCCTCATCCGAGATCAGGATGTTGGCGCTGCCCTTGTTGAGGTCGATACGGACCTTGTCGCCGGTTTGGAGGATTGCGAGCCCGCCATCGGCGGCGGCTTCCGGCGTGGCGTTCAGGATCGAGGGCGACCCCGATGTGCCGGACTGGCGGCCATCGCCGATGCAGGGCAGGGACAGGATCCCGCGCTTGATGAGAGCGGCGGGCGGTTGCATGTTCACGACTTCGGCTCCGCCGGGATAGCCGATCGGACCGGTGCCGCGAACGAACAGGACGCAGTGCTCGTCGATGTTGAGCGCGGGATCCTCGATCCGGTGATGATAGTCCTCCGGCCCTTCGAACACGATGGCACGGCCCTCGAATGCATTCAGATCCCCGGGGGTGATCAGATAGCGGTCGCGGAATTCCTTTGAGATCACGCTGGTCTTCATGATCGCGGAATCAAACAGGTTGCCGCGCAGCACCAGGAAGCCGGCGTCCTTGACCAGCGGCTTGTCGTAACTCCAGATCACGTCACTGTCCGGTTTCGGCGCCTCGCGGCAATTGTCGCCCATATTGCGGCCGTTGACGGTCAGCGCGTCCTCATGAATGCGCTTGTGCGTCATCAATTCGCGCACCACGGACGGTACGCCGCCGGCCCGGTGAAATTCCTCGCCGAGATAGAAGCCGGCCGGCTGCATGTTCACCAGCAACGGTATTTCGTGACCGTATTTCTGCCAGTCGTCGATCGTGAGCTCGACGCCGATGTGGCGCGCCAGGGCGTTGATGTGGATCGGCGCGTTGGTCGAGCCGCCGATCGCCGAATTGACCACGATGCAGTTCTCGAACGCCTTGCGCGTCAGGATGTCGGAGGGCTTCAGATCTTCCCAGACCATGTCGACGATGCGGGTGCCGGTCTCATAGGCAATCTGGCCGCGCTCGCGATAGGGGGCGGGGATCGCTGCGCAGCCCGGCAGCGACATGCCGAGCGCCTCGGCCAGCGAATTCATCGTGGAGGCGGTACCCATCGTGTTGCAGTGGCCGACCGACGGCGCGGAAGAGGCCACGATATTCATGAACTCCTCATAGTCGATCTCACCGGCGGCCAGTTCTTCGCGTGCCTTCCAGACCACGGTGCCGGAACCCGTGCGTTTGCCCTGGTGCCAGCCGTTCAGCATCGGTCCACCCGACAGCACGATGGCGGGCATATTGACGGTGGCGGCTGCCATCAGGCAGGCGGGCGTCGTCTTGTCGCAGCCGGTGGTCAGCACCACGCCATCGAGCGGGTAGCCGAACAGAATCTCCACCAGTCCGAGATAAGCCAGGTTGCGATCCAGCGCCGCGGTGGGACGTTTTCCGGTCTCCTGGATCGGATGCACCGGGAATTCCATTGCAAGACCGCCGGCGGCGCGGATTCCCTCGCGTACCCGGTGCGCCAGTTCAAGGTGATGGCGATTGCACGGGGAGAGGTCGTTGCCGGTCTGCGCGATGCCGATGATCGGCTTGCCGGACTGCAATTCGTGCCGGGTCAGGCCATAATTCAGGTAACGCTCGAGGTAGAGCGCGGTCATTCCGGGGTTATGCGGATTGTTGAACCATTCGCTGGAGCGGAGCTTGCGGCCCCTGCCGGCTGTATCGTGCCCGTTGGTGAGGTCTTTTTTCATTGGCTTCTCCCGCTATGCAAATTCTTATAACCCGGTGAGGGCTGCCATGCGCAACATCGTACGCATGACGAACCCGAAAGCGACGACGGCGTGTCCTCTCAGGTGCATTCGACGTTAGTCCAAGAACAATGGTTGCGCTACCAAATTGTTGATTTTGCGCTCTTTGCATGCGATGGCGGCCGGCCTCAGTTCCGCCGCGCCGAACTTTGCCGTTTCATGACACTAAATCCGAGATCGACGACCGGTTGCTCCGGCCGACGGCCCTCGACCGCTTCGATCACCATCATGGCAGCGTCCCTGCCCATTTCATAACGGTTGGTGCGCACGCTGGTCAGGGTTGGGACTGCGCAGGACATGAATTCGAGGTCGTTGAAGCCAACGATCGCCATCTGCTCCGGAACCGACATGTGCCGACGTTGACATTCGAACAATGCGCCCAATGCGATGTCGTCATTTCCGCAGAACACTGCCTCGATGTCCGGAGCCTTGGCTAGCAGATCGGCAAACAGCGTACCACCCAGCGTGACGGAACTTGGCGTAGCCGTTGTGACAACACGTCGCGGATCGAACAAAGCTGCATCGCTCATCGCGGCCTGGTAGCCCTCGAGTCGCCGCTGCACCCGTGGATCCATGCGGGCGCCGAGGAATCCGATGCGCCGATAGCCTTGCTCGAGAAGGTGGGAGATACCCGCTTTGGCAGCTTCATAATGCGAGAAGCCGATCATCATATCGATCGGACTGGGTCCAATCTCCATGATCTGGACGATCGGGCAAGCAACCGATTCCATGATCGATCGGGATTCGGCGGTTTGATTTATTCCGGTCACAATCAGCCCGGTCGGCTTTTGCGCCAGGAACAGGCGCAGCAGTTTTTCTTCCTGGAAGATGCTGTAGCGCGTATTGGCCAGCTGGATGCTGTAAGGGCTGCCGTCCAGCGCATCGTAGATGCCGCGCAACACATCGGAGAACACGTTGTTGGTCAGCGACGGGACCAGAACGCCGATGACTTCGGTCCGCTGTGACGCCAGCGCACGCGCGGCGAGGTTGGGAACATAGCCGAGTTCGTTCGCCGCACTTTCAACGCGGGCGCGTTTACCGACCGACAGCGCGTCGGGATTCCTGAAGAAACGCGACGCCGTGATCGGGCTTACGCCGGCAAGTTTGGCGACTTCGGTGAGCCGGATCTTGTCGGGTTTGGCGCATTTTCGTCCCATCAGGCGCTCATATCACAAGCAATTGCTCGCACAAACTGATATTGACAGCGCTACCAAAGGATTGCTAATCGAACAATTGCCAAAACCGTATAAAATGCGGACACTATCCGTCCGACCAGATTTTCGGATCAGCCCGAAGCAGGAAGAAAAATAAGCAGAACGGTGGCGGCATCCGTCGTAGGCCGCTCAGGAATTACAGGGAGGAAGTGGATGTCGTCGGTGCAGATTCGCGACGTGCGAAAATCGTTTGGTGGCTTTGAGATTCTGCACGGCGTGTCGATTCCGATCGAGGACGGCGCTTTCGTTGTTCTGGTCGGTCCCTCGGGCTGCGGCAAGTCGACCCTGCTGCGGATGCTGGCGGGGCTGGAAAACATCACTTCCGGGACGATTTCGATCGGCGACCGCGTGGTCAACAATGTGCAGCCCAAAGAGCGCGACATCGCGATGGTGTTCCAGAACTATGCGCTCTATCCGCATATGACGGTCGCCGACAACATGGGATTTTCGCTCAAGCTGCGGGGAGCGAGTTCCGACGAGATCGGCAAAGGCGTCAAGCGCGCCGCCGAGATCCTCGATTTGATCCCGCTGCTCGACCGTTATCCGCGGCAATTGTCCGGCGGTCAGCGCCAGCGCGTCGCCATGGGCCGCGCCATCGTGCGTGATCCCCAGGTGTTCCTGTTCGACGAGCCGCTCTCCAACCTCGACGCCAAGCTGCGCGTGGCGATGCGTACCGAAATCAAGGAATTGCATCAGCGGCTGAAGACCACCACTGTTTACGTTACCCACGACCAGATCGAAGCCATGACCATGGCCGACAAGATCGTGGTGATGCATGACGGCATCGTCGAGCAGATCGGTTCGCCGCTCGAGCTGTATGATCGCCCGGACAATCAGTTCGTTGCGAGTTTCATCGGTTCGCCGGCGATGAATTTCCTGAAAGGTAAAGTGAAGGCGAACGGCAGCGCCACTTTCGAAGGACCGAACGGCCTGAAGTTGCCGCTGGCCTCGGCGCCGGCCAATTCCGACGGCCGGCCCGTCGTCTATGGCGTCAGGCCCGAACACTTCACGATCGCCGATGACGGCGCCGAAGCCGAGATCGTGGTCGTCGAGCCGACCGGATCGGAGACGCAGGTGTTTGCCAAACTGGGCGGCGAGCAGGTCGTTGCCGTGTTCCGTGAGCGCCATCAATTCAGCCCAGGCGACAAGATCCGGCTCAAGCCCAATCCGTCGCTGGTGCATCTGTTCGATGAAGCCACCGGCAAGCGGTTGTAACGTTCAACGAAGCAATTGGTCGATGAAAGAGCCAATAAAACAGGGAGAATGCGGAAGATGACTATTTTTACAACGGATCGACGATCGTTGCTCAAGGGTGGCGCCACCATGCTGGCCGCCGCGGCAGTGATGTCGAGCGAGCAATTGCTGGGCTACGCCAAGGCATGGGCGCAGACCGCGCAGTGGAAGCCGGAAGCGGGTGCCAAGATCAACCTGCTGCGCTGGAAGCGCTTCGTTGAAGCCGAAGACGTCGCGTTCATGAAGATCGTCGACGCCTTCCAGAAGGCGACCGGCGTTACCATCAATGTGTCAAACGAATCCTATGACGACATCCAGCCCAAGGCGTCGGTTGCGGCCAACACCGGGCAGGGCCTCGATATGGTCTGGGGTCTTTATACGCTGCCGTTCCTGTTCCCGAACAAATGCACCGACATGTCCGACGTCGCCGACTATCTCGGCAAGAAGTGCGGCGGCTGGTCGGCTTCCGGTGAGGCCTATGGCAAGTTCGAGGGCAAGTGGATCGGCGTTCCCGTTGCCGCCACCGGCGGTCTGGTGAACTACCGCGTTGCCGCGGCTGAAAAGGCCGGCCACAAGACGTTCCCCAACGACCTCGGCGGCTTTGCCGACCTGATCAAGGGCTTGAACAAGAACGGCACCCCGGCCGGCATGGCGCTTGGTCACGCCTCGGGCGACGCCAATGGCTGGCTGCACTGGGCGCTGTGGGCCCATGGCGGCAACCTGATCGACAAGGACAACAAGGTCGTCATCAACACACCGGAGACCGCCAAGGCACTGGAATATATCAAGGGCCTTTACGACAATTTCATTCCGGGCACCGCGTCCTGGAACGACAGTTCCAACAACAAGGCATTTCTCGCCGATCAGCTTTTTCTGACCGTCAACGGCATCTCGATCTATGTCACCGCAAAGAAGGAAAATCCGAAAATAGCGGAGGACATGAATCACGCGCATTTGCCGGCCGGTCTGGACGGCAAGACGCGCGAATTGCACCTTGGCTTCCCGATCCTGGTCTACAACTTCACCAAGTTCCCGCAGGCCTGCAAGGCGTTCACCGCCTTCATGATGGAACCGACGCAGTTCGATCCCTGGGTCGAATCGGCGCAGGGCTATCTGTCGCCGTTCCTGCTCGGCTTCGAGAAGAACCCGATCTGGACGGCGGACCCCAAGAACACGCCGTACCGCAATGTGGCCGAGACGGCGCAGACCCCGGCCGGTATCGGCAAGATGGGCGAGAATGCCGCTGCCGCGATCGCCGACTTCGTTGTGGTCGACATGTTCGCGAATTACTGCACCGGTCGCGAAGACGTGAAGACCGCGATGGCTTCGGCGGAACGTTCCGCCAAGCGCATCTTCCGCTAAATGTGATTGCCGGCGCGGTCTTCCGCGCCGGCTCGTTTTTATCTAGAAGTCGGAACGGCGCCCGGCGAACGGGCGTCGATTTCCGGTTTGGAATTGGAGCGGCATGACGACCCTTCAGACATCGGCACCGGCACAGGCACAGGCACCCAGCGTGTACACGCCGTCGCTTTGGGCGCGGCTCAAGGTCAACCGCAACTGGATGGCGGTGTGGTTCATGCTGCCCGCGGCGGCGTTCCTGATTTTGTTTCTGGCCTATCCGCTCGGCCTCGGCATCTGGATGAGTTTTACCGACGAACGCATCGGCCGCACCGGCGTTTTCGTCGGCCTCGAGAACTACCAGTGGCTGTGGGATGACTCCATCTTCTGGCTCTCGGTGTTCAACACGATGCTCTATACGATCATCGCCAGCGCGATCAAATTCGTGATCGGGCTGTATCTCGCGCTGTTGCTGAACCGGCACATGCCGTTCAAGGCGATCATCCGCTCCATCGTGCTGATCCCGTTTATCGTGCCGACCGTGCTGTCGGCGATCGCGTTCTGGTGGATCTACGACGCGCAATTCTCGATCATCTCATGGTCGCTGATCAAACTCGGCCTGATCCATCACAACATCGATTTCCTCGGCGACGCCAACATGGCCCGCGGCAGCGTGATCTTCGCCAATATCTGGCGCGGTGTGCCCTTTGTCGCGATTACCTTGCTGGCGGGCCTGCAGACGGTGTCGCCGTCGCTCTATGAAGCTGCGACGCTCGATGGCGCCTCCAACTGGCAACGGTTCCGGTTCATCACCTATCCGATACTGACGCCGATCATCGCCGTCGTGATGACCTTCTCGGTGCTGTTCACGTTTACGGATTTCCAGCTAGTCTGGGCGCTGACGCGCGGCGGTCCGGTCAACGCCACGCATCTGATGGCGACGTTGAGCTATCAGCGCGGCATCATCTCTGGCCGGCTCGGCGAAGGTGCTGCAATTGCGACCGCCATGATCCCGTTCCTGGCGGCGGCGATCGCGATTTCCTGGTTCGGCATGCAGCGCCGGAAATGGCAGCAAGGATCGAACAATGACTGATCAAGTCCTGTCCTCGAAAGTACCGACCGCGGCGCGGGACGACGACAGCGATGGCATGAGCTATCTGGAGTCGTTGCCGCGTCGTCTGGTGACGCTCTATCTGCCGCTGTTCGTGATTTTGGTGGTGCTGCTGTTCCCGTTCTATTGGATGGGCCTGACGTCCATCAAGCCGGACGAACAGCTGATCGACATGGATAAATTCAACCCGTTCTGGGTGATCCATCCGACCTTCAAGCATATCAGCAAGCTGCTGTTCGAGACCGAGTATCCGCGCTGGCTGTGGAATACGATGTATGTGGCTGTCGGCGCCACGACGCTGTCGATCATCGCCAGCGTGCTGGCGGCCTATGCCATCGTTCGCCTGAGGTTCAAGGGTGCCAACGCGGTTGGCGTCCTGATTTTCTTTGCCTATCTGGTGCCGCCGTCGATCCTGTTCATTCCGCTGGCGTCGGTGATCCAGGCCTATGGTCTGTTCGACTCGCCACTGGCGCTGATCCTGGTCTATCCGACGTTGCTCATTCCGTTCTCGACCTGGCTGTTGATGGGGTACTTCAAGACCATTCCGTATGAACTGGAGGAATGCGCGCTGATCGACGGCGCGTCGCGTTGGCAGATCCTGATCAAGATCGTGATCCCGCTGGCCATTCCCGGCCTGATCTCGGCCTTTATCTTTTCCTTCACGCTGTGCTGGAACGAGTTCATCTACGCGCTCACCTTCCTGCAATCGACCCCGAACAAGACGGTGCCGGTGGCGATCGTGAACGAGTTCGTCGATGGCGACGTCTACAAATGGGGTTCGCTGATGGCGGGCGCGCTGGTCGGCTCGTTGCCGCTGGTTATTCTTTACGCGTTTTTCGTCGAGCACTATGTGTCGGCGATGACCGGCGCGGTGAAAGAGTAAGCGCGAGAGCCCGCGCGTACGAAATAAAATCAACAAGGAGTTGGGTACGTGCACATTCTGGTTCTAGGCGCGGCCGGCATGGTCGGCCGTAAATTGGTCGAGCGGCTGTTGCGCGATGGGCGTCTCGGCAAGACCGATATCACGCGCATGACGCTGCAGGACGTGGTGGCGCCGGCGACCCCCGCCAAGCCGGGCTTTCCGGTCGATATCGTCGCCGGCGATTTCGCGGTGGCGGGCTTTGCCGAAAAGCTGGTCGCGGATCGGCCCGACGTGATCTTTCATTTGGCGGCGATCGTCTCCGGCGAGGCCGAGCTTGATTTCGACAAGGGCTACCGGATCAACCTCGATGGCACCCGCATGCTGTTCGATGCGGTCAGGTTGATCGGGAGAGGGTACAAGCCCCGCGTGGTCTTCACGTCTTCGATCGCGGTGTTCGGGGCGCCATTTCCGGATGCGATCGGCGACGAGTTCTTCCATACGCCGCTGCTCAGCTACGGCACCCAGAAGGCGATCGGTGAATTGCTGCTGGCCGATTATTCCCGCCGCGGCTTCATGGACGGAATCGGCATCCGGCTACCGACCGTCTGCATCCGTCCCGGCCTGCCCAACAAGGCCGCGTCCGGCTTCTTCTCCAACATCCTGCGCGAACCGCTGGCCGGCAAGGAAGCGATCCTGCCGGTATCGGAGGACGTCCGTCACTGGCACGCCACGCCGCGCTCGGCGGTCGGCTTCCTGCTTCATGCGGCGACGATGGACACCGCCGTTGCCGGCGCGCGCCGCAACCTCACCATGCCCGGCCTTTCCGCGACCGTGGGCGAACAGATCGCCGCGCTGAAGCGGGTGGCGGGCGACAAGGTGGCGGCGCGGATCAAGCGCGAGCCTGATCCATTCATCATGGGGATCGTCGACGGCTGGCCGCGGAATTTCGATGCCAAGCGGGCGGTCAAGCTCGGCTTCACCACGTCGGAAAAGACCTTCGACGATATCATCCGGATTCATATCGAGGACGAACTTGGCGGCAAATTCGCCGCCTAGCGTCGTTTGGCGCGAACCCTTTTGTACAACGCCTTGCGGACGCAGCGATGACCGGGGTGGCCTGCATCGGCGAGTGCATGATCGAGTTGCGGGAGGCTGAAGCCGGCCTCTATGCGCGCGGCTATGGCGGCGATACGCTCAACACCGCGATCTATCTGGCGCGCCTCGGCATGACAGTCGATTACATCACCGCGCTTGGCGACGATCCGATGAGCGATCAAATGATCGCGGACTGGGCCGCCGAAGGTGTCGGCACCGAGCGCGTGGTGCGGTTGCCCGGAAAATTGCCGGGTCTCTACATGATCCGGACCGACGGTAACGGCGAACGCCGCTTCTTTCACTGGCGCGAGAATTCGGCGGCGCGCAGCCTGATGGATCTCGCGGCGACGTCAGACATTCTGAAGTCGTTGGCCGGATATAAAGTGATCTATTTCTCGGCCATCACGCTGTCGATTTATACGGAGGAAGGCCGTGCGAAATTGATCGCAGCACTTCGGCAAGCGCGCCAACAAGGCGCACGCGTGGCCTTCGATACCAATTTCCGCGCCAGGGGCTGGCCCGATCTCGATGTGGCCCGCGCGGCCTATCGCGGCGCGTTCGAGGTCGCCGACATCGTGCTGGCGTCGACGGAAGATTTGCTGCCGCTGTATCCCGACCAAAGCCCGGAAAGTTTGATGGCGCGCATCGTCACGTCAGAGCTGGTGCTGAAACTGAGCGTGCCCAAAAGCATTGTGCGGTTTGAAGGCCGGCTGCACGAAGTCGAGGCCGAGCCCATCGTCGGAGATGTCGTGGACACCACCGCCGCCGGCGACAGTTTTGCCGCGGCCTATATCGCCGCGCGGCTGGCGGGCTCGGATCCGATCGAGGCTTCGCGCGCGGGGCATCGTCTGGCGGGTGTCGTTATAGGCCATCCCGGCGCCATCATCCCGCGTTCGGCGATGCCGGCGCGTCCTCCGTCACCTCAGTCGTCCCTGCGAAAGGGTCCTTCATGAACACTGCATTATCGCCGCCCGCGAGTAGCGGACAACTCGCGACGCTCTTGAGTTCGGCCCGGGTCGTTCCAGTGCTCACCATCGAACGGCGCGAGGATGCCGTGCCGCTCGCGAAGGCCCTCGTGGCGGGCGGCGTGCGCGTGCTGGAAATAACGCTGCGCACGCCGGTTGCGATCGAGGCCGCGAAGGCTGTTATCGCTGAGGTGCCGGAGGCCATTGTCGGGATCGGCACCATCCTGAACCCGAAGGATCTTGAGCGCGCACACGCGCTCGGCGCCAAATTCGGCATAAGCCCGGGTGGTACACCCGAGTTGCTGAAAGCGGCGGCGGCCAGCGGCTTGCCGTTCGCGCCGGGTATAGCGACCTCATCGGAATTGATGCTCGCATTGGCCCATGGTTTTGACCTCGTGAAATTCTTCCCGGCGGAGCAGTCCGGCGGCATCAAGGCGCTCCGGGCGTTGGCGGGACCGTTTCCGGATATGCGGTTTTGCCCGACCGGGGGCATCGGCGAGGCCAATGCGGCCTCGTGGCTCAGCGAGCCGAACGTGGTTGCGGTCGGCGGTTCCTGGCTGTGTCCGGCGTCCGATATCAGGTCGGGCAATTGGGCTGGGATCACCGCGATCTGCAACCGAGCCATGAAATTGCTGAAACCGGCGTGAAGTATCTCTCACGATAGGCTACAATTCGATCCAAACAGGCAAGTCCTTCGAATAGGATAGGGAGAAAGATCATGACCGCCAGCATCGTTGGATGGGCGCATACGCCGTTCGGCAAGTTCGATACCGAGACCGTCGAAAGCCTCGTGGTCCGCGTCGCCAACGAAGCGCTGGCCGATGCCGGGATCTCCGCCGGCGATGTCGACGAAATCGTGCTTGGGCATTTCAATGCCGGGTTCTCGCCGCAGGATTTTACCGCATCTTTGGTGCTGCAGGCCGACCCGAAATTCCGCTTCAAGCCGGCGACCCGGGTCGAGAACGCCTGTGCGACCGGATCGGCCGCGGTGCATCAGGGCATCCGCGCCATCGCCGCGGGGGATGCGAAAATCGTGCTGGTGGTCGGCGTCGAGCAGATGACGCGCACGCCCGGCCCCGAGATCGGCAAGAACCTGTTGAAGGCGTCGTATCTGCCGGAAGATGGCGACACCCCCGGCGGCTTCGCCGGCGTGTTCGGCAAGATCGCGCAAGCCTATTTCCAGAAATATGGCGACCAGTCCGACGCGCTGGCGATGATCGCCGCCAAGAACCACAAGAACGGCGTCGCCAATCCCTACGCCCAGATGCGCAAGGATTTCGGCTATGATTTCTGCCGCTCCGAGAGCGAGAAGAACCCGTTCGTGGCGGGTCCCTTGAAGCGCACCGATTGCTCGCTGGTGTCGGACGGCGCGGCGGCTTTGGTGCTGACCGATGCCGAGACCGCGAAGACCATGGGCAAGGCGGTCAACATCCGCGCCACCGCGCATGCCCAGGATTTCCTGCCGATGTCGAAGCGCGACATCCTGCAGTTCGAAGGTTGCACAATGGCCTGGCAGCAGGCGCTGCAGAAGGCCGGCATCGAGCTGTCGGATCTCTCGTTTGTCGAAACCCATGACTGCTTCACCGTCGCCGAGCTGATCGAATATGAAGCGATGGGCCTGACCCCGCGCGGGCAGGGCGCCCGCGCCATCAAGGAAGGCTGGACCCAGAAGGACGGCAAGCTGCCGATCAATCCATCCGGCGGGTTGAAAGCCAAGGGTCACCCGATCGGCGCCACCGGCGTTTCCATGCATGTGCTGAGCGCCATGCAACTGCTCGGTCAGGCGCCCGAGGGCATGCAGATCAAAAATGCAAAACTCGCGGGCATCTTCAACATGGGCGGCGCCGCGGTGGCGAACTACGTCTCGGTGTTGGAGCCCGCGAAGTAGGGGCCATGCGCACCGCTAAATCTTGTCGTCCCGGCGAACGCCGGGACCCATAACCGCTGGCGCGCATGGTCGCTAAGGGCTTTAGCTCCATCTTTAAATGGCGATTCCTCGCCGTATGGGTCCCGGCCTTCGCCGGGACGACGCCGATCGTGGAGCGTACGCCCATACGTCCGGCGTCCTTGATCTTGTGCGCGCCCCTGACGTCATGCCCCGCGAAGGCAGAGCGCTTGTGGGATCGCAACGCTCTGGAATACTGGATCGTCCGCGTTCAGCGGCATATTTGCTTCGGGTCGAGGTATGTCACCAACCTCGCCAATTACCGGCTCGGTCGCCCTGCAAACGCATTTCGTCGATAACATCATGCGTGTCGGACTGAATTATAAGTTCGGGAATTGAGTGGAGCTGACAGTCGTCGCATAGCGCAGGGTGGACGTGCTTGGATCAGCTCGGATGGGTTGAGCCCTTCGCAAAACCCATCGCTTTCAAAGACGAAATTGATGGGTATCGCGGAGTTTATCATCGGGCCGGCCGAAGGCCGGACCCGTTGGCTCCATCCCGCCTACGCGTTGTGTTCGTGCTTGATAATGTCCGTTCGCCGGGGCGAAGCCGAAACCATTTGCCGTTGCTGAGTCTTTCGCGTTTGACCTACTTCGGTCATCGCATGGCAGCTATCACTGCACGGGTACCCAGCCACCAATACATCCCGGCCGTTGTCAACCCGGCGAGCGGAAACAGCGCCGTGACCGGATCGGCAGCCCAGAGGAGGAAGAACACAAAGAAATTCTTGATCGGGAGGTCGGGACCAGCGCTGCCCCAGGCAATCAATGTCAATGATACGAATTCCACTGCGCCGAGCACCGATCCAAGCAGGCAGACCTTGAAGCCAGTCATCCGTTGCGTCGAAGACAGCAAGAACAGGCAAGGCAGGAAGAGCAATATTGTGCTGCCATAAGATACGATGCAACCCAAGCCCAGCATCCTCAAGGATGCCAGCAGCGGGTCTCCCTCCGCGAGGATACCAAACGTGGTGCTGAAAATCACCGGCACCAACAACGGCGCCAGGATCAGGCTGGTCCAACTGAATCGCATCGCTTCATTCTGCAGAGTCTCGATAAAATCGTCAGAGCAGCCGCGCGACTCCCTGATGGAGGAGGCCGAAGCAGATATTCGAAGACGCCACCGGACCGGACTACTTGGCAAATCGTACCGGGCGCTTCTGCTTGCGTATGAGTCCATCTCAAGGACTGGGGTGACGATGCTGTGTCGAGCCGGGTTGCTTTGAGGTTCAATGTTAATTCCACAGGGATAGTGTTTGGGAGCAGCTCTTCGGAGGGGTGCTCTTGAATTACGGATTGAACCTGTCGTGCGTTATCGATGACGGATGGGGAGTTCGCTGATGTGAGCTCGACCGCGATAATTTGCGGCGATGGCGACGCGGCGCTTATATTCTGAGGAGGACGGATGCGGCGAGCCTTGGTACTTTTTGGCGCTTGCAGCCTGTTTGCCGGTCTGATTGCGGCGACGCCTGCCGGGGCAACGATCGAAAAAATCATGAACCAATGCAACGGCAAGTTGTGCCCATTCTTCCGTGCCTCGATCGTGATTCCCGACGGCTGGGTCGAAGATAGCGATGCGACCCGTTACTTTAATTCGCAGTTCCTGCTACCCAAGGGCAGCGATTTTGAAAAGGCGGCTGCAAAAATCTATGTTGCCGTAAAGTACAATCGCAAGAAGCAGCCGATTTCTGACTTTATGCCCGAAAACATCGCGGACTGGCACAGTCGCGCCAAAGACGCCAAAATTACCAACCTTGACGACCTTCCCCGCGGCGATGGCAAAGTCGCATTCGTGCGTCACCAGTTCGAGGCCGGCAGCCTTCACGAACAGGGCTACGAACTACAGGCGGTAACCACAGACGGCGACAATGACGGCAATGAGTTTTTGGTAACCATCACCCTGTCCGCCAACTCGCGGAAGGCGCTGAAAGCCGCCGAACCGGCCTACATGGCGATCCTGGGTAAGTACTGAGCCAAGGCGCGAGATTAATGAAGTCTGTTTCGGAAAGGTCGAACATGGTTGTGATGCGCTGTTTTGCGGTCGCCCTTGTCGCAATATGCCAGTAGGACGGCTGCCCATCCAACCAGGCTACGCTCCGATGTTCAGGCTTGAGAGGGCGCTACCGATGTAGCGAAGTTCAGGTTCTGGCGCATTTCGGAGGCTCGTAGGCTGGGTTGAGCCCTTCGCGAAACCCATCGCTTTCAAATACGAAATTGATGGGTATCGCGGAGTTTGTCATCGGGCCGGCCGAAGGCCGGACTCGTTGGCTCCGGCGTCTTGTGTTCGTGCTTGATAATGTCCGTTCGCCGGGGTGAAGCAGAAATTATTTGCTCTTGCTGAGTCTTTCGCGTTTTGGACCCACAACGGAAGTGGCACCACTTCATTCAAAATTGAGCATTTAGTGGACTATGGGTTGACGCAACCGATCCATACAACCTAGTGACGTTACTTGAAACTTTGCTGCTGAGAGCGTCGCGCTATGTCGGTGATATCGCCGTTTTTCATTCGGCTCGGGGCACTCGTCGCTATCGGTCTCCGCGGTCCGCGAAAGATTACTCCAGCGGACCTGCCCGACCTAGTAACATTCGCAGAC
>JBDTKZ010000113.1:0-136467 GCA_039935075.1 Bradyrhizobium sp.
CCCGCCGCGCTGCGCGCGTCGACCTCTCCCCGCAAGCGGGGCGAGGTGAGCTGAACGCAAAATATTTGCCGAGACTGGATCCCCTATGGAATACGCCCCTGAAGACCTCGCGCCGCGCGAGCGTTACAAATTGCTGGCGGGGTTCGTGCTGCCGCGGCCGATCGCTTGGGTGACAACGCTGGGCCCGACCGGCGTGGTCAATGCCGCCCCGTTCAGTTTCTTCAACGTGATGTGCGAGGATCCGCCGCTGTGCATCTTCGCCGCCAATCATCGCCCCGACGGGCGACTAAAGGACACCGCCGCCAATATCCAGCGCAACAACGAGTTCGTGGTCAACCTCACCGATGAGCCGCTGGCACGCGCGATGCACGAGACCAGCGGCGACTTCCCGCCCGAGATCGGCGAGCCCGGTTATCTCGGGCTGAAGCTGGCGCCATCCTCGAAAATCTCCGTGCCGCGGCTGGCCGATGCGCCCTGGGCGATGGAATGCAAGACCTGGAAGATCATCGATGTGAATAGCGACCGGCTCCTGATCATGGGCGAAGGCGTCAATTTCTACATCCGCGACGAACTGTGGGATCCGGCGGCGATGCGGGTGCACATGGAACGCTATCATCCGGTCGGCCGTATGTTCGCCGATCGCTATTGCCGCACCGACGACCGTATCGTGTTCCCGGCGGCGACAGGTTCGGCGAAGCAGCCGTGAGGCAATGGCCCCGTGTGGCTTATCGTCCGCGGCGCTGACTTCTCCCTCGCCCCGCTTGCGGGGAGAGGTGATGAACCCACGTGCCTCGGCCTGAAAAAGAGGCGATCACGCCTTGGCCGGTTCGCCGATCTTGTCCTGCGTCCTGGTTGCAAAGTCGCCGGCATCGTGACGTTCGTGCAGCTGGTTGGCGGGATCGCCGGAAATGCGATTGACGATGCGGCCGCGTTTCACCGCGGGACGCTTGGCGATCGCATCGGTCCAGCGCTGCAGATTCTTGTAGTCCTGCACCGACAGGAATTCGCCGCCATTGTACAACAGGCCCTTGGCCATGCCGCCATACCACGGCCAGACCGCGATGTCGGCGATGGTGTATTCGCTCCCCGCCAGATATTCGTTGTCGGCGAGCCGGCGGTCGAGCACGTCGAGCTGCCGCTTCACTTCCATCGCAAAACGGTCGATAGCGTATTCGATCTTGGTCGGCGCATAGGCATAGAAATGACCGAAGCCACCGCCGAGATAAGGCGCGCTGCCCATCTGCCAGAACAGCCATGACAGGCACTCGGCCCGGGCCTGGCCACTCGCCGGCAGGAAGGCGCCGAATTTTTCGGCGAGATGCATCAGGATCGAACCTGACTCGAACACCCGGATCGGGGTCGGGCCGCTGCGATCCATCAACGCCGGAATCTTGGAGTTCGGATTGACGTCGACAAAACCGCTGCCGAACTGGTTGCCGTCGATCCTGATCAGCCAGGCATCGTATTCCGCGCCGCTGTGGCCCGCGGCCAGCAGTTCCTCGAACATGATGGTGACCTTCTGGCCGTTCGGGGTCGCCAGCGAGTAAAGCTGAAACGGATGCTTGCCGACCGGCAATTCCTTGTCATGGGTGGCGCCAGCGATCGGGCGGTTGATGCTGGCGAACCGGCCGCCGCTGTCCTTGTCCCAGGTCCAGACTTGGGGCGGCGTGTAGGCGGCAGGGTCGGCGGTGGGCGCGTCGGTCATGCGGTGGGCTCCAGGAGAAATCTACGTTTTTTCTTGCACCATGCAGTTAGGGACGTGAATGCCCGGCACAAGGCCGGGCATGACGAACTTGGCGGTCGTATTTCGGGGTTAGGACCGCCACGGAAAGAACCCGTCACCCTGAGGCGCGAGCGCAGCGAGCCTCGAAGGGCGACCAGCGACGAAGGTGCGGCCATCCTTCGAGACGCGCTCCCAAGCGGGAGCGCTCCTCAGGATGACGTTTTTTACGACGCCGCCGCCCGCTGGGTCCGCTCCGCGCCGGTCATCGTAAATCCCTCGTAGCCTTTGGCCGCCACGTCGTTGCAGATCTGGCGATAGACGCCAACGCCGCCGATATAGGGCATGAAGATGCGCGGCTTGCCCGGGATGTTGGCGCCCATGTACCAGGAATTGGCCTGCGGATAGAGCGTGCCCTCGGCGACCTCATTGACGTGGGCGACCCATTTGTCCTCGGCCTCGTGCTCCGCCTCCATCGTCTTGAAGCCGCGGCTGCGCATATAGCCGACGCAATCCGTGATCCAGTCGACGTGCTGCTCGATCGAGACGATCATGTTCGACAGCACCGACGGGCTGCCGGGCCCGGTGATGACGAACAGATTGGGAAAGCCCGCACTCATCAGGCCGAGATAGGTCCGCGGTCCCTCCGCCCATTTCTGGTTCAGCGTATGTCCGTCGCGGCCGCGAATGTCGATCTTGGCGACCGAGCCCGTCATCGCGTCAAAACCGGTCGCCAGCACCAGCGCGTCGACGTCGTAGTCCCTGCCCCCGGCCCGCACCGCGTTCGGCAGGATATCGTCGATCCCGGATGACTTGATGTCGACCAATGTCACGTTCGGGCGGTTGAAGGTCGCGTAATAATCGGTATCGACGCAGATCCGCTTCGAGCCGATCGGGTGATTGTCCGGCTGCAGCAGTTTTGCGGTCTGCGGATCGCGCACGATCTCGGCGATCTTGTCGCGGACGAAATCGGCCGCGGTATCGTTGGCGGCCTGGTCGAGCGCGATGTTGTTGTAGGCCGCCGTAAACGTCAGCCCGCCGCGGGCCCAGCGGGTTTCATAGCGGGCGCGGCGCTCATTGTCGCCGTCGTCGAGCGCGCCACGATCCGGTAGCTCCTGATGGATGCCGTTGCGCATCTCCTCGCGCGCGACGCGGCGGATTTCCGGATAGTTGGAACGGAAGGCGTGGCGCTCATCCGACGTGAGCGGCGCATTGCGGGCGGGAATGGAGAAATTCGCGGTGCGCTGAAATACCGTGAGGTGGCTCGCTTGCGCCGCGATCAGCGGTACCGACTGGATCGCCGACGATCCGGTGCCGATCACGGCGACACGCTGGCCGGTGAAATCCACCGTCTCATGCGGCCAATGACCGGTGTGATAAACCTGCCCCTTGAAATCCTTCAAACCCTTGATGTCGGGCATCCGCGCATTCGACAGGCAACCGGTGGCGAGAATCACGTAACTCGCCGTCACGGTCTTCGCGGCGTTGTCGCCGTCGGCCGTGGTCACCGACCACAGATTGGTTTCTTCATCGAACGCGGCCTGCTCGACGCGGGCATTGAAGGTAATATCGGGCCGCAGGTTAAAGCGGTCGGCGACATGGTTGGCGTATTTGAGGATTTCCGGCTGCGGCGCATAATGCTCGCTCCAGTCCCATTGCTGCTGCAATTCGTCCGAGAACGAATAGGAATATTGCATGCTCTCGACGTCGCAACGCGCGCCGGGATAGCGGTTCCAGTACCAGGTACCGCCGACGCCATCGCCCTGCTCGTAGACCCGGACCGCCAGTCCAAGCCCGCGTAGCCGATGCAGCAGGTACATGCCGGCAAAGCCCGCGCCGACCACGACGGCATCGTAGGCCTCCGCAGGAACAGCTTTGCCGGAGGTGGATTGCAAGGCGGACATCGATCGCGCTCCCTGATGGATTCTTCGTTGGTTGCAAACAGCATTCTCTCCGTCAGGCCAAAGCGCAAGAGACAAAACGTCCGCCCCGAATTGCATATTCTGCGACGCGGAACTGACTCGCGAACAGCCGCTTGGCTTCCGCGCCCCGAATGCGCTAGCGTCGCGGCAAGGCTCGCGTTCGACGCCAACAGAGCCGCACCAAAGCTGCCGCAGGGAGTGGACACAACGATGAAATCGCCGATCTGCGAGATGCTGGGTATAGAATTTCCGCTGCTGGCGTTCAGCCATTGCCGCGACGTGGTGGCGGCGGTCAGTCGCGCCGGCGGTTTCGGCGTGCTTGGCGCGACCGCGCATTCGCCCGAATCGATCGAGCAGGAACTGAAATGGATCGACGACCACTGCGACGGCAAGCCCTACGGTCTCGACGTGCTGATCCCCGAGAATATTTCGACGGCGGGTGAAAAGAACGTCACCTGGAAAAGCCTGGAAGCGCGCATCTCGCCGGAACATCGCGACTTCACGCGAAAACTACTGAAGAAATATGGCGTCGAACTGACGACCAGCAACGTCGCCGACAATCAGCCGCAGCCGTTCGATGCGCAGCGCGCGCTGGAGCTGCTCGAAGTCTCGTTCCGACATCCGATCAAGCTGATTGCGAATGCGCTCGGCGTGCCGCCGAAGGCGATGATCGAGATGGGCAAGCAGCACGGCGTGCCGGTCGCAGCTTTGGTCGGCGCCAAGGAACATGCGCTGCGTCAGGTCGCGGCCGGCGTCGATATCCTGGTGGTACAGGGCACCGAAGCCGGCGGCCATTGCGGCGAGGTCTCGACCATGGTGCTGGTGCCCGAAGTGATCAAGGCGATCAAGCCGATCCGCGACGTACCGGTGCTGGCGGCCGGCGGCATCATGACCGGACGTCAAATGGCGGCCTGCATGGCGATGGGCGCCGCCGGTGCCTGGACCGGCTCGGTGTGGCTCGCCACCGTCGAGTCCGAGACATCGGAGATCTTCCGCGAGAAGATGATCGCGGCCTCCTCGCGCGACGCCATTCGTTCCAAGGGCCGCACCGGCAAGCCGGCGCGGCAGTTGCGTTCGGTCTGGACCGACGCCTGGGATCGCGGCCCCGACAGTCCCGGCGCGCTGCCGATGCCGCTGCAGTCGATCATCAGCCGCGACGCCTTTAATTCGATCGATCGCTCGGCGGCCGCAGGCAATGCGCAGGCGCGCGACCTCGTCAGCTATTTCGTCGGCCAGGGCGTCGGCCTGATCGACAGCGTGAAATCCGCCGGCGCCGTGGTACAGGAATTCAAGGAAGATTTCATCGAGGCGATCGAACACATGAACGCGCTGGTGGCGGAGTAGACGGGAGCCTCATGGGGAGGAGCGCAACCAATATTTCCGACCTCATCCTGAGGAGCGGCCTCCGGCCGCGTCTCGAAGGATGGATACAACGCCTGGACTCGCGGCCATCCTTCGAGACGCGCGCAAGCGCGCTCCTCAGGATGAGGGCGGTTCTTGTTTGAAAAGGTAAAAAGAAAAAATGACTCAACCTCCCTCCACTCCCGAAGACCGCATTCCCGTCATCATCGGCATCGGCGAGATCGTCGATCGCCCCAAGGACATCAAGGACGGCCTCGAGCCGCTGGCTTTGCTCGAGGAGGCGCTGGAGCGGGCCGAGCAGGACAGCGGCGGCAAATTCTTGGCCGAGATCGGCTCGCTCGACATCGTCAACTTCCTGAGCTGGCGATACCAGGATCCGGCACGGCAGCTTTCCGACCGCCTCGGGATCACGCCGAAGCACGCTTATTACGGCCCGGTCGGCGGCGAAAGCCCGATCCGTTATTTGCACGAGGCGGCGCAGCGCATCGCCCGCGGCGAATGCAGCGTCGCGGCGATCTGCGGCGCCGAAGCGCAATCGACCGCGACCAAGGCCGAACGCGCCGGCGTTGATTTGCCGTGGACGCCGTTCGCCAAGGACGTCGAAGAACCCAAGCGCGGCGCCGCGTTCCAGAAGCCGATCGCGGTGCAACTCGGCGTGTTCAGGCCGGTATCGGTGTATCCGTTTTACGAAGCCGCCTCCGCCGCGCATTGGGGCCAGACGCCGCGCGAGGCGATGGCCGAATCCGGTCATCTATGGTCGACCTATTCCGATGTGGCGTCGCAGAATCCAGGCTCCTGGCTGAAGCGGCACTTCTCGCCCGAGGAGATCACGACGCCGACGCCGGACAACCGGCTGATCGCGTGGCCCTACACCAAGCTGATGGTGGCCAATCCGAGCGTCAATATGGGGGCTGCGATCCTGATGACCACCTTGGCGAAGGCGCGCGCCGCGGGGATTTCGGAGGATCGCCTGATTCATGTCTGGGGCGGCGCATCGGCCGAAGAGCCGCGCGACTATCTGGCGCGCGACCAGTTCTTCGAAAGCCATGCCCAGAACGCCGTGCTCAAGGCCGTGATGCAGCTCGCGGGCGGCGACGGCAAGGCGTTCGACGCGATCGAACTCTATAGCTGCTTTCCCTGCGTGCCGAAGATGGCGCGGCGGACGCTGGGGCTTGGCCCCGATGTGCAGCCGACGGTCAATGGCGGGCTGACGTTTTTCGGCGCGCCGCTCAACACCTATATGACGCACGCGGCCTGCGCGATGATCCGCAAATTGCGCGGCGGCGCGAAGCTTGGCCTGCTCTACGGCCAGGGTGGATTTGTCACCAAGCATCACGCCCTGGTGTTGTCGCCCCAGACGCCACAGGCCGCGCTCGCCCAGCACACCAGCGTGCAGGCTGAGGCCGACCGCACCAGGGGCGCGGTGCCCGAGTTCGTCACCGAGGCCAGCGGCAACGGATCGGTCGAAAGCTTCACGGTGCTCTACGGCCGCAACGGCGATGTCGAGCATGGCGTGGTGATGATGCGGACGCCCGACAATGCCCGCGCGCTGGCGCGCGTTCCTGCCGGTGACGCCGCGACCTTGGCGCATCTGCTGAACATGGATCACACGCCGGTGGGCTCGAAAGGCAAGATCACCACGGCCGGCGATGGCGTGCTGGAATGGCGGGTGGGGTGAGATGTTTCGTCGTGCCCGGGCTCGTCCCGGGCATCCACGTCTTATTTTGTCGCTCAAGACGTAGATGGCCGGGACAAGCCCGGCCATGACGAACGTTGAACGTTCGTCCCTACCCCTTCACGTCCTGCTTTTCCGAGACCTTTGCCGGTGCGCCCTTGGCGCCGGCGACGCGAACCTGGTCGCCGTCCGACATGCCGTCGGGCGGCGCGACAATGACGCGGTCATCGGGCGAGAGACCTGAGCCCAGCTCGATATCACGGCCGAGATCACGTGCGATGGTCACGGTCTTGAACAAGATCTTGTCGTCGGAGCCGACGGTCGCGACGCGCAGACCGCTCTGGTTGAAGATCAGCGCGCTGGCGGGGATGTGCAGCGGCACACCGTCGCGCGCCAGCGACATGCGGACATTGGCATAACCGCCCGGCATCAACTCGCC
This sequence comes from Bradyrhizobium sp., assembly GCA_039935075.1. Lineage (GTDB taxonomy): Bacteria > Pseudomonadota > Alphaproteobacteria > Rhizobiales > Xanthobacteraceae > Bradyrhizobium. The sequence continues at coordinate 7,119 of JBDTKZ010000113.1, forward strand.
CTTCTCATTGTCGAGCCCAAGCTGCATCCGCGTCGTGCCGGAGGCGACATCGACCGATTGCGAGGAGGCTTCGACCGTCGCGAGGAAAGTCCGGGTCGGATATTCCGGCATCGAGATCACCGCCTTGGCGCCGATCTTGATCGCCGGCACGTAGCTTTGCGGCACGTTGACATAGACCCGGAGCTTCTTGATGTCGGAGACCACGAACATCGCAGGGCCGGAGCCGCCGCCGGCATTGATCAACGCGCCGACGTCGGTATCGCGCGAGGTGACCACGCCATCGAACGGCACCGTGATTTTCTTGTAGCCGGCCAGCGCCTCAAGCCGTTCCATATTGGCCTGACCGGAATTGACCGCGGCCTTCTTGTTGGAGAGATCGGCGGTACGTTCGTCGATTTCCTGCATCGAGACGAAGTTCGACGCGATCAGCGTCTTGCGGCGGTTCAGGGTGGCTTCGGACAGTTTTGCGCTGGCCTCCGCGCTGGCGAGATCGGCGCGCGCCTGCAACAGCTGCTGATCGAGATCAGGCGCCTCGATTTCGGCGATCACCTGCCCGGCCTTGACCTTGGCGCCGATATCGGCGCTCCAGCCTTTCAGGTAACCACTGACGCGGGCAAAGATTGGCGCGCGGTAATAAGCTTCCAGCCGGCCCGGCAGATCGAGGGTGGCGTTGAGGACCCTGGCGTCGGGCAGCACCACCGCCACCGTGGGGATGGCCTGGTTGTCGGTCCATTCCTTCAGCTTGGTTTCGGTGTCTTCGCGCGCCCGGATACCGGTGATCACCACCAGCACTGCGGCGATACCTGCCAACAGCCCAAAAATGCCTAGCTTCCGGCGAGAAACCGGCGAGCGAGATTCAGTGGGCATGTGACTTCTCCGGTGAGGTGGCGGCGTTGCCACCTTGTGTTCTAGCGTCTGGCGTCTTGGCGCCTTGCGTTTTGGGGCCTTGGATTTTGTGTACCATACTAAAGACCACCGGAACGAACATCAGGGTTGCGATGGTGGCGAAGATCAGTCCGCCAATGACCGCGCGTCCGAGCGGAGCGTTCTGCTCGCCGCCCTCGCCGAGACCCAGCGCCATCGGCGCCATGCCGATGATCATCGCCAGCGCGGTCATCAGGACGGGGCGGAAGCGCACGAAGCCGGCCTCGATCGCCGCGGCGATGGGGTCGCCGAGTTCTTCATAGCGTTCGCGCGCGAAGCTGATCACCAGCACGCTGTTCGCGGTAGCGACGCCCATGCACATGATCGCGCCGGTCAGTGCCGGCACCGACAGCGTGGTGTGGGTGGTGAACAGCATCCAGACGATGCCGGCGAGTGCGGCCGGCAGCGCCGTGATGATCACGAACGGATCCGACCAGGACTGGAAGTTCACCACGATCAGGAGATAGATCAGCACGATCGCAGCCAACAGCCCGAACAGCAACCCGGAAAACGCGCTGTTCATGGTCTGCACCTGGCCGAGCAGGACCACCGAGCTGCCCTTTGGCACTTCCTTGGCGGTGTCGGCCATCGCCGTCCTGACGTCGGCGGCGACCGCGCCGAGATCGCGGCCCTGCGGCGTCGCATAGATCTGCACCAGCGACTGGATGTCGTATTGCGAAACCACCGCGTTCGAAGTCGTGCGGGAGATGTTGGCGATGCCGCCCAGGATCGGCGCGCCGCCGGCGCCGCCGGTGATCGGCAGGGTCTCCAGCGCGCTCATGGAGTCGATCTGGTATTGCGGCGTCTGCATCACGATCGAGTACGACACGCCGTTTTCGGGATTGAGATAATAGGTCGGCGCGACCTGCGCGCTGCCCGCAAGATTGACCACCAGGCTGTTGGTGACGTCGCGCTCGGTCAGCCCGACATATTGCGCGCGGGTGCGGTCGACATCGATTTTGAGACTCGGATTGTTGGGCGATTGCTGGATGCGCGCATCGGCGATGCCGGGAATGCGGCGAACCCGGCTGAGCAATTTATTGGCATAGGCGAAGTTGGCGGTCAGATCCGCTCCGCGCACCTGCAGGTCGATCGGCGCCGGCGCGCCGAAATTGAGGATCTGGCTGACGATGTCGGCGGGCAGGAACGCAAACGTCATCCCGGGAAACGCGCCCGGCAATTGCTCGCGCAGCGCCTGGACATACTCGACGGTCGGTCGATGGCCTTCTTTCAGCTTGATCTGGATATCGCCGTCCTGCGATCCGATCACGCCGGTATTGTTGTAGGTCATGTTGATGCCGCTGATCGGCATGCCGATGTTGTCGGCGAGCGTCTCGATTTCGCCCGGCGGAATGATCTTGCGGATCGCCTTCTGGACATCGGCGAACTGATTGGCGGTTTCCTCGACCCTGGTGCCGACCTGGGTGCGGACATGCATCAGGATCGAGCCGGCGTCCACCGACGGAAAGAAATTCCGGCCCAGGAACGGCACCAGCAGGAAAGAGACGCCGACGAGGCCAAGGAAACCGATCACGAACAGCGGCCGCCGCGCCATCGCCATCGACAGCAGGTCGCGATAGCCGCCGCGGATACGCTCGAAGCGGGCCTCGAAGCCGCGCTGAAAACGCACCAGCGGGTTGCGCGACGGCGGCGGCGCTTCGTCTTCGCCATGATGGGTATGCGGCTGCAGTAGATATTTCGCCATCGTCGGCACCAGCGTGCGCGACAGGATGAACGACCAGATCATCGCGAACATCACCGCTTCGGCCATCGGCACGAACAGAAAGCGCGCGACGCCCTGCAGGAAGAACATCGGCACGAACACGATGCAGATGCAGAGCAGCGATACGAAGGCCGGCGTCACGATCTGGTTGGCGCCGTCAAGGATCGATTGCTCGACCTCCTTGCCCTGCTCAAGGTGGTAATTGATGTTCTCGATCGTCACCGTGGCGTCGTCGACAAGGATGCCGACCGCGAGCGCCAGGCCGCCGAGCGTCATGATGTTCAGGGTTTCGCCGATCGCCGACAGCATGATGATCGCGCCGAGCACCGCCAGCGGAATCGAGGTGGCGATGATGATGGTCGAGCGCCAGCTGCCGAGAAACAGCAGGATCATCACGCTGGTCAGCAGCGCCGCGATCACGCCTTCATAGGCGACGCCGGTGATGGCGCCACGCACGAACACCGACTGGTCACCGATGAAACCGATCTTGAGCGCATCGGGCAGCGAATCCTTGACGTCGATCACCTTCTGCTTGATGCCGGCGATGATATCGAGGGTCGAGATCGAACCCGCCTTCAACACCATCATCAGCACCGAACGGTTGCCATCGACATGCACGATATTGGTCTGCGGCGGATTGCCGTCGCGCACGCTGGCGACATCGTGGACATAGACCATCGCGCCGTTCACCGCCTTGATCGGCAAATTGCCAAGGTCTTCGATCTTGAGCGGCGAGTTGTTGAGCTGGATGTTGTATTCGAAGCCGCCGATCTTTTGCGTCCCGACCGGGGTGATCAGGTTCTGCGCGGCGAGCGCATTGGAGACGTCCTGGCCCGACAGCCCGCGCGCCTGCAGCGCCGCCAGATTTAGGTCGATCTGGATCTGGCGTTGCTTGCCGCCGAACGGATAGGGAATCGCGGCGCCCGGCACCGTCACCAGCGGCGTGCGCAACTGGTTGATGCCGATATCGGCGAGGTTCTGTTCGGTGAGGCCTTCGCCCGACAATGCCACCTGGATGATCGGCACCGTCGAGGCGCTGTAGTTGAGGATCAGAGGTGGCGTCGCGCCGGGTGGCATCTGCTTGAGCAGCGTTTGTGAAATCGCCGTGACCTGGGCGTTGGCGGTCCGGATATCGACGTTCGGCTGGAAGAAGATCTTGATGATGCCGACGCCGTTATAGGAATTGGCGACGATATGTTCGATGTCGTTGACCGTCGTGGTCAGCGCGCGCTGAAACGGCGAGGTGATGCGGCCGGCCATCTGGTCCGGCGGCAACCCGGTGTACTGCCAGACCACCCCGATCACGGGAATGCGAATGTCCGGAAAAATGTCGGTGGGGGTGCGAAGCGCGGCGAGCGGCCCGATGATCAGAAGAAGCAGCGCCAGCACGACAAAGGTATAGGGCCGGCTCAGCGCAATACGGACCAGAGCGATCATAAGTCAGGTATTCCAGAGGGCCCGCGTAAGCTGCGGGGATTGGCATTCCAACCGGCCAATTCGTTCGGGCTGATTTACCCGAAACCGGGCGAAAAAGCCAACGCCGGTGCCCTCTTCCTCCCTTCACTTCCGCGGCACCCACCGATTGACGGCTGCCCGGGGAACCGGCGGACAGGCTGGAGGCCCTCTTGCCGAGGGTGGCCGCGTTTCGAGGCCCGCCTGGCGGGCGGTATCAGGCCGCCCGGACCGAAGTCAGGAATTTGCTGACCTCAAGCTTGAGGCGGTTGCTGTCGCCGGACAGCGACTGCGCCGCCGCCAGCACCTGCGAGGAGGCCGAGCCGGTCTCGGCCGCGCCGCGCTGCACGTCGGTGATGTTGGACGAGACCTGCTGGGTGCCCTGGGCGGCCTGCTGCACGTTGCGGGAAATTTCCTGCGTCGCTGCGCCCTGCTCTTCCACCGCTGAAGCGATGGTCGATGAAATCTCCGAGAGCCTCTCGATGGTGCCGCTGATCTCCTTGATCGCACCGACCGATTCCTGCGTCGCGGCCTGGATACCGGTGATCTGCTGCCCGATCTCGCCGGTGGCTTTCGCGGTCTGCTCGGCCAGCGCCTTCACTTCCGACGCCACCACCGCGAAGCCGCGACCGGCCTCGCCGGCGCGCGCCGCCTCGATCGTGGCGTTCAGGGCCAGCAAATTGGTCTGGCCCGCGATGGTATTGATCAGTTCGACGACGTCGCCGATCCGGGCGGCGGCCTTCGACAACTCGCTGACCCGGTCGTTGGTGATACGGGCCTGGTCGACCGCCTCGCTGGCCATCCGCGCCGATTCCTGAACCTGGCGGCTGATCTCGTTGACGGAAGACGACAGTTCTTCGGTCGCGGAGGCCACCGATTGCACATTTGTGGAGGCTTCCCCGGAAGCCGCCGCGACCATGGAGGTCAACTCCTGCGAACGCTCGGCGGTGGTCGTTAGCGTGCCGGCGGAAGCCTCCAGCTCGCTCGACGCCGACGACACGGTTTCGATGATCTGGCCGACCGCGCCTTCGAACTGGTCGGCAAGCTTGATCATGTCGGCCTTGCGCTGCTGCGCGGCGACTTGATCCTGCTTGATTCTGGCCTCGGCTTCGTCGCGGGCCTTTTGCTCCGACACGACCTTGAATTTTTCGACGGCGCCAGCCACGCCACCGACCTCATCCTTGCGGCCAAGGCCGGGCAACACCACCGCGAAATTGCCGCCGGCGAGCGCTTCCATCGCGACCGTCAACACGCGCATCGGACGGGCGATGGTGAAGAAGGAAAATACCGAGGTTGCCAGCAACAGCAGGATGACGCAAAGCCCGACAGTCAGCGACACCCGCTCGGCACCGGCCATTTCCACGACAAAGTCGGCATTTTCCTGTTCCACCCGGTGCTTGGCGAAATCGGCGATCTGACCGGCGAGCGCTTCAAGCTCGGCCACCATGGGAAGCGTCACTTCCCGGGCAACGCGGTTCGCCTCATCGTTCAGTTTTGCAATCCGTACAGCGGATTCAGAACCGGCGCCCGCCGCGCCAAGGCCGATCGCTTCGGTTCGCACCGTGGCGATCTGCTCGGCCCCTTTCATATAAGCCGCCGTCAGATTCTTGAGCTTTTCGATGCGCGCGCGATTGTCCACCGATTGCGACAATCTCGCCATCTCGTCGGCGGAGTTGTTTACCGCCCGCAGCCGCTCGGCCAAATTATCGCCGGCCTTTTTCATATCCGCCGATGTGCTGGCGAGGCGGATATCGCGAACCCCCACCTGCATGCCAAGGAGTGCAGCCTTTGCCTCGACGGCATCCTTCGAAATCGATTGCTGGACGATCGCACTCTGGTGCGAGTGGCTGACGCTGGCGTTGCCGTACATCTGGCTGCCGATCATGAACCCGACCAGCAAGACACCAAGCGCCGACGTGATGGCGAGCTTGGTCCCGATCCGCAAATTCTGGATGATCTGTCTCATGGTGCGTTCCGCTGTTCAAAGGTGCATTCCCGACGCCATCGCAGGCCGCCTGCTTGCACGGGTGGACGCTGCAGAATACGGCTTGAGGTCTCCCCGTTTGGTTAACGGGGAACCGTAAGAACAAGGCGGAAGCGATGAAATTGGGCGGAAAAACCCGCGAATTCGCACGCACTGCATACAAAACAAAAGAATGCACGCTCTGAGTTTAACGAAGACTGTTAGGACGTGTGGCGAGAGATTGAGGTCGTCACCCGACCCACGATCTTGGAAGTCGCCGCAAAACGCCGACAGCGGCCCGCCGACTCAGCGGAATCGGCGGCACGCTTTTAAAGCGGTCGTGCGCGCTTGATCAGGCTGCCCGGACCGAGGTCAGGAACTTGCCGACCTCAAGCTTGAGACGGTTGCTGTCGCTGGACAGCGACTGCGCCGCGGCCAGAACCTGCGAGGAAGCCGAACCGGTCTCGCTGGCGCCGTGCTGCACGTCGGTGATGTTGGACGAGACCTGCTGGGTACCCTGGGCCGCCTGCTGCACGTTGCGCGATATTTCCTGCGTCGCCGCGCCCTGCTCTTCCACCGCAGCCGCGATGGTCGAGGATATCTCCGAGAGTTTTTCGATGGTGCCGCTGATCTCCTTGATGGCACCGACCGACTCCTGCGTCGCAGCCTGGATACCCGAAATCTGCTGGCCGATCTCGCCGGTAGCCTTGGCAGTCTGTTCCGCCAGCGCCTTCACTTCCGACGCCACGACCGCGAAACCGCGACCGGCTTCACCGGCCCGCGCCGCCTCGATGGTGGCATTGAGCGCCAGCAGATTGGTCTGGCCCGCGATGGTATTGATCAGCTCGACGACGTCGCCGATGCGGGCTGCGGCCTTCGACAATTCGCCGACGCGGTCATTGGTCTTGCGGGCCTGATCGACGGCTTCGCCCGCCATCCGCGCCGATTCCTGCACCTGACGGCTGATCTCGTTGACCGATGACGCCATCTCCTCGGTGGCGGAAGCCACCGACTGCACGTTGGTGGAGGCTTCTTCCGAAGCCGCCGCAACCGCCGTGGTGAGGGTCTGGGCGCGCTCGGCGGTCGCCGACAGCGTCCCGGCGGAAGCTTCCAGCTGGGTCGAGGCCGAAGATACGGTCTCGACGATCTCGCCGATCATCGATTCGAACTCGCGGGTGATATTGTCGACCCGGCGTCCACGCTCGATCTTGGCTTCGGCGTCCAGTGCGGCGGCCTCATCGGCGGCCTTCTTGGCGATCAGCGCTTCCTTGAACACCTGAAGGGTGTCGGCCATCGCGCCCATCTCGGTCTTCTCGCCCTGATGCGGCACCTGCGCGGTGAGGTCGCCCTTGCCCAGCGCCTGCATCGGCTTGACGATGGAGTCGATACCGTTCGAGACGTCGCGAACCACAAAGAAGCTGACGGCGGCGCCGATCACGACGGCCGCGCCGAGGATGGCCGCGAGCAGCATAAACGCCGAAGCGTAGGTGTCGGCGGCATCGTTGCCGGCCTTGTCCGCACCGGTATTATTGAGGTCGATATCCTTCTTGAGGATTTCGTCGGCCGCGAGCCCGATCTTGTTGACCGTTTTCGTATTCAACTCGTGAGCTTCGTGAGGCGTCTTGCCGGCTTCCTTGCGGGAAAGCGCCATCACCTCCTCGGTGCCCTTCTTGTAGTCCATCCAGGTCTTGACCCAGTCGTTATAGAACGCGCGTTCGTCCGGGGAGGTAATCATCGGCTCGTAGGTCGCGCGGATCTTGTTGTTGGCTTCGATGACGGTAGCCAGAATCTTTTCGGCGGCCAGCTTTTCGTCCAGCGTCTCGGCCAGCATGTGCTCACGGATCACGTTGCGATAGGTGATGACGCCGGATCGCAACTCGCCCAGCACCCTGACGCTCGGCAGCCAGTTGCTCGTGATATCCACGGTGTTGGCGTTGAGCGCCCGCATATCCCGGACCGCAAGCAGGCCCATGCCGGTCATGGCCACCAGCAGAAACGCCACCAGCGTGATGATTTTGGAACGGATCGATAGTTTGGCGAACATGTCTGGGATCTTTTTGGTTGGGCGCTTGGGCGCGTCGGTGACGATGGCGCAGTGAATTGGCGGAAGCGGTTGACGTCCGCGACCATAAGCCGCCGGTTCCTGCGTTTGCGTTAACCGGGTTCCCGTAAGATTACGGAGCACCACCAACGGTTGTCGAAATATCAGCCAGCCGAAACGCGTCAGCGCATCAGCCCGAGCGCGTCGGAGAAAAACTCCGGACCGCCGAAATTGCCCGATTTCAATGCAAGCAGCATGTCGCCGGCTTTGGCACCGACGGCACGCAAAACCGGTACGCCCGCAGCGATTTCCGCACCAACCAGGAAGCCCGGAATGCCCAGGCGATCCACCACAGCGCCTGACGTTTCACCACCGGCGACCACCAGCCGCCGCACACCGGCGGCCACCAGGCCGTCGGCGATCTCGGCCATCGCCTGTTCGATCGCATGCCCGGTTGCATCCCGGCCATGACGTGACTGCAGAGCTGCGACTTCCTCCGGTGTCGAACTGCTGGCGATCAGGACTGGACCGTCCTTGAGCCGGTCCCTGGCCCAGGCCAGCGCGCGGCGGGCTTCGCCCTTGCCCGCGATGACCTGCTCGGGATCGAGGTGAAGCACCGGCATGACCTGCTCGGCGTTGGCGATTTGCTGCAGCGTCGCCTGCGAACAGCTGCCGGCCAGGCACGCAGCGGGCCCGCCGACCGGCAGGTCGGAGATCGCGTTCGACGCATTGGATGCGGCCCGTCCGGATTTGACCAGCGCGCGGGCCAGCCCAAGCCCGATGCCGGAGGCACCGACCGAGAGCCGGTGGTCCAGCGCGACGGTGCCGATCGTCGCCAGATCGGCATCGAACACGGCATCGACGATGGCGGCGCCCACATGCTGCCCGGCGAGTTCGGCGAGTTTTTCGCGAACCGCGTCGGAGCCGCGCGACAGCACCGCGAGATCGACCAGCCCGATCCTGGTGCGGCTCTGGCGCGCCAGCACCCTCACCAGATTGGAATCATGCATCGGATTGAGCGGATGATCCTTCAGCGGACTCTCGCTCAGCGGCACCGATCCCACGAACAGATTGCCTTTATAGATGGTGCGGCCGGTCTCCGGAAACGCCGGCGTCACCAGCACGATCGCGTCGCCGGAATCGGCCCGCAGCGCATCCATCACCGGGCCGATATTGCCGGCGTCGGTGGAATCGAAGGTCGAGCAGATCTTGAACAGCACATGGTCGGCGCCGCGCCCGCGCAGCCATTTCTCCGCGGCGCGCGAGCGCGCCACCGCGAGCTGCGCCTCGATCGAGCGGCTCTTCAGCGACACCACCACGGCATCGACGTCGGGCAGCGGAAAATCATCCGAAGGGACTCCGATGGTCTGCACCGTGCGCAGGCCGGCCCGGGTCAGCGTGTTGGCAAGGTCGGAGGCGCCGGTGTAATCGTCGGCGATGCAGCCCAGGGACAATTTCGACGAGCGTTTCACGGCTTCACTCCGGCGTAGGAATTGAACCAGCCGAGGCCATCGGTGGTCTTGCCGCGCGGGTTGTATTCGCAGCCGACAAAGCCGCGATAGCCGAGCCGGTCGAGTTCAGCGAACAGGAACGGATAGTTCAATTCCTCGCCGTCAGGCTCATTACGCGAGGGAATGCTGGCGATCTGGACGTGGCCAATGATCGGCATCATCTCGCGCAGACGCATCGTGACATCGCCGTGAATGATCTGGCAGTGATAAATGTCGAACTGCAATTTCAGATTGGGAATCTTCAGCTCGTTGATCAGGTCGCGCGAAAAGCCGAAATCGTTGAGGAAATAGCCGGGCACGTTGCGCGGGTTGATCGGCTCGATCACCACATCAAGGCCATGGGGCGCGAAGAATTCCGCAGCAACTGCCAGCGATTTGCGAAACGCCGCGACCGCCTTCGGGTCGCTGCGATCGGCGATGCCCGCCATCAGATGCACCCGCTTGACGCCGGTCGCCTTGGCATAGGGCAACGCGGTGTGCAGGCTTTGCTTCAGATCGTCGAACCGATCCGGCAACGACGCGAAACCTTTTTCGCCGGCGGCCCAGTCGCCCGGCGGCAGGTTGAACAGCGCCTGCGTCAGGCCGTTGCGCCGCAGCCGTTCGCCGATCGCCTCCGCCGGATACTCGTAGGGAAACAGGAACTCAACGGATGTGAATCCTTCCCTGGCCGCCGCGTCAAAACGGTCGAGGAACGGCACTTCGGTGAACATCATCGAGAGATTGGCGGCGAAACGCGGCATCGGTTGTCCTCTTGCTGGGTGATCTCTTACTCGATGGTCTATTTGGGTTCGCCCGGCAGATGCGTGCCGGTGACCTTGGCATACATCCGCGCCACCGACGCGTCGTCGTCGCGGCCCATGCCGGAGGCCGCCGTCATCAGGAACATCTGCAAGGCCGCAGCCGAGATCGGCACCGGAAATTTCGCCGTGCGCGCCATGTCCTGGATGATGCCGAGGTCTTTCACAAAAATCTCCACCGCGCTGCGCGGCGTATAGTCGCCGTCGAGCACGTGCGGCATGCGGTTTTCGAACATCCATGAATTGCCCGCGGACGCCGTGATCACCTCATAGACCTTGCGGATGTCGAGCCCCTGCTTGGCGGCGAAGGTAATGGCCTCGGAGGCGGCGGCGATGTGCACGCCGGCCAACAGCTGGTTGATCATCTTGAACGCAGCGCCCTGCCCCGCGGCATCGCCGAGTTCGTAGAGTTTGGCGGCCATCGCGTCCAGCGCCGGCCGCGCCTTGGCAAACGCCTTGGCGCTGCCGGAGGCCAGAATGGTGAGTTCGCCTTGCGCGGCGCGTTGCGCGCCACCCGAGATCGGCGCGTCCAGATAATGCCGTCCGCTGGCTTCCAGTTGTTTTGCCAATCGCCGCGCCACGTCCGGATCCATCGTTGCAGACGAAATGAACACCGCGTCCCTGGCGAGCGTTTCGCCGACACCGCCGGCGCCGAACAGAATCGTCTCGGTCTGCGCGGCGTTGACGACCACGCTGACGACGATATCGGCGGCTTTGGCGGCATCCGCCGGCGTATCGGCGCCCTTGCCGCCATCCGCGACGAACTTCTTGACCGCGTCGGCCGAGACATCGCAGCCGGTCACCTCGAAGCCGGCGCGCCGCAGCGAGGTCGCCATGCCATGTCCCATCGAGCCCAGCCCGATCACGGCGATACGCGGTTTGGTGGATGCGGCTTCAGTCATGGACGGTCCCTCGTGGTTTCTCCGCATCGCCATCGGACGCGGCTTTGCCTCTGGGTATCACGGCTTGGCCGCGCTGCCAAAGCGTGAGACAAGGCGGCAAGGCGTACGGCCCGAGGACATTGCCAAGGACATTGCTATGACCGAAACCGGGATACGCGAGGAAATCTGCCGCCTCGGTCGCTCGCTGTTCGAGCGCGGGCTGACGCCGGGCTCGTCGGGTAACATCAGCGTGAAGCTCGACGACGGCGGCTGGCTGGTGAGCCCGACCAATGCCTCGCTGGGTTCGCTCGATCCGGCGCTGATATCGCGGCTCGATGCCGCCGGCAAACTAATCTCCGGCGACGCGCCGACCAAGGAAGTGCCGCTGCACGCAGCGCTCTACCAGACCCGCAGCGCCGCCCGCGCCGTGGTGCATCTGCATTCGACCCATTCGGTGGCGCTGTCGATGCTGCCCGAGATCGACCCGCGCGCCGCGCTGCCGCCGATGACGCCGTATTACCTGATGAAATGCGGCGCCACGGCCCTGGTGCCCTATTATCGGCCGGGCGACCCCGCGGTCGCTGATGCCATCAAGGGGCTCGCGGGAAAATATTCTTCGGTGCTGCTCGCCAATCACGGTCCGGTGGTGTCGGGCGACACGCTGGAAGCCGCCGTGTATGCGATCGAGGAACTGGAAGAGACCGCCAAGCTCTATCTGCTGCTGCGCGGGCTGAACCCGCGATACCTCACGCCGGCACAGGTGGCGGACTTGACCAAGACGTTTGGGCTAGAGCTGCCGGAGCATGGGCCGCATCAACCGCCGTCATCCTGAGGTGCGAGCCGTCTTCGGCGAGCCTCGAAGGATGGCTACAGGTGCATGCGGTTCATCCTTCGAGGCGCGCACCGGACAGCGCAAGTGCGCTGCCGGGAGAGCGCGCACCTCAGGATGACGTGGCGCGCGCGAAGATGCCGCAGGGCATCGAAATCACAACCCCAAATATGCCTTGCGCACGTCGGGATTACCCTTGATGTCGGCGGCGGTACCTTGCATCAGAACGCGGCCGGTTTGCAGGATGTAGGCGCGGTCGGCGATGTCGAGGCATTCGGCCATGCGCTGCTCGACGATCAGCACGGTCATGCCGGCGTCACGGATGCGTTTGACGGCGGCGAAAATCTCGTCGACCAGTTTGGGCATGATGCCTTGCGACGGCTCGTCCAGCATCAAGAGCCGCGGCCGCGTCATCAGCGCGCGGCCGATCGCCAGCATCTGCTGCTCGCCGCCGGAAAGCGTCTCGGCGCGTTGCTCGAGCCGCTCGGAGAGCCGCGGAAACAAATTGAACACCAGTTCCAGCGGCGCGTCGCGATCCGCCTCGCCGCGATACATGTAGCTGCCGAGGCGCAGATTGTCGTGCACCGACAACCGCGGAAACAATCGGCGGTTCTCGGGAACATAGGCGATGCCGCGCGCGGTGACGACGTGCTGCGGCAGGCCATCGAGCCGGCTGCCATCGAAAGTCACGCTGCCCGAGCGCGGACGCTCGGCGCCGGCGATGGATTTCAGCAAGGTCGACTTGCCCGCGCCGTTGGCGCCGGCGACGCAGACGATCTCGCCCTTTGCCACCTCGATGCTGACGGCTGATATCGCCACCAGCCCCTGATAGGCGGTGGTGACTTCATGCACCGACAGCATGACGATCCCCCAGATAGGCGCTGATCACTCTGGGATCGCGCACGATGTCGGTCGGCTTGCCCTCGACCAGCACCTTGCCGAGATCGAGCACGATGGCGCGATCGACCAGCGGCATCACGATCTCCATGACGTGCTCAACCATCAGCACGGTGACGCCGGTGGCGCGCACCCGGCGCACCAGTTCGACGCCGGTTTGCGCTTCGACCGGCGTCAAGCCGGTGAGCACTTCGTCGAGCAGCAACAGTTTCGGTTCGGTCGCGAGCGCACGCGCGACTTCGAGCCGCCGTTTCTCCGACGGCACCAGATCGCTGGCGAGTACATTGGCGCGCGCACCGAGGCCGGCGAACTCCAGCACCTCATGCGCCTTGCGCCGGGCCACCCGCATCACGGTGTTGCGGATCAGCGCGCCGACAATGACATTGTCGATCACGGTCATGGTCTCGAAACTTTTTACGACCTGGAAAGTGCGCGCGATGCCGCGCTGGCAGCGCTCGGCCGCCGGCAATGCGGTGACGTCCTCGCCGTCGAACAGGATCGAGCCTTGCGTCGGCGGCAGCACGCCCGCGATCAGGTTGAACAGCGTCGACTTGCCGGCGCCGTTCGGGCCGATCAAGCCGACGATTTCGCCGCGCCCGACTGAAATCGAGACGTCGCTGTTGGCGATCAGGCCACCAAAGCGCTGCCAGACGCCCCTGGTTTCAAGCAGCGCTGTCATCGCGCCGGCTCCCTGCGCCGCCACGCGAACAATCCGACCAAACCTTCCGGCCGCGCCAGCGAGATCAGCACGATCAGCGTGCCATAAACGATCAGGTCGACGCCGCGGCCGGAGCCGCCGATGAACGAGCGCGTCAACTCGGTGAGCGGGATTAGGATGACGGCGCCGAGCACCGGTCCCCACAAGGTGCCAATACCGCCCACCACGGCGGGCAACGCCATCAACAGCGAGAACTGGAATCCCATGACGCTTTCGGGATCGATATAGGAGACGAATTGCGCATAGAAGCCGCCACCGACCGCGGTCAGGAACGCCGAAACCGCCGCCGCCCCCATCTTGGAATTGAACACGACCACGCCGAGACTCTCGGCGGCGTCCGGATTGTCCTTTACCGCGCGCCACCAATAGCCCCACTTGGAATCTTCCAGCCACCAGGTGACGAGCCATGCGACGCAGGCCAGCACCAGCGCGAAATAGAAATACGGCAGCTTGCTGCGGGTGAACTGAAAGGTCAGCCAGCTATCGTGGCGCACCGGGATATCGATGCCCATCGCGGCGCCCGCCCAATTCCAGTTCTGGAACAATAGCAGCGCGGTCTCGGCAATGACGATGGTGGCGATCACGAAATAATGGCCGCGCAGCCGGAAACAGGGATAGCCCAGCGCCATCGCGATCAATGCGGATATCAGGCCGCCGCCGAGCATACCGAACCACGGCAGCACGCCGAATTTCGTGAACAACAATGCGGTCGCGTAAGCGCCAAGTCCGAAATACAACGCATGACCGAGCGATATCTGGCCGCAATAACCGGACAGAATGTTCCAGCTCTGCGACAGCGCCGCGTACATCAGGGTCAGCACCATGATGTTCTGGACATAAACGTCCTTGACGAACAGCGGCACCAGCGCGGCGAGGATCGCGCAACAGGCGGCGATCACCAAGTCGCGACGGCGGCGCTGGGCGAAGGCGGTATCCATCACAACGAACCGAACAGGCCGCGCGGCCGGATGAAGACCACCAGGAGATAGACCGAATAGATGCCGACCGATTTAAGTGACGGCGGCAGGATCAGGGTGGTGCCGGCTTCGACCAGGCCGACGATCATGCCGCCGGCAAAGGCGCCGAACACGCTGCCGAATCCGCCGAGCGCCACCGTGACATAGGCGATCAACGCGAACGACGCGCCGACGTCAGGATAAATGTAGAAGAATGAAGCCATGATGGCGCCGGCCAATCCCACCAGCGCGGCGCCAAGGCCCCAGCCCAGCGCGAATACCCGGTTCTTGTCGATGCCGACCAGCGCAACCGCGCCGGCGTCCTCGCGGGTGGCTTCGAGCGCGCGGCCAAAGTCGGTGCGGTTGATGAAGAAATACAGCGCGGTGAATGCCAAGATCGAGACCAGCGCGCCGGCGAGTTGCGGCACCGGCAGGAAGATGCCGGCGATCGAGAAGGTTTTGCCGCCGAGCCAGGAATGGGCGACGCTGCGATAGTCCGGCGTGAAGAAGAACTGCGCCAGCCCGCGCATCACGATCGCAAGCCCGAAGGTCGAGAAGATCTGCACCATGCCGGCATTGGCTTTGGCGCGAACCGCGAAGCGCACAATGAAGAGATAGACCACGGCCCCGAACACGAACAAGGCCGCCGCGACCAGCGGCCCCGCCAGCAAAGGATCGATCGCAAAAAACGTGAACAGGAAGAACGTCGCGTACATCGCGATCATCAGGAATTCGCCATGGGCGAAATTCACGACGTCCATCAGGCCAAAGATCAATGCCAGCCCGGCGGCGATGAGCCCGTAGAGCAGCCCCATCAGCAGGCCGCTGGCGAGGCTTTGGATGATGGTCTCGGCGGTCAAGAGCTTCGCTCCAGGCCAACAGCGTCATCCTGAGGAGCGCGCCCTTGCGCGCGTCTCGAAGGATGGCCGCGAGTCCGTTCGTGTTGCCATCCTTCGAGACGCTTGCTTCGCAAGCTCCTCAGGATGACGGCGGATTGCTTGGCGTGCCCGGCAAATCGCATTTACTTCATCGGCCAGACGGCGTCGGCAATCGCGGCTTGCGGCGGATAAATGGTGACGAACTTGCCGCCGATATATTGCAGCAGCACCGGATCGGCGTCGTTGTTCTGGCCCATCTCGTCGAACTTGATTCGCTTCCACGGCATGATGGTGACGTCGCCGGGCATGTCGGTCGCGGCCAACGCGTCGCGGATCTTGTCGCCGTCGGTGGATTTGGCGCGATTGATCGCGTCCGCCATCACGATCAGGCCCATGAACTGCCGCGAGGTGAGGTCGTTGAAATCCTTGCCCGACTTCTCCTTGAACATGGCGTTGATCTTGCCGACCATCGGCCGCTTGGCGGCGAGATCGAGCGAAAAGGTGCCGCGCGAGATCACGCCTTCGAGCTTGTCGCCGACCGCGTCATACAGCGCCTTCTCCGAGAAGCCGGCGTCTTGCGCGACGATCGCGTTCGCCTTGTAGCCGAGCTCGCCCATGGTCTTTATCAAGAGGATGCCGTCAGTGGTGTAGCTCGACGGCATCAACACGTCGGCGTTGGCAGCCTTGAGCTGCTGCACTTCCGCGGACAATGACGGTGAGTTGGCGCGGTATTTGACGTCGGCCAGCACCTTGTAGCCACGCTCGCCGGCAAGCTTGAGCTGCGCGTTGCCGGAATCGGTGCCGAAGATGGTATCCTCGTGGAACAGCGACAGCGTCTCGATCTTGGTGCCTTTTTTCTTCATGGCATCGAAGAAATCGAACATCGCGGCCGAGTACATCTCGTCATGAGGTGCGGCGCGGAAATAATATTTGAGGCCGCGGCGATGCAGGCTCGGCGAGGAATTATCGGCCGAGATGAACGGAATCTGGTAGCGCTCGCAGACCTGGCTGACGGTCACGGCGACCGCGCTCTGGTAGGTCCCTATCACGGCGCAGACCTTGTCCTGGGTGATCAGGCGTTCGGTCTCGGCGCGGCCCTTCTGCGGATCCGACTGGTGATCTGCAAACACCAGCTTGATCCTGGCGCCGCCGAGGCCCGGCAAGCCTTCGCCCTTGGCCATCGGCAGATCGAAGTCGTAATTGTTGTTGATGATTTCGGCGGCCGTCTCATACGCCTTCTGGGCATCGATGCCCTGCTGGGCGCTGGCGCCGGAGAATGGATAGATGATGCCGATCAGCACTTCGGGCGTCTCGGCGCGGCCGGCCATCGGCGCCAGCGCAGCGGCGGCGGTGGCTCCAAGCAACACATTGCGGCGAGTAATCGTCATACCAAAATCCCCTGTTGATCGAGCGACATCGTTGAAACGGTTGGCAGCTACGGTAAAGCCTCAATGAACGGCAAAGACTGCATCAAAGCATGGCAAGTTTCTTGTTCCGCAGATCGGTCACCAGCATCAGGCCGGGCGCATGCGTAATCGCGAATGGCACCTTGGCGGCGGCGATCACCGATTGCGGCGTGACGCCGCAGGCCCAGAAAACCGGAATCTCGTCGGCTGCGATCGGCACCGGATCGCCGTAATCGGGTTTGGCGATATCGGCTATGCCGATCGAATGCGGATGACCGAGATGAACCGGCGCGCCATGCACCGCGGGGAAACGCGAGGTGATCTGTACCGCGCGGATCGCGTCCGCCGGCTTCAACGGACGCATCGACACCACCATCGGGCCGGCGAACGGTCCCGACGGGCTGCATTGAATGTTGGTGCGGTACATCGGCACGCGCACGCCGCATTCGATGTGACGCAGCGGCAAATCATCGGCCATCAGCGCTTCCTCGAACGAAAACGAGCAGCCGAGCACGAACGCCACCAGATCGTCGCGCCAATGCGCCATGATGTCGGTCGGCTCCTCCACCACCTCGCCATCGCGCCAGACCCGGTAGCGCGGCACGTCGGTGCGGATGTCGAGATCGATCCCGAGCGCGGGAATGAGGGGGTCGCCAACCTCGGACATGCCGATGATCGGACAGGGTTTGGGATTGAGCTGGCAGAACCGGTGAAACGCCGCCGCCTGTTTTTCCGGCAGAATCGCGAGGTTGCCCTGGACGAAACCGTTGGCGACGCCCGCCGTGGTGGTCGCCATTCCATTGCGGCAGGCATGCCGGGCCGCCACGCTGGGCAGCATCCCGGCATCGGCGGCCGCGAGGTCGCCCGTACGGTCCGAACGCCGTTCTTGTCTGGCAGGGCTGGTCGTCATCGATCCCGCTCCAATTTGCTCGACAGCCAATGACGCATACGGCTACTATAATGTCTAATCGTTGTTTTTAATCAAGATCGATAATAGAAATTTATCGATACGCGAGCTTCGGAAGCATGACCGATTTCAAGGCAATAGAGACCTTCATGTGGGTGGTCACGCTCGGCAGCTTCCGTGGCGCGGCCCAGAAGCTCAACACCACCCAGCCGGCGATCTCGCAGCGGATCGCGCAACTCGAAAAAGAGGTTGGCGTCCGGCTGCTGCAACGCGACCGCCGCATGGTGCTGCCGACCCCAAGCGGGCGGCAGATGATGGTGTACGCCGAGAAGCTGATCAAACTCCGCTCGGAGATGCTGGCTGCGATCGGCGACCGCTCGGCGATGCGCGGCGTGCTGCGGCTCGGCGTCGCCGAGACCATCGTCCACACCTGGCTGTCGCAACTGATCAAGAGCGTCAATCACGCCTATCCCAACCTCTCGCTCGAAATCGAGGTCGATATCACCTCGAATTTGCGAAGCCGGCTGCTGGCGCAGGAGATCGAACTGGCATTCCTGCTCGGGCCGCTGACTGCGCCGACCATCAGCAACCGGGTGCTGTGCGACTACCCCGTGGATTTCCTCGCCAGCCCCTCGCTCGGGCTCGGCCAACGGCGGCTCACGGTGCATGATCTGGCAAAATTTCCCATCATCACCTTTCCGCGCAAGACCCAACCCTACGAGATCGTGAGTTCGCTGTTCAACCGAACCGACCTGCCGCCGATGCGGCTGCACGCCAGCGCGTCGCTGGCCACCGTCATTCATATGGCGATCGAAGGCCTTGGCATCGCGGTAATCCCGACCGCGATCGTCGAGAACGAGTTGGCCGACCAGCGGCTGCAATTGCTGTCGACCAATCTGCAGATCCCGCCGCTGACATTTTCGGCAAGCTGGCTGACCTCGCCCGATACGGTCGCGATCGAGCGGGTCGCCGAACTCGCCGTCCAGCTGGCGCAGGGCAGCGTCATTGTTGACGGGCCGAAGCAGGCGCGTCATTGAATTGGACGCGTGGAAAACGATGACACGCTTGTATCGCCTGATTTCCGGAATGGCTCCATGACCCCAGCATCCAATCTACAGATCGACTCCGCCCGTCTCTGGGACACGATTCACGAAACCGCGAAATTCGGCGGCACGCCCAAGGGCGGCGTGCGGCGGCTGACCTTGGGGCCCGAGGACAAACAGGTGCGCGACTGGTTTCGCAAAGCGTGCGAGGCCGCAGGGCTCGACGTGCATGTCGATGCGCTCGGCTCGCAGTTCGGGTTGCGCAAGGGACGCGACATGTCGAAGCTTCCCATTGGATTGGGCTCGCATCTCGATACCCAACCAACCGGCGGCAAGTTCGACGGCGTGCTCGGCACCTTGGCAGCGCTGGAAGTGGTCCGCACCCTCAACGACGCCGGGATCGAAACCGAATTACCGATCTGCATCGCCAACTGGACCAACGAGGAAGGCTCGCGCTTCGCGCCGGCGATGATGGGGTCGGCCGCCTATGTCGGCGATTTCACCACCGACGATATCCTGTCGCGCAAGGATGCCGAAGGCGTCAGCGTCGCGGAGGCGCTGGATAGCATCGGCTATCGCGGCGAGAAGCCGGTCGGCACGCAGAAATTCTCGGGCTTCGTCGAACTGCATATCGAGCAGGGTCCGATCCTCGAAGCCGAGAACAAGACCATCGGCGTGGTCGATTCCGGCCAGGGCGTGCTGTGGTATGACGGCAAGATTACCGGCTTCGAAAGCCACGCCGGCACTACGCCGATGCCGCTGCGCCGCGACGCGCTGGCAACGCTGTCGGAAATCGTGCTGGCCATGGAAGCTGCCGCGAAGAAACACGGACCAAAGGCCGTGGGCACCATCGGCGAAGCCGTGATCGCCAGCCCCTCGCGCAACGTCATTCCAGGCGAGATCGCGTTCACCGTCGATTGCCGCAGCGCCGATGCCGCCGTGATGGACACACTCGACAAGGATTTACGCGCTGCGATTGCCGAGATCGCGGCCCGGCGCAAGGTCGACGTCAAGCTCGATCTGGTCTGGCGCAAGCCGCCGACGCATTTCAATCCCAAGCTGGTCGACGCCGTGGAGAACGCCGCCAAGGCACTCGGCTATTCGCACCGGCGCATCACGTCCGGCGCGGGCCACGACGCTTGCAACCTCAACACCATCATGCCCGCGGCGATGGTGTTCGTGCCCTGCAAGGACGGCATCAGCCACAACGAGCTGGAAGACGCCACCCAAGCCGATTGCACCGCGGGCGCCAACGTCCTGATGCACACCGTGCTGGCACTCGCGGGTGTCGCCTCGTAACAATTGGTTCTTACCGCAAGCAAACGGAGATGTCGGTGCGCGGAGTTTTTGTCGATGCCAACGGATCGCTCGCCGATATCTTCGAGCGTCAGAATGTGGCTGGCGATCCGCCGGTTCGCGTCAATCGCAACGCCGACATCACCGCGGACCAGATGCCGGCGCTGCTCGACGGCGCCGAGATCGTCATCATCGACCACACGCCGCTGCCGACCGAAATTGCGCGGCGCTGCATTGGCCTGAAGCACGTGGTGTTTCTCGGCACCGGCGCGCGCAGCTACATGAACCCGGAAGAGCTCGCCGAACTCGGCATTACGGTTCATCTCATCAAGGGCTATGGCGACACCGCGGTGGCCGAATGCGCCATCGCGCTGATGTGGGCGGCCGCGCGCGGCTTGGCGGCGATGGACCGCGGGATGCGCGCCGGTAACTGGCTGCGCGAGGACGGCATGCAACTCACCGGCAAGACGCTGGGCCTGATCGGCTTCGGCGGCATCGCCGCGGAGACCGCGCGCATTGCCGGCGGCAGCGGCATGCGCGTGATCGCCTGGAACCGGACCTCGAAGAGCGCTGCGGGCGTCGAATTCGTGTCGTTGGATGCGCTGCTGGCGCAAAGCGACGTGGTCTCGCTGCATCTTCTGCTCAACGACGAGACCCGCAGCTTTCTCTCCCGCGCGCATATCGAGAAGATGAAGCGAGGGGTTATCTTCATCAACACCGCGCGCGCCGCGATCGTCGACGAAGCCGCAATGATCGATGCGCTGAAATCGGGCCACATCCGCCACGCTGGACTCGATGTGTTCAACGTCGAGCCGCTGCCGATGGATGATCCGCTGACGAAATTGCCCAACGTGACGCTGTCGGCGCATTCCGCGTTCCGTACCCCCGAAGCCAGCGAAAACCTGATCCGCGCCGCCTGGGAGCATTGCCGCCGGATCGCGAAGGGGTAACATGTAAGTCGTCGTGCCCCGGCAAAAGCGCGAAGCGCGTCTTCGCGCCAGATGTCCCGGGCATCCACGTCTTAACGGCACGTCGGCAAGCAAGACGTGGATGGCCGGGACGAGCCCGGCCATGACGAAATACTCAGTCCACACACCTTGGCAGCGGCGCACCCGACATTGCAGATACGTTGACGGGCGCGCTTCCTCACCATGTGGATGTGTCGCTACTCCACCATCTCCGCGACCGCCTTGCCACACGCGGTGGTGTCGGCGTTGCCGCCGAGATCCCTGGTGCGCAGGGTGCGTTCGCCGAGCGTGCGTTCGATCGCAGCGACGATCGAGGCCGCCGCGGTTTTCTCGCCGAGATGTTCCAGCATCATCGCACCGGACCAGATCATGCCGATCGGGTTGGCGATGCCCTGCCCCGCGATGTCAGGCGCGGAGCCGTGCACCGGTTCGAACACCGACGGGAAATGGCCTTCCGGATTGATATTGCCTGACGGCGCGATGCCGATGGTGCCGGTGCAGGCCGGGCCGAGATCGGACAGGATATCCCCGAACAGATTGGAGCCGACCACGACGTCGAACCAGTCCGGATGCAGCACAAAATTCGCGGTCAGGATATCGATGTGATATTTGTCCCACTTCACTTTGGGATAGTGCTTGGCCATCGCCTCCACGCGCTCGTCCCAATACGGCATGGTGATGGAAATGCCGTTGGACTTGGTCGCCGAGGTCAGATGCTGCTTCGGCCGCGATTGTGCCAGTTCAAACGCGAATTTCAGGATGCGGTCGACGCCGATGCGGGTCATCACGGTCTGCTGGGTGACGAATTCACGATCCGTATCCGGGAACATGCGGCCGCCGACGGACGAATATTCGCCTTCGGTATTTTCGCGCACCACCCAGAAATCGATATCGCCGGGCTTGCGATTGGCCAGCGGCGACGGAACGCCGGGCATCAGCCGCACCGGGCGCAAGTTCACGTATTGGTCGAACTCGCGGCGGAACTTGATCAGCGATCCCCACAAGGAAATGTGATCGGGGATTTTCGCGGGCCAGCCGACGGCGCCGAAATAGATCGCATCATGCTTGCCGATCTTGGCCTTCCAGTCCTCCGGCATCATCTCGCCGTGCTTGGCGTAATAATCGTAGGACGCGAAGTCGAAATGGTCGAAATGTACGGCCACGCCATGCTTTTTCGCCGCCGCCTCCAACACCCGCAGCCCTTCCGGCACCACTTCCTTGCCGATCCCGTCGCCGGGAATGACCGCGATGCGATATTCTTTCTTGCTCATCGAATGATCCCTTTAGCCGTACCGGCGGCCTGGTTTATTTGACGGGATTGCAATGGACCAAACTCCGCCGGGGTGCAACGGTGCAGTGCAATGTTGACCGGCCCAAGTTGAGCGGACCAAGTTGACCAGACCAAGGTCGGCAGCCTAACAGTTGAAATCCATCCCGCGACATCAGACATCGCCCAACAAGAGAGCAAATCCATGGATCTTCATTTGCGTGGCAAGCGCGTCCTGATCACCGGCGCATCCAAGGGGATCGGCGCCGCGGCGGCCGAGGCCTTTGCCGAAGAAGGCGCTCATCTGATGCTGGCCGCCCGCAACGGCGAGCAGCTCAGGGCGCTGACCGAACGGCTGCGTGGCGCGCACCAGATCGACGCATCGGCGCATGTGGTCGACCTGCGCAAAGCGGAAGACTTGGCGCGGCTGGCCCGGGATGCCGCGGAGATCGATATCCTCGTCAACAATGCCGGCGACATTCCCGGCGGCTCGATCGACAAGATCGACGAGCCGACCTGGCGTCATGCCTGGGAGCTGAAGGTGTTCGGGTACATCAACCTGACCCGTGCGATCTACGCGCAGATGAAGGCGCGCGGCCACGGCGTCATCGTCAACGACATCGGTGCGGCCGGCGAAAAGTTCGACGCCAACTACATCTGCGGCAGCGCCGGCAATGCGGCGCTGATGGCGTTCACCCGCGCGCTCGGCGGCAAGAGTCTCGCCGATAATATCCGCGTGGTCGGCATCAATCCCGGCCCTGTCGGCACCGACCGTCACGTCACGCTGCTGAAGACCCGCGCGAAAAACCAGTTCGGCGACGAGAACCGCTACAAGGAATTCCAGAAAGGCCTGCCGCTCGGCCGCCCCGCGCACGCCCGCGAGATCGGCGACCTGATGGCGTTCCTTGCGTCGGATCGCGCCGGCTACACGTCAGGGGTGATTTACACGGTGGACGGCGGGATCAGCGCGGGGTGGGGTTAGGCGTGGGCGCAACTGGCTCCGCCCGTCATCCTGATGAGCGGCCAATTGGCCGCGTCTCGAAGGATGGACGCAGCGCACGGACTCGCGAGCATCCTTCGAGACGCGGCGAAGACGCCGCTCCTCAGGATGACGACGCCGTCCGCTCGAACAACTCCCGGATCAAGCTCGTGATCCGCCCTTTCGGCGACTGCATCTCGGACATGATGGTGAAATGGTTGGCGCCGGGGATTTCCTCGTAGCTGACCGGCAAGCCATATCTGGCGCGGTGCCCGGCAAATTCCGCGGTCTGCTTCCGCAGCAGCGGCAATTCGGCGGCCCCGACCACCAGCGCCAACGGCTTGATCGGGCCTCCCGCCTGCACCATTGGCGAGTTGCGGCGTGACATCGCTTCGTCCAGTCCGAGCTTGACGTTGAGGTAGCTGTGCCGGATCGGCTCGAGGTCGTAGATGCCTGATATCGCCATGCCCGCGCGCACCTTCGGATGCGCCAGCGCCATGGCCGTCAGATGCCCGCCGGCCGACCAGCCCGACACCACGATGCCATCAGCGTCGGCGCCAAGCGCGGGCAACTGCCCGGTGAGATAATCGATGCCCTGATGGATTTCGACGACGATCTCCTCAAGCGTCGCGTCCGGCGCCAACGTGTAGCCGATCAGCGCGACATTGATGCCGCGCGCCATCGGCCCCTCGGCGAAAATCGTAAAGACTTCCTTGGAACGGGTCTGCCAGTAGCCGCCATGGATAAACAGCAGCGTCGGCGCCTTGTCGGCCGCCTTCAGAAAGTCGATCCGGTTGCGTTCGCGCGGCCCGTATCTGAGTTCGACATGGCCGGCATGCCGCTTGCGCAACTCGGCAGAACGCTGCTCCCAGCCGCTGGCCAACTCGCCGCTGCCGGCCACCGCCGCGCCATTGTTGAGACCGAGGTCAAGGTCTTGCTGGCTCAATTCGCGCCAGTCGGGCGCGTCGGATGGCGTCGTCATGCTTTGGTCTCCAGAATGAGCCTGTGTTTACACTTTGCCGGAAAATGTTTTACAGCACTACCCTATCGCTATCACGAAGACGAACGAACAGGAGAGACGCGTGGCTGATCATCAGGGACTGGTCCGGGAGACGGCCTGCGCCGTCATCGACAAATTGAATTCCGGTGAGGTCACGCCGCTCGATCTGCTTGATGCGCTGGAAAACCGCATTGTCGAGGTCGACGGCAAGGTCAACGCGCTGCCGACGCTGTGTTTCGATCGCGCCCGCGCCCACGCCAAGGCGTTGATGAACAAACCCGCCGGCCAACGCGGGCTGCTCGCGGGCATGCCGATCCCGATCAAGGACCTGACTGATGTCGAGGGCGTCCTGACGACGCAGGGCTCGCCGATCTACCGGGACAACGTGCCCGCCCGTTCCGACATTCTGGTCGAGCATCTCGAAGGCAACGGCGGCGTGATCTACGCCAAATCCAACACGCCGGAATTCGGCGCCGGCGCCAACACCTTCAACGAAGTGTTCGGCGCGACACGCAATCCATGGGACACATCGCGATCCGCGGCCGGCTCCTCGGGTGGCGCCGCTGTCGCGCTCGCGACCGGCACGGCCTGGCTCGCGCACGGCTCCGACATGGGCGGCTCGCTGCGCAATCCCGCCAGCTTCTGCGGCATCGTCGGGATGCGGCCGAGCATCGGCCGCGTCGCGCATACGCCGAAATTCGCAATCGACCGCACCCTCGGCGTCCAGGGTCCGATGGCGCGCAACGTCGAGGACCTCGCGCTGTTGCTCGATGCGATGAGCGGCGAGCATCCGGCCGATCCGCTGTCATTGTCCCTGCTGCCGAAATCCTTCCGCTCGGCTGTACGATCCGGCAACAAGCCGAAGCGCATCGCCTATTCGCCGGATCTCGGCATCACCCCGGTCGATCCCGAGGTCGCCGCCATCACCCGCAAGGCGGCGGAGCGCTTCGCCGAGGCGGGTATCGTTGTCGAGGAAGCCCATCCCGATTTGCGCGAGGCGCATGAATGCTTCCATGTGCTGCGCGCGTTCGATTTTGCGATCAGCAAGGCCGCGCTGCTGCGCACCAAGCGTGACCTGCTCAAACCGGAAGTGATCTGGAATATCGAGGAAGGGTTGAAGCTGACGGTCGAACAGCTTGAACGCGCGGAAGCGCAGCGGGTCGCAATGACCGCGCGTACGCTCGAATTTTTCAAGACTTACGACCTGCTGCTGGCGCCGGCGACGATCGTGGCGCCGTTTCCGATTGAGAACCGCTACGTCGCCGAATGCGCCGGCACAAAATTCGACAATTATGTCGAATGGCTCGGCATCGTCTACGCGATCACACTGGCGTGTGTCCCCGCCTTGTCGCTGCCGTGCGGCTTCACCGCGTCAGGCCTGCCGGTCGGACTTCAGATGGTCGGACCGCCGCGCGCCGACGCGCAGCTTCTCGCCGGCGCCGGGCTGCTGGAAGATATTCTGGGCTTGCGCGGCACCACGCCGATTGATCCGAGGGCGCCGAAGTAAGTTATCCGTCATCCTGAGGAGGCGCGAAGCGCCGTCTCGAAGGATGGTCGCGTGCACGTAGCCATCCTTCGAGACGCACGCAAGAGCGTGCTCCTCAGGATGACGTCGGTGAAAGTTGTAAGTGCAGCGAGTTACTCGCCACCCGCCGCCTCGATCGCGACCGCGAGCGCCAGCTTGGTTTGCTCGACGATCTCCTCGACCAGCTCCTCGCGGCTGGTTTGCGCCACCTGCCCCGTGAGCAGCCCCTGCTCCGCCAACATCACCACGCCATGCAGCGCCGCCCAGATCTTCAGCGCGCTTCGCTCGCGTAAAAATCCGACCGCCGGCGCTTGCAGCGCGTCCACCAGCAACGCGAACGTGTCCATCGCCACGCCATGAAGTTCGCTGCTTTTCGGCGCGCAGGCGATGATCCGCGAGGCGAACATCAGGCGATAGATCCCGTTGCGGCGCAGGCCGAAATCCACCGTGGCGTGGGCGAAGCGCGATAATTTCGAGCGTTTCGACGGTTTTGCGACCGCCTCCCGCAGCGTTGTCATGAATTGACGGAAGGCCTCGGCCGTTACCGTCGCCAGCAACGCCTCGCGGTCGGCAAAATGCTTGTAGGGCGCCGGTTGCGAAACCCCGAGCTGCTTCGCCAACGCCTTGATGCTGATGGCTTCCGGGCCGCCCCGCTCGGCTTCCTGAAATGCCGCCTGAACCAGCGCATCCCGGAGATCGCCGTGGTGGTAGGTATTGATCGGCTTGCGGACTAGGCGAGGCGGCATCTGGTGGGCAATCCACAATTTCACTTGACGAACCGGTCAAGCGCGAATGTAATATGCTATAACTTAACGGCGCCGCCAAGAGCCGCCAGTCAATAAAAATGGAATGAGGGACCATCCGCGCCGCGGACTGCGGCGCGTGAGCCAGGAGAGAGGTTTGTGATGTCCGGAAAACTCAAGATACGCGTCGACCAGGACAAGTGTCAGGGCCACGCCCGCTGCAAATCGCTGGCGCCTGAACTGTTCAATCTCGACGAATTCGGCAATGCGCACGAGATCGGCGACGGCACGGTGCCTGCCGGGCTCGAGGACAAGGCGTGGCTCGCGCAAACCAATTGTCCAGAGATCGCCATCGAGGTGACCGAGGAATAGCGCCTATTGCGGCGAGACACATCCGGCCGCTATCAGCGGAAAAATTAATTGGAACGAACAAAACCAGAGGAAATTTTCCTGATGTCCGATTCCGTCAGCGCCATGCCAGAGCATCCGCCGGTCACCGATTGGCTGCACGATTTCGATCACACCGATCCGCGCTGGACCGAGAATCCGTTTCCGATCTGGGAAGAACTTCGCGCCGAATGCCCGGTGATTCACACCAAGCGTTTCCTCGGCTGCTACATGCCGACCACCTATCAGGCGGTCAAGGAGATCGCCTACGACACCGAGCATTTCTCCTCGCGCCGCGTCATCGTGCGCGACGTCCGGCCGGAGGTGTCGAATTCGGCGCCGCCGATCACCTCCGATCCGCCGGAGCACAAGCCCGCCAAACAGTTGCTGCTGCCGCCATTCACGCCCGACGCGATGAAACGGCTGGAGCCGCGGGTCCGCGCGATCTGCAACGAGCTGATCGACGAGTTCATCGCGGACGGCCAATGCGACGCCGCCGCCCGCTATACGAGGCACATCCCGGTTCGCGCCATCGCCCACATGCTCGGGATTCCGGAAAAAGATGGCGATCTCTTCATCAAATGGATTCACGAGATCCTCGAACTTGGCATCAAGGATGATGACGCCTTGATGCGCGCGGTGCACGAGATGACTGGCTATTTCGCCGGCCATATCGAGCAGCGCAAGACGCATCCGACCGACGATCTGATCTCCACGCTGATGAACGCCCGAGACAAGGATGGCCAACCGCTGTCGGACGGCCACGTGCTAGGCTCGCTGCGGCTGTTGCTGATCGCCGGCATCGACACCACCTGGAGCGCGATTGGCTCATCGCTTTGGCATCTGGCCAAAACACCTGCCGACCGCGAGCGGTTGATCGCCGAACCGGAACTGATGCCAACGGCGATCGAGGAATTGCTGCGCGCCTATTCGCCGGTCACGATGGCGCGCGAGGTGATGAAGGAAACCGTCATCAGCGGCTGCCCGGTCAAGCCGGGCAATATGGTGCTGCTGTCGTTTCCGGCCGCCAATCGCGACCCCGCGATGTTTCCGGATGCCGACAAGGTCGTGATCGATCGCAAGGAAAACCGCCATGCCGCGTTCGGGCTCGGGATTCACCGCTGCGTCGGTTCCAACCTCGCACGGATGGAAATGACGGTCGCGATCGAGGAGTGGTTGAAGCGTATTCCGGAGTTCAGGCTGGATCCGGCCGGCAAGGTCACCTGGTCGGAAGGCACGGTGCGCGGGCCACGGCAGTTGCCGGTATTGTTCGGAAACGCAGGCTGAATTTTTCGGCTATACTGTCCTGGTGACGACCCGCATGCGCATCAGGGACAGGCATGACTGACGATGATAACCAGCCTCCGGCAAGCAAGCTGACGCGCAGCAAGCAACGCTGGGCGCGCGAGGGCCGTTTCTTGACCGGCAAAACCTCCCGCCCCGAGGAGCAGCGCCTGCCGCCGGGCCAGCACCTGACAAAAGACTGGCCCACTCTCGACCTCGGCCTGACGCCAACCATTTCCAGAGAGCGCTGGCGGCTTGATGTCTATGGTGCGGTCGAGAATCCGATCTTCTGGGACTGGAAGCAGTTCACCTCACAGCCACAGAGCCAATTCATCTCAGACATCCATTGCGTCACCACATGGTCGCGTTACGACAATGCCTGGGAAGGCCTGTCGACTCACGATCTCCTGATGGCCTGCCGTCCCCGCGACGAAGCCCACCACGTCGTGCTGCAGGCCCATGACGGCTACACGACCAATCTTGCGCTGGAAGATTTCGCCGCCGAAGACGCCCTGCTGGCGCATAGCTGGTCGGGTGTGCCGCTGGAGCAGGAGCATGGCGGCCCGGTGCGACTGGTAGTGCCGCATCTCTATTTCTGGAAAAGCGCCAAATGGCTGCAGCGTATCGAGTTCGTGGCCAGGGACGCACCGGGCTATTGGGAAGTGCGCGGCTATCATAACCGCGGCGATCCTTGGAAAGAGGAACGCTACGACATAGATTAAGTCTCACTTCTCCTTTATTATCAGGCATAACTTGATAGTGAGTGCGGTACGGTGCACCGTCGTAAAACATCGCACCACACACTCTTGGAGAGTCAAAAGGAGGCAAAATGCGTTTCTCTGATCAAACAGTTCGAACGCTTCCTGCGGGCAAATATTTCGACGATTCCACACCCGCTTTCGGCATCCGCGTCGGTAAGCAGAAAAGAACTTGGATCGTCCAACGGGGTGCTGATCGCCGGATAATCCGTGTCGGCCACTACCCCGCCATGTCCCTCTCGGAAGCCAGGACGAAGGGCAAGCAACTTCTCTCTTCCACCCAACTCAACCAAGACCGCGTCACCTTTGAAGTCGCCTACGAACTGTTCAGGAAGACCCACCTGCCCCGCCTGAAGGCGCGGACACAGTCCGACTACAAGCGCTTCCTAGACCGCTATTACCTTCCCACGCTTCGTAATAGGCGAGTGGATGCGGTTACGAGCCATATGACGGATGCTATCATCGACGCACTGGTAAAGACCCCTACAGAGCAATCCCACGCCATTGCGATAGGCAAGACTTTCTTCAAGTGGTGCGTCCGTAGACGCTATTTGGTGCGGGCGAAGACAAACTACACCGCTGAAAATACCGGACGCCGTTTGCGAGAGCTAGATAATGACGGAATTCTCGAAGTTCAAATCCGCAAAGGCCACTCGTATTACCGAATTGCCCAAAAGGAACCGGCGCTCTTCTAAAATGAAAGGCCGTCCTACACCAAGGAAGCCAAACTTCAATGCCGCGTTTGCGATAGGAAAGTTTTCGCTGATTGCCCGTATTGCGAAAAGCACAGAGAGATTTATGAGATTGCCAAAATGCAGAAACAAACTATCCGAATGGCAAAATAGGGGCCACCAAATTGAGGTGGCCCCTTAACCGCTTACATATGGTATACCCCGGCATGATGCCAATCAGACGTGGCTGAAACGATCAGCACGTTCCCACCACCGAGATTGACATTCACTGTCATCATATCTTTCCCGTCGGAGCACTTGGTTATCATGGTGCCACCGGCGACCGTGGAAAGCTCCGAATCGGTTAGCGAACCGAACTCTTGCGTATCCATTTTCGTCTCCTTCTTTAAAGGAGGGGGATATCCCCCTCAAGCAGATTAGACGCGGTATCTATCCGTTGGCGAAGTGATCTGCATCACGTTCAAAAGTTCTACAACGTCGTGGTACCATTAGGAGCGCAGTTCTTTCATCGGAGGTGCGCCCATGTCGAACAAATGTCCCTGGTGCGGAGGGAAGTTTGGCCTCATCCGCCACTGTCACATCTGTACCGGCTTTTGCGGAGACAAAAAAGAGTCGCGCTGATATACATTCCAACGATTTTAACTACTTACCGGCCATGGTGCGGGGCTATCATAACCGCGGCGATCCGTGGGCCGAGCAGCGCTACTCCAATGACCAGGCTGACGTTAAAGTTTAGCCATACCTCTCCCTGCGGGAGAGGTCGAATTTCGAGCGAAGCGAGGAATTCGGGTGAGGGATTAAGGTTTCTGGATAAGTCGTAACCCCTCACCCGGCGCTTCGCGCCGACCTCTCCCATCGAAGTCGGATATATCCGACTTCGACAGCTTTTGGTGCCCAACTCGGGTAAACCCGAGTTCGGTGGGAGAGGTAAGAAAGACAGTGGAGGACAGTTATGCCGGTTGAACGCTTCCAATTCAAAGGTTCGGAAGGCCAGCAGCTCTCGGCGACGCTTGATACGCCGGAGCGCGAGCCGATTGCGTATGCGCTGTTCGCGCATTGCTTCACCTGCGGCAAGGACGGGCTGGCCGCCAAGCGCATCGCGGTGGCGCTGGCCGCCAAAGGCATCGCCGTGCTGCGGTTCGATTTCACCGGGCTCGGCTCCAGCGAAGGGGATTTTGCCAACTCGACATTTTCATCCAACGTCGCCGATCTGGTCCGCGCCGCCGATCATCTGCGCGAAACCCGAGGGGCGCCCGCGATCCTGATTGGACACAGCCTCGGCGGCGCCGCCGTGCTGGCCGCCGCCGGTCAAATTCCGGACGCGAAAGCTGTCGTTACCATCGCCGCGCCCTCCGATCCCGCCCATGTCACCAATTTCTTCAAGGATAAGATCGACGACATCCGCAAGCAGGGCAACGTCGAGGTCTCGCTCGCGGGAAGACCTTTCACCATCAAGCGTGAATTCCTCGACGATATCGCCGAACACGGCCTGATGGCGCATGTCGCGAAGCTGCACAAAGCTTTGCTGGTGATGCACGCGCCGACCGACGACACTGTCGGCATCGAGAACGCGACGAAGATCTTCGTGACGGCCAAGCATCCCAAGAGCTTTGTATCGCTGTCGGACGCCGATCATCTGCTGACCCACAAAGGCGATGCCTTCTATGTCGCCGATATGATTGCCGCCTGGGCCACGCGCTATATCGAGCCTGCGATGCCCGCGCAGGCCATCGACGCCGGCAAAGCCCCGCGGAACGTGGTGGTGCGAGAAACCCGCAATAGCAAGTTCCAGAATGCCGTGATCGTCGGACCGCATCATCTGCTGGCCGATGAGCCAGCCGCGGTCGGCGGCGAGGATAC
Organism: Bradyrhizobium sp.; assembly: GCA_039935075.1. Taxonomy (GTDB): domain Bacteria; phylum Pseudomonadota; class Alphaproteobacteria; order Rhizobiales; family Xanthobacteraceae; genus Bradyrhizobium. The sequence goes on from JBDTKZ010000113.1 coordinate 38,804, forward strand.
TGGACCCGGGCCCTATGACTATGTGCTCGCCGGCCTCGGCGCATGTACCTCGATCACGATGCGGATGTATGCCGATCGCAAGTCGCTGCCGCTCGAGCGGATCACGGTGACGCTGTCGCACAGCAAGATCCACGCCGAAGATTGCGCCGAGTGCGAAACCAAGGTCGGGATGCTCGACCAGTTCGACCGAGTCATCGCGATGGAAGGCGCGCTCGACGCCGAGCAGCGCAAGAAACTGATGGAGATCGCCGACAAGTGCCCGGTGCACCGCACCCTCACCTCGGAGATTCATATCGTGACCAGGGCGGCGGATTGACGGACGGGCCACCGCGCCTATCATCCGCGAGATAAGGAAGAAACCATGCCGGTCGTGGCACGCGTCGATCCCAAGACGGTTTTTTCGCCGGACGAATGGAGCCGCCTCACCTCACGCAGTTCGTGGCGCGGGATGTGGCTGGTGGCGCACGCCTGGGGCACCATTGCCGCCGCGATCGCGCTGGTCACGCTGTGGCCCAATCCGCTGAGCTGGCTGATCGCGGTGATGGTGGTCGGCACGCGACAGCTCGGGCTCGCGATCCTGATGCACGAGGCCGCGCATGGCGGGCTTCACCGCAACACGGCGATCAATGAATGGGTTGGACAATGGCTATGCGCGGTGCCGGTCGGCGCCGATCTCGCCAGCTATCGGTCCTATCATCTGCAACACCACAAATTCACCCAGCAACCGGAAGATCCCGATCTGTCGCTGTCGGCGCCCTTCCCGATCACCAAAGAGAGCTACACCCGCAAGGCGATCCGCGATCTCACCGGACAGACTTTTGTAAAGCAACGTCTGCCGCTGTTTCTCTCGCTGCTCCAGCGGCCGCCACAGGATGAGGCCGTGTCGCATGAGAGCTTCATCGCGACGGGCCGCGAGAAGATGGTGCGTTTCCTTGGCACCAACGCGTTGCTGTTCGGCCTGTTCTGGCTCGCGGGCGCCGGCATTTGGTTTGGGCTCGTCTGGGTTGTGGCGATGGCGACCTGGCTGTCGCTGGTGACGCGAATCCGCAATATCGCCGAACATGCCTGCACCTCGACCGGCGAAGATCCGTTCAGCCACGCCCGCACCACGCTCGCCAACCCGATCGAGCGCCTGCTGATCGCCCCCTATTGGGTCAACTACCACGCCGAGCACCATCTGTTCATGTATCTGCCATGCTACCGGCTGCCCGAAGCGCATCGGCTGCTGGTCGAAAAGGGCCTGATCAAGCGGATGGAAGTGAAATCAGGCTATCTCGACGTGATGCGGCTGGCGACGTCGAACAAACCGGCTTGATTCAAGCCGAGGTCGAAGCCAGCGGCCGCACCCGAAGCGCGCCGCGCAGGCCGATGGCGGTGCCGAGCATAATTCCGGCTACCGCCACGAACGACGCCAGCGACAGCGTCGAAAGACCGGTCAGGCCCTGCCCGACCGAGCAACCGAGCGCCATCGCGCCGCCCGCTCCCATCAGCACCGCGCCGCCGATCGAGCGCAGCATGTGGCTCGGCGAGCTATAGCCTTCCCAGTGAAAGCGCTGCGTCGCCAGCGCTGTCACCAGGCTGCCGACGAAGACGCCGGCCACCGTCACGATGCCGAAATTCAACGTCAGTCCGGTCGATAGCATCATGTATTGCAGGGTGTCAGCGATCGGCGCCACGAAAGTAAGCGAGGTCACCGGGGTCGGGTTGAAATCATCGGCGCCGAGATGACCGGTGGCGTACCATCCGGCAGCGATCAGGAGACCGACGATCAAGCCCGCGGCGATCTGGCCCCAGGCGCGCTGGAACGGCGCATGGGAAAAGGCAAAGATGATCAGCGCTGCGCTAACGACCGGCGCGGCCAGCGAACGCGCAAAGGCTTCACTGACGCCGAACTTGATCACCAGCGCCGGCAGCGACGTGATGCTCGCCGTCATCTGGGTCCACTGCAGCACGGCGATCCGTCCCGGCGCGATCAGGCCCTTCAGCGTCATCTGCGCGGCGACGCCGAGCACGATCACCACCACCAGCGAACGCAGATTGCCACGCCCGAGCAGCACCAGCGCCCGCGAGCCGCAACCGTTCGACAGCACCATGCCGTAGCCGAACAAGATGCCGCCGACAAACATCAGCGGCGCGGAAAATGTCGGCTGCAGATAGATCGATTTGCCGAGATCGACGACATCGCGCACCGCCAGCAGTTGCGTCGCGGCGATCGCCACCCCCATCGCCAGCGCATAGGTGCGGACCAGCCGACCGTCGCCCTGCGCCCACCAGCCGCGCAGGCCGCTCATCATGCAAAATCCGCTCAATAGCCCGACCGCGCCATAGACGAGGCCGATCAACAGACCCGAGAGAATGACGATATTGGCAGCGGATGGCATGGTTCGGTCTCCTGAACTAGTCTCCGTCATTGCGAGGAGCGAAGCGACGAAGCAATCCAGCTCTTACTTGTCGCTCTGGATTGCTTCGCTTCGCTCGCAATGACGATTTCTACCAATTATTTGGCCGAGTCGGGTCGCAGAATCACCCGGTCACGCGACGAGCCCGCCACCGCGACGAAAGCCGCTTTGGCGTCCCGCAGCGGATAGATCGCGCTGGCCTTGATCGGATACGGCTTGAGATGGCCGCTGGCAAAACCGGCACCGAGTTCCCGCAGCACCGCACCGGTCGCGACCGAGGACAGCCCCAGCGTATCGATGCCAACATAGGTATGCTGGCCCCGATAGAATTCCAGGATGTTGAACGGCACGATACGCTCGATGGTGGCGATCAGGATCTGGCGGCCGCGCAAGGCCAGCGATTTATGCGCGGCCTCAAAATAGGGATCGCCGACGGTGTTGAAGACGATGTCGGCGCCCTTGCCGCCGGTCAGTTCGCGCACGCGGGTCGCAACATCCATTGCCGAAGCGTCGATCACCTCCACGCCGGCATTGCTGTGGCCTTCATAGGGCTCGCGTTTACGCACCACGCCAATGACGCGCGCGCCATGCCAGGTCGCGATTTGCACGGCGGCCTGCCCGACCTTGCCGTTGACGCCCATCACCAGCACGGTCTCGCCCGATCTCGGAATGCCGGCGCGGCGCAACCCTTCCATCGCGGTGACAAAGGGAACGCCGATGCCCGCGGCTTCTTCCCATGACAGGCCTTGCGGCTTCTCCACCACCGCCTCGGCCTCGACGGCAAGGTGCGTCGCATGGGTGCCGTCGCGCCGAATGCCGAGATCGCCCGACGAGCCGAACACCTCGCGTCCGACCCAGCCCTCCGGGCCATCGATCACGACACCCGCATAGTCGCGGCCCGACGTGCGCGGAAACACCGCGTAGGGCATCAGCCCGGTGGCGGCCTTCACATCGGACGGATTGACCGCCGACGCCTTGATCTCGATCAGCAGTTCGTTGTCCGCCCGCGATAGCACGTGCGGCTCGATCACGGAGGCGATCGATGCCGCATCGGCCGCCTTGGCGAGCAGCCGCACGCAGCGCGCCTCGGCCTTGACCGGGCCGGCCCCAGCCTTCTGGGCAAGCGCCATTACCGATATTCCCTGCTACCCATGTGACGTCTCATGAGAGCAGGAGTTACCCTTTCGGCCGCCTGTCGTAAACCCGTTTGGCCTTGCCCAATGACCGCTCCAGGGTATCGGGCGCCACAATCTGCACGCCGGCGGTAATGCCGATGGTGTTTTTGATGAAGCTGGAAATCCTTTCGGCGTGAGCGACCAGCCCGCTGCCGTCCCAGCTCTCGGGGCGTGCTTCGGCCTTGACGTTCATCGCGTCCATCCGGCCCTCACGCGTCAGTTCGATGATGAAATGGCCACCGCACCAGTCGGTCGCGAGCAGCACTTCCTCGATCTGGGTCGGGAACACATTGACGCCGCGCAGGATGATCATGTCGTCGGAGCGCCCGGTGACCTTTTCCATTCGCCGCATGCCCGGCCTCGCGGTGCCCGGCAACAGCCGCGTCAGGTCGCGGGTGCGGTAGCGGATGATCGGAAACGCTTCCTTGGTCAGCGAGGTGAAAACCAGTTCGCCTTTCTCGCCATCCGGCAATACCGCGCCGGTCTCGGGGTCGATCACTTCAGGATAAAAATGATCTTCCCAGACATGCAGCCCATCCTTGGTCTCCACGCATTCCTGCGCCACACCGGGGCCGATCACTTCCGACAGCCCGTAAATATCGGTGGCGTCGAGGCCGAATGTGGTTTCGATCTCGGCGCGCATCGCATTGGTCCAGGGTTCGGCGCCGAAGATGCCGAATTTCAGGGACGATTTGCGCGGATCGAGGCCTTGTTTCCTGAACTCATCCAGGATCGCCAGCATGTAGCTCGGCGTCACCGTGATGATGTCAGGCTTGAAATCGTTAATCAATTGCACCTGGCGCTCGGTCATGCCGCCGGAAACCGGCACCACGGTGCAGCCCAGCCGCTCCGCGCCGTAATGCGCGCCGAGGCCGCCGGTGAACAGGCCATAACCATACGCGTTATGCATGATCATGCCGGTGCGACCGCCGGCGGCGCGGATCGAACGCGCCATTACCTCCGACCACATATCGATATCGGCCTGGGTATAGCCCACCACGATCGGCTTGCCGGTGGTGCCGGACGAGGCGTGGACCCGCACCAGTTTCTCGCGCGGCACGGCGAACATATTGAAGGGGTAATTATCGCGCAGATCGGTTTTCACCGTGAACGGAAATTTGCCGAGATCGGAAATCTGCTTGAAATCGGAAGGGTGCAAGCCGACTTGGTCGAACGCCTTCTTGTAATGCGCGACATTGTCGTAGGCGTGCGCCAGCGTCCAGGCGAGGCGTTTGGTTTGCAGCGACAATATCGCGTCGCGCGACGCTCGCTCGGCGTCATCCAGCTCGGCGCGATAGCCACTTGCACCGGGTTTGAGCTGTGTCGTAGCCATTTGCGCGGTTCCCTGATTCTGCGTTTTTTATTGTTGTTGTTGTAAGTTGGCGTTCTATTTTCGGCTCGTATCCGCCACCGGCAGCCACGTGCCGCCGATGGTGCGGGAATGCCCGCGGAACTCGGCGATCACGACCTCATCGGCGGTGACGCGGATATCGTAGATTCCGGAGCGCCCGCTGCGCGAGATTTCATGCGCGGTCGCGACCAGCCGGTCGCCGAGCTTGCCCGGTTTGATGAAGGTGATGTCGCACTGCGCCGCCACGGTGCGCTCGTTGCGCGAGTTGCAGGCAAAGGCGAAGGTCGAATCCGCCAGCAGGAAAATGAAGCCGCCATGCGCGATGCGCTGGCCGTTGACCATGTGCGGCTGCACCGTCATCGCCAACGTCGCCCGGCCCGGCCCGACGTCGACGATCTCCATGCCAAGACCCTGGCTGGCGTCGTCTTCCGCCCACATCGCATCGGCGCAGGCGCGCGCGAGATCATCCGGCGAAAGCGTGGCTGTAACGCTCACTGCAGTCTCCCGTGACACTCAGACATGATCATAATCCACCACGACCCGATCCGACGCCGGCCGCGCCTGACAGGTCAGGATGAACCCCGCCTTCAGCTCCCACGGCTCCAGCGAATAATTGACCTCCATCGGCGCCTCGCCTTCGACGAGGTGGGCCCGGCAGGTCGAGCACATGCCGCCCTTGCAGGCAAACGGCAGGTCCATGCCGGCGCGCAGCGCCGCATCGAGAATGGACTCGCCCTCGGCCACCGGCACCTCGCGGCGTTTGCCGTCCACCACCAGAGAAGCCATCGCTTTCGGCGGCGCGCTCGCCGCGACCACCGCTTTCGGGCGCGGTCTGCCTCCGAGCCCGGAGACGAAACGTTCGACATGGATGCGCTCGTCGGCGATGCCGATCTCCCGGCAGGTCGCCTCGATGTCCTCGCTCATGCCGGTGGGACCGCAGATAAAGACGTGATCGACGCTTGTCGCCGGTACCAGCGAACGCAGCAACACCCTCACCTTCTCGCCATCCAGCCGGCCGTGCAGGATCGGAATGTCCTGCTCTTCGCCCGATATGACGTGAAAGATCGAGAGCCGTTGCAGGAAGCGGTCCTTGAGTTCTTCGAGTGCTTCGCGGAACAGCATGCCGCCGGTCGAGCGGTTGCCGTAGAACAGGAAAAACCGGCTGTGCGGTTCTCGCGCCAGCACGCCTTTGACGATCGACAGGATCGGTGTGATGCCGGAGCCCGCGGCGAAACCGACATAGACCCGCGCCGCGTCGGGCGCATGCGCGACGCCGAAACGGCCGGTCGGCGTCATCACATCGAGCCGGTCGCCGGATTTCAATTCATCGGCGGCCCAGCTCGAGAACGCGCCGCCATCGACCTTCTTCACCGCGATGCGCAACTCGCCATCATCCGGGCCGGAGCAAATCGAATAGGACCGGCGCACTTCCTCGCCGTCCATCGTCGTGCGCAAGGTTAAATACTGCCCGGGCTCGAAACTGTAATCGTCCTGCAATTCCTGGGGAATCGCGAAGGTGAGAGACACCGCGTCGGACGATTCACGGCGCAGGTCGTTGACGGCGAGACGGTGAAAGCGAGGCGTGAGCGACGACATGATCAATGACACTTGAAATAGTCAAAGGGTTCGCGGCAGCTCTTGCAACGCCACAGCGCCTTGCAGGAGGTCGAGCCGAATTCGGAGAGTAGCTCGGTATTTGTCGAGTTGCATTGCGGGCATGTCACCTGCTGCTCGCCGAACAGCGCGCGGCGGCCGCTGCCGGCCTGCGGCGGGGCAATGCCGTATTCCCGGAGCTTGCGGCGGCCCTCATCGCTCATCCAGTCGGTGGTCCAGGCCGGCGATAGCACCGTGCGAACTTTCGGACGGCCAAAGCCTTCGCGTTCCAGCGCCAATTCGATTTCCAGCGCAATCACGTTCATCGCCGGACAGCCGGAATAGGTCGGCGTAATCGCGACCTCGACATGGCCATCGCTCACCGTGATATCGCGCAGCACGCCGAGATCGGCGATCGTCAGCACGGGTATCTCGGGATCGACCACGGACGCGGCGGCGTTCCATGCGCGTTGCCGCAAGTCGTTGTCATCAAGTATAGCGGTCACCACGTCGCCCCCGGAAAGGTCCGCTGTATCGATTGCAGTTCGCTGAGCAAATGGCCGAGATGCTCGCTGTGCCGGCCGCTGCGGCCGCCCTGCTGCATCCAGTCGCTTTTGGGCAACGCCAGCGTCGCTTCGGCCACCACGCCAGAGACCAGCTTGAGCCATTGCGGGCGCAATGATGCGGAATCGATGGCGATGCCGCGATCGATCAGGCCGCGCTCATCGTCGTCGACCGCGAACATCTCGCCGGTATAGGCCCACAGATCGTCGATCGCGGTCTGCGCGCGGCGACGGCTTTCCTCGGTGCCGTCGCCGAGACGGACCATCCATTCGGAGGAGTGCCGCACATGATAGGCGCTTTCCTTTTCGGATTTCGCGGCGATGGCCGCCAGGGTCGCGTCGGTCGATTGCATCATCGCGCGCCAATAGAGGTCAGCGAACACGGCATAGAAGAACTGCCGCGCCATGGTGCGGGCGAAATCGCCGTTCGGCTGCTCCACCAGCAGCAGATTGCGGTATTGCCTGACGTCGCGCAGATAGGCGAGCTTGTCTTCGTCGTTGTCCTTGCCTTCGACCTTGGCCGCGTAGGCATAGAGTTCGCGGGCCTGACCCAGCAGATCGAGGCCCATATTGGCCAGCGCCATGTCTTCTTCCAGCATCGGTGCGTGGCCACACCACTCCGACAAGCGGTGTCCGAGGACCAAGGCATCGTCAGCCCGGCGCAGCGTGTACAGCACCAGCGGTGTTTCGGAGACGGTGATGGATGCGACGGCCATGGCTTCTCGCTCGCTTTGTTTTCAGCGTCATCCAGAGCAGCTTGCGAAGCAAGCGTCTCGAAGGATGGCTGCAACGTCGTCGCCCGCGGCCATCCTTCGAGACGCGCGCACGGACAGCGCAAGTGCGCTGCCGGGAGGGCGCGCTCCTCAGGATGAGGGCAGTGTTCTCCTCACATATGCCCGACTTCGTCCGGCACATCGTAAAACGTCGGGTGACGATAAATCTTCGATTCCGCCGGCTCGAACATCATGCCCTTTTCGCTGGGGTCGGAGGCGGTGATCGCGTTTGACGGCACCACCCAGATCGACAGTCCCTCGCCGCGGCGGGTGTAGATATCGCGCGCGGCCTGTAGCGCCAGGGTCGCATCGGTCGCATGCAGCGAGCCGACATGCTTGTGCGCCAGCCCGTTGCGGCTGCGGATGAAAACTTCCCAGAGCGGCATGTTCGGCGTCGCCATGATGATCTCCCTATTCGGCCGCTTGCAGAGCGGAGCGTTGCCGGCGCTTTTCGGCATAGGCTGAGGCCGCCTCGCGCACCCACGCGCCGTCGTCATGCGCCTTGCGCCGCGCCGCCAGCCGCTCGCGATTGCACGGGCCGTTGCCGGCCAGCACCTGGTTAAACTCAGTCCAGTCGATCGCGCTGTATTCCCAGTTGCCGGCTTCGTTCTGCTTCATGCCGGGATCGGGAATCGTCAGACCGAGGAACTGCGCCTGCGGCACGGTGGCGTCGACGAATTTCTGGCGCAGTTCGTCGTTGGAAAAACGCTTGATCTTCCACTTGGTTGAGGTGTCCGAGTGCTGGCTCGCTTTGTCGGGCGGGCCGAACATCATCAGCACCGGCCACCACCAGCGATCGAGCGCGTTCTGCGCCATTGCCTTCTGGTCTTCGCTGCCGCGCGCCAGCGTCATCATGATTTCAAAACCCTGGCGCTGATGGAACGATTCCTCCTTGCAGACGCGGATCATCGCGCGCGCATAGGGACCGTAGGAGCAGCGGCAGAGCGGGATCTGGTTCATGATCGCGGCGCCATCGACCAGCCAGCCGATCGCACCGATATCCGCCCAGGTCAGTGTTGGATAATTGAAGATCGAGGAATATTTCGCCTTCCCCGCCAGCATCAGATCGACCAGTTCTTCGCGCGAGGTGCCGAGCGTCTCGGCGGCTGCGTAGAGATAAAGCCCGTGGCCGCATTCGTCCTGCACCTTGGCGAGCAGTGCGGCCTTGCGGCGCAGCGACGGCGCGCGCGTAATCCAGTTGCCTTCGGGAAGCATGCCGACGATTTCGGAATGGGCATGCTGGGAAATCTGCCGCGTCAGCGTCTTGCGGTAGGCCGCTGGCATCCAGTCGTTGGGCTCGATGCGATCATCGATATCGATGCGCGCCTGGAACTGCGCGGCGCGTTCGGCGTCCTCGATGTTGCGGTCTTCGGTATCCGCCGTGTTGAGCGCTTGCGTATACATGGCCTTCCTCCCGGGAAGTTCTTCAGGCCAACATATAACAAAAAATATGAAACACAAGATAATTGTGTAACATATCTAGCTCTAACCAAATCGGCGACCGAGTTCCCCGCCCGGCGCCGGAAGCGGCCCGTTTTCGTTGCTCGCATGGCGGTCAAGCCATTGTTCGGACGCGGGAAGCAGCCCGCGATAGATCTCGCCGCAGAGTTCGCGCGCTACCCTGCCCGGCCAATCCGCCGGCAACAGCGCGGGCGGCAATAGCGGGTCGCGCAGCACCACGCGGCGGTAATGATGGATCAGGAGGATCCGCGCGGTGAAGGCGTCAGCATCCGTCAGCGCGTCGCCACGGCCGATCCAATCACGCAAGGGCTCGAAGGTTTTCATGAATTTCAGATAGGCATCCGAGGTGCGATCGAGCGGCCAACTTTCGCTGAGCAGCCGTCGCCCGCTATCGTCCTCGGCCGAGACCTCCAGACGAATGGCCCTGGCGGCTTCCTCAGGGACAGGCGCGCCTGACGGCGCAACCCAGACGCCCGGCAGCGGGCTGCCGAAGCCGGCGTTTTTCAGCGCGTCGCGACTGGCGTCGCGGTCCTCGCTGCCTGAAATCAACAACAGCTCGAAGCGGCCGGTCCAGTCCGATGGCGGCGGATCATAGATGTGCCGCGTGGCGGCATCGAAGGTTTGCCGGCCCTTCTTGACCAGCCGGTAATAGCTGTTGCGGCCGACCTTGTGGCGCTCGAGCCAGCCGTCGGCGGCCAGCCGCGACATCGCCGTGCGCACCACGCCGGCGTCGATGTCGATGGTTGCAAAAAACGCCAGCAGCGTACCAAGCCAGACCGAGCCGCCGCGCGGCACGATGGCATCGCCAAACAGCGTGATGACGATGGAGCCGGTGCGCGAGGTCTCGCGCTTGAGCTGATCGATAATGCGGGTGAGCGGCTGTGGCATGGGCAACGCATACCGCGTTTTACGCGGCTGCTACAACGGCGCGCGCTTGCCTCGTCTGCTTACCTTGCGGGGTCGGGATAGACCATGCTGCGCCAGCCTGAGCGATCGAACGGCGTCCATTTGCCTTCCGGCTGCGCCAGACGATCGGCCACTGCATAGACCACGGCCGGGTGATGACCCATGCCGCAATGGCTGCTTTCGACTTCGATGCTCTCCGAGGTCGCCGAGGTCTTCTCCACACAGCCCTGCCAGGCGCAGATGCCATCGGTACGGCTGAAGATCGCCGTGGTCGGCACCGGCGGCGTTTCCGACAGCGATCCGCCGAAGCGCGCATCGTCTTCGTCAGCACGGCGGCCACTGGCCATCTCGTAAACGCGCCAGGCGTTGGTCGCCTTGGGGCTGCCGGCAAACGGGCTGCCGAGCGTGATCACCGAGCGCACGCGGTCCGGCATCATCTTGGCGAGCTGACGCGCATAGAGGCCGCCAAGGCTCCAGCCGACCAAGCTAATCTTGCGGCCATGGGTGTCGCTCAACTCTTGCACCAGATCGACCATCGCGTGCTGCACGCCGTCGCGCAGGCCGAGATTACGGCCCTGGCGCCAGCCGCTGACGGCATAGCCGCGGCTCTTCAGGAAACTGCGCAGCGGGCGGGTCGACGTATCGGAAGCGACCAGTCCAGGCAGCACCAGCACCGGATGGCCGTCGCCTTTCGGCGCGAGGCTGAGCAGCGGCAAGGCTCCGAGAAAGGCACCGAGTTCATGGATCGCGCGCCCCTCGAGAAACATCAGGGTTCGGGAAGGCGGGCGAAGCGTCTGCGCAGCAACGGACATCTTGGCTCCTGTTCTGGCCCGGCCCGTTACGTCGCGGCAGCCGGGCAAATGTATCAATAGGTCCGGATCAACAGACCCGAGATCAACAGACCCTTGGGTTCAATAGGAAGACGCAAACCTCGACAAATCGTTCCGCAATGCAACAAACCTATGAATCAGTTAGGTCGTCAGAGGCAGCATTCAAGCCGCTGAGGTCCGAGGGGACAATAGGCAACGCCAACTAAACTCACCTGCGTTGTTTAAAAGTCACAGCCACCGCAACAAAAACTCGGCCGTGTAGAGACCCAATCCCGCGAGGCCGCCGATCAGCGAACCGTTGAAGCGGATATATTGCAGGTCGCGGCCGATATTGATTTCGATCAGCGAAATCAGCTGCCCCATATTCCAGGCCTTGACCTGATCGGAGATGAAACTCGACACCCCGCTTTTCTGGTCGGCCACAAAACTTCGGAGTACCGCGACAAAACCCTGATTGATCTCGCCGCGCAGTTCGGGATCGCCGGCAAGCGCTTCACCGGCTTCCATGAACATACGAGCCAGATGTTGCTGCAGGACCTGGCTCTCGCCGGAGGCGCTGCGCTCGATGAAAGATCGCGCGTTCGACCAGATGTTGCGTGCGAGATCGGCGAGTTCGGGACGCGCCAGCAGATCGCGCTTCAAGCCGTCGATCTTGCCGGCATAGACGGGATCGCTGCCGAGCCGATCGACGAACGACAGCACCATGCGATCGAACTCGCCGCGAAACGGATGGTTGGGATCGTTGCGCACCTCGTCGAAGAACGAGGTCGCGGAAGCCACGATCTTGTTCACCAGGAATTTGTCGGTGCGATAGAGTTTCAGCAGCGTCGGCAATTCGTCACGGATTTTTTCGCGCACCATCGCCATGGTTTCGGGCTGCTTCAGCGATTGATCGAACACCCGCAGGATATCGTCGAGCAGTCCCTGATGCCGCCCTTCGGCAACAAACGCCTGCAACGTGCCGGCGGCGAGCGGCGCCAGATCGATCGCCTGCAATTGCGTCGTGACGCGCCGGGTGATGAAATCCATCAGGCCCGAGGTTTCCGTCGCCGAGACGGCTTCGGGCAGCAGGCGCAGCACGAAGCGGGCGAGATCGGCGCTGCGCTTGCGGTCGCGCAACCAGTCGGCGATGAAGCAGCCGAAATCGATCTGGCGCAACTTGGCTTCCACAGGAGCCGCTTCGAGAAAATGCTGCTCGATGAATTCGCCGAGCTTGTCGGCGATGCGGTGCTGATTGCCCTGGATGATCGCCGTGTGCGGGATGGGCAATCCCAGCGGCCTGCGAAACAGCGCCACCACCGCGTACCAATCGGCAAGGCCGCCAATGGTGGCGGCTTCGGCAAACGCGGCGACAAAGCCGAAGGCCGGATGCACAGGCAGCAGCGCCTTCGCGACGACGAACAATGCCAGCGTCGCCGCCAGCACCAGCGTCGCCAGCGCCTTGACGCGCCGCAACTCCGCCGCGCGCGCGGCGTCGCCGGGAGAGTCGAATGAGAAGGTGGCGGGAAGGCTCATGACGGCTTTCGAAATGAGTTTCTGGTGGATTGCAGAGTAGCAGTTATCGTCATTGCGAGCGAAGCGAAGCAATCCAGGGCAGCAAGGAAAGACTGGATTGCTTCGTCGCTATCGCTCCTCGCAATGACGGAGGAAGCGCCTGTACCGGTCATTCCGGGGCGTGCGAAGCACGAACCCGGAATCTCGAGATTCCTCGATGCACGATTGTGCATCTGAGATCGCCGCTTCGCGTCGTCCGGAATGACGTAGGCGTACTTGACAAAAAGAAGGCCCGCCTAAGCGGGCCTTCGAATTACAGTTGGCTGAACGATCGCGATCAGGCGGTCTTGGTGTAGACCTTGGAGAAGTTGTCCTGCGCGGTCTTGGCACCGTCGGCGACGAGCTTGCCGAGATATTCGGTGGTCGACTTCGCCCGCGACACGAACACTTCGCCGCGCGCACGGACCATGTCCGACTGGATCTGAAACGCTTCGTTGATCGACTTCGCGGAAGCGAGCTTGTCGATGCCGGCGAAGAACGCTTCGGCGTCCTGGTAGATCGCCTGCTGAATATTGCGGCTGATCTTGGCGGCCTCGGAGACCGAACCGGCAACGGCGGTTTCGATCGCGGCGGTCACCTTCTCGGAACCGGCGTGAAGATCGGCGGCGCGCACCTTGGCGGTCTCGGCCTGCTTCTTCACGAATTCGCGGGCAGCTTCCGGAACCTCAAGGTTCTTGAAGGCGTCGGTGACGGGGGCGAAAGCGTCCTTGACGCTGTTCAGCACGGAATTGGTTTCGGTGGTCATGGGGGTCTCTCCATCCTCAGGTTTGAGCTATGGGCTCACCCCGTCCGGTGTGGCCCGGGGCGAGATGGTTGTGCCATAGTTAATGGTGCGACGCAACATAGATATTGCGTTGCGATATCACTAATCCGTGATCGGCATGAATAGAAGGCACTCTGCGCGGGAAACCGGCAACCCGTGGCTTAAGGAAGGGGGATCGCTCCAGAAAGCCGTTCCTGGGTGTCGGGACCGTCCCCTACTGCTGAACGGCTCCGGGAAGGCCATAGGCTTCCATCTGGGCCCTGACCTGCGCCACATTATGCCCGAGTACGACGATATCGTGGGTCTTGCCGTCGACGTCGCGGACATGGTCGCGCAGCAGCGCCTCGGCCTTGAAGCCGAGCCCCTCGAACAGCGCGATCGCGGCCTGCTGGTCGACCGTCATCTGCACCGACATCTTTTCGAGCCCGGCATCCAGCGCCAGCGCGAAGGTCTCCTGCGACAGCGCCCGTCCCACCCCGACGCCGCGAACGTCCAGAGATACGACCATCCGGATCTCGCCGACATGCGGCGACCAGGAATACGGATCGCGCACCACCGTGCCGCAGCCGACGACTTCGCCGCCCTTTACCGCCAGCAGGCTCTTGATGGCGCCGCGCTCGATCTCGTTGATCCACGCCGACAGCACCTTCGGCTGGCTGATATTGCGCGGCAGGAACAAGAGATCATGGGTCGGGAGTTTTTGCGCGAAGGCCAGCACGGCGGCTTCGTCCGATCGCGCCATCAGGCGGAATTCAATCTCGCCGACGTCGGACCTGATGTGCCGCGGGTAGGAACGTGTTTCGCTCATATCGATCTTCCACCTAGCCAGGAGTCCAGTTTCGGCCACAGCCGCTTGATCGCATTGGCGCCGGCGACGAGGCTGACGTGGCCGCCCTTCAGCATCACTTCCTCCTTGTCCGACGAACCGACTTTCGGGATCAGGTGCCTGGCCGCGTCATAGGGCACGATGTGGTCATGTTCGGCGACCGCGTGCAGGATCGGCAGCTTGATTTTGGAGAGATCCGCGGGCCGGCCACCGACCGACATGGTGCCGTTGAACAGTTTGTTGTCCCACATCAGGTCCTTGACGGTCTGACGAAAATATTCGCCGGCCAGCGGCAAGGTGTCCGAGCCCCAGCGATCCATCATCCGATAACCTTTGACGTACTCGTCGTTCCAGATGTTGTCCCACAACTGCACCTGGCTGAATGCGCGCGACGCCGGCCGCAGCATATCGAACGACGTCATGATCATGTCGCCTGGCACGTTGCCAACGCTGTCCACCAGCTTGTCGACGTCGAAATAACGCCGGTCGGAGAAATTCTGGAACAGCTTCATCTCGCGGAAATCGATCGGCGTGGTGAAGCAGATCAGGTTCTTCATCGGCCCGTCATTGAAGATCGAGCCATACAGCAGCGACAACACGCCGCCGAAGCAATAGCCGATCACCGAGACATCCTGTTCGCCGGAATCCTGCTGCACGCGGCGGATGCAGTCGGGAATGAAGTCAAGGACGTAATCCTCCATCCGCAAGCTTTTCTCTTCCGGCTTTGGTGCGGTCCAGTCCAGCATGTAGACATCGTAGCCGCGCTTGAGCAGGAACTCGATGAAGCTCTGGCCGGGCACCAGGTCGAGAATGTAGCCACGATTGGTGGTCGCCATCACGATCAGGATCGGCACGCGATAAATCTCATCCGACATCGGCCGGTAGTGGTAGAGATTCATCGTACCGCGGGAATGCAGAATGTCCTTTGGCGTCGTGCCCAGCGACGGGCCGGAGGAGGCGATATATTCGACGCCCTTGATACTGCGCTGGATCGCGCGCTGCACCTCGGACTGAATCCGCTCCGGGATCGACGTCAGATCGAGGCCGGTGGATTTTAGACCAGCGCTGGCGTTCATTTCGGTTCTCCACCTGACGCGGGCGGACGTTTGGTGCGCGGCGGGCGCGGGGCGCCGGACGACCCGTCGTCGTTGACGCCGGAGGCGCGCTGCATCTGGTGCAGCATCGCCCTGATCTCGTTGAGCTGGCCTTCCATCGACTGCAGCCGCTCGGCCATGCCGACCATCTGCGCCCGGCTCGGCAGATTCATGCTGACGAGGTATTTCTCCATGAGTTCGCCGAGCTGCTTCTGCGCGCCCGCCGAAACGCCGCCGACCTGGTTGACGACCTTGCTGAATTCAGGCGACGCCATTGCCTGATTGGCGAAGGAATTGAATCCCTTCTCCATCTCGCCGATCATGGTCTGCCAGATCGCGACCGGATCGTTGCTCTTGTCCGCCATTGGCGCCCTCCGCCAGCATCACAGGGACTTTTGCCCTCACTGTTTTCAGTGATACGACACCGTTGTGGCGGGCGGGTCAACTGCGCCTCTCCGCCGCCGTCCCCCGCTGGTTCGGAAAACCTTCTGCATTGCGGAAAACCGTGCCATAGATTCCCTCATCGGTTACCTCAGGGGGAACAGCTCAGGTGAATTCGCTCGCCCATCAGCCGCCGCAGATCGCCCGCGCCAACGGCATCGATCTTTGTTACGAGATTTTCGGCGGTCCCGACGCCGAACCGATGGTGCTGATCATGGGGCTCGGCGCCCAGATGATTCACTGGGACGATGATTTCTGCCGGCAGATGGCGGCGCGCGGATTCCGCGTCATCCGCTTCGACAATCGCGACATCGGCAAATCCGGCAAGCTGACCGGCGGCGCGCGCCTGAGCCCGGTGGAACTGCTCAAGCTGCGCTTTCTGAAGATACCGGTTGCAGCACCCTACAAGCTCTACGACATGGCGCAGGACGTGATCGGGCTGATGGACGCGCTGAAAATCAGGTCGGCGCATATCGTAGGCGCGTCGATGGGCGGCATGATCGCGCAGGAAATCGCGATCTCGTTTCCGGAGCGGGTTCGTTCGCTGACCTCGATCATGTCGACGACCGGCAATCCCAAGGTGCCGCAACCGACCCGCGAGGCGACCGCCGTGCTGATGGCGCCACCGGTCACGACGCGGGACGAGTACATCGTGCGTTATGCCGAGACCTGGAATGTGCTGCGCGCGGGAAGTTTTCCGGAAGACGAAGCGCTCGACCGCGCGCGCGCCGAACGCACCTTCGAGCGCGGCTTGAACCCGGCCGGCGTCGGACGGCAGCTACGCGCAATCCTGGCATCCGGCAGCCGCAAGGCACGGCTGGCATCGGTGAAGGCGCCGACGCTGGTGATTCATGGTACCGTCGATCCGCTGGTACGTCCCGAGGGCGGCAAGGATACCGCGGCTTCGATTCCCGGCGCCAGGCTCCTGATGATCGATGGTATGGGGCACGCGCTGCCGATCCGGATGTGGCCCGAGATCATCGACGCGATCGACAAGCATGCCCACGCCGCCGTCGCGAAGGCCGCGCATTGACGCAACTGAAACAGCAACCGAGGGAGGATAACATGAAACTGGAAGGCGGATGTTATTGCGGCGAAGTGCGTTACAAGGCCGAAGGCAACCCGATGCTGAAGGCGCAGTGCCATTGCCGCGAATGCCAATATATCAGCGGCGGCTCACCCAACATGTTCGTGCTGATGCCGCCTGATGGCTTCAGCTACACCAAGGGCACACCGAAGAAATTCATGCGCCGCGACCTTGAGGGCGCAGTGACCCGTGAATTCTGCGCCGAATGCGGCACCCATCTCGTGACGCGGCCACCTTCCGTTCCGGGAATCGTGCTGAAGGTCGGCACGCTCGACGATCCCACCCTGTTCGGCGCGGCCCAGATCGCGATCTACACGGTCGATAAGCAGCCGTTCCACCAGATCCCCGAGGGCATGCCGGCGTTCGAGCGGTTGCCGCCGAGGTAATCGTTCGAGTTACCCGCCCGCCCAGACGTCGAGCACGTAGCGGTTTTTGGTGCCGAGATCGTCGATCCAGAGCGAGCCAGCCTGCGCGTCGGCGCCGCTGCGCTCGCGATAGATCGCAACCAGGGCCGCCTTGACGTCCGGCTCCATCCGGCTGCCGTCGCCGCAGACATAGACGATGGCGCCCTGCTCGATCAGGCTCCAGACCCGGTCCTTCTGTGCCGCGACCAGATGCTGCACGTAGGTCTTGGGTCCATCGGCGCGCGAGAACGCCGTGTGCAGCTCGGTAACTCCCTCGGCCGCGAACGCCTTTAGCTCGTCAGCGTAAAGATAGTCCTGCTCGGGATGGCGGCAGCCGAAGAACAGCATCGCCGGACCGAGGCTCGCGCCACTGGCTTTGCGATACGCGCGCTCCTGCAGGAAGCCGCGAAACGGCGCAAGTCCGGTGCCGGGGCCGATCATGATGACCGGTACTGAAGCATCGTCGGGCAGCCGGAAGCCGGCCTTGGTCTCGCGCACAGTGGCGTGAATGGTATCGCCCGCACGCCGGCCGGCGAGATAGTTCGAGCAGATACCTTTGTAGATGCCGCGGCCCGAACTCGCGGGCGCCTCGATCACACCGACGGTGACGCTGCAGCGCGCGGCATCGCCAGCGGGCGAGGACGAGATCGAATAATAGCGTGGCGCCAGCAGCGACAGCATTTCGAGATAGATGTGGAACGGCAGTTCGCAGGCCGAATGTTCCTCCAGTAAATCGAACACCGACTTGCGCTTTGCCAGCACCTCTGTCCGATAACGCTCGGCGGACGCATCGTCATCGCCGACATAGGCCATCAGTTTCGGCTTGGTCATGGGGCAGCGGGTGTGCTCCGCCATGATCTGGATCTGCTTGCGGGTCGCGACCTGCTGCAGTTCGACGAACTCGGTCAACAGGCGTCCGACCGACACCGCATTGCCAACCGGCAATTGCGCGCGGCGGCCCTCGCTGACCTGCAGCCTGATCTGATCGGCCGGCAGGAAGCCGAAGCGGCGCGCGATCGAATCCACCAAGGTCGGATCGTTGCGCGGCACGACGCTCAAATGATCGCCGACGCGATAGCGGACGGAAGCGGGCAGCTCCACCTCGATATGCCGGGTCGAGCGTTCGGACGGATTGGCGCCGGACTTGTTCTGCAATTCGCCGTTGGCCAGCACCTTCATCGCAACGGCACCGCCTTGCGCCACGATGGTGTTGACCGCGGTCGCTGCCACCGGTTCGATCGCATAGAGCGGTTCGTCCTCGGCGGTGCGGGTGAAATTCCAGTCGATCCCGAATTCCTTGGTCGCGACCTGGGCTGCGGCCGGGAACCATTTCTGGAACTGACCGTCGAGATCGCTGCGGGCATCGCCCTCGCCGCGCGGATAGATGGCGCGCGCGCCATGGGCTGCGAGTTGCTCGTCGATGAAGCGCGGCACCGACTGGTAGGTCGCGGCCCAATCGCTGTTGCCGCAGCCGAACACGGCGTAGCGCACCTTGGCGAAGGCATCCTTGGGCAGATCGCCGCCAAGCCATTTGACGAATTGCGTGGCGTTATCAGGTGCCGCGCCGTTATAGGACGCGCAAATGATCAGGACGCCGCCCTCCTCCGGGAGCTTGCCGACATGCTCGTCGAGCGAACCCAGCCGCGTCGCAAAGCCGTTGATCTCGGCGAGATCGGCCATCCGTGTCGCCAACTCCTCCGCCGAACCGAGATTAGAGCCATAGAGCACCAGCATCGGCGTGTTGTGTCCCGGCCGCGTTGCCGGCGCTCGCGCGGCCCTTGGCGCGGCCGCGACGGCGGCGACGCTGCCGGCGAACTCGCCGCGATCCCTGTCGCCGCGAGGCTTCACCTTGATCTTGAAGCCATCGGGCTTGATGGTCAGCGTCTCCTTCAGCACCATCTGGTAGCGGTTGACGTCGATCAGCTTGAAGCGCTGCAGGATCATGCCGATCGCGAGCGCGGCCTCATGCATCGCAAAGCCACGCCCGATGCAGGCACGCTGGCCGTTGCCAAACGGCTTCCAGGCATTGAGCGGCCGCGCGGCTTCCGCCTCGCGGCTGAAATTCTCCGGATCGAACGCATCGGGATTGGGTCCCCACACGCTGGGGTCGCGATGCAGCGCCAGCACCAGCACCGTGATAAAAGTGTTCTTCTTCAGCTTGTATTTGCCGCCGATGGTCTCGTCGCTGAGCGGCGCGATGCCATAGGCCGGCGCCGGCGGCCACAGCCGCAGCGCCTCTTTCAGGATCTGCGTGATGTACGTGAGCTGGGTGACCTGCTGATAGGTCGGCCTGGCGTCGATATCGGGGCCGAGCACCCGATCGACTTCCTCATAGGCCTTCTTCAGGACATCGGGATGCTTCAGCAGCGCATAGATCGCGCAGGACAGCAGGCCGCTGGTGGTCTCGTGGCCCGCGATCAGGAAGGTGTTGATCTGATAGCGGATGTTGACGTCGTCGAGCTGCTCGCCGGTGGCGCGGTCGACGCCGGTCATCATGGCGCCCAGCATGTCCTTCTTGTCGGCGGCGTCCTCGGCGTTCTTGCGGCGTTCGGCAACGATCTCGTCGACCATCTTGTTCATGAAGGCGACATCGCCGGCGAGATCGCGCCGGCGCTTCTTCATCCACAGATTCTCCATCGGCAAACCGCGGATCATCATGATGGTCTCGAGCGAACGCACCAGCGACTCGACAAACGGATGGTAGTCGCGCCGGTAGAACGAGTTGAAACGGTAGTCGAAGCCACAGAGGCCGATGGTGTCGAGCGTCAGCGCGGTCATGTCGTGAACGACATCGATCTCCTCGTCGCCGTTGAGCCGCTCCCATTTCTTGACCAGCTGCTCGGCGATATCGACCATGCTCGGATGGTAGGATTGCATCGCGCGATTGCCGAACGGCTGCAGCAGGATGTTGTGCGCCTTGCCCCAGTTCGGCTCATTGGTGTCGGCCGTAAACAGCCCGTCGCCGGCCACCGCGCGTACCCGGCGCAACGGCCCGCGCACCACCTTGTCAAAACGCTTTTCGTCGCTGAGTTCGTCGACCAGATCGTGGCCGGAGACGATGACGATCGGCGCGCCCATCATGTCGAGCCAGAAGATCGGCCCGAGCTCCTTGGCCAGCCGCGCCAGGTTCTGCACCGGCGCGCTCGAATCCAGCGACAGCATGTTGCCGACCACCGGTTTGGTCGGCGGCTGCGGAATCGGACTGAGCCTGTTGGTGGACGCCATCGCTTACGTATCTCCTGCCCCGCACCACCGTCATCCTGAGGAGCGCGCTCTGGCGCGCGTCTCGAAGGATGGCCGCATGCACTTCGATTTCCTTATCTCATCCTTCGAGGCGAACCGAAGACGGTTCGCACCTCAGGATGACGCTTTCCTTGTGGATGCCGATTATCCTCACCCAAACCGCTTTCTACGCCACTCGATCAGCTTGTTGCTGACTTCTTCCGGCTTTTCCTGCTGCGTCCAATGGCCGCTGCCTTTCACCAGATATTTTTCGAGATCGGGAATCAGTTTTTCCATGCCGTCGGCTGAGGACGGCGGCAGCACCTGGTCATTCTCGGCCATGATCATCAGCGACGGCACCTTTATCGTGTGATCGAGGTCGGCCGAACGTTGCCAGTTGCGCGACATGTTGCGGTACCAGTTGATGCCGCCGGTGAATCCCGACTTCGTGAAACTGTCGACGAAGACCTGCTTTTCTTCCGGTGACAGGATCGGCGTGCGCGGATCGTGCCTGGCGTCGTAGCCCGCGATCATCTGCGGAAAGGCCAGATTGAGCCGCGGCGACGCGCCGACGCCGGCGACCACCTCTTCCGCCGGCGCGCTGTCGGGACGCGGCACCGGCTTGCGCATGAAGGCATCAAAGGTCTGCTCGACCCGGCTGTTGAAGATCTTGTCGGCGCCGCGGGCGGGATCCTGAAACTGCACGATATACATCTGATCGCCGAAGCGCGTCCGCAGCAGTTCGATCGGATCGGCCCATGCGCGGTTGGTGTGCGGCGTGTTGACGCCAACGACACCCGCCACGCGATCGAGATGCCGCAGCGGCATCTGCCAGACGATAAAGCCGCCCCAGTCGTGACCGACGAAGATCGCCTTGTCGATCTTGAGGTGATCCATCAGGCCGACGAGATCGCCGGTCAGATGCTCGATGTCGTAGGCCTCGACGGGCTCGGGTCGGTCGGTCGCGCCGTAGCCGCGCTGGTCCGGCGCGATCACCCGGATGCCGGCATCGCCGAGCGCCTTGATCTGATGACGCCACGAAAACGCGATTTCCGGCCAGCCATGACAA
Organism: Bradyrhizobium sp.; assembly: GCA_039935075.1. GTDB lineage: Bacteria > Pseudomonadota > Alphaproteobacteria > Rhizobiales > Xanthobacteraceae > Bradyrhizobium. The sequence continues at coordinate 60,315 of JBDTKZ010000113.1, forward strand.
AGAATCATCGGCGGCGTATCGGTTTTCGGGCCGGCGTCGTAATAGCCCATACGAATGCCGTTGGTCTGGGCGAACCGCAGCGGCGGCATCTCAATCATGTTCGAACCCTTATTTGCTCAACTGGCCACACTTTTGAGATCGGCCGGTGGCGCAAAGGCGGCCTGCAAGGCGGCAAATTCACCCGGCAGCATGTCGCAGAGCACCTGGACATGGGGAATGATGTTGGCGCCGGCGATGAAGCCGAAATCGAGCTGATCGCGGTAGCTCTGCACGGTGATGTTCAACGCCATGCCATGGGTCGAGATCGATACCGGGAAGATATGCAGCAACTCGGCTCCCGCCGCATACAAGGTCTGGCGCGGACCCGGCACGTTGGACACCGTGATGTTCGCCGCCGGCGGCAACACGTCGGAGAGGCTGGAGCGGCTGTACAGCAGCGCCAGGACCTGGACCAGAATCGGCGTCCCCAGCATCGAGATGTTCGACACCTGCGGCATCAGCGCCCGCAGCGGATGCGACATTTCCTTGGACTTGGTTGATTGCGCGATGATCGTCTCCAGCCGCGCCTTGGGGTCTTCGATATTGCTGGCGATCGAACAGATCATGCCGAACACCTGGTTGTTGGCGTCGGTGTTGCCTTCCTCGCGCAGCGAGATCGGCACCGCGGCGGTCAGCGATTTCGACGGCAGCGCGCCGTGCTCCAGCAGATAGCGCCGGACCACGCCGGATGAAATCGCCAGCACCACGTCGTTGAGCTTGCCGCCGGCCTGCTTGGCCAACGCCTTCGCCGCCGACAGCGGGATCGACACGCCGGCAAAGCTGCGTTCCGACGAGATCGATTTGTTCAGGATGGTCGGCGGCGACATCATGCTGGCGATGCTGTCGCGCGATTTCGGATCGGAGATCTTGCCGACCACTTCCGATACGCTCTTGAGCATGGTCGGAACGTTGCCGGCGAATTTCACCGCGGCTTCGATCTGGTACATCGCATTGTCGAACAGGATCGATCCCAGATCGCTCTTGCCGGAGCGCGGCAGATCGATGCCCTTGGCGGCGGTCGAGGCGTCGAACGGCTGGCGCCACAATTGCTGATAGGAATCGATCAGGTTCGCCGCGATGTCGCGCGGTTCCTGGTCGACCTTCCGTGCCGTCGGCTTCTCGATCTCCCGCGGGATCGGCGTCACGTCGTAGATCATGTTGGTCAGCGCAGCACCGGCGCCGCCGTCGATGCAGGCGTGATGCATCTTGGAATAAAGGCCGATCTCGCGATCCTTCATGCCCTCGAAGACATAGAACTCCCACAACGGCCGGGCGCGGTTGAGCAGCTTGGCATGCATCCAGCCGACGATGCGCTCCAGCGTCGCGCGGTCGTGCGGCGCCGGAAGACTGCCGCGGAAAATATGGCGATCGATATCGAACTGGTCGTCCTCGACCCAGGAGGGGTGATCGATATCGAGCGGGGTTTTCTCGAGCCGCGATTTCAGGATCGGCGCGACATGCAGCCGCGCGGCGATCATCGCCTTGAAATCCTCGAAGAAGTCGCCCTTGTAATCGTCGGGCAATCGGAAGATCGCCATGCTTCCGACATGCATCGGCATTTCCGGCGTTTCCAGATACAGAAACGACGCGTCCATCGAGGACAGCTTCCTGGCATCACTCATGATTTCCTCCGGCAACGAGATTGCACGGCGCCTTGGTGGCGCTCTTGCATTTAGGTGGATTGTGCCTGCTCCGGAGCCGCATATGCAATGGCAAACGGCCCCGATCGGTCAAATTGGCTGAATTGGCCCTCGGTTTGGGCCAGCCGATCCGCGACCGCCCATAAAGCGGCGGCGTTCACGCCCAACCCGGTATGGCTGGCGAGATGCACTTCGATGTTTTCGGCGGTATCCGAGGGGCGCACGAGGCAGGTCCGCCAGTTCACGATACCGTCGCTGCGCGAATAGATCGAGGTTGCCGGCACCGGCAGGTCGCCCGCGATCGCCTCGCGCAGTTCGGAATGATCTCCCACCGTTTCGCCTGACAGCGCTTCGTAAAGCCGCCGCGCATTGGTAGCCCGCACATCGCCCGCGAACGGGCTTCCCAAGGTCACGACGCAGCGCACCATGTCGGGCGCCTGCAGCGCCAGATCGCGCGCATAGACGCCGCCGAGGCTCCATCCGACGATACTGACCTTGCGTCCAGTGGCGCTGTGGATCCCGCTTAGCCGGTCCAGCAATGCGGCCCGCATCTTTGCCACGCCGCCGGTGTTACGGCCCATCTGCCAGGCCTGCGCGTCGTATCCGAGTTCCCGCAGATATCGCCGCATCGGCGCCATCGACAGATCGCTCGCGAGAAAGCCTGGCAACGCCAGCACCGGATGACCGTCGCCGCGCGGCGCCCGCATCAACAGTGGCGACAGCAACAGGCTGGCGTTGAATTCGAAGATCCCCCTCACCTCGGCCAGCATCAAGCCAAGGCCGGGCGGACGAAGCTCAGGGGTCGCGCGCGGTTCGCCGGCCTCGGGCGGCATTATTTTTTCTTGTCGCTGGGACGCCCGGTACCGAGGCCCGCCATCGTCGCGAACATATCCTGGAAACGCTCGGCGAGTTTGGGGTCGAAGGTGAACCAGCTATGCATCAGCGCTTCCGGCGAAACACTGTCGATGTTGGTCATCATCTGCTGCTGCAGCTTTTCCATCACCGCGGTCTGCATCGGCTGCACGTCCGGAAGTCCGACAAACTGGCGGGCTTCCAGTGGCGTGCAATCGATCTCGATGTTAACTTTCATGTCCGCCGCTCCTTGATGCCGTTTCGAAAGCCGGTTTCAGTATCGCCGCGACAGGCCATGCGACGCAAGCGGCGTGGCCCGCCTTCAGTTCCAATCCGCAGAGATGGTCAACCAAAGCGCTCGACCGCGTAGGGCTTGGGATCGGTAAACGGCGTCTCGCCGGTCATCATTTCCGCCAATAGCCGGCCAGTGGCCGGGCCGAGCGTCAGGCCGTGATGCTGGTGGCCGAAATCGAACCACAAACCGGCATGGCGGGGCGCCTTGCCGACCACCGGAACCATGTCGGGCAAACAAGGGCGCGCGCCCATCCAGGGCTTGGCATCGACGGCCTCGCCCAACGGAAACAGCGCACGCGCGTGCGGCAGCGTTTGCTCGATTTGGACCGGCGTCGGCGGCGCGTCGCGGCGGGCGAATTCCATTCCCGTGGTGAGGCGAATGCCTCTATTCATTGGCGCCAGCAGATAGCCATTGTCGGTATCAAGCACCGGACGATGCAGCACGGCGTTGCCTTGAGGCGCCAGATGCAGATGATAGCCGCGCTTGATGCCAAGCGGGATGGAATAGCCGAGCGGACGAAACACCAGATCGGACCATGGCCCCAGCGCCACCACGATTTCGCGCGCAATGACGGCACCTGTTGCGCCACTGACGCGCCATTTGCCGCCGGATTGTTCGAGGGTACGTGCATCGCCGACGACGAAGCGGCCGCCCTTGCGCTGGAACAGCGAGGCATAGGCCTTGACCAATCCGCCGGGGTCGGGAATGAACCCGGGCGCGGGAAGATAAACCGCACCGGCGAATTCTCCGGTCAGATTGGGTTCTCGCTCCGCAATCGCCTTGCTATCGAGAACCTCGCCGTCAACACCATATGGCCTGGCGCGGTCGAGATCGCTGACCGCCCTGGAAAGCGTCGCATCGGAGCGAAACAGCTTGATCCATCCGTTCCGTTGCAACAACTCGGGGACGCCGGCCTCGGCGATCAACGCCTCATGCTCGATCAGGCTGCGCCGGATCAGCGGCAATTCGGCCATCGCACTCTGCAATGCCCGCTCGGGCGACGATGCCAGGAAGTAACGGACGAGCCAGGGCAGGAAATCCGGCACATCGGACAGCCGATAATGCGAGTGTGGCGCACGGTTCAGCGCATATTGCAGCAATCGCCCGAAATCCCGTGGAAACATCAACGGAAAACCCGACGCGCATTCGATCAGCCCGGCATTGCCGTAACTGGTCTCCTCGCCGGCACGCTCGTGGCGGTCGACCAGGATCACGTCCCGCCCCCGTTGCTGCAGATGCAGGGCGGCGCCAACGCCGACCATACCCGCACCCAGGACCACAACGTCGGCCTTCAATTCCGCCATCCGGCACTCCGAAAGTTGAATGTAACGCGCTTGGTATCGCTGCTTATGATGAAGCTAGTTATTGCCGCACCGCCGCGCAAACCGGTTCACCCCCGTGGAATCACGCTTGCGCGGCAGCCAAACTCTGGCAACATGCAACGGTGATGGCCCTCGATATCACGGGAAATAGCAGGGCACGGAGAACGAGCGCATATGTCGGTACGTCAAATCTTGCTTGCGGCGGCCACCGCTTCGATCGTCGCGTTTGCGATGGCACCGGCATCGGCGCAAACCCTGCGTTACGCCAACCAGGGCGACCTCAAATCGCTTGACCCCTATACGCTGAGGGAAACGACCACGATCGCCCATCACGCGCACATCTACGAGGGCCTGGTCGCGCGCGACAAGGAACTCAAGATCGTTCCCGCGCTGGCGGAAAGCTGGGAAACGCCGGAGCCGACCCGCTGGCGCTTCCATCTGCGCCACAACGTCAAATTCCATAATGGCGACCCCTTCACCGCCGACGACGTGGTCTTTTCCGCCGATCGCGTCCGCGCCAAGGGCTCCAACTTCACCACCGTCGTTCCGGGCGACGCCAAGGTCGTCAAGATCGACGACTACACCGTCGACGTCATCCTGGCCTCGCCCAATCCCATTTTGATCACGCAATGGGACGGCTGGTACATCATGGACAAGAAGTGGTGCGAAGAGAACAACGCCGTGGCGCCGACGCCGGCCTCGGCCACTTCGCCGAGCTACGCTTCGCTGCACGAGAACGGCACCGGGCCATTCTTGATCGAGAGCCATCAGCCCGGCGTGAAGACCGTGTTCAAGGCATTCGCGGGCTGGTGGCGCAAGCCCGAGCACAATCTCAAGGAAATCGTGTTCACACCGATCGCTTCCGATTCGACCCGCGTCGCGGCGCTGCTGTCGGGAGAGGTTGACGTCATCGAGCCGGTTCCGATCCAGGACATCGCCCGGGTCAATGCCAGCGCCAATGCCACTGTCATGACCGGACCGGAACTGCGCACCATCTTCCTCGGCATGGACCAGACCCGCGACGAACTGCTGTACTCCAACGTCAAGGGCAAGAATCCGTTCAAGGATGTCCGCGTCCGCGAAGCCTTTTACAAGGCGATCGACGTTGACCTGATCAAGACCCGCGTGATGCGCGGCCTGTCGACGCCGTCCGACCTGATGATCGCGCCACAGCTGTTTGCGCTTTCCAAGGACTTCGTCCGGCCGAAGGCCGATCCCGATGCCGCCAAGAAGCTGCTGACCGAGGCCGGCTATCCCGACGGATTCGAAGTCACGATGGATTGCCCGAACGACCGTTATGTCAACGATGCCGCGATCTGTCAGGCGGTGGTTGGCATGCTGGCCCGTATCGGCGTCAAGGTCGACCTGCTGGCGCAACCCAAGCAGCAATATTTCGCCAAGGTGTTGAAACCCGGCGGCTACCAGACCTCGTTCTATCTGCTGGGCTGGACACCGGCCACGATGGATTCCCAGAACGTCATGAACGACATCATGGGTTGCCGTGACGATCCGAAATCCTCCCGCGGTGAAGCCAATCTCGGCGGCTATTGCAACAAGAAGTTCGATGCGCTGGCCGACCAGGTATTGCTGGAGACCGATGCGGCCAAGCGCGACCAATTAATCAAGCAGGCGTTCGAGATCGCCAACAAGGATTACGCCTATATCCCGCTGCACCAGCAGGCGCTGGCATGGGGCGTGTCGAAAAAGGTGAAATTGACGCAGCGTGCGGACAACCAGGTCCTGCTGTATTGGGCAACCAAACAGGAATAGGCCTTCTCGAATAAAAACGGTCCCGGCGGCTCGCGCTTCCGGGACCTTGTCATTTCAGGGACCTTGTCATTTCAGGGGCTTGCGCTTTCTCGGAGGTTCGCGACGATGCGAGCCGCATCAAACAAGAAGTGAAAGGATCACATGCTCGCTTTCACTCTTCGCCGGGCGCTCCAGGCCATCGGCGTCATGCTCGCGGTCGGCGTCATCTCGTTCTCGATGTTCCGTTTCGCAGGCGACCCGGTCAACCAGATGGTTGCGCAGGATACCTCGGCGGCCGAGCGCGCCGCGATCAGCAAATCCCTCGGCCTCGACGATCCCGTGCTGGTGCAATTCGCCCGTTATTTCGGCAACGCCATGCAATTCAAGTTCGGCGTGTCGTACCAGTTCCGCCAGCCGGTTTCGAACCTGCTGATGGAGCGGATGCCGGCGACGCTGGAGCTTGCCACCTGCGCCACCGTGCTGGCGATGGTGTTCGGCATCCTGATGGGGGTTTATTCGGCGCTACGACGCGATTCCCTGCTGACCAGGGTGTTCCAGGTGGTGTCGTTGATCGGAATCTCGCTGCCGACCTTCCTGATCGGGATCCTGCTGATCTATCTGTTCGCGGTGGTGCTGGGCTGGCTGCCCTCGTTCGGCCGTGGCGACGTGGTGCGGATCGGCTGGTGGACCACCGGGCTGCTCACGGTATCGGGCCTCAAGGCGCTGATCATGCCATCGATCACGCTCGGCCTGTTCCAGATGACCCTGATCATGCGGCTGGTGCGGGCCGAAATGCTCGAGGTGCTGCGCACCGACTACATTCGCTTTGCACGGGCGCGGGGCCTCACGACACGGGCGATCCATTTCGGCCATGCACTCAAAAACACCCTGGTTCCCGTCATCACCGTCGCCGGCCTGCAGTTTGGTTCGGTTATTGCATTCGCCATCATTACCGAAACCGTATTCCAGTGGCCGGGCATGGGACTGTTGTTCGTACAGGCCGTTCAAAACGTCGATATCCCGATCATGGCGGCCTATCTGCTGATGGTCTCGCTGATCTTCGTCACCATCAATCTGGTGGTGGATATTCTTTACACCGTGGTCGATCCGCGCCTGCGCTCGACCATCAGCCGTCCGGCGTGAGCACAAGAGATTTCATGTCCGAAACCGTCGTCCCACATCAAGCCGAGCCGAGTGCGCCAGCCGCACCTTCCTCATCCAGGAACTGGCTGGCCCGCGCCCTGGATAGCGATATCTTTTATTCATTCCGGCGCTCTCGTCTGACCATGGTCGCAGCCGCCGTCACCGCGCTGTTTTTCCTGGTCGCGATCCTGGCTCCCCTGCTCGCAGTACAGAACCCGTTCGATCCGGCGCAGCTTCAACTGATGAATTCGCGGATCGCGCCGCTGTGGACCGCTGACGGGCAAAGCCCATTCCTGCTCGGCACCGACGAGCAGGGCCGCGACGTCTTGTCCGCCATTCTCTATGGCTTGCGCATTTCATTGACCGTCGGCGTGCTCGGCGTGCTGTTTTCGGGAACGCTCGGCATCCTGCTGGGCCTGATTGCCGGTTATGTCGGCGGGACCATCGACAGCCTGATCATGCGGATCGCGGACGTGCAACTCACGTTTCCCGCGATTCTGATTGCGCTGCTTGTCAACGGGATCGTCAAATCGGTGTTCGGCAACCGGCTGGACGCCATGAGTATGCTCGGACTGCTGGTGTTCGCCATCGGCTTGAGCTTCTGGGTGCAATATGCCCGCACCGTGCGCGGCTCGGTGATGGTGGAAAAGAATCGCGATTACGTCGCCGCCGCGCAGTTGATCGGCCTTCCCGCGCCCGTGATCATGCTGCGGCATGTGCTGCCGAACACCATGGGTCCCATCCTCGTGATCGCCACCATCAATCTCGCGCTCGCGATCATCACCGAGGCCACGCTGTCGTTTCTCGGCGCCGGCATGCCCGACACCATGCCGTCGCTCGGCACCTTGATACGGATCGGCAACAATTACCTGTTTTCCGGCGAGTGGTGGATCGTCGCCTTCCCTAGCTTTGCGCTGGCCGCGCTGATCCTCTCCATCAACCTGCTCGGCGATTGGCTGCGCGACGCGCTCAATCCGAAACTTCGATGAACAATGCTTCCGGTGATCTCCTCGCATGACTGAACCCGTGCTCTCCGTGCGTAACCTCAAGGTGGAATTCGCCACCCGCCGCAGCGTGCTGCGCGCGATCGACGGGATTTCCTTTGAGATCGCGCGCGGCGAGGTGCTCGGCGTGGTCGGCGAATCCGGCGCCGGCAAATCCGTCACCGGCCTCGCCGTGATCGGCCTGATTGATCCGCCCGGTCGCATCGCCGGCGGCGAGATTGCGCTGTCCGGCCTGAGAATCGACAATCTGTCACCGGAGGATCTGCGCCGTATCCGTGGCAAGCGGATCGGGATGATTTTCCAGGATCCGCTCACCAGCCTGAACCCGCTCTATCGGGTCGGTGATCAACTGGTCGAGACCATCACCACCCATCTCAATCTGTCGCAAACCGCCGCGCGCAAGCGCGCGATCGATCTGCTCGCGGAAGTGGGAATTCCCGCCCCCGACAAGCGTATCGACGCCTATCCGCACGAATTCTCCGGCGGCATGCGCCAGCGCGTCGTCATTGCGCTGGCGATCTGCGCCGAGCCGGAACTGATCATCGCGGACGAACCGACCACCGCGCTCGACGTCTCGGTACAGGCGCAGATCATCGCATTGATCAAACGCCTCGGGCGCGACCACGGCACCGCGGTGATGCTGGTGACGCACGACATGGGCGTGATCGCCGAGACCTGCGACCGGGTTGCCGTGATGTATGCCGGCCGCATCGCCGAGATCGGCCCGGTGCAGGACGTGGTGCAGAACCCGCTGCATCCCTATGCCAAAGGCCTGATGGGTGCGATCCCGACGCTTGCCGGCGACGCCAAACGGCTGGTGCAAATCCCGGGCTCGATGCCGCGGCTTTCCGCGATCCCGCCCGGCTGCTCGTTCAATCCGCGCTGTACGTTTGCCTTCGACCGCTGCCGGATCGAACGACCGGAGCCGCAAAGACACGGCACGCAGGCCGTGGCCTGCCATCTCTATGATGCCGCCGCCAAGGACAACGCGGCATGAGTTCAACCCGCTTCATCGACGTCAAGAACCTGCGCTGCCAGTTCGACGTTTCGAAACCCTGGCTCAACCGGGTGCTGGAAGGCGGCAAGCTCGAATACCTCAAAGCGGTCGACGGCGTTACGTTTGATATCGCCAAGGGCGAGACCTTCGCGCTGGTCGGCGAATCCGGCTCCGGCAAAACCACGGTGGCGCGCATGGTGGTCGGATTATTGCCGCCGACCTCAGGCGAAGTCGTTATCGACGGCGTTTCGATGAGCGATCCGAAACAGATGCAGGCGCGCCGGCAACTGCGCCGCCGCATCCAGATGATCTTCCAGGATCCCTATGCGAGCCTCAATCCGCGTTTCCGGGTCGATGCCATTATCGCCGAACCGATCCGCGCCTTCGACCTGATCCAGGGCGAACGCGATATCAAGGCGCGGGTCGGTGAATTGCTCAGTCTGGTCGGCCTGCACCCCGACGACGGACTGAAATTTCCGCACGAATTCTCCGGCGGCCAACGGCAGCGCATCGCGATCGCCCGCGCGCTGGCATCGGAATCCGAGTTCATCGTCTGTGACGAGCCGACCTCCGCGCTCGACGTCTCCGTGCAAGCGCAGATCCTGAACCTGATGCGCGACCTGCAGGACAAGTTCGGCCTGACCTACCTCTTCATCAGTCACAATCTGGCGGTGGTCCGGCATATGGCGACCCGCATCGGCGTGATGTATCTCGGTCGCATCGTCGAAATTGCGCCGGCGCGCGATCTGTTCGATCACCCGCGCATGCCCTACACGAAAATGCTGCTGGGCGCGGTGCCGGATCTGGCGATGTCCGGCCGCCAGCGGATTCCAGTCAAGGGCGAAATCCCCAACCCGATTAATCCGCCGCCCGGCTGCGCCTTCAATCCGCGCTGCCCGCTGGTGTTCGACCTCTGCCGCCAGCAAGCGCCCGCGCTGATCGATGGCGTCGCCTGCCACGCCGTCAACAATCCGGCCTCCGCCGCCGTTCCGGCGTGATCACGCGGATGGGAGCTAACCGGAACCCGGGGCCGGTTGGCAGTCAGCCCCGGCTGTGGTCAAGTGCACCCGCACCACGTTACCAGCGAGACAAATCCCCATGAGCAATGTCAATCCCGATCCGTTCACCACGCGGCCTGAAATCGAAGGCACTTTCGGGGTTGTCACCTCGACGCACTGGATCGCCACCGCGGTCGGGATGGGCATTCTCGAAAAAGGCGGCAACGCCTTCGACGCCGGAGTCGCCACCGCCTTCACGCTGCAGGTGGTCGAGCCGCATTTGAACGGCCCCGGCGGCGACGTGCCGATCATCGTGCACGATACCAAGCGCGGCCGCACCGAGGTGATTTGCGGCCAGGGTCCGGCACCGCAGGGGGCAACCATCGCCCATTACCGCAGCGAGGGCCTCGATATGGTTCCCGGCACGGGACTCTTGGCTGCCTGCGTTCCCGGCACGTTCGAATCCTGGATGTTGCTGCTGCGCGATTACGGCACAATGAAACTTCGCGATGTGCTGGAACCGGCGATCGTCTACGCCCGCGACGGCTACCCGCTGGTCGAGCGCGCCGCAGCCACCATTCAGATCGTCGAGCAATTGTTCCGCAAGCACTGGACCACCTCGGCCGCGGTCTATCTGCCGAACAACGAGGTGCCGAAACCCGGCACGCTCTTCAGCAATCCAAAACTGTCCGAGACCTATGCCCGCATCCTCAAAGAGGCCGAAAGCGCGGGCAGCGACCGCATCGCGCAGATCGAACGCGCGCGCAAGAGCTGGTCACATGGCTTCGTCGCGGAAGCGATCGATAAATTCTGCCGCACCCAAGAGATTATGGATGTCAGCGGCTCGCCGCATCGCGGCGTGCTGTCGGCCGACGACATGGCGCGCTGGCAGCCCACCGTCGAAGCGCCGCTGACTTACGATTACGGACGCTACACCGTCTGCAAGCCCGGCGTCTGGAGCCAGGGCCCGGTGATGCTGCAGCAACTCGCGCTGTTGAAGGGATTTGAACTTGACGGGCTCGATCCCGCCGGCCCGGAATTCATCCATCTGCAGATCGAATGCGCCAAATTGGCTTTCGCCGATCGCGAAAAATTCTACGGCGATCCCAAGTTCACGGAGATCCCGATCGCAACGCTGTTGTCGGACGCGTATAATGACGAGCGCCGCAAGCTGATCTCCAGGGACCAGGCGTCGCTCGATTTCGTGCCCGGTTCGGTCGAGGGTTTTGGATCGGTCGTCAAACTGCGCCGCGCCGAAGGCCATCGCGAGGCGGTCGGCGCGATGGGCGCCGGCGAGCCCACCGTGGGCCGGTTCGGCGAAGTGCGCGGCGACACCGCGCATTTCGATATCATCGATCAGGCCGGCAACATGATCTCGGCAACGCCATCCGGCGGCTGGCTGCAATCCTCGCCGGTCATTCCGGAGATCGGCTTCTGCCTCGGCAGCCGCGCGCAGATGTTCTGGCTGGAGGAAGATCATCCCGCGGCGCTGGCGCCCGGCAAGCGCCCGCGCACCACGCTCTCGCCCACCATGTGCTATCGCGACGGCGAGCCGTATATGGCATGGGGTTCGCCCGGCGGCGACCAGCAGGACCAATGGACCACGCAATTTTTCCTGCGGCATGTCCACGCCAACATGAACCTGCAGGAAGCGATCGACGCGCCGGCATGGCATTCCGAGCATTTCCCGATTTCGTTCTGGCCGCGCACCGCGCGCCCTGGCGTGCTCGTGCTTGAAAACCGGGTGCCGAAGGCCAGCATCGATACGCTGAAAGACCGTGGCCATATCGTCGAGATCGGCCCGGACTGGTCGGAAGGTCGCCTCACCGCGGCCTCGAAAGTCGGCCGCCGCCGCCGCGCCGCCGCCAATCCGCGCGGCATGCAGGGCTACGCGGCCGGCCGATAAAGGCAGAGAACGCGATGGCATATAAAGGCTAAGATGACCTGGTCGATCATCGCCCGCGATACCAAGACCGGCCAGTTCGGCATCGCGGTCGCGACCCGGTTCTTCGCGGTGGGCGCCCGCGTTCCCTATATTGTCGCCGGCATCGGCGCGATCGCGACGCAGGCCCTGGTCAACCAATACTATGGCATCGACGGTTTAAAACTGCTGCGCGACGGGCGCAGTCCGCGCGACATCATCGACACCCTGATCGCAGCCGATAGCGGCCACGCCAGCCGGCAACTGCACCTGATGGATGCCAGCGGCCGCGTCGCGGCCTATACCGGACGCGAATGCGTCGACTGGTGCGGGCATATCGAGGGCGACGGCTGCTCGATCGCCGGCAACATGCTGGCCGGCGCGCAGGTGCTGGACGACACCGCGGGCGCTTACGCCGAACATAAAGCACTGCCGTTTGCGCAACGCCTGATCGCCGCGATGGTTGCCGGCGAAGCCGCTGGAGGCGACAAGCGCGGCAGGCAATCGGCGGCGCTTTTGATTTACGGTGAGGAAGAATGGTCCGATCTCGATCTGCGCGTGGATGACCACGCCGATCCGCTCGCCGAGTTGGCGCGCCTCGAACGTATGAGCCGGGAGCGCTGGACGCATTTCCGGCAGTTTCTGCCCAGCCGCAAGAATCCAGCCGGGATTACCGACCGCGACACGATCGATGCAGGAATTCAGGCGGGCGTGGAAGCCGGGATCGCAGGCAAGCCATGAGCGACGCCCCGCTGATCGAAATCGAAGGCCTGAGGGTCACCTTTCACGGCGATTCCGGCCGCATCATCCATGCGGTCGATCAGGTCGACCTCAGCGTGGCCGGAGGTGCGACGCTCGGCCTCGTCGGCGAATCAGGCTGCGGAAAAAGCGTGACGTCGCTGGCCATCATGGGCCTGCTGTCGAAACATTCAGCCGAAGTCACAGGCTCGATCCGGTTCGACGGCTTCGATCTGCTCACTGTGCCGGACCAGACCCTGCGCGATCTGCGCGGCAACCGGCTCGCGATGATCTTTCAGGAGCCGATGACGTCGCTCAATCCGAGCTTCACCATCGGCAACCAGATCATCGAAACAATCCTGCGTCACCGTGGCGGTTCACGCCGCGCCGCGCGGCAACGTGCCATTGAGTTGTTGCGTCGCGTTCACATCCCCTCGCCGGAGCGGCGCATCGACGACTATCCGCACAGACTGTCGGGCGGCATGCGCCAGCGCGTCATGATCGCGATAGCGCTGGCCTGCGATCCAAAACTGCTGATCGCGGACGAGCCAACGACGGCATTGGATGTCACCCTGCAGGCGCAAATCCTCGAGCTGATGCGCGAGCTGAAGGCCGCGAGCAACGCCGCGATCATTCTGATCACCCACGATCTGGGCGTGGTCGCCGAGGTCTGCGACGAGGTCGCGGTGATGTATGCCGGCGAAATCGTCGAACGCGCGCCGGTCGATGAATTGTTTGCAAGTCCGCAGCATCCCTACACGGTCGGCTTGCTCGGCTCGATCCCGCGGCTCGATCGGCAGACCAAGCATCTGGCCACCATCGAAGGCATGGTGCCCGACATGGCGAACCCGCCGCACGGTTGCCGTTTCGCGGCACGCTGCCCCTTTGTCAGTCAGGCCTGCATCGAGGTGCCGCCGCCGCTGGTCGCGGTGAGCACGGCGCATTTGTCGCGCTGCATCAAGGCGCCGCTCGAGAGGTTGGTGTCGTGACCGCGTTGCTCGAGGTCGAAGACCTCAAAAAATACTTCGTCGCGGAACGTTCGGTGTTCGGCCGACCGACCGCCCACGTCAAGGCGGTCGATGGCGTTTCCTTCAAGGTCGAGCGCGGCAAGACGCTCGGGCTGGTCGGCGAGTCCGGCTGCGGAAAATCAACCGTCAGCCGGTTGGTATTGCGGCTGATCGAAGCGGATTCGGGCCGCATCAGCTTCGAGGGCCGCGACCTGCTCGCACTCGATGCGAACGAGCTGCGTGCCTTCCGCCGCGAAGCGCAGATCATCTTTCAGGATCCTTACGCGTCGCTCAATCCGCGCATGACCGTCGGCCAGATCCTGACCGAGCCGCTGGCGCTGCATGATCTGGTGCCGCGGCCGCGCCGTCAGGCGCGCGTGCAGGAATTGCTGCGGCTGGTGGGACTCGAGCCGCGCTTCGCGCGCCGCTACCCCCACGAATTTTCCGGCGGCCAGCGCCAGCGCATCGCGATCGCGCGGGCGCTCGCGGTCGAGCCGAAACTGATCGTCTGCGACGAGCCGGTGTCGGCGCTCGATGTCTCGATCCGCTCGCAGATCCTGAACCTGCTGCGCGATCTGCAGGGCCGGCTCGGCCTTGCTTATATCTTCGTCTCGCATGACCTCGCGGTCGTAAAACATATCGCCGACCGTGTCGCGGTGATGAATCTCGGCGAGATCGTCGAAACGGCGGAAACCCGGGCTTTGTTCGCGACGCCACGCCATCCCTATAGCCGCGCGCTGCTGTCGGCGATCCCCATGCCAAATCCCCGTACAAAGCGCAGCCCGTTGCTGCTGCAGGGCGAGATGCCGAGCGCCTTGAAGCCGCCGGCCGGCTGCCGCTTTCACACGCGCTGCCCCTATGTGATCGATCGCTGCCGTATCGAGCGGCCGAAGCTGCTTGACGACGCAACGGGACATGCCACCGCGTGTCATCGCGCCGATGAACTGCCGCCCGCGAACGCGAACCTCTCCGAGACGCATTTTTCCCCGGCACTGGAACGATTGGTCGCGGCTTTCAGTGCGCGAGCGGAAGGTCCGGCGGCCTCCGGGGTTGATATAGTCGGGACGACGCCAACGGCGGTGTGATCGTGGATACAGGAACAGTGCGATGAAAATCTTGCGTTTGGCGATGGCCGCGGCGGCGTTGATGCTTTCCCTGGGCACGGGCGCCCATGCCCAGACCACCCTGCGCATCGGGCTCGCCGAGGATCCGGATATTCTCGATCCGACGCTGGCGCGGACCTATGTCGGCCGCATCGTGTTCGCCACCTTCTGCGACAAGCTGTTCGATATCGACGAAAAGCTCAACGTCGTACCGCAGCTGGCGCTGTCCCACGAAACCTCGGCCGACGGCAAGGCAATGACGATCAAGTTGCGGCCCGGCGTCAAGTTCCAGGATGGCGAGCCTTTCGATGCGGAAGCCGCCAAATTCTCGATCGAACGCCACATGACGTTTCCGGCCTCGTTCCGGAAGCCGGAACTTGCCAGCGTCGATCACGTCGAAGTGGTCGATCCCCTGACCATCAAACTGGTGCTGAAGGCGCCGTTCGCGCCGCTGGTCTCCCAGCTCGCCGATCGCGCCGGCATGATGGTGTCGCCGAAAGCGGCGAAAGCAGAAGGCGACAAGTTCGGCCTGCATCCGGTGTGCGCCGGGCCCTACAAATTCGTCGAGCGCGTGCAGCAGGACCGCATCGTATTCGAGAAATTCCAGGACTACTGGAACAAGGACAACGTCTTCATCGACCGCGTCGTGTTCCTGCCGATCGTCGATGCCACCGTACGGCTGGCGAACCTCAAATCCGGCGGGCTCGATCTGATCGAGCGTGTGCTGGCGACCGACATCAAGGATGCGCGTGCCGATTCGCGGCTGAAACTGTCGACCGCGATCGAGCTCGGCTATCAAGGCATGACGCTCAACGTCGGCAAGGACAAGGCCAAGGGACCGCTCAGCCAGTCCGCCAAGGTGCGGCAAGCGCTCGATCTATCGATCGACCGCGAAGCCCTGAACCAGGTGGTGTTCAACGGCGAATTCATGCCGGGCAATCAGTGGATCAATCCGGACCATCCCTACTACCAGAAGGCCTATCCGATCCGCCCGCGCGACGTCGCCAAGGCCAAGGCGCTGTTGAAGGAAGCCGGTGTGACGCCACCGGTCAGCGTCGACTTCATGGTTCCGAAGGGCGCCGAAACCGAAGCTGTCGCGCAGGTGATCCAGTCGATGGCAGCCGAGACCGGCTTCGACATGAAGATCAGGGTCACCGAATTCGCCACCTCGCTGAAGCAGGCCGAAGCAGGCGAGTATCAAGCCTATATGCTCGCCTGGAGCGGACGCATCGATCCGGACGGCAATTCCTACATTTTCCTGCACAAGGATGCGCCGCAGAATTACAGCGCGTGGGCCAATGAGGAGGCCGACAAGGCGCTCGACGATGCCCGTCTTGTCACGGATCCGGCGCAACGCAAGGCCATCTATGAAAAGCTGACCAAGGCCGTGATCGACGAAGAGCCGATCCTGTACCTCTATCACCGCAGGATCGTGATCGCGCACACCACCCGGCTCGAGGGCTACAAACAGATGCCGGACGGGCTGGTGCGCGTGGTCGGGCTGAAGCTGAAATGATGGGGCCTGTGCTTGTAATGCGACGCTCGCTCCTGCTCCCCTCCCCCCTGCGGGGTCGGAATAAGGAGAGCTTGGCACCATGCTGAGTTTTCTCACCAAGCGCCTCGCCCAGCTGATCCCGACGCTGTTTTTCGTATCGATCCTGATCTTTTCGCTGCAGCACCTGCTGCCCGGCGATCCCGCGCTGGTGATGGCCGGCGAGGAACGTGACCCCGCGGCGATCGAAAAAATACGCCAGCAATACCGGCTCGATCGGCCGATCCCGGTGCAATATTTTTATTGGGCCAAAGGTGTCGTCTCCGGCGATTTCGGCGAGTCGCTCCGCATCAAGGTACCGGTGCGCGAACTGATCGAGCAAAAGCTGCCGGTCACGATCCAGCTCGGGTCGATGGCGATCGTGATCGCGTTCCTGATTGGCATTCCCGCCGGCATCGTCTCGGCGGTCAAGAAAGGCACCGTCTGGGATTATGGCGCTAATCTGTTTGCGCTGTGGGGTATCTCGACGCCGAATTTCTGGCTCGGTATCATGCTGATTTTCCTGTTCTCGATCAAACTCGGATGGCTACCGGCGTCGGGCTACGTGCCGTTGTCCGAAGACTGGCGCGCCAGCCTCGCCTCCACCATCATGCCGGCCTTCGTGCTCGGCAATGCGATCGCCGCGGTCCTGATGCGGCATACCCGCAGCGCGATGCTGCAGGTGCTCGAAAGCGATTATGTCCGCACCGCGCGTGCCAAGGGGCTATCGGAGCGCGTCGTGATCCTCAAGCACGCGATGCGCAATGCGTTGACGCCGGTGATCACGCTCGGCGCGCTCGAACTCGGCACGCTGTTGTCGGGGGCGGTGCTGACCGAACAGATCTTTTCAATTCCGGGTTTTGGCAAGCTGATCGTCGATGCCGTGTTCAATCGCGATTACGCCGTCGTGCAGGGCGTCGTGCTGGTGACGGCGACCATCTACATCATGCTGAACCTGATCGCCGATATCGCCTACATCCTCGTCAACCCGCGGCTGAGGGCGTGAGCGCATGACAGACGCAACGCTTGGTGCCGTCCAGATCGCTGCCGAGGACGAACTGGAAAGCCCGACCCGACGCGCGTTGCGGCGGCTGTTCCGGCGCAAGGGCGCCGTGGTTGGATTAGCCGTCATCGCGGTGTTCATTTTGCTCGCGCTGTTTGCGTCTGTCGCAGCACCCTATGATCCGATAGCGACGAGTTGGTCGCTGGTGCGCAAGCCGCCGTCGGCGATGCACTGGTTCGGCACCGACGATCTCGGTCGCGACATCCTGAGCCGGGTGATCTATGGCGCACGCGCCTCGCTGATGGCGGGCGCGATCTCGGTCGGGATTGCGCTCGGCGTTGGCGTGCCGTTCGGGCTGCTGTCGGGGTATCGCGGCGGTTTCGTCGATGCCCTGATCAGCCGCATCACCGATGCCATGCTGGCCTGTCCGTTCCTGATCCTGGCGATCGCGCTCGCGGCGTTTCTAGGCCCCAGCCTCGGCAACGCCATGATCGCAATCGGCGTTACCACGACGCCGATTTTCGTACGACTGACGCGCGGCCAGACCATGAGCGTCAAGGTGGAAGACTACGTCGAGGCCGCGCGTGCCATGGGCAATCCACCGTGGCGAATCGCGCTGTTTCATATCCTGCCGAACATCATGCCGGCGCTATTGGTGCAGGCGACGCTGTCAATCGCCGCCGCCATCATCGCCGAGGCGGCGCTGTCGTTTCTCGGCCTCGGCCAGCAGCCGCCTGAGCCGTCCTGGGGCAGCATGCTCAATGCCGCGCAGCGCTTCCTGAGCAACGCGCCCTGGATGGCAATATGGCCGGGGTTGGGGATTTTTCTGGTGGTGCTCAGCTTCAACCTGATCGGCGACGGCCTGCGCGACGCGCTTGATCCAAAGGCACGGTAGTTTCTATCGTCATTGCAATGACGACTTAAATCACCACTTCCCGCATCACTCTCCGGCAATCCATTTCATATTCCAGATCGACCACCGGCGGCCGGGCGAAATGCCAGGTCAGGCCGGAGCGCAGCGCGCCGTGGCGAACCAGTTCGTCGGCGAGCACGTGGTGGAAATCGCGAATCGAATAGGCTTGCGCCGCGGTAGTGTCCTGCCAGCCGAAGCCGAAGGCGTTGAGACGGTCTTCCATCTCGATGACGGTGCGCTGCACCTTCTCCCTCACGCCTTCCGGGCTGACATCGCGGTATCGCACGATGCGCTCGGGATAGCTGCCGCTGCCGCCACGGGCTTCGGCGCCGCCGGCAATCACGAAGGTCGGCGTCTTGCCCCTGCTTGGCCGCGTAAACGAAAACGCATGGAACGACGGTTCGGAGGGCGGATCGATTTCCGGACAGACATTGCTCCGCGCCACCGGATTGGTCGTGCCGTCGAACAGGCACCATTCCGCTAATGTCTTGACGTAATGCTGGTTGAAGGCGCGAAAGCCGTCTTCGGTAAAGGCCGCGGGCGAGCGCAACTCACAGGCACAGAACGAAGTCAGCGGCCGTCCCGCGGCGCCGATATATTTTGCGATCTGCTCAAATCCTTGCGCCAGCGGCAGCATGCGGTCGAACCGCACGCGCTCGATCTCGAATCCCGGGTCGGCCGCGGCGCCGCTCGAATACTGAAACACCGCCGGAATGAACCGATAATTGCCGGCCGGGAAATCCTGTGTCGTCATGTGGGCGCCCTCTGGTTACGCCATCATCATGGCATGCAGGGAATGCCGGCGCCATTGGACGCATCGCAGAGGCGCCTGCCGGAACAGCGGATCAGAAGCGACCACCAAAAACGCAAACGGCGGCCGAAGCCGCCGTCAGGGTTACCCTTTATCGCAATGCCTCAGGTCGGCCTGAGTGCCTTCTGATCCAGGTCGAAATCGGCGATTTCCTTGGCCCGTTCGGATTCGGCGCCCGCGCGGTGATCGGTGGCGAGCACCACATAGACCGCGGGCAGCACGAACAACGTGAACAGCGTGCCGATCGACATGCCGGAGACCACCACGAGGCCGATCGAGAACCGGCTTGCGGCGCCCGCGCCCGATGCCGTCAGCAGCGGAATCAGGCCGGTCACCATCGCCGCCGTCGTCATCAGGATCGGACGAAGCCGGACGCGCGCCGCCATCTCGATCGCCGAACGCCGGTCGAGCCCCTCATTGAGCTGCAGCTCATTGGCGAACTCGACCATCAGGATGCCGTGCTTGCTGATCAGCCCGACCAAGGTCAGCAGGCCGACCTGGGTGTAGATGTTCATGGTGGCCGCGCCGAAGAACAGCGGCAGCATGGCACCAACGATCGCCATGGGAACGCTGACCATGATGACCAGCGGATCGCGCAGGCTCTCGAACTGCGCGGCCAGCACCAGGAAGATGATGATCAGCGCAAAGCCGAAGGTGACCGCGAGCTGATTGCCTTCCTGCACATATTGCCGGGAATCCGCCAGATAATCGTGGCTGAAACCGGCGGGTAGATTCTTGGCCTGAGCCTCAAGAAAATCCACGGCCTGTCCGACGGTCACGCCGGGCATCGGCACCGCCGAGAAGGTCGCCGAGTTCAGCTGGTTGTAATGCGTCAACGCATTGGGGTCGGTGCCGGTCTGGATCGAAACCAGTGTCGACAGCGGCACCTGCTGACCGGTCGCACTCGCTACATAAAATTCACCGAGCGATTCCGGCGACAGCCGCTTGTCGCGTGGCACCTGCGGGATCACCTGATACGACCGCCCCTCGAGATTGAAGCGATTGACGTAATTGCCACCGAGCAGCGTCGCCAGCGTATTCCCGATGCTCTGCATGGTGATACCGAGATCGCTGGCCTTGGAGCGGTCGATCTTGATCCGCACCACCGGCTGGTTGAAATCGAGATCGCTGTCGGAGACGATGAACATGCCGCTCTTGCGCGCGGCATCCTTCAGCTTGACCATTTGCTCGTAGATCGACTGAAAGCCGTTGGTGGAGTAGATCACCATCTGCACGGGCAAACCGCCGGGACCGCCCGGCAACGGCGGCAGGTTGAAGGCAAACGCATTGACGCCCTCGATCTTGCTGAGTTGCGCCTGCACCAGCGGCTTCAGCTTGATGGCCGAGCGGGTCCGCTCGTCCCACGGCTTGAGCAACATGCCGGCGATACCGCCCTGCGGACCGTTGATGCCGTTGAGGATGAAGCGGAGATCGGTTTCGGGGAAGCTGGCAAAAGCCTTGTCGAGCTTCTCGCCGTAAAAATCCGCATAATCGATGTTGGCGTATTTCGGCGCCTTGGTCACCGCGAACACGATGCCCTGATCTTCCTCGGGCGCGAGTTCCTTGGACGTGTGCATATAGAGGAAGCCGACCAGGCCAAGGATCGTCAGCGCAAACATCGCCGTGATGGGACGGTAATCGAGCGAGCGATCGAGCTGCCGCCCATACCAGCGCGTCACCGAACCGAAAACACGGTTGACTAGCTTGGCAAACCGCCCTTCCTCGGTGTTCCTGAGGAAGATCGAACACATCATCGGCGACAGCGTCAACGCGATGACGCCCGATACGATCACCGCGCCGGCCAGCGTGAAGGCGAACTCCCGAAACAGCGCGCCGGTGAGGCCCCCGAGGAAGCCGATCGGCGCATACACCGCCGCCAGCGTAATCGTCATGGAGATGACCGGGCCGACGATCTCGCGCGCACCCTGCATCGCGGCCTGTACCGGAGGTTTGCCTTCCTCGAGATGCCGGTGGATGTTCTCCACCACCACGATGGCGTCATCGACCACGAGACCGATCGCAAGCACCATCGCCAGCAAGGTCAGCAAATTGATGCTGAATCCCATCACCAGCATCAGGCTGCAAACGCCGATCAGCGACAAGGGTATCGTCACCACAGGGATGATCACCGATCGAAATGACGCAAGGAACAGGAAGATCACCACGACCACGATCAGGATCGCCTCGCCGAGGGTTTTTTCCACCTCGTCGATCGACGACTGAATGAACTTGGTCGAATCGTAGGCCACCTTCATCTTCATCGAAGGCGGCAGATTGCGCTCGAGTTCAGGAAACAGCGCCCGGACACCCTTGACCAGGATCAAGGGGTTACCCTGCGGCGTCGCCTGCACGCCAATGAAGATCGCATGCTCGCCGTTGAAGGCAACGCTGGCATCGGTGCTTTGCGCCGCGAGTTCGACGGTGGCGATGTCCTCCATCCGCACGAAACCGCCGTCCTTGGATTTGACGATCATGCGCTTGAACTGATCGACATTCTGCAGGCCGGTATTGGTCGAGACGTTGGAGACGGTGAAATAGCTCTTGGACTGGCCCGCCGCGGACTGAAAATTGTTGGCGGCGATCGCGGCGGAAACATCGAGCGGCGAGACGCCGCGGCCGGCCATGCGGAGGGGATCGAGCCACAGGCGCATCGCAAAGGTCTGGCCACCCAGAATATCGGCGGAGGCGACGCCATCGACGGTGGACAGCACCGGCTGAACCACGCGCGTCAGGTAATCCGAGATCGCCGATCCCGACAGCGATTGACTGGAGAAACCGAGATACATCACGGCCGTGGTCTGGCCGGTAGTCTTGGTCACGACCGGATCGTTGGATTCCTTCGGGATCAGATATTTGACCGAGTTGACCTTGGCGAGCACTTCGGTCAGCGCCTGGTTCGGGTCGAAATTCAGCTTGATGTAGACCTGGATCGTGCTGGTGCCGAGCACCGACGACGACGTCATATAGTCGACGCCTTCCGCCGACGCCACGGCCTGCTCGATCGGTGTCGTGATGAAGCCCTGCACCAGGTCGGCGGCCGCACCCGGATAAACCGTGGTGACGTTGACCACCGTGTTCGACAATTTCGGATATTGCCGGATCGGCAGGCTGGTCGCGGCCTTGAATCCGATCAACAGGATCAGAAGGCTCACAACCAGCGCCAGCACCGGGCGCTTGATAAAGATATCGGTCCAGACCATCGCTCAGCTCCGAAGATTAGTAGCGCGGCAGATTTGCCGGGATCGGTGGGGCGGGGTCAGGCGAGATGGCAACCGCCGCGCCCGATTGCAGCTTGAGCTGCCCTACCGCGACCACGCGATCGCCGGGCTTCACGCCGCTGACGATTTCAGTTCTGCCCTCAATCCGGCTACCGGTCCGCACGAAGGTACGAACGGCGGTCAGGCCGGTCTTGCCGTCGTCCGCTTTCTTCTCGGTGAGAAGGAAGACCGAATCGCCGTAGAGCGTGTAATCCACCGCGGTTTCCGGAACCGTGACGACCGCCGGCGTGTCCGGCAGCACCACCGTCGTGGTCGTGAACATGCCGGGCTTGAGGATGTGATCGGGATTGGCGATCGTCGCCTGAACATGGATGTTGCGGGTGTCGGTCGATATCTGAGGTTCGATCGCGGTGATCTTTCCTTCGAAATTGCGCTTCGGATAGGCGTCGACCACGACGCGCACGGTCTGTCCGACCTTGAGCTGGCCGCTGTCCTTTTCCGTCACGGTGAAATTGGCGTACAACTCCGACAGATCGGTCAGCGACACGATCTGGGTGCCGGCGGTGAGGAACTGACCGACCTCGACATGACGAACGCCGAGCTGGCCGTCGAACGGCGCCCGCACCAGTTTCTGCGAAATGATCGCTTCGGTCTTGGCGATACCGGCGACTGCCTGATCGTACGCCGCCTGCGCAGAATCGACGGTCGCCTGCGGGCCGAACTGTTTTGCAGCAAGCTGCTTGGCGCGATCGAGCGACAATTGCGCCACCACAGCCTGCGCCTTGAAGCTCGCGAGATCGCCCTGGTCGGGAGCGTCGAACAATTGCACCAGCGGGCTGCCCGCTTTCACGGTTGAGCCGGCGTCAAACATGATGCCGGTGATGCGCCCGCCGACGTCGGAAGTGACATTCACCTGATGCACGGCAGCGAGATCGCCGACCGCCGTCAGCAGGTTCGGAATCACCTCGGACTTGGCCTCGGCAATGCTGACCAGCGTCGGCGGCGGCTTATTGTTGGCGAAGAACTGCGCGATCATGTGGCTACGGAAGGCGTTAAAGCCGACCAGTCCGCCGACCAGCAGCGCCAACAACAATCCAACGATGATGAACCAGCGGACCATCCGGATCGGACGCGCCTTCGGTTTGTCGGCAACCGGCTTGCCCGCGATGTGAGCTTCAGTCGCAATGTTCATGTCATGCACTTTCCGCAGCTATGTGTGGCGCCGGTTCCGGCAACAGGCCGTGGCCCAGATGAGAGGCAATTGCGGCTTCGTGAAGTCCGATTCCGCGGAGAAGAAATTCGCAAAGCTGACGTTCGAGATCGGCCGTATTGCCGTAAGGCAGACAGGGTACGGCCGGCAGTCTTGAAAGCGCGGCCATCAGCACGGTGTGATGCGCGAACCAGAACAGATTGAGCGGCGCGCCGCCAATCCGCGACGCATCGCCGGCCGCCACGGCGCGATCGAGTGACGCAACGAACACCGGTCCGATCAGGCCCCCAACCTTGGCATAGAGCAGCCGGGCGAATTCGCCGTCGTCCAGATGGCTGGTGGTCATGAGCCGCAGGCGCTGCGCCTCCTCGTGATCGGGACCATCGGAGACACTGAGGAAGTGCCGGACCATGCCCTTAATCAGTTCGACCAGGGTCGCGGTCGATGGTTCCAGCCCCAACAGATGCGCGAGGTCTGGATCGGCCTCGCACTCCTCGGCCAGGATCTCGGCGTAAAGCGCGGCCTTGGAGGGGAAGTGCTTGAACAGCAGCGCTTCCGAGATCGCCGCCGCCGCCGCGACGCTCTTGGTCGTGGTTCCCGCAAAGCCGTTACGGGCAAAGCAGCGCTTGGCGGCACCGAGGATCAATTGCCGCCGCAGGTCACTGGTCATACGCAGGGTTGACATGGCGTGTGTGAGTAATCACTCACCAGCTCCATGTCAAGGAATTTTATTGCGCCGCACCAAAGTCCGGGAGGGCCGAAATCCCTGCGAGTCAGAGCTCGAAGGCATCGGCCGGGCGCCGGGGCTGACCGCCGGCCGAGTGCGGCGCCCCCCGATTGACGCGGCTGGATTTCAGTGCCGGACTGCAGGCCGCGCCGGATGTTCGGAAAGCCGAAAACGGCAAATCGGTCGCGACCGGAGAGTAAGGCAGCATGAAACCAGACGCGCGACAACTCGCGGCTCATTTCGACATCGAGAAATTGACCCCGGATTTCTATGCCGACCCCTACCCGACCTATCGGGCGCTGCGGGAGAACGACCCGGTCAAGCGATTGCCGAACGGTTCCTACTTCCTGACGCGCTATGACGATCTGATCAGCGCCTACAAAAGCACCAAGCTGTTCTCTTCCGACAAGCGACGCGAGTTCGCGCCGAAATATGGTGACTCGCTATTGTATGAGCACCACACTACCAGCCTCGTGTTCAACGACCCGCCCGCACATACAAGAGTGCGCCGGTTGATAATGGGCGCGCTGTCGCCGCGCGCGATCGCGGCGATGGAGCCGGATCTGATCGCCCTGGTGGAGCGGCTGCTGGATCGGATTGCTGCCAAGGGCGACGTCGATCTAATCGAAGATTTCGCCGCCGCGATCCCGATCGAAGTGATCGGCAATCTGCTGGATGTGCCGCATGACGAGCGCGGGCCGCTGCGCGACTGGTCGCTGGCGATTTTGGGCGCGCTGGAGCCCGTGATCAGCCCTGAGGCGTTCGCACGCGGCAATCAGGCGATGAAGGATTTTATCAGTTATCTGGAAGTGCTGGTCGAGCAGCGCCGTGCAACTCCCGGCAATCCGCAACACGACGTGCTGACGCGCCTCATTCAGGGCGAGGACAATGGCGAGCGCCTGACCTCAAAGGAGCTGCTGCATAATTGCATCTTCCTGCTCAATGCCGGGCATGAGACCACCACCAATCTGATCGGCAACGGGCTGGTGGCGTTGTCGGGGAATCTCGCCCAGAAGCAGCGCCTGATCGAACGGCCCGATCTGATCAAGACCGCGGTCGAGGAAATTCTGCGCTTCGAAAGTTCGAACCAGCTCGGCAACCGCATGACGACCGAGCCGGTTGAACTCGGCGGCATCGCGTTGCCATCAGGCACACCGGTGACGCTGTGCATCGGCGCGGCCAACCGCGACCCCGCGCAATTTACCGACCCGGAAAGCCTCGACATCGGCCGCACCCCGAACCGTCACCTCGCCTTCGCCAGCGGCCCGCACCAATGCGCCGGCATGGCGCTGGCGCGGCTCGAGGGCGCGATCGCGATGTCGCGGTTTTTGGCGCGCTTTCCAGGCTATGCGCTCAACGGCGCACCGGTACGCGGCGGCCGGGTTCGCTTCAGAGGTTTTTCAAACGTGCCGTGCGCGGTGGCGACTACCTGAACCGCAGATTGTCGCGTGAGAGCTGGCCGACCGAGGAGCAGCCCATCAGCTTCATCCCTCGCTCGACCTCCGCCCGCAGCAAACCCAGCGCCCGCTCAACGCCGGCCTGACCGGCGGCCGCCAACGGATAGAGATAGAAGCGCCCGAGCCCCACGGCTTTGGCGCCAAGCGAAAGCGCCTTCAGGACGTGGGTGCCGCGCTGAATGCCTCCATCCATCATGACATCGATCCGGTCGCCCACCGCATCGACGATTTCAGCAAGCTGATCGAATGCCGCGCGCGAACCATCGAGCTGCCGGCCGCCATGATTGGACAGAATGATGCCGGTGCAGCCGATCTCGACCGCGCGTTTCGCATCGGCCACCGACATGATCCCCTTCAGGCAGAACTGGCCGTCCCACTCCCGAACCATTTCCGCGACATCGTTCCAGTTCATCGAAGGGTCCAGCATCTCGGTGAAATAACGCCCGATCGACATGGCGCCGCCGCTCATGTCGACGTGCTGGTCCAGCTGGGGCAGCTTGAAGCTTTCATGGCTGACATAGTTGATGCCCCATGCCGGCTTGATCGCGAACTGAAGCATTCCGCCCAGCGTCAGCTTGAACGGGATCGAAAATCCGGTGCGCAGGTCGCGTTCGCGGTTGCCGCCGGTGATGCTGTCCACGGTCAACATCATTACCTCGACGCCAGCCTGCCTGGCGCGTTGCATCATCGCGCGGTTGAGGCCGCGATCCCGGTGAAAATAGAACTGATAGACCTGCGGCGTGTCGTAGGCCTTTCGCAATTCCTCCAGACTAACCGTGCCGAGCGAGGATACGCCAAACATCGTCCCGTACTTCGCCGCGGCCGCAGCCACCGCGCGCTCACCTTGATGGTGAAACAGCCGCTGCAGCGCGGTCGGCGAGCAATAGAACGGCGTCGCCAATTTCTGGCCCATGACGGTGACGGACATATCGACCGTTTCCACCCCGCGCAGGACATTCGGCACCAGATCGCAGCGCTCGAAACTTGCGGTATTCCGGCGAAGCGTTACCTCGTCGTCCGCCGCTCCGTCGATGTAATCGAAGATCGGGCCAGGCAACCGGCGCCGCGCGAGCTCACGGAAATCATGGAAATTATGACAATCACGGACGCGCATCTTGAACTCCGTACTTCCATCGGTTTACGCCCGCCCACGGCGACGACCGCGATGGCCTACAGGAAGCACGGCAACGATGTCGGGACAAGAGACGCGGCCAAGAAGTGAATAACCGGCGGTCACGGCGCAAGCGCGCCTTTGTCCACCCTACATCTAAGACCCTCATGGTGAGGAGCGCAGCGAAGCTGCGCGTCTCGAACCATGGTGAGGATGAACGCCATCCTTCGAGACGCGGCCAAGAGGCCGCTCCTCAGGATGAGGTCTTTTTTTGGGGGCAACGGCTGAATTAAACCACCGTCCGATGCCGCTCGATGCAGGTTCGCAACACCTCGTCCATCGGCTTTTCCCACCAATGGTTGGAAAAAATCTCGATCTCGGAATAACCGCCAAAACCCTGAGCCTCGACAGCCGCGCGCACCGATCTGATGTCGATCACGCCGTCGCCCATCATGCCGCGATCGTTGAGGATATCCCTGGTCGGCACCATCCAGTCGCAAACGTGGAACGCCAGCAGGCGATCCTTGCCGGCACGGGCGATCTGCGGCATCAACTCCGGATCCCACCAGATGTGATAGACGTCGAGCGCGACGCCGAGCCCGCCGGTACGGTTCGGATCGAGCCGGTCGCAGATATCGAGCGCCTGTTTGGTCGTGTTGACGCAGGCGCGATCGGCGGCGTAGGCCGGATGCAGCGGCTCGATCGCGAGCGGCATGTTGACTTCGCGGGCATAGACCAGCATCTCGGCGATCGCATCGTCGATCTGCGCGCGTGCGCCGGCGATATCCTTTGAAGTCGCGCTGCCCGGCCGCGAATATTGCGGCAGGCCGCCGGCCACCAGCACGATGCAAGGCGCACCCAACGCCTTGGCCTCATCGATGGCGCGGCGGTTGTCGTCGCGCACCTCATTGCGATGCGGCGTATCTGACGTGAACATGCCGCCGCGGCAATAGCCCGTTAGTTCAAGCCCGGCATCGCGCACGGCGCGCACCGCGCGATCAAGGCCCACGGTCGCGACCTGGTCGCGCCAGGGATCGATGGCGCGAATGCCATGCCGCGCGCAGGCCTCGATAATCTGCGTCAGGTCGCCCTGCTTGCGGACCGTCGCAGTATTCAGCGACAGCCAGCGATGATCGCCCGAAAAATCCCGCATCAGGGTTCGATGCCACGCAGCGCGAGCACGGTCTTCATCCGCCGTGTCGCCAGTTCAGGATTGGCGAGCAAACCCGCTTTATCCGCGAGCCGGAACAACTCCGCCAGATGCAAGGTCGAGCGCGTGCTCTCCTGCCCGCCGACCATGGTGAAATGATCCTGATGGCCGTTGAGATAGGCCATGAACACCACTCCGGTCTTGTAGAAGCGGGTCGGCGCCTTGAAGATATGGCGCGACAGCGGCACCGTCGGCCCCAGCACATCGCGAAAGCCGGCCTCATCGCCGGCGGCCAGCCGCGACAGCGCGTAGGACGCCGCCGGCGCGATGGCGTCGAAGATCCCGAGCAGCGCGTGCGAAAAACCCTTGTCGTCACCGGCAATCAACTCGGCGTAGTTGAAATCGTCGCCGGTATACATTTTGACGTTCTTGTCGAGCCGCCGGCGCATGTCGATCTCGCGCTGCTTGTCGAGCAGCGAGACCTTGACGCCGTCAATCTTGCTGGCATTGCCATTGATGATGCCGACCGCGGTATCCATCGCCCGGTCGAGACTTGCAGTGCCCCAGTAATTCGCCAGCGCCGGATCGAACATGTCGCCGAGCCAGTGGATGATGACGGGCTCGCGAACCTGCGACAGCACGCGGTTATAAACCCTGGCGTAGTCATCGGCGTTGCGGCCGAGTTTGGCCAAGGCGCGCGACGCCATCAGGATGATGCGGCCGCCGACCTTCTCGACCGCCGCGATCTGCTCCTCATAGGCGCGGATCACGTCGTCGATCGTCCTGGCATCCTCGACCGCGAGATGATCGGTGCCGGCGCCGGAAAACACCAGCGCCCCGCCCCTCGCCTTGGCCGCGGCCACCGAACGCGTGATCAACTCCAGCGAGGTCGGCCAATCCAGGCCCATGCCGCGCTGCGCGGTATCCATCGCCTCGGCGACCCCGAGACCAAGATCCCAGACATGCTCACGGAACGCGATGGTCCTGTCCCAGTCGACGGCAGCGTTAAGCCACGGATCGACATCGGCCAACGGGTCGGCCACCGTATGAACCGCGGAAAACGCTACGCGGTTGAGCGTGCCCTGAAGTTTGGACGGAAACGTCCGCGATGCCGCGAGACGATAGGTCTCGATGCTGCGATCCGCGGTCGGCAGTTTCAGCTGATACGATGAGCCCGGCATAACTGGCTTGTTCATGGCATGGTCCTCACACCTTGATCGGGGTGACGTCGATCCAGCGCCGCTCGCGCCAGCTTTGCAGCGCGCATTCGGCGAGCTGCACGCCTTTGGCGCCTTCCAGCAGCGTGTACTTGTAGGGCGCATCCTCGCAGACGTGGCGGATGAACATTTCCCACTGTTCCTTGAAGCCGTTGTCGTAGCTGACGTTCTCCGGCAGCTTCTGCCAATCGGCATAGAAATCATGCGTGCGCTTCTCGTCCGGATTCCACACTGGCCGCGGCGTGGCCTGGCGCGCCTGGATCACGCATTCGGTGAGGCCTGCGACCGCCGAACCATGGGTGCCGTCGACCTGGAAAGTAACGAGATCGTCGCGATAGACCCGCGTCACCCAGGACATGTTGATGTGGGCGATCACGCCGCCTTTGAGCCGGAACGTCGCATAGGCGGAATCATCCGCTGTCGCGGTATATTTCTTGTTCTTCTCGTCGAAGCGCTCCGGGATATCGGTGGTGCCGGTGCAGCTCACGCTCTCGACCTCGCCAAACAGATTGTCGAGCACGTAGCGCCAGTGACAGACCATATCGAGAATGATGCCGCCGCCGTCTTCGCTGCGATAATTCCACGATGGCCGCTGCGCCTCCTGCCAGCCGCCTTCGAACACCCAATAGCCGAATTCGCCGCGCACCGAGAGCATCCGGCCGAAGAAACCCGAGTCGCGCAGGAATGCCAGCTTCTTCAGGCCCGGCAGGAACAATTTGTCCTGCACGGTGCCGTGCTTGACGCCCTTGGCGGCAGCCAGACGCAATACCGCGACGGCTTCATCGAGATTGGTCGCGATCGGCTTCTCGCAATAGACATGCTTGCCGGCGTTGATCGCCTTGGTCAGCAGCGAGGGCCGCGCCTGCGTGGTCGCCGCATCAAAGAAGATCGTGTCGTTCTTGTCGGTCAGCGACTTCTCCAGATCGGTGGTCCAGCGCTCGACATTGAAACGCTTGGCCAGCCGCTCGACCTTGTCGGCGTCGCGGCCCACCAGAATTGGATCCGGCATCATGCGGTCGCCATTCGACAGCAGCACACCGCCGGAATCCCGGATGGCAATGATCGAGCGGATCAGATGCTGGTTCAGGCCCATGCGGCCCGTGACCCCGTTCATGATCACGCCGAGACGTTTGGTGGTCATCGTGCTTGCTCCTTTATCCTTGCTTTTGGCGGTTCGAGTGGCGGCAATGCCGACCAGTCCGGATGTACGGAAGTGGCAAACCCCGGCGCCACCAGCGACCCCGTCAGCAGATCGCCGTTGTGAATCGACAGCCGGATCTTGTTGCCGTCGTTGGCATAGAGATCGGGATGCGCGGCCAGAAATGCCTGCGCCTCGGTTGCGGGCGTATCGGCAGAGCCGTCGACATAATGGTGGCCGTTGCGCTCGGCGTGGGTAACGCCGATCAGGGCGCCCAATGCGAGGTCCTGTTGCACGGCAAGACCGGCCTGGCAGGTCAGGTCTTCCCCGGTGACGAAGAACGTCTCGCCTTCCCCGCTCCACTTCGCGGCGCGGGTCGCGTTGACGATCGACTTGTAGATGCCTTTGCAGGATTTCGACGAAATGCCGCGATAGCCAAGCGCGCGCGCCGCCGGGAACGCATCATAGGAATCGTCGGCCTCGTCGACGATGAAATCGCGGCCAAGTTGGCCCAGCGGCGATTGCCGCGTGATGTCGCGCGGCATCGGCTGCTCGATATAAAGCAATTTGGCCGCGATCGGCTTCAGGGCGCTATCGCGGTCCAGCCGATCGACCAGGGTGCGCAACGCCGTGAGGTCGGCATATTGCTCGTTGGCATCCAGCGAGACGCGGTAATCGTGCGCCAGCGTCGCCAGTTCCTTGCCGATCCGGATCAGCCGCGCGGCATCCGCCTCGGGATCGCCGTTGAGCTTGAGCTTGAAATAACGCGCGCCGGTATTTTCCTTACGGTCGGCCACGCCGCCCGCGCCCTCGACCGTGTCGTCGAGACCGACGGTGTGCCGGATCGCGACCCGCTCCAACCGCGTGCGGCCGGCGAGAAACCGCGCGATGTCGGCGCCGGCCAGATCGGGCGACAAACGGGCATCGATCCCGGCGATATTGCCGATCATGCCGTCGAAGAAATTAACCCCGGCGCTGCGCAGCAACGCATCCAGGATCGCCTTGTCGATTTCGGCGGGGCCATAGGCTGCCGCCAGCGGCGGGATGTCTTCGTTCGCGCAAGCCGCGACCTGCGCCGCGATGCAACCGGCGTGCAAGCCAAAGGCCGTGTCAAAGCCCGAATGCGACAGATAGAGATCGCGCGCGATCAGCAGCGAGCGGCGCAATTCGTCAACGGTCTCGTCCGGGCTGAGCTGCGCGCGCTTGTCGAACCATTTCGGCACCAGCATTTCGGCGCTGGCGCCCACCGACGTGCCTTTGCTTTCGATTTCGATTTCCACGCGGACGAACATCTGCGGCGCGGCGTTGATGACCACGGCCCCGAATCGGAACGGCCGCACAAACGCGACCGGTCGCTCGAACAACGCGATGTCGCGGACGGCCAAACGCATCGCGGTCTGCCTCAATCCAGTGCGACTCAATCCAAAGTACCCTGAGTGAAAAAGTGCTTGCGGATGCGCTGCACCAGCTCGGTGAACACCGGATCCGCCATCGAATCGAGCGAACGCGGTCGCGGCAGCGGCACATCGTAGATCGCCGCGATCGCGCCGGGCCGTTCGGTCATGACAAGTACGCGGTCGGCGAGGAACACGGCTTCAGGAATCGAATGCGTGATCAGCAGCACGGTCTTGCCGGTCTCGCGCTGGATCCGCATCAGCTCGACATTCATGCGCTCGCGCGTCATGGCGTCGAGCGCACCGAACGGTTCGTCCATCAGCATGATCTTGGGATCGTGCACCAGCGCGCGGCAGATCGATGCCCGCTGCTGCATGCCGCCGGACAATTGCCAGGGAAGTTTCTTCTCAAAACCTTCGAGGCCGACCATTTTCAGCAGCGCTTTCGCGCGCGGCAGATATTCGTCGCGCGGCAGCCGTTTCATGTCGATCGGCAGCATCACGTTGGAGAGAATGTTACGCCACGGCAGCAGCAGTGAATTCTGGAACACGATGCCGACATTGCCATGCGGGCTGGTCACCTTCTCGCCTTCGACCAAAATCTCGCCGGTCGAAGGCGGCAGCAGCCCGGAGATCATCTTGAGCAGCGTGGACTTGCCGCAGCCGGACGGCCCCACCACGACAAAGAACTCGCCCTCGTTGATGTGAAAATCCAGCGGGCGCAGCGACGGCACATCGCCGTCGCGCGACCGATAGATCTTGGACACACCGGACAATTGAATGCCCGACGTGCCGCCGGTGGCGCTGTCAGCCACCACGCGCAGATGCGCGGCCGGTTGATCCGCAGCCGTCTTTTTGGTCGCTGGGTTCATTCATTCCGCCCAAACGAGGAACTGTCATTCCGGGATGGTCCGAAGGACCAGACCCGGAATCTCGAGATTCTCCGATGTGCAATTGCACATCGTAGTCCTCGCTGCGCGAGCCCCGGAATGACGGCGATTGTTGTGCTCACGAGCCGCCCTTCGGCAAATAGTCATTGGTGTAAAACGCCTTGGGATTGTCCTTGGCTTTGGCGTCGAGGCCGCCATATTCGACCATCAAATTGACGCTGTCGGTCATGTTCTGGTCGGTCACCTGGAACGGCCGCTTGCCCTTGGTTTCCGGGGTCCGGTAGAGCGGGATGGTCAATTCAAAACCCTGCGTCAGCGTATCGATCTTGCCGCCCTTCGGGTTGGCGTCGAGGATCGATTGCGCCGCCGCCCTCGGGTCCTTTTCGGCGGCTTCGACCGCCTTGGTGGTCGCCGACATGAAGCGCTTGACCAAATCAGCGTGGGCCTTGACGTAGTCGGTGTTGGCGACGAGGCCGGAGCTGACCATGTTGATGCCGTAGTCGGCGAACTTGATCGGATAGACATCCTTGCCGGTGGCGTCCTTGATCTTCATCGACTGATCCATGACATAGCCGAGCAGAAGGTCCGCCTGCCCGTTGATCACGGCATTGAGCTTGGTCTGGCCGTCACCGGCCACGGTCGTAAAGTCGGTTTCCTTGAGGCCGGTCTTCTTCAGGAACAGCGGCCAGATCTGCGTCATCGAATCCGCCGGCGTGATCGCAACCGTCTTGCCCTTGATGTCCTCGGGCTTGCGGATGTTCTTGTCGACAAAACCCATCGCCGACATCGGGCTGGTCTGCAGCAGCACGCCGGTCGCAATGATCGGCGCGCCCTTGACCGCCGCGCGCATCATGGTGGGGACGTCGACATAGCCGAAATCGGCGGTCTTGGCCGCGACGGCCTGGGTGGTCGCCGCCGAGCCGCGGCCTTCCTGGATTTCGAGATCGATGTTTTCAGCGGCGTAGATGCCCTTGGCCTTGCCGTAATAGAACGGCGCGTGCTCGCCATAGACGTACCAGTTCAGCATCAGCACGACCTTGTCGGCCGCGGCGGCCGGAGCCACCGCCGAGATCATCCAGATCGCCAGTGCCGAAAGCGCGGTCACACATCGCATCATCTCAATCCTCCCCTTGTTGTTTTGTCGCGGCCGTTCGGGCCGTTATTGCTGGCGCGCAGGCTTACGCCGCGAAAATGATGTCCTCGCGCTGGCTGACGTGCCAGGGAATGACGAAACGCTCGATCCGGTCGACGAGCCAGAACAGCACGACACCGAGCAGCGCCAGGATCACCAGCGCCGCGAACATCGTCGGCAGGTCGAAGGTGCCGATCGAGCGCTGCAGCACATAGCCGATGCCCGAATTGGAGCCGACGAACTCGCCAACCACCGCGCCAACCACGGCCAGCGTCACCGAGACTTTCAGGCCGGAGAAGATCGACGGCATCGCATGCGGCAGATTGACCGCGCAAAACACCTGGAAACGGCTGCCCTGCATCGCGCGCGCGAGATCGACCATGTCAGGATCGACCGATTTGAAACCCTGCACGGCGGACACCACCACCGGGAAAAATCCCAACAGGAACGCCGCGATGATTTTCGGAATAATGCCGAAGCCGAACCACACCACGAACAACGGCGCAATCGCGACCTTGGGCACCGATTGCGAGAACACCAATAGCGGATAGATGTAGCTTTCCACCGTCTTCGATCCGGCGATCAGCATTGCTATGGGAATGCCGAACGCCGCCGACGCCAGAAAACCGCCCAAGGTGGCGTAGGTCGTCGGCCACGCCTGCCGCAACAACTCCGGCCAATCGGTCCACAGCACCGCCACGACATCTCCCGGCGCCGGGATTTGATAGGCCGGAATCCGGAACAGCCGGATCGCCAAATCCCAGGCCACGACGATGAAGATCAGGAACAAAAACGGGCGAATCCACGCCGCGTTCAGCGCTCTCGACACGCTCCCGGGACGCTTGGATTCGACCAATTTCCTCTCCCTCATTATCGGCTTCTGGATACAAATTAACCCGTTGGATAATTACTGTCTAGGGGTGTTGGCGCGAGAAACTCGGTCCCGTCGTCCCGGCCTTGCGCCGGGACCCATACGCCGTGTCATCGCATTTTAGGCATTGGGGCAGATGCCTTGCCTTCCGGCGAACGCGGTTTCAGCGCCTTGCTCTTGCCAAAGGCCGCGGTGGATTTTCCGGTCAATGCCGCCAGCACCAACGCCACCATATGGGCAAGGCGCTCGTCCCGCGCTTCCCTGGTCAGGGGGTCGCGGCCGAAAATCACGCTCAAGGTCGCGCTGTTGGAGAGATAGAAAACGGTTCAATGTGGGGCGAGAAAACGTCGAGCGCGCTTTTCAGGCCGCTGCCAACCGCCTGATTTCCGTCTCGAATTCAAACCGCAGTTGCGCGCCTTCCTCGTCTGGCAGCCAATTGGTCATCTGCGGGAAGATCGTCCGGTAAAGCAGAACGGTCTTCGGCTCCCATGGCAGCTGCTGCGCTGCGCGGGCTTCGGCCAGAATTTTGTAAAGCTCGGCGCGGACCGAGTCGGGATCGGCCCGGTATTCGGGCGTGGGTGAGTCCTCGCCGAACAGGTCGGATTGTTCGTCAGCATGGAAAAGGTCGGGTTGTTGGGAAGAGGCCATGTCTCACACAGTAAAAGCCGAATCGACCGAACCATGCGCGATTTTGCCGCGCCGCGCGAGCCACCCGGCGGACTTGTCCCCGTACCTCACGTACCCTTGGCTGGGCTCTTGCCTTTAGCCTTCGGCTTCGGTGAGGCAGCTTCGGGCATCGCCAGCGCTCCGGCCGTACTGAGTTCCCCGGCGCTTCGCAGCGGACCCGCGCAAATTCGCTTCAGCAAATCGGCTTGCGCCGGTTCCAGTGCGATCAGCCGGCCAAGAACGTTCAGCAGATCTAGGAGGTCGGTGGTATATTCTGGCAACCATCCTTCGGGTTGAATGCTTTCGAGCGGCGAGGGTGGACGCCTGTCGCCGATGACAGGGCGGCTGCGGTCGCGACGGCGATAGCTGAACCAGCTCCAGAGAACCCGCTTGCCTGAAACTTCATAGGCCCACATTTCTGGCGTGACATTTTCGATATAGCCCTTGCCAATCTTCAACCGTCGGACCGCCGGATCGTAATCCATAATGTCTGGTAGCGGCTCAGGCGCGGATGGAATCATTCCGCTGCCGGGAATTGTGGGGGCGCTTTCTTTTGCCAGGCGCGGAGCTTGCTTGGGCCGGTTCGCCGCCGGGTCAGCGAAACGCTCGCCGTAGCAATGCAACCAGATCACCTCATTGCCGAGTGCGACAGCTTCGGCAAACAACTTTGCGTCCGCCGTGACGGGGAGGCGCAGACCGGGACGAACCAGATCGGGCGCAAAACGAGCTGTGAAGGCTGGATGCGCCATCACTGCGGCGACATAGGCCATTACATCCTCGGCCTTGACCGGCTACCCGTAGATTTTCGCTAGATAAGTCGGAAGCTCGGGCTTGATATTGGGCTGCTTGGCTGCGCGGTCAAGCCAAAGAGGATACGCGCGCCCTCCGCGGCCGTGGTAGTGGTGCTGGTCAGGAACGAGGCCGGCAAGTGTGAGTGCAGGACCGCTCGTTGGCGACACGTCTTCCGGTGCGGTCGCAAATACCTGTCGGTCCGACAGTTGAGACCACAATTGCGGCCGTGCCATGCTCAGAAGCCGGTTGTCGGGTGGAATCCACTGCCTGTCGAACGAGCGAAAGGCATAACGAACCGGCGGCACGATCGGGTCTTGGTCTTGTGCGACACTCACTGCTCGCACATTGAAGGCACCCAAGCCAAGACCCACCACTTTCGTGAGATGACGGTCTCGGTCTCGATGAAAGAGAGTCTCTTTTTTTATCGGATCGCTCTCTCTTTGAAGCACTTCCCACCGCCTATCCAGCGATTGTGCATCAGGCGAGATGACCCAAGTCCGGTGCGTTTTAACTCCAGGACCTGACCACAAGAACAACTCTGCGAGGGAAGGAAAGCTTGCCCATGCGCCGGTTTGTTCGGGCAAGAAAGGCTCGCGCCAGCCGGACGCACCGTCTATCCACGCGGACTCCGCAAGTGAGAGTTTCGCCAGCGCCTCAAACTTGGCCTCCCGCCTGCCTTTCGGCAGCGTGAAGTATCGAAGCGGCGCCGGCACGTCTCGGGCTTTGTTTGACGTCCGCGCAGCAAGAACGATGCACACCGGCTGCTGAACACCTTGAAAGACTCGCGTCGACACCTCTGGCTGGTGCCCCTCAGGCGAACAATCGATTACCCAAATTTCGCTAGAGTCGCGACGCAAATCCTCACGCATCTTCTGGAAGCCAGGGCCGTTCAAGAACCCAGCAACGGTAATGTAGCAAACGATGCCGTATCGATCCTCGTCGGGCTCTCCAGTTGCATCGTGCCATCCCGAACCGAAGACCTTCAACGTCGCCCAGCGCCAGAAATAAACATAGAGGTTCTTGAGGTGGTGAGCATGGGCACTCGCGCCCCAGTCTGGCGGCGGCGTCCAACGATTCATCGGCGGCGTACGTCCCGCACTGCCGCTCTCGATCCAGCCACCTTGCCCGCCGGCCTGATTCTTGTACGGTGGGTTTCCGATTACGACCGTGATCGGTCGTTCTTTTTTTACTGCATTTGCGTCGCGCCGCGACTTCGCGATCGGCTCATACACGTGGCCAAGCGTCTCTTCTTCGATGAAGGGATTGCTAAGCGTATCAGTTATAAAAAGCTGGAGATCGGGAATGGACGAAGACGCCTTGGACGTCGCCATCAATGCTTGCATTTCAGCGACAATGCGAAGCTGCGCCACCGCGAACGGTCCGAACTGAAGTTCGAAACCAATCAAACGCTTCGCTGCGGCCTCGATGACGCCACTTACTGCACCCGCGCCCTGATCGTCCGAGACTGTCGATGCGATACGGCGGAGAACGCCGAGCAGGAAGGTGCCGGTTCCGACCGCCGGGTCCGCCACGACGACGTCCGCGGCAGCGAAGCCAGCGGCCCTTTCAAACAGGGGGCCACGCAAAGCCTCGTCAACGAGATTGACCATCGCAAATACGACCTGAGCAGGCGTATAATACGAACCGGTCTGCTTGCGGAGCTTGTTGTCGTAGACTTCCAGAAAATCTTCGTAGAAATAGAGCCATGCCTCCGGTTTGTCCTTGCTGATCGTGTGCCAATTTACTTCGTCCAGAACGCGCGCGAGTGTGGCGAGCGAAGTTTTTAGGGCTTCCTGATTTGTGTCATCGGTCAGCAGCCTGAGCGCAGTCGCGATCAGCGAGTTGGATTTTCGAAGTTCCTGAGCGGCGTGGCCGATTCCCCCCGACAAGGAAATATCGCGCGAGCGCGCAACCAGCAGACCAAACGTTACCGCCTGCGCGTAACCGTCGGCAAACTGCGCATCGTCCGCTTGCGGGAAAAGCAGCTTTCGCCAATCCTGCGCAAGTGCGGTGAGCCCCGGATTGCCGAGCCCCATCTGCTCGACCACCTCGTCGCGCAGCAGGCGGCAGAGGCGAGCGCAGACTTCGGCGAGTTTCTTCGCGGTTTTCGGCGGAATAGGTTTCCATCGAAGAAAATCATCGATGACCGGAGCCAGGGTCGAGGGCGCTGCCAGTTTAGCGCCCGATGTCTCGACGTCGCCTTCCAGATGGATAATCTTGCCGATCAGTTCCCCGTCACGCCACAAGCTGAAGCCATTGCCATCGGTGTAGAGGAGATTGGGCAGCGACTTCAGTTTGTCCCACTGGTCCTTGTCGTGCGGGTCAGAAAACTTTCGCGGATCGGCGCCTTTGCCCGGCGCCTTGACTTCGATGAAACCAACGAGGGCGTTGCTGACGGTGACCGCGTAGTCCGGGCGCGTCTTGAGATGCTTGAGCGTTGTCTCGCCAACGAGGTTGATAGCCTTTGGGGGTAGTCCGCCGATCTCGGCAAGGTTGTGCAGTAGGACCTCCAGAGGCCCGCGCAACTGGTCTTCCGGCGCACCACTGATCGCGACGTTGCTCAGCTTTGCCTTGGCGCTTGCACCGAAGTCCGAAACTGCACTTGCGACTGTCTTCACCGCCAACGTGATCTCCGGCCCCAGCTCACACGGTTGATTCCATTCCAAAACAATCGCTACTCGAAAGCCGGAGGGTCTACAACCGCTTCTTCCGTCTCACGGCGAGTGCGTGATGCCCTTCCCAGAGCTAGACTGCCCGGGGACGCAGAACGCCTAACCC
This sequence comes from Bradyrhizobium sp., assembly GCA_039935075.1. GTDB lineage: Bacteria > Pseudomonadota > Alphaproteobacteria > Rhizobiales > Xanthobacteraceae > Bradyrhizobium. The sequence goes on from JBDTKZ010000113.1 coordinate 99,132, forward strand.
GGAAGATCGATGACTGCGGGGCTTTCGAACCGGCCGGAAACGATGCGGCTAAGTCGTGCGATTTGCCCGACGGGCAAATCACCAAATCCCTGTCCAGCCCCCTTTGCAAAAATATTTCCTCTTCACAGCAGACCCAAATCACCGGCGTAATCGTTCCCGTCTCGTCCCACCTGAGGGGCGGCTCGCGATCGTCACGGACGCGGGGCGGGATGCGGTGGACGCGGAGGTGCCGATAACGAACGGCGCTGAAGCGGACGGAAAAGTCGTGTGGTCCTGACGCCTCGACGCCGGCGTCAAATTCGCGATGATGCTTCGCATCACGCGGATGACGGTGACAAGAAAGCCGATCACCGGGGAGAGCACGAAGGAAACCGTTAAAACCATTGCGTGGGGAATGCCGGATGGTTCCGGTGCCTCCGCTGTGAATACTCGTGTGCATACTCCACTACTTAAGCGCACACGAGGCTGCGGGTGCATCGAGCATCCGGCATTCCCTGCGCCCTCTATTACGAAAGGGCGGGACTTCGATAGCCAAACTCGGGCCAAACCGGCTGCGGGATCGCGAATTTGTGTCTGTTCACAGACGATGCTGTTTGACACGTTGATATGCGAAGTACGCTGGTGTCACCGGGACAAGCGAACCTGACATCGCGAACCCTGCGTGATCGGTCCCGGATATCGCTTCGCTCATCCGGGCTACGCGGCTTTGCCTTCCGGAGGCTCACTCAAGCGTTGGAATGCACTGGCGAGCGCGGTTTCAGCGCCTTGCCCTTGCCAAAGGCCGCGGTGGATTTTCCGGTCAAGGCCGCCAGCACCAGCGCCACCATATGGGAAAGGCGCTCGTCCCGCGCTTCCTTGGCCAGGAGGTCGCGGCCGAAAATCACGCTCAAGGTCGCGCTGTTGGAAAGATAGAAAAAGCTCAACGCGGCGATCGAGATATAGAGCTGCACCGGATCGACCGAGACCTGGAAATCGCCGCTTTCGACACCGCGGATCACCACGGTGCGGATCATCTCGACGAACGGCGAATGCATCGATTTGACCTTGGTCGACCGCTTGAGATGGCGGGCCTTGGCGAGGTTTTCGGTGTTCAGCAGCGCCAGGAATTCCGGGTTACGGATGAAATAGTTCCAGGTGAAACTGATCAGCCGTTCGATCGCTTCCGGCGGATCGAGATGTTCCAGATCGAGCCCGCGCTCTTCCACGCGGATCTGCTCATAGGCGCCTTCGAGCACCGCGAGGTAGAGATCGTCCTTCTTGCCGACGTGATAATACAGCATGCGCTTGTTGGCGCCGGCCTCGGCCGCGATCCGGTCGACCCGCGCGCCCGCAAGGCCATGCGCGGCGAATTCCTGCTTGGCAGCCTCGAGAATGCGCAGCCGCATCCCCTCGGGATCGCGCTGCCACTTCAGAACTCGCTTTGCCTTGGCCAATTCAGCCGCCCATCCATCATGTTCAACCGGATGTAGCACGCCTCGTCATGCTTGAGAATGGACGTCACTTCAGCCCGTCATTGCGAGCGCAAGCGAAGCAATCCATGGCTGCGAGCAAAGCCTGGATTGCTTCGTCGCAAGCGCTCCTCGCAATGACGAACCTGGACTTCCAATCAGGTCGGCGGCGTCCGTTCCACCAGCAGCGTCGGCACGCCGCAGGTGCCGTTGCGCACCGTCATCACCCTGGTGCCCGGCTTGCGGCCGGGCCGCGCCTCCGACACGTCGAGGCCGGCCTCGGCCAGCCGCGCCCGGGTCGCGGCGATGTCGGCAACGCGCCAGCACAAGCCGCGGAGCTTGTCCGGCACGGTGGGCGCGTCCTTGCCGGGCCGATGCGCCACCTCGACGACGAGGTCGCCGCAACGGAAGAACATCAGCCGTCCCCACTCCGGATGCGACCGGTCGAGCGCCATGTCGAGCCCCAGCCGCGCGCCATAGAGCGCCGCGGCGCCTTCGGGGTCGGCGGTGCCGATCACCACATGATCCATCGCCGTGATCGAGGCCGGCGCGGTTCGCACCGAGAGCGGGCGTTCCTTGGCCAGCTCAAGGAAAAACAGCCGCACCCCGCGCGTCCGATCGGTCGCCGCGCGGGTCCGCTTCCACGACAGCGTCGCGTCGGTTGTTGTGTCGTGGCTTTCGGCGTCGGCAATCGGCTCCGGCTTCAAGGTCAGCCGATCCAGCCGGCGATGCATTTTGGCGATGTCGTTGGTGCGAAAACAAAGGCTCGCCAGTCCCTCACCTCGATCGTCGAGCACGGCGCGAATGCGATCCGCGGCCGCACCGTCGCCGCTCGGCGCCATCAATTCCAGCGTCATGTTGTCGAGCGTGAACAGCACGCGCTCGGCGCCGTCGCCGCCGGCCTGCCACGACGGCGTGCGCGCGAATAATGTCTGGTAAGCGGCAGCGGCGGCCTTGATGTCGCTGACGAGAACGACGACGTGATCGAGGCCGGTGATCATGGAAACAGTCCCCGCGTATTCTTGGCGGCACGGACCTTTTCGACGCCGATCGCCATCGCGGCGGTGCGGTGGGAGATGTTGTCGGTTTTGGCGCGCAGCAGCATGGTCTCGAACGCGCGATCGAGGATGTGATATTCGCGCCGCATCACCTCCTCTTCCTCCCAGAATAATTGCTGCAAATCCTGCACCCATTCGAAATAGCTGACCACGACGCCGCCGGAATTGCAGAGGATGTCCGGAATCAGAAACACTTCATCGCGGCGTTTATCCAGCACCAGATCGGCATCCGGCGTGGTCGGGCCATTGGCGCCTTCCGCCAGCACCCGGCACTTCAGATTTTCCGCGACCTTGGCGTCGATCACCCGCTCCATCGCCGCCGGCACCAGCACGTCGCAGGGCAGCGTCAGGATTTGCGCGGGGTCGAACTGCATCTGGCTGGAGAAACCGGCGATGCTGCCATGGGTGACCGCGTGGCGCATTAGCGCGGGAATATCGAGGCCAACAGGATCATGCAGCGCGCCGGTATGATCGCTGACCGCGATCACCTTGAGGCCGAACTGATGCAGCCCCAACGCGGCATAGGAGCCGACATTGCCAAAGCCCTGCACCACCGCGGTCGCCTGGCTCGGCTTGATCGACAATTCCTTCATCACGCGGTGGGCGAGATAGGCGACGCCGCGGCCGGTGGCCTCGCGGCGCCCAAGCGTGCCGCCGGAGGCGACCGGTTTGCCGGTCACGATCTCGGTCACGGTGCGGCCCTGATACATCGAATAGGTGTCCATGAACCAGGCCATCACCTGCTCATTGGTGCCCATGTCCGGCGCCATCACGTCGGTATGCGGCCCGACGAATGGAATCATCTCCTGCATATAGCGCCGCGACAGCGCCTCGAGTTCGCGTTTGGAAATGGTGGAGAGATCGACATTCACGCCACCCTTGGCGCCGCCATAGGGCAGACCGACCAGCGCGCATTTCCAGCTCATCCAGATCGCGAGTGCGGCGACTTCACCGATATCGACACTGGGCGAAAATCGCGTGCCGCCCTTGGTGGGCCCGAGCGTGAGGTGGTGCTGGACGCGATAGCCCTCGAACACCGCGATCGAGCCGTCGTCGCGATGGATCGGACAGGACACCGTGATCGCCCGCTTCGGCAGCAGCAGACGGTCGCGCTCGTCCATGGGGATTTCAAGATGATTGGCGATGACCCCGAACTGATTCACCGCCATGTCGAATACCGGACCGGAATAGACAGTCATCGTTCCCCCTGTTCTGTCGCGCTGTCAGGAACCCGGGACAGGCGCTGGCCGTTAGGTCGAAGGTGCCGACCGTGCCGGATAAAGTCGCAGTCCTGCCACAAGCTTATCCCAAGCGGACGGCCCCGTTGCTAATAATTTTATCGAATGATCCGCGATAAGCGGTGCTAATGTATGACGCCGGCCGGGACCACCCCTCAGCCACGACGGAAATCGAATGCAGGCCCTCTTCATCGGACAGACCTATATCGACGTCACCTTCATCACCGACCACATGCCGACCGGCGACGAAAAGCATGTCGCTTCCGCCTATGCCGTCTCGTTCGGCGGCAACGCGGTCACCGCGGCATTTTGCTGCGCCAAGCTCGGCATCGTACCCGACCTGATCGCGACCGTGGCCAATGACTGGCTCGGGCGGATGTTTCAGGACATGAGCGCGAAATACGGGATCTCGATCCACCCGCGCAAGGTCAACTCGTCCTCGCTATCCTTCATCATGCCGAAGGATGGCAAGCGCGCCATCGTGCGCTGCCGCGACGATGAGCACATCCATCCGTTCCCGATGCTCAATCTCAAAGGCTGCCGCGCGCTGCATATCGACGGCCACCAACCGGACGCCGCGATCCACTACGCCAAACTGTGCCGCGAGGACGGTATCCTCACCTCGCTCGACGGCGGCGGCCTGCGCACCAACACCCACGAGTTGCTCGAGTTCATCGATGTCGCCATCGTCGCCGAACGGCTGTGCGAGCAGATGGACCTGACCCCGGAAAAGATGTTGGACTATCTCAAGGGCCGCGGCTGCCGGGTCGGCGGTGTCACCCAGGGTGAAAAAGGCCTGATCTGGTACGACGAGACGGGGGCGGTTCGCACCATGGCCGCGCTGCCGATTGCGCGCGAGCGCGTGCTCGATACCAATGGCGCCGGTGACGTATTTCATGGCGCCTATGTGTTTTCGTATCTCAACAATCCCGGCAAAGGCTGGCAGGACCATTTCGAGTTCGCGCGCGCGGCATCGACCTTCAAGATTCAACGCCTCGGCAACGAGGCCGGATTGCCGACGCTCGACGACATCGAAGCCGTCAAGCAGGAATTTCAGATCGGGCGCAAGAAGGAATTCTGGGATTAATATGGGCCAGGTCTTCGTCGCCGGAAGCATCAACATGGATATCGTGGCGACGGCCGACCGGCATCCCCGGATCGGCGAGACCGTTGTCGGCAAGCAAGTGCTGTATTTTCCCGGCGGAAAGGGCGCCAACCAGGCGGTCGCCGCCGCCAAACTCGGCGCCGCGACAAAACTCATCGGCCGGGTCGGGACCGATGCGTTCGGGCGGGAGTTGACGGCGTTCCTCGCCGCGCAAGGCGTTGATCTCGGCTTCGTGCAGGAGACCGCCGAAGCGCATACCGGAACGGCCATCGTCACGCTAGCCGATACCGATAATACCATTGTGGTGGTGCCCGGCGCCAACGCGCTGGTGAATGCAGAGGATGTCGACGCGCCCGTTCTCGCCAAAGGCGACATCGCGGTCAGCCAGTTCGAAATTCCGCTCACCACCATCAGCGCCTTCTTCAAACGCGCGCGCGCGGCGGGCGCGACGACCATGCTCAATCCGGCGCCGGCGATCGCGTTCGGTGCTGAACTGCTTGATCTGGTCGATATCCTGATCCTCAACGAAAGCGAATTAGGCCTGCTCGGAAAAATCGAACTCCATGACACCGACGATCCGGCGCGCTTTATGGAGGCCGCGGCCACGTTGCGAGGCGAGCGCGATATGATCATCGTCGTGACCTTGGGCAAACGCGGCGCGGTCGCGATTGTGAATGGAACGCCTGTGACCGTCGAGGGACGCGCCGTCAAGGCGGTGGATACCACCGGCGCCGGCGATTGCTTCGTCGGCGCGATGGCCGCGCAGTTGGCGGTTGGAAAATCTATTCGCGAGGCGTTGGGTTACGCCAACATATCAGCGTCAATCTGTGTGCAACGCATGGGCGCCGCGCCGTCGATCCCAACGATTGCGGAGGTCGAAGCTGTGCTGGCTTCGTAGAGTGGGCAAAGGCGCAACTGCGCCGTGCCCACCTACAGAAAATTCAACCCAGCGCGGCTTTCAAATCGAAGCTGGTATCGGCCGCCTGCTCCGGCGTGATCGAGCCATTGGCGGCGAGCAGCCGTCGGCCGAACATGTGATCGCCAGCGCGGTTGATCGATTCAATGCCGACGAACTGCGCGCCCTTGTAGCAAAACGCCGAGAACGCCGCCTGATCGCGATCGCCGCGTACCACTACCCGATCATATCCTGTGGTAAGCCCGGCAATCTGAAGCTTGTCCGGTCCCTGATCGCTCCAGAACCACGGCAGGCCGTCATAGACCTTGGCATCGCCAGTCAACCGCGCCGCGACGCAGCGCGCGTGATCGGTGGCGTTCTGCACCGATTCCAGCCGCAGCGGCGCGCCGAAGCGGGAGCTGGCAAACAGCGCGCAATCGCCGATCGCGGAAATATCGGGATCCGCGGTCACGAGCTGCTCGTTGACGATGATTCCGGCCGCAACCGGCAAGCCGGCTTCAGCGGCAAGCTCGACATTGGGCAACACGCCGACGCCGACCACGACGAGGTCCGCCGGGATATGCCGGCCGTCGCTGAGGCTGACACCGGTGACTATCGCGCCGTCACTTTCGATACTGGTGGCCTGCACGCCGAGATGAATGCGGATGCCCGTCGCGGCATGTCTTGCTTGAAAGAATTCCGAGATTTCCGCGGTCACCGCGCGCGCCATCACCCGCGTGCCGAGTTCGAGCACATCGACCTCGAGACCCTTGGCCCGCGCCGTCGCTGCGAATTCCAGACCGATAAAGCCCGCGCCGACTACCACCACGCGCTGGCCCGGCGAAAGCCGCTGCCGCAGCACTTCGCTTTCATCGAGGATTCGCAAGTAACGCACGGCCTCGAGATTGGCGTTGGGAATGTCGAGCAGACGATTGCGCGCGCCGGTCGCCAGCACCAGATGGCCGTAGTCGAGCGAGGCGCCGGAAGCGAGCACCAATTTATGCTTGTCGCGATCGATCGCGACGGCGCGGTCGGCGATCAGTTCGATGTTCTGGCCGCGATAGAATTTGTCCGGCCGAAACATCAGGCTGTCGGCGCCGCCGCCACCTTTCAGATAGGCTTTTGACAATGGCGGCCGCTGATACGGCAGATGCGCTTCGTCGTTGAGCAGGCGGATGGCTTCACCAAAACCGCTTTGCCGCAACGAGGTTGCGAGTTGAAAGCCCGCATGGCCGGCGCCGACGATCAGAACAGGTCCCTTCGCCATCGCGTCAAGCCGCCGTGACGCGAAGCGGCAGGGTGTCGAGCCCGCGCAACGTATTGTTCAACCGACGTTCGACCTTACCCGTAATCTCAAACGCGGCCACGCGTTTGACGAGCGCGCCGAAGATGGCCTCGCTTTCCAGCCGCGCCACCGCCTGCCCGACGCAGCCATGAATGCCGGTGCCGAAGGTCATGTGACCGGTCGCGCGGCGGCGAACGTCGAAAGCGTCAGGCCTGTCCCAGCGGCGCGGGTCGCGGTTGGCGGCGGCCAGAAACAGCAATACCTTTTCGCCGTCGCCGAGTTGCACGCCGCCGACATCGACGTCCCTGGTGGTGGTGCGGAAGAACGTCTGCACCGGTGCTTCAAAACGCAGCACCTCTTCAAACGAGCCACGGATCAAATTCGGATTTTCCCGCAAGATGGTCCATTGCTCAGGATTGCTGGCAAAACAATACAGCGCATTGCCGAGCCCATAGACCGTGGTGTCGATGCCCGCGGACAGGAACGAGCGCACCAGCATCCCCGCCTCGTCTTCCGACAATTCACCGGCATCGACCGCATTGAAAATCTTGATGCCCAACCCGTCGGGCGCCAGCGCCGCGCGGCTGCATCTGGACATGATCCAGTCGCGCACCGGTCCGGCATTGGCCATCGCCTTGTTGAACAGATCGTTGCGCGGACCAAACGAGTTGAACACCATGTTGCCGTAAGGCAGCAGGTTTTCCCGGCCCTGTTCGGAGATACCCACCGCGTCCGGAAAAACTTTCAGGGGATAGGCTTCGGCCAGATCGGCGATGCCGTCGAACTCGCGGCCCTCGACGAGGCGGTCGACGAGCGCCTCGGCTTCGCGCGCAAAGGTCTCACGCAGGATATTGATCGCCGCCGGCGACAGGATCCGCGTCAGCACGGCGCGGGTGCGGGTGTGCAACGGTGGATCGGCTTCCAGGATGATGCTTGGCGGACGCCACGGCGGTTCTTTTCGAAAATCGCTCAGGCCCACGCCGGCTCCCGAACAATAGGTTTCCCAGTCGGTCAGGGCGTCGCGGACTTCCTGATGCCGCGCCATCGCCCAGATGCCGTATTGCTCCAGCCAGACCACGGGGCCCGCCTCGCGCATCGCTTCATGGTGCGGATAGGGATCGCTGAGGAACGCATGCGAAAACGGATCGATGGTGGAGACCGGACGGTCGATCATCGTATCAATGCTCATCGCGATTTCTCCCCGTTTCGACCGTTGCGATGCGGTAGGCCGCAGGCCGCTTGTTCGACATTTTGCAGGCTTCGCCGGGGATTGTCACCCCTTCCCTTCTACGATTTAAATACGTGGCAACATTCCCGGAATCAGGGGTTCTTTCCATGCCGACACCCGCGAACGCTTCCCATTCCGACGATCCGGCACTGCTGGCGATCGATGGTCCGATCGCGACCATCACGCTCAATCGGCCGGCCGCTTTCAACTCGATCGACCTGTCAATCGCCAAAAAACTGGAACAACTCGGCGCCGAGGTCGAGGCGTCCGACGACATCAAGGTGCTGGTGATCCAGGGCGAGGGCCGCGCGTTCTGCGCCGGCGGCGATCTGCAGACCATCGGCGCCGCCGCGGCTGCCGATACCATCGCCCCGGTGGTCGGCGAATTGCTGCAGCACTACCACGCCTTCATCACGACCTTGCGGCGAATGCCCAAGATCGTGGTCTCCAGCGTGCATGGCTCGGCGGCCGGCGCCGGCCTGTCGCTGGCCTTTGTCGCCGATCTCTGCATCGCCGCCGAAGACGCCAAATTCACCCCGGCCTATGCCAAACTTGGCGTATCGCCCGACGGCGGCGGCACCGTCGGCGTGGTCGCCAGCGTCGGCACCCGCCGCGCGTTGCAGATATTCCTCGCCGAGGACAGCTTTTCGGCGACGCAGGCCCGGGATTGGGGGCTGGTCGCCAGGGTCGTACCCGCGGTCGAGTTGAAAGCCGCGACGCGCGAACTCGCGCATCGCCTGGCGCAAAACGCACCGGCCGCCTTGGCGGCGACCAAGGCGCTGATCCACCGCGCCCATGTGACGCCGATCGAGCAGCAGCTCGATGACGAGCGCGACGCCATCATCGACTGCATGCACACCGACGACTTCCGCGTCGCCGTGAAAAGATTCACGAGCAAGGGGAAGTAGCAAGCGCGGGAAGTGCGCCGGTTCCGCAAGTAGGATCGTCATCCTGAGGAGCGCGCTCTTGCGCGCGTCTCGAAGGATGGCCGCATGAACATCATCCTTCGAGGCTCGCCCAAGAGGGCGAGCACCTCAGGATGACGGCACCTTATGAATCTACGGCGGACAAATATATCCGGTTCCCGTCGGCGACTTGAAGCAACCGACCGATTCGGGGATCACGTGCTTGGGCAGCCACAGCACCACGTTCGGAAAATAGATCGTGAAGCAGATCGTCGCCAAGAATACCACATAGATCGGCAGCGCTGCCCGCAACGCCTTGCCAAAACTGACGCCGACGAATTTCGACGCCATCAGCAGTACCAGGCCGTACGGCGGCGTGATCAGCCCGAACGCCAGGGTCGCGATCAGCACCACGCCCATATGCACGCCATTGATATCACCGGCCTGGGTCAGGGCATTCACCAACGGCATGAAGATGATGATCGTGGGCACCGGCTCGATGAAATCGCCGACCACAGTGAACAGCAGCACCATCAGCAACATGATCAGATGCGGATCGTGGCCGGCGATCGAGGTGATGAAATCCGCGATCACGATGGCGCCGCGCAGATAGGCCAGCATCCAGCCGAACGCGTTGGCGGCGCCGATGGTGATCAGCGGCAGCGAGAAGATCAACCCGGCGAGGCAGAAATCATATGGAATTTTGCGCAAATGCCCGCGATTGAGCGCGGGGATCACCACCACGATGATGTACGCCACCGCGACAACGCCAGCTTCCGTCGGCGTGAACCAGCCGGTGAGAATGCCGCCGAGCAGGATCACGGGGATCATCAGTGGAAGTGCTGCGTCGCCGGCGGCGAACACCACCTGACGCAACGGCGCCCGCGGCTTGCGCATGCCGGAGGGGCCGAAGAAATAGCAATAGATCATCAGCCCGAAGCCTATCATGAAGCCGGGCACGACGCCCGCCATGAACAATCCGGCGATCGAGACGTTGCCGGTCGCACCGTAGACGACGGCGGTGATGCTTGGCGGCACCAACGCGGCGATGGTGGACGCCGAGGCAATGATGGCCGCGATAAAGGCCGGGCTATAGCCCTCCCGCTTCATCGGGCCGCCCAGCGCGCGGCTCATCACCGCGACGTCGGCGGTGGTCGATCCCGACATTTCCGAAAAGAACATGCTGAAGACGACGACGACCTGCGACAGCCCGCCCCTGATATGCCCGACCAGCGACAACGACAGATTGGCTATTCGAACCACCACATTGGCCGAGCTCATGAGCTCGCCAACCAGCAGGAAAAACGGGATCGCCAGCAACGCTTCGGAATCCACACCGTCGAAAATCTTCTGGATGATGGCCGCCAGTGAGACGTCCGTCAGCATCGCGCCGATGAACACCCCCGCCATCAACGAAAACGGTACGGGGACGCCGAGATAGCCGAAGAACAGGAAGCAGAACGACATCAGTCCAAGGACAAGGGGCGCGCTCACGGTCGCGCCCTCGGCTCGACACCGATATCGACCGGCGGAATGGCAAGTTCCTCCTCAGGCGGCTCTGGATGGTCAAAGCCGTTGCGGATGCCGTTGACCAATTGCTCGATCGTGAACAGGCCAATCAGAATGCCGGACAGCGGGATGATCGCATAAAGCGAGGCGATCGGAGTGCCCGACGGCAGCCGGAAGCTACCAAAGCCCCTGACATAATTGATGTAGCCGAAACAGATCAGGCAGAAGGCAACCCCCAGCACGACGAGCCGGATGATGACCTCGACGATCAGCCGCGGTGTGCCATGCAGCGCATCGGAGATCGCCGTGAGGTAGAGATGATCGTTGCGGCGGGTGGCAGCGGCCGCGCCGATGAAGATCGCATAGATGAACAACGTCGAGGTGACTTCCTGCAACCATAGCCAGGGATGGCCGATGGTCCGCGTCACGATGTCGAACATGACCGACAGCGAGAAGCCGAAACACAGCATGCCACAGATGATCATCAAGGCCAGCTCGACCCGATCGAGGCACCGCCATTTGAGGTGATGTTGCCGCTGCAGCACCAGTTTGTCGGCGATGCTCATCGTCAGGCGCTCCGCCGTGCAGCATCGAAGCATTGTCGTCCCGGCGAAGGCCGGGACCCATAACCCCCGGCGTTCGTTACATTGCAAGAAATCTCCACCTCACTGCCCCACTGACAATCCGCGGCGTATGGGTCCCGGCCTTCGCCGGGACGACATGAATATGCGATGATTGCGTACCGCCTATTTAATTGCCCGGATCAGGTTCTTGATCTTTTCCGCGTGCGGGCCAAGCTCCTTGGCGAGCTTGTCGAGATAGGGATCGGAGATCGCGATAAAGCCCGATTTGTCGACATCGGTGACCACCTTCACGCCAATCGATTTGAGCTTCGCCTGCGACTGGTGCTCGAGCTCGATCGCCTTGGCCGGCTGCTTCTGGTTGACCTCATCGGCCGCGGCCTGGACCCATCCCTGTTGCTCCGGCGTCAGGCTGTTCCACAATTTGTCGCTGACCCAGATCAGGCTGTTGTTGGCCTCGTGTTCGGTCATCGAAAGCACCGGTGCGACTTCATAATGCTTGTTGGCGAGGTAAACGTTGACGCCGTTCTCCGCGACGTCCACCACGCCGGTCTGCAACGACGTATAGACGCTACCGAACGGCATATGCACGATCTGGGCGCCGTAGGCCGGGAACATCGTGTCCTCGGTGGGCGTCGCCTGCACCCGCACCTTGAGGCCCTTCATGTCGTCAATCTTCTTGATCTCGCGCTTGGAATACATGTCGCGCAGACCGAGGGTCGCAAGCGCGATGACGTGCGTGCCCTGCACGGTTTCCGAAATCATCGCCTTGACCGCCTTGGATACTTCGGGGTCCGCGATCGCCTTGACCAGATGGGCTTCGGAGCGGAACAGGAAGTGCATCGACATCACACCGGCCTGCGGCGATAACGTCGCGGCGTTGGCCGAAGACGAAATGCAGAATTCGACGTCGCCTGATTTCACCAGTTGCAGAACCTGCGGCTCCTGCCCGAGTTGGGCGCCGGGATACTGATCGATCAACATGGTGCCTTTGCTCAGTTCCTTGAGCTTGTCGGCGAAAATATCGCCGACAATGCCATAGCCCGTCGTCTTCGGCTGGTCATAGGCGAAGCGATAATGCTTGACGTCTTGCGCGCTGGCGCCGAACGCGAATGTCAGCGACGCGGCCGCAATGAGCCCACGGACAATCCTGGCCGGAATATGCATTGTTTCCCCCTGTTTTCATTTTGCTCGATCATCCCATCGGGGTTACGGGAATGTCAATCGAACAACAGTCGGGCGCCGTTCAACGCATGTGCGAGATAGACCGCGGCCGGTTGCCCGGGCATGACGGCAGTGTGAAACCTGCCTGTTATTTCCCCGTGCCGCGCATGAAGTCGAAGTCGCAGCCTTCGTCGGCTTGCAGGATGGTCTCGTTGAACAGATGCGCATAACCGCGCTTGGCCCAATCCGGGGTCACAGCCAACGGCAGTGCCGCGCGGCGCTTTTCGAGTTCGGCCGCATCGACCAAGAGATCGATACTTCGTTTCGCGACATCGAGCCGGATCATGTCGCCGTTCTTCACCAGCGCCAGCGGACCACCAACAGCGGATTCCGGCGTGATATGCAGCACGATGGTGCCGAACGCCGTGCCGCTCATGCGCGCATCGGATATCCGCACCATGTCCTTGACGCCGCCGCGGGCGAGCTTTCTCGGAATCGGCAGATAGCCAGCTTCCGGCATGCCCGGCGCGCCCTTGGGGCCGGCGTTGCGCAGCACCAGCACGTCATCGGCGTTGACGTCGAGTTCGGGATCGTCGACCCGCAAGGTCATGTCCTCAACGGATTCGAACACCACGGCGCGGCCGGTGTGCTGCATCAGCTTCGGGCTTGCCGCCGAATGCTTGATCACGGCGCCGCGCGGCGCGAGGTTGCCATGCAGTACCGCCATCGCGCCTTCCGGCTTGATCGGGTTGGTGCGCGGCCGGATCGCATCCTGGCCCGGGACGTCTTCGGCATTCGCGACCACGTCGCGCAACGTTTGACCGGTGATGGTCTTGGCGTCGAGGTCGATCAGGTCGCCGAGCTGCGCCATCAGTTTCGGCACCCCACCGGCATGGTGGAAATGCTCCATATAATGTTCGCCTGATGGTTTCAGGTCGACCAATACCGGCACCTCGCGACCAAGCTTGTCGAAGGCTTCGAGGTCGATGCGATGTTTGGTGCGGTTGGCCATCGCGGTGAGGTGGATGAGGCCGTTGGTCGAGCCGCCGATTGCCTGCATCACGACCTGGGCGTTCTTGAACGAGGACGCGGTCAGGAATTCGCTCGGACGCGGCCCCTTGGCGGCAGCCATCGCGGCGGCCACCCTGCCGCTCGCCTCGGCGGAGCGGAAACGCTCGGCATGCGGTGCCGGAATCGTAGCACTCATCGGCAGCGACAGGCCGAGCGCTTCGGTGACGCAAGCCATGGTCGAGGCGGTGCCCATCACCATGCAGGTGCCAACCGACGGCGCCAGGCGGCCGTTGACCGCCTCGATCTCGACCTCGTCGATTTCACCGGCGCGGTATTTACCCCACAACCGGCGGCAATCGGTGCAGGCGCCGAGCACTTCGCCCTTGTGATGCCCGACCACCATCGGCCCCACCGGGATCACCACCGTCGGCAGATCGGCGCTCAGCGCCGCCATGATCTGCGCCGGCAAAGTCTTGTCGCAGCCGCCGATCACGATCACCGAATCCATCGGCTGGGCGCGGATCATCTCCTCGGTGTCCATCGCCATCAGATTGCGCAGATACATCGAGGTCGGATGGGAAAAGCTTTCGGCGATCGAGATGGTCGGAAACACCATCGGCATCGCACCCGAGAGCATCACCCCGCGCTTCACGGCTTCAATGATCTGCGGAACGTTGCCATGGCAAGGGTTGTAATCGCTGAAGGTGTTGGTGATGCCGACGATCGGACGGCTCAGCGCGTCATCGCTGTACCCCATCGCCTTGATGAAGGCCTTGCGCAGGAACAGCGAAAACCCGGCGTCGCCGTAACTCGTCAAACCCTTGCGCAATCCGTCAGCCATCTTGTCTTTCCTTCGAGTGAACCGTCATTCCGGGGCAGTTCGCAGGACTGAACCCGGAATCCAGAGATTATCAGCAGAGGATTCCCCGATGTGCAATTGCACATCTGAGGTTCACGCTGACGCGTGCCCCGGAATGACTGCCCTTCAATTAGCACGAAGCGGGCATTCCACGATGCGCAATTGCGCATCGCGGGCACGCGCGTCGGCGGAAGCTAGCTATTTCCAGTCCACGATCTTGCTTTTGTCGCCGTCGAACTCCATGCCGCAGAACGTGCCGCCCTGGTAGAAATCGCCGACCGGATCCGGGCCGATCTTGGCCTGCTCGGCCATCGCATGCTCGCGGAAATCTTCGCTGCGCCCGGTCGGGCGGTAGCCGAGGTCATAGGCCCGGTGATTGTCCCACCAGGAGCGCTCGTTATACGACGCGCCGTAAAACACCTCGAAATGGATGTCGGGATGGTCGAGCCCGATCCGGCACAATTGCACCAGATCTTCCGGCTTGAGCCAGATCGCCAGCCGGCGATGGTCCAGCGGCTTGTCGCCGAAATTGCCGATCCGGATGCAGGTAACGCCAAGGCCATGTTTGTCGGCGTAGAGCGCGCCAACCGCCTCGCCGAATACCTTGCTGACGCCATAGCGGCTGTCCGGCCGCGGCTGCACGTCGGTTCCAATCCGGTGATGGCGCGGGTAGAAACCGACCGCATGGTTCGACGATGCGAACACGATGCGCTTGACGCCCTTTTTGCGTGCTGCCTCGAACAGATTGTAGCAGCCGATGATGTTGGATAGCAGGATGTTGTTCCAGGGGCCTTCGACCGAAAATCCGCCGAAATGCAGGATGCCGTCGACGCCCTCGCAGAGCGCCTCGACCTGCGCGGGATCGGACAGTTCGGCGGCCTTGAACTTTTCCTTCGGGCCGAGATCGGCGGGCGCCTTGAGGTCGCTCAAGAGCAGATCCGGATAGATCGGCGGCAACAGTTTGCGCAGGCTCGTGCCTATGCCGCCGGACGCGCCGGTCATCAATATGCGTGGCATTTCATCCCTCTTGATTGTGACTTGCCGCGAGTATGGCGCGGTGACCGCGACGCGGCAAGCGACCCCGTAAAAGCTGATTTGCGGTCATTGGTCGAGAATGATAGCAACCAAATCGCGAGGAAATCCGGCAACAACGAGAACAGCAAATGTCCAAGGCAACGTCTCAGGCAACGCCCCATTTGGCCGGCTGGCAGCCGGCAACCTATTATCCCGATCCGGCGATTCATGCGCTCGATCCGCGGTTCGAAAAATACTGGCTCAAATTGTCGGCGGTGGAACGGCTGACCACCGGCCTGCGCTGGGCCGAGGGCCCGGTATGGTTCGGCGACGGGCGCTATCTGCTGTGCAGCGATATTCCCAACCAGCGCATCATCAAATGGGAAGAAGAGACCAGCGCCGTCAGCAACTTCCGCAAGCCGTCGAATTTCGCCAACGGCAACACCCGCGACCGCCAGGGCCGCCTGGTCACCTGCGAGCATGGCGGCCGCCGCGTCACCCGCACTGAATATGATGGCTCGATCACGGTGGTGATCGACTCCTTCGACGGCAAACGGCTGAACTCGCCGAATGACGTGGTCGTGAAGTCCGACGGCTCGATCTGGTTCACCGATCCGATCTTCGGCCTGCTCGGCAATTACGAAGGCTACCAGGCCGAATCCGAGATCGACATGAACGTCTACCGGGTCGACGGCGAGACCGGAAAGGCCACCATCGCCGCCGAAGGTATTTTGGGACCTAACGGGCTCGCCTTCTCGCCGGACGAAAAAATCCTCTACATCGTGGAATCCAGAGGCGTGCCGACCCGCAAGATCCTGGCCTATGACGTCGCCGCCAGCGGCAAGACGATTTCCAACAAGCGCGTCTTCATCGACGCCGGCCCGGGCACGCCGGACGGCATGCGCTGCGACATCGACGGCAATCTGTGGTGCGGCTGGGGCATGGGCGATCCCGAACTCGACGGCGTCGTGGTGTACGCACCCGACGGCGTCATGATCGGCCGCATCGCGCTGCCCGAGCGCTGCGCCAATCTTTGCTTCGGCGGCGTCAAGCGCAACCGGTTGTTCATGGCCTCGAGCCAGTCGATCTACGCGCTGTATGTGAACACCCAGGGCGCGTTGGGGGGATAAGGACGTCGTCATCCTGAGGAGCCGCGCCCTTGCGCGGCGTCTCGAAGGATGGCTGCACGTGTGGCCATCCTTCGAGGCGCGCCAAGACGGCGCGCACCTCAGGATGACGGTTTTTAAATCCTCAAAGATTGCAGTTGGCTTCCAAAATACAAAAACGCCGGAGCGGAAGTTCATCCCGCTCCGGCGCTTTTGATTTAAAATCGACGATTACGCGGCGTTGTAGCCGGCGACCGCCTTCACTTCGAGATATTCCTCAAGGCCGTATTTGCCCCACTCGCGGCCGTTGCCGGACTGCTTGTAGCCGCCGAACGGCGCGGTGCGGTCGTTCGGAACGCCCTGCAGGTTGACGTTGCCGGCGCGGATCTTGCGGCCGACGCGGCGTGCGCTCTCGACGGTGTCGCCGGTGACGTAACCGGCCAGACCATACGGTGTGTCGTTGGCGATCTTGACCGCTTCTTCCTCATCCTTGGCGCCAAGGATGGTGAGGACCGGCCCGAAGATTTCCTCGCGCGCGATTGTCATGTCGTTGGTGACGTCGGCGAAGATGGTCGGGCGCACATAGAAGCCCTTGTTGACGCCTTCCGGCAGACCCGGACCGCCGGTGACCAGGGTGGCACCTTCCTCGATGCCCTTCTGGATCAACTTCTGAATCTTGTCCCACTGGATGCGGGACACCACCGGACCGATGGTGGTGCCTTCAGCGCGGGGATCGCCGGCCTTGGTCTTGTCGGCGACGCCCTTGGCGATGGCGGCGACTTCCTTCATCTTCGACAGCGGCACGATCATGCGCGACGGCGCGTTGCACGATTGTCCCGAATTGTTGAACATGTGCATCACGCCACCGGTGACGGCCTTGGTGAGGTCGGCGCCTTCGAGGATGACGTTCGGCGACTTGCCGCCGAGTTCCTGGCTGACGCGCTTGACGGTCGGGGCCGCGCGCTTGGCGACATCGACACCGGCGCGGGTCGAACCGGTGAACGAGATCATGTCGATATCCGGATGCTCGCTCATGGCCGCACCCACCTCAGGGCCGAGGCCGTTGAGCAGGTTGAACACGCCCTTTGGCACGCCGGCTTCGTGGAGGATTTCCGCGAAGATCAACGCCGAGGTCGGAGTGAATTCCGACGGCTTCAGAATCATGGTGCAGCCGGCCGCGAGCGCGGGCGCGACCTTGCAGGCGATCTGGTTCAGCGGCCAGTTCCACGGCGTGATCATACCGATGACGCCGACCGGCTCGCGCAACACGGTCGCGGTGCCGATGGTCTCTTCGAAATGATAGTTCTTCAGCACGTCCAGCGTGGCCTGGATGTGGCCGAGCCCGGCGCCGGCCTGCAGCCGTTCCGCCATCGGCAGCGGGGCGCCCATTTCGTCGGAAACGGCAGCGCCGATTTCCTTCATGCGGCCCTTGTAGATCTCGATGATCCTGGTCAGCAGCGCGATGCGGTCCTCGCGGCTGGTCTGCGAATAGGTCTCGAAAGCACGCTTGGCGGCGGCGACCGCCTTGTCGACATCGGCCTTGGAGCCGAGCGCAATCTCATACATCGCTTCTTCGGTCGCCGGGTTGACGACGGGCGTGGACTTCTTGACGGCGGGATCGACCCAGGCGCCATCGATGTAGAATTGCATGCGATTGACCATCGTAAACCTCTTGATTTCGGAGCGAATATTGGGGAACGGAGCGTTCGGCAGACATCTTTGCACGAAAGCCCGACAAATTGAACCCGCCATATGCGGGGCGCTGCACTGCAACGGACACCGGATATAAGGTTAGCGGCGTCAACAGCGCAAGGCTCCTTCGTTACACCGCCATTTTTCGGTGCCGCACCGGGGCGCCGGCGGTGAGGCTTTCGGCCGCATCGATGATGGCGTTGGCGTCCATGCCGTGGTGGCGGTAGAGGTCGTCGATGGTGCCGGTCTGGCCGAAATGCTCGACGCCGAGCGCCTCGACGCGGTGGCCGCGCACGCTGCCGAGCCAGCCCAGCGTGGCCGGATGGCCGTCGATCACGGTCACGATGCCGCAGTCGCGCGACAGCGGTTCCAGCAGTTTTTCGATATGGCTGAGATGCTGCACCCCGCGCCGGTCGCGGCGCAACTGCCGGGCCGCGGTCCAGCCCGCATGCAGCCGGTCGGCCGAGGTGATTGCCAGCAGGCCGACATCCCGGCGGCTTTCGCCGATCAACCCGATGGCCTCGATCGCTTCGGCTGCCACCGCGCCGGTATAGGCGATCACGGCTTCGGCATTGGGTCCGGGCCTGCGCAGCCAATAGGCGCCATCGGTAATGCCTTTTTGCAATTCAGGCGTCATGATCCGCTGCGGTTGCTCGAGGCTGCGGGTCGACAGCCGCAAATAGACCGAGCCGCCCTCGCCGCCCTCGCGCTGCATGTGCTGGAAACCCCAGCCCATGATCACCGCGAGTTCATCGACGAACGCCGGCTCGAACGAGGCCAGGCCATCCTGGGCGATCCCGATCAACGGCGTTGCGATCGACTGATGCGCGCCGCCCTCCGGCGCCAGCGTGATGCCCGACGGCGTCGCCACCACCATGAAACGCGCGTCCTGGTAGCAGGCATAGTTCATCGCATCGAGCCCGCGCTGGATGAAAGGATCGTACAGCGTTCCGATCGGCAGCAGCCGCTCGCCGTTGATCGCATGCGACAGCCCGAGCGCCGACAGCATGATGAACAGGTTCATCTCGGCGATGCCGAGTTCGAGATGCTGTCCCTTGGGCGAAAAATCCCAGTTGAAAGTCGAGGGTATCTTCTCCTGCCGGAACAGATCGTGGTTTTCCGCCTTCGCGAACAGCCCGCGCCGGTTGACCCAGGCGCCGAGATTGGTCGACACGGTGACGTCAGGCGACGCCGTGACGATGCGCGACGCCAACTCAGTATCGCCGCGTGCGATTTCGTTGAGCACCAACCCAAAGCCTTGCTGCGTCGACATCTGCGCCGCCGGCTTGAACGCCAATTGCTGGGGAACCTCGATCACGGGAGCGGTCAGGCGCCGCCGGCCTTCGGCGTTGAACGGCGCTTGCGCCAGAAATGCCTCCAGCGTCGCCGTGTCCTGCGACAGCCCCTCAAACTTCTCCCATTCATGGCCGGTGCGGATGTTCCGGCTGCCGCGCCATTTTTCCATCTGCGTTACCGTCATCAGGCCGGCATGATTGTCCTTGTGGCCCTGCATCGGCAGGCCGACGCCCTTGATGGTGTAAGCAATGAAGCAGACCGGGCGATCATGATCGATCGCTTCAAAGGCATCGATCATGCTGGTCATGTCGTGACCACCGAGATTGGACATCAGCGCCAGCAACTCGTCGTCGCTGCGGCGGTCAATCAATTGCGTGACCTGGCCCTGGTCGCCGATGTCGTCGTGCAGATGCTTGCGGAAGGCAGCCCCGCCCTGGAAACACAGCGCGGCGTACATCTGGTTCGGACATGAATCGATCCAGCGCTTCAGCGCCTCGCCGCCTGCTTCCGCAAACGCGGCCTGCATCAAGGTGCCGTATTTGACGATCACCACGTCCCAGCCGAAATTGCGGAACATGGATTCGAATTTTTCCCACAGCCCTTCACGCACCACGGCATCCAGGCTCTGCCTGTTATAGTCGACCACCCACCAGGTGTTGCGCAGGCCGTGCTTCCAGCCCTCGAGCAGCGCCTCGAAGATATTGCCCTCATCCATTTCGGCATCGCCGACCAGCGCGATCATCCGCCCCTCGGGGCGGTCCTTCATCCAGCCATGCGATGTGACGTAATCCTGCACCAGCGAGGAGAACAGCGTCTGCGCCACGCCAAGCCCGACCGAGCCGGTGGAGAAATCGACGTCGTCGACATCTTTTGTGCGCGACGGATAGGATTGCGCGCCCTTGTAGCCGCGAAAATTTTCCAGTTTGTCGCGGGTCTGGTGCCCGAACAGATACTGGATGGCGTGGAACACCGGGCTCGCATGCGGCTTGACCGCGACGCGGTCCTGCGGCCGCAGCACCGAGAAATACAAGGCCGACATGATATTGGCGAGCGACGCCGACGAGGCCTGATGTCCACCAACTTTCAGGCCATCGACATTGGGCCGGATGTGGTTGGCGTGGTGGATGGTCCACGACGACAGCCACAACACCTTGCGGGCCAACGCGGACAACAGTTCCAGGCGTGCGGGTTCGACGGGCATGATTGGCTCCGGAAAGATGGCAGGTACCGATGTTAGCGGGCCTGACGCTCCTAAAAATCTCAAATTCTCGCGACATACCCGGACATATTGGGATAAATTGCCAATACAGACCCCATTCCAGCGAGTTCATACCAATGCACGCCCTTGACGCCATCGACCGCAAGATCCTCAGCCTGCTGCAATCCGACAGCCGGACCACCATGCAGGAGTTGGCCGACAAGGTCGGCCTGTCGGTGTCGCCCTGCCATCGCCGCGTCAAGCTGATGGAAGAGCGCGGCGTGATCACGCGCTATATCGCCACCGTCGACCAGAAATCGCTCGGGCTGCATGTCAGCGTCTTCATCTCCATCAAGCTGGCGCGGCAAAAGGAAGAAGACCTCAACCGCTTTGCCAAGGCGATTTCGAAATGGGACGAGGTGCTGGAGTGCTACCTGATGACCGGCAACCGCGATTATCTCCTGCGCGTGGTCGCCGCCGATCTGTCGTCGTATGAGGCGTTCCTCAAGAACAAGCTGACCCGGCTAGACGGCATCGCCTCGATCGAGTCGAGTTTTGCGCTGAGCCAGGTGAAGTATTCGATCGCACTGCCGGTGTAAGTTCGCTGTCATTCCGGGTTCGCGCTTCGCGCGCCCCGAAATGACGCACATAAAAATCTGACAGCGCCGCCCAAGGCCAATCTATCAATTATCGCCCGCCCTTCTCAATTCGCCAACCGCTCGATCACGAGATCGAGCAACGCACGCAAGCGCGCCAGCCTTTTCAGGTCGCGGTGATAGCCGACATAGGTGTTGCGGCCGGGCGGCGGTTCGCCAAGGTCGATGCGCTTGACGCCGGCAAGCGTGTCGCCGAGCGGGCGCGGCAACACTGCAACGCCGACACCCAGCGCGCACATCCGCGCCTGCACGTCGCGATTATTGCTGCGGGATGCCACATGCGCCTTGGGTAGCACGCGCTGCAGCCAGACGCTGTCGGGGATGCCGCCGAATGCGGTGTCCATGGTGATCAGCGGCGTTCCCGCGCCATCGCCGGGACGTGGCGATTTGAGACCTGACTTGAGATAGACGCCGTATTCGATGTGCATCAGCTTTCGGGAGATCACTTCGGGCTCCTTGAATGGCGTGATCCGGAACGCGAGATCGGCTTCGCGCCGCGGCAGGCTGTAGAGTCTGGCATCGGTGAGCAATTCGACCACGACGCGCGGTTGCAGCCGGGCGAATTCGGCCAACAGCGGCGTCAGCATGTGGATGCCGAACCAGTCCGACGAGGCAATGCGAAGGGTGCCGTCGAGATGCTGGTCGTGGCTGGCCAACTGGCGCTGCACCGCCAGCACCTCGTCCTCGATCCGCTCGGCATGGGACAGCACCGCCGATCCCTCGTCGGTCAACACGAAGCCGCCGTCGGTGCGCTGAAACAGCGTCTGGCCTACCGCCTGTTCGAGCGCGCGCAACCGCCGGCCCATGGTCGGCTGGCTCTGCCCAAGCTTGCGCCCCGCCGCGCCCAACGTACCCTCACGCGCCACCGCGAGAAATATCTTGAGATCGCTCCATTCCATGAAAATCTCCAGCCATTCAATTTTGAATGGATTTCTTGCACGCTTGTCGATTTCAAAACAAGTCGTGCGAGCCTAGGTGAGGGGACGGAAACGGAAAGGACGACCACCATGACTTCATCGGACACCATGCAGGCAGCGGTTCTGGATGCGCCCAACACGGCTTTCAGGGTCGGGCCGGTGGCGCGGCCGAAGCCTGCGGACGGACAGGTTCTGGTCCGGATCCAGGCCAGCGGGATCAACCCGCTGGACACCAAGATCCATGCCGGTCAGGCCGCGCACGCCAAACACCCACTGCCGGGCATTCTCGGAATCAACATGGCCGGCGTGGTGGAGGCGATCGGGCCCGGCGTGACCGGGTTCCGGCGCGGCGATGAAGTTTATGGGATGACCGGCGGGGTCGGCGGCCTGCAGGGATCGTTGGCGCAATATACCGCCGTCGATGCCGACCTGCTGGCGCCGAAGCCGGCCAATCTGACGATGCGGGAGGCAGCGAGCCTGCCATTGAACCTCATCACGGCGTGGGAAGGCCTGGTCGATCGCGCGCAGGTACGATCGGGACAGCGCGTCCTCATTCACGGCGGCGCCGGTGGCGTCGGCCATGTCGCGATCCAGATCGCGCGCGCCCGTGGCGCGGAGGTCTTCGCAACCGGTTCTGCCCACGACAAAAGCTATATCGAACAGCTCGGCGCGACCTTCATCGACTACAAGCAGGCGCCTGTTGCCGATTACGTCACGCAACACACCGCTGGCCGCGGGTTCGATCTGATCTATGACACGGTTGGCGGCGCAACGCTGGATGCCTCGTTCCAGGCGGTGGCAACGTTCGGTCACGTCGTCAGCGCGCTCGGCTGGGGCACGCATGCGCTGGCGCCGCTGTCGTTCCGCGCGGCGACCTATTCAGGCGTCTTTACGTTATTGCCGATGCTGACCGGCAACGGCCGCGCCCATCACGGCGAAATCCTGCGCGAAGCGACCCGGATGATCGAGGCCGGACAGATCGCGACACGGATCGACCCGCGGCATTTCACGCTCGAGACGATCCTCGAGGCCTATCAGGTGCTGAAGGATGGGAGCGCGGTCGGCAGGGTTGTTGTTG
This sequence comes from Bradyrhizobium sp., assembly GCA_039935075.1. Lineage (GTDB taxonomy): Bacteria > Pseudomonadota > Alphaproteobacteria > Rhizobiales > Xanthobacteraceae > Bradyrhizobium. The sequence goes on from JBDTKZ010000113.1 coordinate 122,375, forward strand.
ATGTCGCGTAGAGCATGATGATATCCGCGGCCAAGGCGCCATTTCTGGTGCCGTCCCGGACTTGATTTGGGACCCATATGCCGTGTCGCTTCGTTTTCCGCGATGGGGCAAATGCCTTCTGCAATCACGAATGCCAGGGGTTGGGTCCCGGATCAAGTCCGGGACGACGGCGGCTAGATCCGCAAGCCGCCACGCGCCGAGGCTCTTGTCGCGCCAGCCGCCACCGGCTTCGGTGCAATGCTCGTCGATCAGTTCGACCGGCGCTCCCCAATTAAACGGCGGCCGCTCGAAATTCAACGCGCGCCAGTCGCCATCCTCGCACTCCCGGTTGGTCTGCCATTGCGTAAAGGTGGTGGTGATCAGCCAAATGGCGCCGGACCGGCGAAAATTCGCCAGCGCACGTTCGATGTTGGCAAATGACAGGTGCACCAAACAATCCCGGCACAGGATCGCGTCGCATCGCGGCAAGGGATCGCGGGTGATATCGGCCAGATGATATTCGCCGCCGATTTCACCCGTGGCGACGCGACGCTTGAGGCTGTCGATCAACGGCGGCACGATATCGATGCCGATGATGCGAACACTCGAGTTAGCCTGAGTGATCCAGCCGGCATCACCGCAGGGCGCATCGAGCAGCGAAGTTACCTGAAGTTTGCCGAGCAGGCGCGGCAGTTCCGCGCGCAGCACGGCGGTCGCGTCGGTCTCCGAGCCCAGTCCCGACACCGAGGCCGCAGCGCCCCATAGATTGGTGTCATGGATGTGCCGAAAGCGCTGCGCGAGATCCATATCCGCAAACGACGTTCGGTCCGCGACGAAGCGCTGATGCGCCATCACGGGCGGGCGATCGTCGTCGCGCATGGCGGCTACCGTCAAGACTTCAGCGCCAAAACTTACCGCCAAGGCTCGATGATGATCTTGGTGTGCCGTTCCGGATTGGCGAGATCCGCAAACGCCTGCGCGACGCCATCGATACCAACGCTGGCGGTCACCAGCGAAGCCGCGTCGACCTTGCCTTCCGCGATCAGGCGCAGCGAATAGGCGAATTCCTCGGGCGTGTAGGCGATCACATATTGAACGTTGAGTTCCTTCATGATGCCCAGCATCGGCTCGGAGCGGTCGGTTTCCATGCAGACCCCGACCACCACGATGCGGGCATCGCGCGGCGCGCCTTCGAATACCTGTTGCAGCAGGCCGGGAATGCCGACGCATTCGAAGATCAACGCGGGCTTGAGCGCCGGCAACATCGCCTGCAGCGGCGACCGCGCGGCTTTTTCTTCCGGCGACATCGCGGCATGCTCGGCCCAGGTGGCGTAAGGCTGGGTGCGCGCGGGATCGACCACGATATCGGCGCCGAGCTTTTCGGCAAGCGCCCGGCGCGCCGGCGAGTAATCCGCCGCCACGATCGGGTGTAATCCCCTGATCTTGAGCGCTGCGATCACGGCGAGCCCGACCGGGCCGCACCCGATCACCAGCGGCACCTCATCGCCGCGGATATTGGCCTTGGCCACAGCGTGAACGCCAACCGCGAGCGGTTCGGTCAGCGCGGCATGCTCAGGCGCCAACCCGTTGGGAACTTCCAGCAACAACGGCTCGCTCAACACCATGCGCTCGGCATAGCCGCCAACATTCTCGTTGGAATAGCCGATGGTCTGCGGGCCGCCCGGCGTCAGCAGCGCGGGCAGCGAACACACCCGCGTCCCGGTCTTGAACTTGCGCTGCGCGCCCGGCCCATAGTCCAGCACCTCGCAGCAGAATTCGTGGCCGAACACCACGTCGCGCGAGAGATCCATCGGCTTGCGGCCGGGAAAATGCCTGGATAGTTCGACCATGCGCGGGGCGTGCTTGCGCGCGTGCAGGTCCGAACCGCAGATGCCGCAGGCCAGGGTCTTGACCAGCACCTGCCCGGTTGCCGGTACCGGCTCCGCCAGCGTATCGACGACGATTTCGCCGTTCCTGAAAATCGCAGCGCGCATGGGGCGTCCTCCGGCTCGGACCGTTTGATGTTGAGCCATCGTCGCACATAAACCGGGAAACATAAACGATGGAAACAGGTAGAGGTGCCGGGAACAGCGGCGTCCCGGTACGAGCCGCGGCGCGAACGCGATCAGGCATTGGGCTTTAGGCGTTAGGCGTTAGGCGACGGCTCGGCTGGCGTCGCCAGCAATTGAGACCGCCGCACGCGCTCGCGATGCGCGGTATAGAGGCCGCTGGCGACGATGAACGCCGCACCGGTCACGGTCCAGATGTCGGGCACTTCGCCGAAGATCAGGAAACCGAGGATGCTGACCCACAACAACTGGGTGTAGGAAAACGGCGCCAGCACCGACGCATCGGCATAGCGAAACGCCAGCACCACGATCCACTGTCCCGCGGTCGACGCCACACCGATCAGGATTCCGAACAGCACATCGTGCCAGGTTGGCGCCACCCACACCAACGGAACCAGCGCGGACAGGATAACCACGCCCGCGATCGAAGAGTAGGTCATGGTGGTGATCGCACGCTCCCGGCCGCTGAGCATGCGCGTCATGATCAAGGTCAGCGCCCAGGCCAGCGCCGACACCAACGGAAAGATCGCGGCGGGGTGAAACGCGCTGGAGCCGGGCCGCAGGATAATCAGCACGCCGATCAATCCGATCGCGGTCGCAATCCAGCGGCGCAAGCCGACGCTCTCACTGAGAAAAATGATCGACAGCGCGGTGACGAACAGCGGCGAAACGAAGCCGGTGGCGGACGCTTCCGCGATCGGCAAGAATCTCAAACCGGAGATGAAGAACAGCGACGACCCCAGCAACGCCGCGCCGCGCATCATTTGCAAACCGAAGCGGCCGGTCGGCAATGCATACAGCGGCGAACCCGGCACCATCGCCGGCACCATGATCAGCGCGAATACCAGAAACCGGATCCAGGCGATCTCGATCGACGGCAAGGTCGCCGACAGATATTTCGCCGTAACGTCCGAGGTGCCCAGAAACACCGTCGAGGCCAGGATCAGCGCGATGCCGCGGAACGGCCGGTCGGCGCGCGCCGGTGCGGCGGGCATGGCTGTTTTTTTGGGAGCCGACGGCAGTGGAATTCGGTCCAGCCTGGCGGCTGCGGCAGGTGGCGGGGTCAACGGTTTAACTCACGGAGAAATCTAAATGATCGAATCGGGTGAGGTTTCAAACAACGATAAAGCGGCGTGGCCGACAAGGACCGAAAACAGGCAGCCGATATGCGTCATTGCGCGCGGCACCTCGCCGCAGTCGGCACGAAACCTTTTCGTCCCCGCGCGACCCCCGCGCGACCACTTGGTCGTCGCGGCCGCGACCGGCGCGATGAGCCGTTGTTACGTCGTCTGAAATATTTTGTGAACTACAGCATCGGCAGGCCGCGCGGCTTCGGCCCGCGCGGAAACGCTTGATCGAGTGCCAACAGCTCCTCCTGGTTCAGCGTCAGCTTGCCGGCCAACGCGTTATCGGCGGCGTGCTCGGCGCTCGATGCCTTGGGAATGGCGAACACCGAAACATCGCGCGTGAGGAAGGCGAGCGCAACCTGACGCGGCGAGGCGCCATGCGCTTTCGCAACTTTCTGCAACAGCTGTCCCTGCGCGCTGTCAGGCTGCGGAAAATCATCGTGACCGAACGGCGAATAGGCGACCACCGCGACGCCGTGCGTCTTGCACCACGGAATAACAGCGTGCTCGATCGCGCGCTCCTGCAAATGATAGAGTACCTGATTGCAGGCAATCCGCTCCTTGCCGGCAACGTCGTGCAGCTCATCGAGATCATCGGCGTCGAAATTGCTGACACCCCAGCTGCGGATTTTCCCGGCGCGGACCAGATCCTCCAGGGCCGCGACGGTCTCGGCCAACGGATAGGATCCACGCCAGTGCAGCAGATAGCAATCGAGCCGATCGGTTTTCAGCCGCGCCAGCGACCGCTCGCACGCCGTGACGGTGCCACGCCGCGAGGCGTTGCTCGGCAAGACCTTCGAGACCAGAAAAAGCCCGTCGCGCTGCCCGGCGATCGCCTCGGCGATTACCAGTTCGGCGTCGCCATACATTTCGGCGGTGTCGATGTGGGTCATGCCGAGCTCGATGCCGCGCCGCAGCGCCGCCACCGCGCGCTTGCGGTCACCCTGATCGAGATACCAGGTGCCCTGCCCGATCACGGACACCTCATGGCCAACGCTGCCGAAAGGTCGAAGGTTCATCGGCTACCTCAATCCGCTGATGTCGGCGACCATGATGGTGCCGGTCGTCGATTCCGTGATGTAGAGGCGGTCGCCGTTGTTGCCGCCGATCGCGACGTTGGTGCAGGTCGGCCCCGCGCTGGACTTGATCCGCGCGATCAACTCGCCGTTCGGCGCAAACACGAAGACATGGCCGAGCGAGGCATGCGCCACGAACAGGCGCCCGATCTTGTCCATCGTGATCCCGTCGGGGCCGCTCGGACCGAACATCGAACAAAAACGTCCAACTTTCGAGACGCTGCGGTCTTTCATGAAGGGCAGCCGCCACACTGAATTGTCGCGCGTCATCGCCACGAACAGCACGGCCTCGGCGGGATCGAGCACCAGGCCGTTGGGACTGATGCCGGTATCGATCAGGCAATCGAGCCGGCCGGATGCCGCGAGACGATAGACCTTGCCGGTCGGATCGTGCAGGCCGGTCTGCCCCTGATCGGTGAAATAGATGTCGCCATTGGAGGCGATGTGCAGATCGTTGCAGCCGCGGAACGATTCCGAATTACGCGAGGTCAGGACCGGCCGCATGCGCCCGGCCTTGGCGTCGAGTTCCATGATGCCGTGCATGTAATCGGCGACCAGGATGCGGCCGTTGCGGCCGATCTTCAGGCCGTTCGGCCATCCCGCATACTCGACCGCGAGCGACCATTTGGCGTCGGATGAAATCTTGAATATCCGCCCGAACGGAATATCGACGATATAGAGATTGCCCTCGGCATCGAACGACGGTCCCTCGATAAAACTGTCGGTCGCAACGCCCGGCCGGTTGGCGTCGGCCCAACTGGTGGTTTCGCCCTTGCGCCTGAAATGATCCGGCATCGCCGAGAAGGTTTCGGCCTGAATGAGCTTTGGCGGGGTATCGAGGTACATCATCTGAAGGGGTCACCTGTCCTGTCGGGCAGGCGCACCATAGATGATGGTTCGGCGTCTTCAAGGACGCAAGTTCAACGACACTGCTGCATAGGTTCAACTCGCGGCGGTTTCCAGTTGACGCGGCGCGGCAGCCACGGCGGTGACATCAGCCTGCGCGATCAACCGTTTCAATTCCGGAAGACAGGAACCGCAATTGGTGCCGGCCTTGAGCTGTGCGCCGATCGCGGCGGCCGAGTTCGCACCGGCGGCGATCGCGTCGCAGATGGTGGTGCGGCCGACGCCGAAGCAGGCGCAGACGATCGGGCCGGCGTTGGCCAGACCGTCCATCGTCTTGCCTGACAGCACCATCCGGCGTTGATCGCTGGTCAGCGCCTCCGCGGCGAACAGGGTCTTGACCACGTTCCAGTCGCCGGCGTCGCGCGCTGGACCGACGAACAGGCAGGTTTCGATGCGCTCGCCGGCGAATGACGCGGCACGATACACGCCGCCGCCGAAATCCTTGTACTCGGCGAGATCATCGCCCGCGACGGATTTCAGCCAGGATTGCCAGCCCTTGAGATCAGCGTTGTCGGCGAGCAGGTAGCCGTAGCCGCCCCCGATCGCGACGCGCGCCCACCATGCATGCGCGGGCAGATCGAGTTTGACCCGCGACAGCGCAAAACCACGGAAGACATATTCATACGGCGTGATCGCCACCGGCGTCGCCTTGTTCTCAGGCTGGCCGGAGAACGGATCGGTGAACGGCGCCACCAGCGCGCCGACGCGCGCGCCCGAGGTGTTCTCGCCGCTCCAGTGGATCGGCGCGAACAGCATGCCGCGCTGCTGGCGCTCGCTGACCACGACTTTCAGGATGCATTGCCCGTAATCGGTGACCACGCGCGCGAAGCCGCCATCGAACACGCCGAACTTGCTCGCATCATCGGGGTGAACCTCGACGAACGGCTCCGGCAGATGCTGGCCCAGCCTCGGGCTGGCGCCGGTGCGGGTCATGGTGTGCCACTGATCGCGGATGCGCCCCGTATTGAGCCGCAGCGGCCGCGACGCCGAGGTTTCGGTTCGCAGCTGAGGGACTTCCGGCGCGATGAAGCGGGCCTTGTGGTCGTTGGCATAAAACCGGCCGTCGGCGAAAAAGCGCGATTGCTCGGCCTCCCCGGAGCGCGCCGGCCACTGCACCGGCGCGAGCGCGTCGAACGCCTCGTCCGACAGCGCCGTCAACGCGCCGATATCGAAATCGCGACTGCCGTCATTTTCGAACGCCGACAGGCTGGCGTGCTCGCGGAACACGTCCGCCGCCGAATTGTAATCAAACGCCGCGCCAAAACCCAATCGCTTGGCGACCTGGCTCATGATCCACCAATCCGGCCGGGCCTCTCCGGGTGCTGCCAGGAACGACCGCTGGCGCGAGATGCGCCGCTCCGAATTGGTCACCGTACCGGACTTTTCGCCCCAGGCCAGCGCCGGCAGCAGCACATGCGCGCCCGAATTGACGGTGTCGTTGGAGCTTACATTCTCGGAGACCACGAACAGCTCGAGTTTCGCCATCGCCGCGCGCACCACGTCGGCGTCCGGCAGCGACACGATTGGATTGGTGCCCATCACCCACAGCGCCTTGATCTCGCCGCGCGCAATCGCCTCGAACATCTGGACCGCCTTCAACCCTTCATGGGTGGCGATGCGCGGCGCCTGCCAGAACCGGCGGACGCGATCGATGTCCGGCGGCGTGAACCCCATATGGGCGGCGAGCTGGTTGGAGAGCCCGCCGACTTCGCGACCGCCCATCGCATTGGGCTGGCCGGTCAGCGAAAACGGCGATGCGCCAGGCTTGCCGATCCGCCCGGTCGCCAGATGACAATTGAGGATCGCATTGACCTTGTCGGTGCCCTGCGCCGACTGGTTGACGCCTTGCGAATACAGCGTGACCACGCGCGGCGTCGAGCGGAACATCTGGAAGAACTCGGCGACATCTAGCTCACTGAGGCCGGTCGCGAGCGCGGTCACGGCAACGCTGCCGGCGATGCTGCGCGCCCGCGCCACCGCCTCGTCAAGGCCCAAGGTGTGACGCTCGACATAGTCGCGATCGAGCGCGCCATTATCGACGAGGTGCACCAGAAGTCCGGCGAACAGCGCCGTATCGGTGCCGGGCTTCAAGCCCAGAAACAGGTCGGCATCCCCTGCGGTATCGGTGCGGCGCGGATCGATCACCACGATGCGCGCACCGCGCTGCTGCTTGTTGGCGAGCATGCGCTGGAACAGAACCGGGTGACACCACGCCGCGTTGGAGCCGGTCAGCACCAGCAGATCGGCCTGGTCGAGATCCTCATAGCAGCCCGGCACGGTGTCGGCGCCAAAGGCGCGCTTGTGGCCGGCGACCGACGACGACATGCAGAGCCGCGAATTGGTATCGACGTTGGCGCTGCCGATGAATCCCTTCATCAATTTGTTGGCGACGTAATAATCTTCGGTGAGCAACTGCCCGGAGAGATAAAACGCCACCGCGCCGGCGCCGTCGCGCGCGACGATATGGCCGAGCCTGTTCGCGACATGGTCGAGCGCATCGCTCCATGCCAACTGCTCCATCGTCCCCTTGTCGCAACGGATCATCGGATGCAGCAGGCGGCCCTCGAGGCCGACGGTTTCGCCGAGCGCCGAACCCTTCGAGCATAGCCGTCCAAAATTGGCGGGATGTTCGGTATCGCCTGAGATCGAGGCGCCGCCGTCGCCATCCGGTGTCGCCAGCACGCCGCAGCCGACGCCGCAATAGGGACAGGTGGTGCGGGTGGCCGGCGGCGCGGGATCGGCTGCTGTCATGGCGTCATGCCGCTTTTGGCTGAGACGGCAGCGGACGGCCGAACATCATGTCGCTGCGGAACGCCGCGACCGACTGGCGGTTGCGGATCATGTCGAGATACCACAGCGCATCGCCGGTCTCGCCGACCAGAACCGCACCGGTCAACCGGCCCTCTGAAATCACCAGCTTCTTGTAGCTACCGTGCCTGAAATCGCTGAGCACGATGGCTTCGCTGCCCTCGGAGCCCATGAAATCGCCGGCCGAAAATACCCCGACACCGGAGACCTTGAGATTGGTCGAGACCACGCTGCCGTTATAGGCCGCCGGCGCGCCCGCCAGATGCCGCGCCAGCACGCGCGCCTGTTCATAGGCCGGCTCGACCAGGCCGTAACACGTCCCGCGATGCTCGGCGCATTCGCCGAGCGCGAAAACATCAGGCACTCCGGTCTTCAGATGATCGTCGACCACGACGCCGCGGTTGACGGGAATGCCGGCTTCCCTGGCCAGCGAGATGTTGGGGCGAATACCGGCCGCGAAGATCACCGCATCGGCGTCGATCAGACGTCCGTCCGTCAGTTCGACGCGCTCGACCCGGGTCTCGCCGTGAATACGAGCGGTGTTGGCATTCAACAGAACCCGGATGCCCTTGCGTTCGACCAGCAACTTCAACAATTCCGCCGACGGCGCATCGAGCTGGCGCTCCATCAGCCGCTCCATCAGATGAATCAGCGTCACCGGCGCGCCGGCTTTAGCCAAACCATAAGCCGCTTCCAGCCCGAGCAATCCGCCGCCGACCACGACGACGCGCTTCTTTTGCGCGGCCAGCGCCAGCAACAGATCGACATCGCGCGTATCGCGGAAGGTGTGGACGCCAGTGAGATCGGCGCCGGGCAGATTGAGCCGCAGCGCCGTCGATCCCGTAGCCAGCACCAGCCTGGAAAAGCTGACGCTCTCTTCGTTGGCAATCTTGAGTTCGCGGCGGCCAATATCGATCTCGGTGGCGCGACTGCCATATTTCACGGTGACGCCGCGATCGCGCCACCATCCGGCCGGCCTCAGCTCGATGTCATGCGATTGGGTTTCGCCGGCCAATACCGACGACAACAGCACGCGATTATAGGCCAGCCGCGGCTCCTCGCCGATCACCGCGACGGCGTAGCGGCCCAGCGCCGTCCTGGACAATTCGTCAACCAGGCGGGCGGCCGCCATTCCGTTTCCGACGATGACAAGAGGTTCGCTCACGCGCGTGATCCTTATTCGGCCGCTTGAGACCTGTCGTCGTAGGCTTCGGAGATCATGTAGCTGGACAGCGTCCCGTAGGCCGCGGTCCATGCGGCCGCGACCGGTGGCGTCCAGCCCTCGCCGAGGCCCTTTTCCAGGGTGAACAGCAACGCACCGCCGACCACCGGATAGTGTTCGGGCCGGACGCCATAATTGACGTGACGTTTGGCCAGGGCGCTCGCGGCCGGCAGCACCGCTTCGAGATTGCTCAGTCCGCCAACCACGACAGCCAGCGTCCCCATCAGCTTCTTGCGCTGCTCCGTCATGTCATCGGGAAACATCGCCCGCACCGAGGGTGCTACCTCGAACAGGCGATCGTAGAAGATTGTCGCCGCCTGCTCCGAGATCGGCGCGACCTTGGCAAAACTCCGCTGCACGAGTTGGACTTGATCGGGCGTCATGTTTTTCCGCTCCTGTCTTTTTGTTGCCTCGCCCCAGGGGTGGGGCGAGGTCAGAGAACAAGGCTGCCACGGGCCGTCGCTAGATCCGCGCGCCGGCCAGATTCGACGCACCGGCTTCCGCCGGGCTCTTGCGCAGATAGAACCACCAGGTGACGGCAAGGCAGGTCGCGTAGAACGCCAGATAGATTTCCAGCGCGAGCTGCGGACCGCCGGTGGCGGCGATCGACTGGCCGAAACCGCTTGGGATCAGATAACCGCCACAGGCGCCGATCGCGCCGATGAAGCCGACCGCTGCACCACTCTCGATGCCGGCGGTCTTCATGGCCAGCGCGCGGCCGGCGTCGCCGGTGCCCTTGGCCTTGCGCAGATTCTCCTCGCGGAAGATCGAGGGGATCATCCGGTAGGTCGAGCCGTTACCGACGCCGGTGGTGACGAACAGGATCAGGAACATCACGAGGAATCCGGTGAAGTCCTTGATGCCGACGAAATACAGCACGCCGATCGTCGCGGCTGCCATCGCGATGAAATTCCAGAACGTCACGATCGCGCCGCCGACCTTGTCGGCGAGCAAGCCGCCGAGCGGACGCGACAACGAGCCCACCAGCGGTCCAAGGAACGCGATGGCGATGGTGACCGTCGGGAATTGCGTCTTGATCAGCAGCGGAAATGCCGCCGAGTAGCCGATAAAGGAGCCGAACGTTCCGACATACAGGAACGCCATGATCCAGGTGTGCTTGCGTTTGACGATGGCGAGCTGATCCTTGAACGAGGATTTTGCCGAGGTCAGGTTGTTCATGAAGAACACCGCGCCGAACACCGCGATCACCAGCGGCACCACCCACATCAGTCCGGCGTTCTGCAGGTACACGCCCGCCACCGGCTGGGCCTGATAGAGGTTGATCAGGGCAACGCCCATCAGGATCGGCGTCAGCAACTGCACGGTGCTCACACCGATATTGCCGCCGGCCGCGTTGAGGCCGAGCGCCCAGCCCTTCATGCGGTCGGGATAGAAGAAAGAGATATTGGCCATGCTCGACGCAAAATTGCCGCCGCCGAGACCGGCCGTGGAAGCAACCAGCAGCATCAGCCAGAACGGGGTCTCCGGATGGCCGACGAAATAAGCTAGCCCCAGCGTCGGGATCAACAGCACGGTCGCGCTGAAGATGGTCCAGTTACGGCCGCCGAACGTCGTCACCGCGAACGTATAGGGAAACCGCATCAGCGAGCCGATCAGACCGGGGATCGCGACGAGCTGAAACAACTGATCGGTGGTGAAGTGGAAACCCGCCGCCGGCAGTTTGGTGGCGACGATGCTCCAGATCAGCCAGACCGAAAATCCGACGTTCTCGGCCACGATCGACCAGATCAGGTTGCGACGGGCAATGAACTTGCCGGTCGAATTCCAGAACGTCTCATCCTCTGGCTTCCATTCCGAAATCCAGATTGGATTCTGCTCGCGCATTAGAGATTTCCTTTCTCGGTATCCGATCGTCTGCTGCCACCGGGCTTCAGGCGCGGAGCCATAGAGGCGCGCGCCGGGGAAGCCCCGGTCAGGCGGTGTCAAAATCGGATGATTGGTTTTCGAAGGACGGCATCGATGGCGTCGGCAGTAGCTATTCAAGCTTCGTGCCAAGCCGCCAGATTTCAAAAAATTGATATTTTACAGATGCTTGCGAAGAACGGTGACAACGGCTGCCAATTTGGCGCCGCATCGTAAATTTGCGATTCGCTCAACTTTTGTGCGACGCACAATAGTTGAGCAGGCAGCTGAAAATCGCGGCGCCGTCGGCCTGCTGCGCGTCCTCTATGCAATTGCACAAATGCGCGGCGCTTTACGCGCGAGCTTCCCGCGTGAAGCAGAGTTGCGCGCCACCGTTGCCACGTCGATTGCGTTTATTAATGGAACTCAACGAAGACTACGGTTCGGTGTGAACCGCGTTCATCCCTGCGACAACGCAGCACCTCGTCGTCCCGCGAACGCGGGGACGACAGGTTAGGCGTCCTCGGTGACCCCGACGCCCATCGGTTGCGGCGCTTCGCCTTCGCCGGGCTTCAGGTGAAACTCATAGGTCATCAGGTGCCACGTGCCGGAGGCGGGCTTGCCGTCAGGCATCTTGCCATCGGTGCGCTTCTCTATCCTGGCGACCAGTTCATCCTTGACCCCGAACACCACGTCGGAATCCAGATATTTGTCGCCCTCCATGAAGACGTGCGTGATCAGCGGCTGGTGGCCCGGCGCGTTGACCAGGAAGTGCACATGCGCCGGCCGCATCGGATGGCGCCGGACCTGCAGGATCATCTCGCCGACCGGGCCGTCGGTCGGTATCGGATAGCTGCAGGGCAAAAGGGTGCGAAAGAAAAACCGGCCATCGGCATCGGTGATGAAGCGCGCCCGCGATGACGGACCTTCCGTCGCATATTCCGGCTTTTGCGAATCGTAATAGCCGTCATCGTCGGCATGCCAGATATCGACGGGAACGCCGGCCAGCGGCTTGCCCTTGAGATCGGTGACGCGGCTTTGCACGAACATCCGCTCGCCCGCCAGGTTGGCCGATACGTCGGTACCGTGCGGCGTCACCTTGTGCTCGCCGACATAGAACGGGCCGAGCACCGTGGTCTCGGTCGCGCCGTCGCGATCCCGGTGATTGACCGCATCGACCAGCATCGAAACCCCGAGCACGTCCGACAGCAGGATGAATTCCTGGCGGATCGGCGTGCATTTCTGGCCGACACGGGTCAGAAACTCGATCGCGTAATGCCATTCGTCGAATGTGAGGCCGGTCTTGCGGACGTAGTCGTGCAGCGACTTCACCAATTCTTCCAGCAGGAATTTGGTACGCGGATCCGGGGTCTCCTCGAAGCTCTTGATCACGGCGGCGGTCAGTTCGGTGTCATTGAATTGGGTCATGGCGCTCGTCCTGAGGGGGTACGCGTTGTGCCCACAACCTACACCAGCGGCCCGGCCGAGGTAAGCATGTTGCGATTGGAACAAAGCTCACTTTTCGTCTATCAAGGCAAGCCGCGACCGCCTTTTTGAAGCCTCTGCAAAGCCCCTGGAGACATCCCCGATGCTAGCGCCTACCCCCGCCTCGCCCGAGTCAGCAGGAATGTCCAAGGCCGCCTTCGACCGTATCGAAGATCATCTGAAGCGGAGCTACCTCGATTCCGGCCGTTTTCCCGGCACCCAGTTGCTGGTCTATCGCCGCGGCAAGGTGGTCCATAGCGCCGTGCAGGGCTTTGCCGATCTCGAGCGCCAGGTGCCGGTCAAGGATGATACGATCTATCGCATTTATTCGATGACCAAGCCGATCACGTCGGTCGCCTTCATGATGCTGTTCGAGGAAGGCCGCGTCGCGCTGGACGAGCCGGTCCATAAATACATTCCGAAATGGAAGAACCTCGGCGTATTCCAGGCCGGGACCGGGCCCGGATTCCTGACCAGGCCGCCGTCGCGGCCGATGCTGATCGTCGACCTGCTGCGCCACACCTCCGGCCTGACCTATGGCTTCCAGCAGCGCTCCAACGTCGATGCCGCCTACCGCGCCCAGAAAATCGGCGAGGTGGAAAAAGCCGGAACGCTGCGAACCATGATCGAGGATCTGGCCAAAATCCCGCTGGAATTCTCGCCGGGCGAGGCCTGGAATTACTCGGTCGCCACCGACGTGATCGGCTATCTCGTCGGCAAGATCAGCGGCAAGCCGTTCGAGCAATTCCTGAAAGAGCGAATCTTCGATCCGCTTAGCATGAACGATACCGGCTTTTTCGTAGCCCCCGACAAGGCGCATCGCTTCGCAGCGTGTTACTCGGCAGACCCGCAGGGCGGCATGACTTTTCACGCCATCGATCGCAAATCCAGCCTGACGCTGCAGGACGATCCGACCAAGAGTTCGTTCCTGACGCCGCCGTCGTTCATTTCCGGCGGCGGCGGGTTGTGCTCGACCGCGGCCGATTATCTCACCTTCTGCCGCGCGCTGCTCAATCGCGGCGAACTCGACGGCGTCAGGCTGCTCGGTCCGAAGACGCTGGCGCTGATGACGTCAAACCATCTGCCGGATGGCCGCGACCTGCCGGAAATGTCGCGGTCATTGTTCAGCGAAGCGACCTATAATGGCATCGGCTTCGGTCTTGGCTTCTCCGTCACGATGGATCCGGCCAAAACCCTGATTCCCGGCAGCACCGGTGAATATGCCTGGGGAGGTGCTGCGACGACGTCGTTCTGGATCGACCCCGCCGAGGAACTGATCGCGATCTTCATGACCCAGGTGCTGCCGTCGAGCGCCTATCCGATACGCCGCGAACTCCGCACCATGGTCTATGCCGGTATCACCGACAGCAATCTGTAGGGAACAGCCCGGTTCAACAGGCTTGCCGGGGCGCCCCAATGCGGATCTGCGCGGCTAAAGCATGATGACATTAGGTTCGATAGCCTGAGTTTTTGAGATAGTTCGCGCATTCTTCGGGGGTGAAGGCTGGGAGAGCTTCGCCGATGGCGGCGCACACGGCATCGACGGTTCGAGCGGCGG
>JBDTKZ010000114.1:0-79629 GCA_039935075.1 Bradyrhizobium sp.
TGTGCTCGGCATGATACCGCCGTTATCGGGTCAAAAACCTAAATGCAAACGATAACGTTGCATTGAACGAAGTGCGCCTCGCGGCGTAACCGTTCGGGGTAGGTCCACCTAGCAACAGAACGGCCATCGCCGCGTCGTCCTTCACCGGACGGCGCGGCTTTAATTTGTGCGGCCAATTTTTTGCAATCGGGCCAGCCGTTGCTGTTCCCGGTGTTGTCATTGGGAAACACAACGCACGTAATCATTGAAGAAAATCTCCCATGTTGCGCGAAATTTCCCGCGCCACATTCGCGCCGCATGAATATCCAAATCGCAAACCTAGTGTGTGTCACTTCGACGCAAGACAGAGGGGACGCTGGATGCGCCGCGATGATCAGCCGCTCAAGGATAGTGCGGAGACGACGGGCTACACCTTTCATTTTCAGATTTCGAATGGGGGCGGCAGGAAGGCTTGCAGCGTCAAGGTGCAGGCACCTTCGATGCAGGACGCGACGGCGTTCTTCCGGCAAAACTGGCCAACGATCGAATTGATGGCGCGCGACGGTCTTGCCGACGCGTCGCATGACTGCAGGATCAAGCTCGTCGTGCCCTGATGCAGGTGATGGCGCGGGCAAAGTCATCGAACGTGCCGTTACAAACTGGCTGCCATCTCCGCGAGCTTCGCGATCGTATTCATGTTGCGCATCGTGCCGGCTTTGGCGGCGGGAATTCGTAGTTTGGAGGTGCCCATTCCGTCGCCGTAATGGACATAGATTTCGCACTGCCCGAGTTGCATTTTCTCGCCCCTGAGGCCGACGGCGTAAGCGAGCGCATCCGGCGGCGGCGGCTCGTCGAGGAAAATCGCAACGGTACGGTTGGGCGCCGCCTTCGGGAAAGGATTGGCCTTGAGGATGCGCTCCATTTCCGCCGCCGTGCGCACGATGACGCCGACAGGTTTTTTGGCATAGGCCTTAAGGCGCGCCTCCAACTCGGTCTTGACGCCCGCCGGCTTTGCAGCGCTTTCGAAAACGACGTTGCCGCTGGCGATATAGGTTTTGACCTTGGTGAAACCGGACATCGCAGCCAGCTCCGGCATCGGCAGTTTGCCGGTTCCGCCCACATTGACCGCGCGCAAGAGGGCTACATATTTCGCCATGACATATTTCGCTATCGGTCGTTGGCGCTGTCGTGGCCGGAACAGCGATGATGGGGGTTCGGCCGGCCGCGTCGTGCAGCAATTGGCTTGCCCTTCGAGGGAAGTAGGCCAAAATAACCGCCGACGATGTGGCCGCGCCGATCATTGTAGGATGGCTGGCCGGCAGATGGCGACTGTATTTCTTCCGTGCGATCAAAAGAGCGGGGAATGAGCTCATGGCGAAAAAGGGAATTACCGGCCACGACGAATGGGTCGTCACGGAAGCATTGGCGACGGCGTTTGTCGCGCTGGAGCAGCTTCCGTCCAAGCACCAGCCCCGCCCGCACATGGAAGACATCCGGAAGCTGTTGACCGCGCGCTGCCAGACCGGAGCCGTCAACCTGCATCTGGCGCAGGCCAAGTGCCGGCTGTTTCCCGGCACCGATCCACTGGCGATCTATCAGGAATACGGGCTCGAGGACGGGCAGGGCTGAGGTAAAGCCGCGCCAAAGCGGAGCGGACAATGTAGCCGCGCAAAGATCGCAAGGCGCCCAGGCTATTGCCGGCTTTAGATGTTTTGTTGACCTCATCCTAACCAAATTTTGCGCAATCGCGCTTGCTCCCCCGCTTCAATGTACGGTTTGGCATTATCTGGTGTTCTCCCGAGCAGGGCTGTGCAGGAGCATGATGGAATAAATCAAAATGCGTGGCATCATTGGCGGCTTGGTACTTGTCGTCGTTTCGATTGCGACTGCAGCGGCGCAGAGCTATCCGCCGGCTAGCGCGGCGCCCGCTCAAGCCGCGCCCACTCCGACAGCGGCCGCACCGGCTGCGCCCGCTCCGACAGCGGCCACGCCGCCTGCGCCAGCGCCGCCCGCGGCACCGCTCTATCCGTCCGGTTCTGCTAATTTCCATGTCAATGGCGCGGACGTCATCCGCGCAGCGCCACCACTAACCCCGGAACAACAAAAGGCTCAGGAGGCATCGCAAGCCGCTTGGGTGGCGCGGTGTCGCCCGACGGCCGTGGAAGATCGCGAGGGAATTCGCAGGACGCATTATGCCGCGTCGGATTGCGACCTTTCCACATTCAATACCGCCGGTGCCAAATAGCGCGCGCCCGCATCCAGCTCAGTCAAGCCTTTGCGCAGCAGGCGGCTACCGGAATTTGGCAATCCGCCACTATCCACATGTGGATATGGGACACTCTCGGCGGCCCTGGAGCTAAGCCATTGAAAATATTGGCGCTCCCTAGCGGAATCGAACCGCTCTCTCCACCGTGAAAGGGTGGCGTCCTAACCGATAGACGAAGGGAGCGAAACTGTTGGCCTCGCCACGACCGACCCGGTCGCAGACAGTGCCGTTTCGCCTGTTACAGCAAACACATACCGGCAAATCAACGCGTTGAAGGGTGCGATGGGCGCCAGGCTGCGTCCAGACCTTCGGTTCCCGGTCAGGGCGGCAGCGGGCGAACGTATAGTGGCGTTTGGGCGGCCGGGCAAGTCATCGGAAAAGGCGGTTTTCGGTCCCTCCGCGGCACCACCCGGGCGCGATATGCAGGCGGGATTCCCGATCGATCGCAACGCTTTCTAAAGCCTCCCGGGCTTAAGGGTTTCCGCTCAGGAGCGATCAAAATGGCCGGAGTAACCAAGAAGCGAGAGGCGCGGAAATCGTTGCGCCAGTCCGGGTGGATCACCCTCGATGGCGGCTTCGCGGCGCGTCCCTGCGTGGTTCAGGACCTGTCGGCCTCGGGCGCCAAGATCACGGTGGATGATTCGAACGTGTTGCCGGGCCGATTGCGGCTGGCGTTTGCGCGTGACGCTCGAACGGGCCGGAATTGCGAAGTGGTCTGGCGCCAGGGAAAGTCGCTGGGCGTCAAATTCGTCCGGTAGCCAATTCGGCGCACGCGCGCTAGAAAGCGCGATGCGAAACATCCTGATCGCCATCATCGTGACGTTGCTTCCGGCACCGATGGCCGCAGCCGAGCCATTCCACGCGCCGAAGGATAAAGCCGCGCCGCCGGACAGGCTGGCGCCGGCGGCGAAGCGCACGGTCAACAGCTGCGCGGCCTATGGCGCGGGCTTCGTGAAAGTCGACGGGTCCGACACCTGCATGAAAATCGGCGGCGCCGTCAGCATTGGCGCCAGCAGCGGCGGCTCGATCGGCTCGCACTGACGACCGGACAAGGCGCGACGCGCCGCCATGGGTTTCGCGCGTGAATCGTCACGTCATCGGCTTGGCGACGAATTGCTGAAATCCCGGGTGTTCCGATATCTGCGCGAACCAGCGCTCCAGATGCGGCAGTTTTGGCTTGGTCACCCCTTCGACTCCAAGCCAGCGCCTTGCATAGGCACCTACCGCAATATCGGCCAGCGTGAAGGCGTCGCCCTCGAAGAAACGATTCGCCGCCAGCCGGGCTTCGGCAATCCGCCACACCACGGCTTCGGCATCGACGTCCTTCTGGATCGCGACCATGTCGCGCTTTTCGACCGGCGTGCGGACCAGCGCCCAAAATACCGGGCGATCGACCGGCTGCACTGTCGAGAGCGTCCAGTCCAGCCAGCGGTCGACGCCGGCGCGCAGTTTCGGCGCCTGCGGGTAGATCGACGATTCCGGTCGGTAGCTCATCGCCAGATATCGCATCACCGAATTGGATTCCCAGAGCACGTAATCGCCATCCACCAGGGTCGGTACCCGGCCGTTCGGATTCATCGCCAGATAGGGCGCCTCGTTGTTCTTGCCGAAGGCCATGCCGGCATCGATCCGGTCATAGGCGAGATCGAGTTCGCTCAAGCACCACAGCACCTTTTGAACGTTGACCGAGTTGGCCCGGCCCCAGATCTTGATCTGTCCTTTGTTGTCAGGCACGTGTGTTCTCCCCCCCATGATCCGCAACAGGCGGGTCATAGCGGATGTCAGGCGAAAAAGCGCGTGCCGCACGCAGGATTGATCGACGTCCGCCGTAAAAAATCAGGCCCCGCCAACCCATGACGAGGCCTGATTTTTGAGAACGCCGTCGGTAAGAACGTCTTCGCGACGATCAGTGGCCGAAGAACAGCCACAACAGAATGATCACCGGTATCGGCACGCCAATCAGCCAGAGCAGAATTCCTTTTCCCATGTTCGCCTCCATGAATTCCTGAACCGGAGAGAGAACGTGCGGATGATAAAAGGGTTCCTGCGCATGGAACGGAAAGCCCTCACCAATGGCCGGTGTTCGGCATCGAGGTCCACGGCTCGGCGGGCGGCTTCGGTTCGCCCTTCTGCAGCAATTCGATCGAGTGCAGATCCGGCGAGCGGACGAACGCCATCTGGCCATCGCGTGGTGGACGATTGATGGTGATGCCGAGCTTCATCAGGCGATCGCAGGTCGCGTAGATGTCGTCGACCTCGTAGGCGAGATGGCCGAAATGGCGATCCTCGCCGTACTTCTCCTCGTCCCAATTGTAGGTAAGTTCGACCAGCGGCGCACCGCGCGTCTTGGGCGAGTTTTTCAAGAGGTGCTCGTCCTCGGCCGCGCACAGAAACACCAGCGTGAACTTTGCCTTGTCGTTGTCGATGCGCCGGACTTCCTTCAACCCCAGCGCGTCCTGATAGAATTTCAGCGCGGCATCGAGGTTGCGGACGCGCAGCATGGTGTGGAGATAACGCATGTTTCTTGCTCCCTTGAACATTTTCAGATTTTTGAAACGCCGGTCAGGTCGGGCTCTCAATAGCAGCAAAACGCAGCATGGGGCAGGGGTTTGCGGGCCACTCTATGCTCTCCGCGTTCTCAATCGCGTGAGAGTTTCGTAGGTTGCAGGAGTCGGCCATGGATCCTGCCTAAATGCAGAATAGCGCTGCCGATGTCGGAATGTCCTCAGCGCAAAAAGAAAAAGCCCCGCGGGGGCAGCGGGGCCTTTCCTGGAAAGCAAAAACTTGGAGGTTGTTTGCTGCGGGGACAACCCGCTTCCCTCCGGTTCGTTCCACAGGGGTGAATGGGATTAGCCGCGTCGATTGCGATCCTCGGTTCCGCGCCTGCCATATTGAGAGTCTCTGTGGGTAAATCGCGGGCGGGCTGGACAGACCACCCCGTGTGCACACTATGCAGTTGAGACAGAATCCTCGGGGGGCCGGGACAGTCTCGCAAAGGCCATGTGGAGTAATGCCCGCATGGCCTTTTGTTTTCGATTTATTCACGATTGTCTGACCGTAAAAACCCGGGCCCTGTTCGTTCTTTGAGAACAAATCAGGCCTTCACCGGCACCTCGTGAATCTGAACAGGGAAAAACCGTGCCAGCCACAGCAATCCAGATTTCGGCCATTCAGATTGCCTTTGCCCTCGTGCTCTCGGTATCCAGTCCGGCGTTTGCTGGTTGCAAGAAGCCAGATACAGGCACGAAGAACATCCCGCTGTTCTCACCGCCGCTGGGTGAAATTGTCGTTGGCGCGGGCCGCCTTCAATTTTACTCGGCTCCCAACTTCAACTGCATGATGACGGGAGTGTTTGTCATCCCAAAGGATGAACTGATCGCATACGCGCAGTCGAGCGATGGGTGGTCGTCCGTGATGTATTCGAATCCCAGGAACGGCAACGACGTCTCTGGCTGGGTGAGGTCATCCCGCTTGAAAGAAACGGGAACCGTCGGACATTAGGCCAAGCGTCGGCCGTTCTTCGTCCGGCGCCTTCCTGCGGGAAGCCTTCGTCCATGACCCGCTCCCGGCAAAGAAAAAGCCCCGCGGGCAAGCAGGGCTCTTTCTGTATAGCAAAAACTTGGAGGTTATTTGCTGCGGGGATAACCCGCTTCCCGCCGGTTCGTTCCATGGGCGGCGCAGGATCGGACCCAGGGACAACCTCGGTGCGCGCGCGATCAGTGTTTGTAAGTCGGGTTGGCGTCTTCGGCGTCGGCGTCTTGCCGGAAACTGTCCGCGATGTCGGCAAACTCCTTTTTGGTCTCCGGTGTGGTCATCGACTTCGAATGCCGGTCCGCAATAACAGCCTGGCCCCTGAGATAATCGCTCCATGCGTTCATAATATTTCCCCTGCTCGCGGCAAGCGAGCAGGGACCAACTATCTCGGGCTTGGGATGTTCCGCTGTTTCAAACGGTCACATCGATAATGGCGGGCGTATCGATTTCCTGCTTGTGCCACACGATCAAATCCTTCCGGGGACTCGTCCACTCGTATTCGTCTCCCCTGGCGTGCAAATGCTCAAGAGCAGCATCGTGCGCGTCGTCGGCTGATTTGGCCTCGACGACTATCTCAACCGTCGCTTCGATTGAGCGCACGACGACGACGTTAAAGAATTTTTTCGACATTCCCGCCCCCTCGGAAAACACAACGGGCAAACCGACTGGACGTTCCCGCTATTTGCCCTCCGCTTTGGCGATGGCTGCTCAGGTATTTCAAGCGAGCAGGCTTGCGCCCGCGCATCGAGAGCTTCAAGTCGCGGCCATGAAAATCTGTGCGTGGTGTCACAGAGGCAAATGACCCCCGAGGTAAGGTTAGCCAGTGAGGTTAATCTGAGCATTCAGTTGGAGGCTGACGGCTCCTGGCTATGGTGGTGATATGTACGTTCACGACAAGGGCACAAACCGAAGGACCATGCTGGTTGGGCTGATGTTTTGTATCGCCTTCGTGCTCGTCAGCTATTTTGCCAAGCCTCAGGACGAGACCGATCGCGTGCTTGTCAAAGCCGATCGCCTGACGCTGACGGCCGGAAAACCCCCGCTCGCCGACTAAGGCAGTCACGCTTTCTCGAACGCCCGCACCGGCGTGCGCGGAAGGTCGGAAAATTCCGCAGATGCGTAATCCCGCCCTTCAGGTGTGACGATGTGAAGGTCGTAACACCCGGCCCTGGAGAGCTCGCGCGCTTTCTTTAGCGCGGCTTCAGGTGTTTTGCGGCGATGCAGAAGCTGTCCATGCTGGCAGCTAGCTTTGACGATGAAGTTCATTTTCCCTTTTTGCGCTTCTTTTTCATGATGTCGGCCTGGGCACGAAAAGCTTCCGCCAAGGTTCGCATCTGGTCGGCGACGAAGCTATCCGCGGATCGGAACGCGGTGCGTTCGGCGACCCGTGCCTGCTTCCGAAAGGCTTTCGCTATCTTGCTCATGCTCCTGCAACGAAAGCGGACCATCGCCGTTCCGCCGGCGAAATAGCGCTTGCAATTATGTTCGTGTTTTGTTCTTATGAATCATCTTCAGAGGTCAGCACATCAGAGGTAAGCCGCATGGATACCGAGAAACAGCGCGAACTGATCAGGCTTTGGAATCGGATGCGGCGTGTTGAGGGCCCGGTGGCTGAGGAAATCCGCATTCAGATCCTGGAATTCTTTGCGGAGCGTGACCACACCAAGCGGGCTGCCTGAGCAAGGACGGGAATTGAGCGTGCGCGCGCAGTGTGATTCCGCGCACGGGCGCCAATGCGCGGCAGTGCTATTGCAGCGTTTTAGAGGTGCAAAGCACGGCATTCGTCGCACAACTAACCGCCGGTGCGATGTCGCATTGGGAGGTCGCGATGGCGGTTGCCACGCTTGCTCGGGAATTCTGGTGTGCGCTGGCATCGCGGTTTACTTGACCCGGCGTGCATCTCGTTGAGTTAGCCGCGACGTTCTTATCACGCAGAATGATGGCCCGGAGCGACGTGGTCGGCAACGAAATCTTAATCTGCGGTTTCGCGTAGAATCCTGCCCCCTGTTCGTTCCCGGGGAACAAAGGGAGTCTCGATTCTTGACGGAATCAGCGGGCAATGCATCCTTGCGCGGATGTTTTCGCGCGTGCGCCATTATTTCAAAGGCTCCCATCTGGCTCGCATGAGCGACGGGACCTATTGCGTCATCCGCGATCTCGGTCTTGTCAAAGGCGGCAAGGGCATGCGGCACCACGAGGTGCTGATGACCTTCAGCCTTAAGGCGCTTTTAAAGCGAATCCGGCAACGCCGCTTCCCGTCGTTTCATTCATTCGCACGGCATACGGGTTCACCGGAGTCGCCGCGAATGATCGGGGCTGACGCGTTGAATGAGCTGCCGGCAACGAAATCTTAATCTGCGATTCTGTGAAAAATCCCGCCCCCTGTTCGTTCCCTGAGAACAAAAGGAGTCTCGGCTTGCCGCGGAAATAGCTGGATGACGCGTTCGTCCAGCGATGCCGGCCCGCGCGCTATTATCTTGAGCACGTTTGCGGCCAGCAATTCGCGACGCCGAGAAAGCCGGCAAACGCGGAAACATTGATGAGCGCTTCGATCCATTGCATGGCCGCATCAAAGCGCTGCGCGAAGGTTCGTTCCGGAATGGCTGCGTTGTCTATTCGCTAGTCACGGCTATCTGGGCTGCTAGGCGCCGTTGCTTTCCTGGGCATCGCCCGCGCCGCGGTTGACCACGCCATAATTGCTCGACTTCTGTCCGTCGCCATCGATTCCGCTAACGGTGAGGCCGAGGCGCAGCAATTCCCGGACCGCTGCCGCACGCGTCGGCATGCGGTGCTTGAATCTGAAATCGTCAAGCACCGACAGTTCTTCCGGGGAGAGCATGATTTGCAGTCGTTCGTCCCGCAGGTCGGTCATGGGCACCCCCAAATTAGCCAATTGAGTAAAAACCTAACTCCGCTAACTCGGCATTGGTTCCATGAACTACCCAAAACACCTCAAGTTAGTAAAATATACCAATAATATCAATGTGTTGTTCATTGAGCGCTCAGATCGAAAGGATTATCATGCGGGTAAGGAGAAGCCTCATGACCAAGGAAATTCAGCAGACGCGAACCTCGAATGATCAGAAGCCGTCGACGCGCCCGAGCCACCAGAGGGTGCTCGAAAATCTCGATAAATGGGCCAACAGCCCGGGGCTGCAGCCCCCAAAGTAGCCGAGATAGAGGGGACAGAAGCCTTCGGCCGTTTATCGCCTGTCTCCGGCCTCGGCTGCGTTGGCTTTGACTTCCGATATATGGTTTTGGGGATGCCTGTTCTTGAAGGTCATCGCATGACGTATTTCCAGCGCAAGCGGACGCTGCTGCGATCGGATTTCGTGAGCTGGTTTTTTGAAGTGCACCGTACCGTCGCCTTCAGTCTTGTCGGCCCCGTCATTGTCGCACTGTTGGGCGCATTCGCCTACGTATCGGCCGTGGTCTATCTGAACGGGCAAAGCGGAGTCAGCGCCGACACTTATGAAGTGGCCTTCGTTCTCTTTCTTGTCATGGGCCCGGTGCCGGAATGGCTGAACCTCATTGTCGTCGCTTTAGGCCGGACGCAGTTCCGGTCGTCGATCGGCGCCGGCCTGTTCGGCGGGGCGGCGATGGCGTTCCTGCCGACACTGGCAAGCCTCCCGCATGAGAACCCCGTGATGGGCGCGCTGATGGGGATGATCGCCAGTTCGATAGGCTGGTGGGTCTCGATCAGCAATTCGGCGAAGGGGCTGATGGAGCAGGTCTAGCCGTCCGTTGAACGAAACCCGGCGTCGGCACGACCAACGGGCTCGGGGAAACGGTGCCGGCATGAAGCGGTTTGCGATTTTTGTGTTGTTGGGGCCACCGCTGGCGACAGCGGTCCTGTTTCTGGTGTTGTTGCCAATTGCCGGCGTGCTCGAAGGGCAGCGCATCGAGATCTCCGTATCGCCGTCGGCTTATCGCTATTGCCTGTTGCCGGCCCTGGTGCTCGCGGTATTTGACTGGGTCACGCAGATGATCGAGTTGCCCCACCGGCCGATCGCCGCGTCCATCGCCGGATGGTTCCTGGCATTTCTCGGTCTCCGTGAAATCCTGGCGCTGCCGGATTTGCCGGGCTGGTTTCTCGCGATAGGCCTGCTCGGCGCCATTCCAGCCTTCGTCTGCTCCTGGGTGGTCCTGACAACAGGCAAAACGCTGAGCGCAAAAGCCTGAAACAATACGGGGAATGGCGGGGCTCCTGAGCCGAGCGTCCGGTGAGCGCTCTTAAGACCAGAACGCCTTGCCGTCGGATCCATCCCGGGCGTTTTTAAGCGTCGTGACAAAATATTCGTCGCGCTCGCGTTCGAATTTTTCCTGGGTCGCCTTGAAGCTTGCGACGCGTGCCGCGATTTCTTCTCGCGCGCGGGCGAGGCGATCGTTCTGTTCGGTCATGGCCCATCCTTTTTGAGTCGTGTTTTTGAAATCGTGTCCCGTGCGCATTGGCGGTTGCGATTGAGGCGCGAATGGGGACGCGGCGTTGCAGGATTGTGATTGTACGCGCGCGGCGCGTTCGCGGTGGATAAGACCAGCGCCGTGCTTGTGGCTTCGACAGCGGCCCGCTAGCCAGAAGGAAAGGGGAGGCCCGCATGGCAAAGATTGATCTGGATTCTCTGAGCATCGAGGAACTCGCAAGCTTGCGCGATCATGCGACCGAGAAGCTGGCGGAAAAAGTGGCGGCGCGGCAGGCCGAACTGGAAGCGGAACTCGACAAGCTTTCGCAGTACGGCAAGCCGGTGCGGAAATCCCAACCCGCGGCACCGGTCGCGAAGGCCAAAAAAAGCGACGAGAAGAAGAGCGATGAGGTCAAGGAACCGGTGGCCAAGGCTGCGTGACGAGGCCGCATAGTAAAGGCCGCGTAGGCCGCATGACGAGGCGACGCGATCCCGGCACGGGCCCCTGCGCATTCCGCTGATCCAGGCATCGACGTGGCAATCCGATCGGCCGTGCTATAGTCCGCACGGTCAAGCTTCGGACAATAACCCGTGATCGCATCGGATCTTCGCAGCGGCGTGGAACAGCTCGGCGACATGATCGCCGTGGCATCCACCATCATTCCCTTCACCGGGGCCGGCATTTCAACGGAATGCGGCATTCCTGATTTTCGTTCGCCCGGCGGCTTGTGGAGCCGCCATCGTCCGATCCCGTTCGATGAATTCGTTGCCAGTTCCGATGCCCGGGACGAGGCATGGCGACGGCGCTTTGCGATGGAGCCGACATTCGCCGCGGCGCGACCCGGGCGCGGTCACCGCGCGCTGGCGTCGCTCTACAAGGCCGGCAAGATTCCAGCCATCGTCACCCAAAACATTGACAATTTGCATCAGATGTCAGGTTTTGCGGCGGATCATGTCGTGGAGCTTCACGGCAATACCACCTATGCCCGCTGCATCGGTTGCGGGCAGGCTTACGATCTGCCGTGGGTCAAGCAGCGCTTCGATACAATAGGTGGGGCGCCCGACTGCGCAACCTGCGATGAGCCGATCAAGACCGCGACCATTTCCTTTGGCCAGGCCATGCCGGATGACGAGATGCGCCGCGCCGCCGAGCTGGCGCAAGGTTGCGATCTCTTCATCGCGATTGGATCGTCGCTGGTGGTGTGGCCGGCCGCCGGCTTTCCGCTGATGGCCAAGAACAGTGGCGCCAGGCTGGTCATCATCAACAACGAGCCCACCGAACAGGACGACATTGCCGATCTGGTGATCCGTCACGACATCGGCGAGACGCTTGGACCGTTCGTCGGCAATTGATGTCCAATTGATTCGCGGCCGCGCAAGGCTGTTCATAGCTTTGGGCTAATTCGTTTTTTAGCTATGCGCGGCAAGCGGGAGTGTTATCTTTTGATTCGAGAGATTCGCGTGGCGGCATCCTGAATTGTCTTGATGAGCGCGTGGACAGACACCGTCGCGGTGACGGCGGGTCGTGGATAATGTGTGGGGTCCGGGGTCATGGGGTCGGACGGATTTGAGTCCAAGAAGCTGGGAGGACCGTCATCGGGCGTGACGGGTCCTAACAGGGGCGGACAAAGTCGATTGGGTCAAGACAGGCTTGGTCCAAGCGAATTTTCAAGTGGTGCCGATCGCGACGCGGCGTTCGATGCGTTGTCAGGTCTTGGCGATAGCGCCGCCAATCTCGTCGAAATCAGCGGCGTCATCAAATGGTTCGACGCCTCCAAGGG
Source organism: Bradyrhizobium sp. (assembly GCA_039935075.1). GTDB lineage: Bacteria > Pseudomonadota > Alphaproteobacteria > Rhizobiales > Xanthobacteraceae > Bradyrhizobium. The sequence goes on from JBDTKZ010000114.1 coordinate 11,961, forward strand.
GTACGGCTTCATCGTTCCCGACAACGGCTGGCCGGATGTGCTGCTGCACGTCACCGTGCTCCGGCGCGACGGTTATCAGACGGCCTATGAGGGCGCGCGGCTGGTGTGCGAATGCGTGCAGCGGCAAAAGGGGTATCAGGCGTTCCGCATCCTCTCGATGGACGAGTCGACCGCGATCCATCCGGCGCAAATGCTGCCGCCGCGGACCCATGTCAGCGTTACCCCGACCAGTGGTCTGGAGCGGGCGCAGGTCAAGTGGTTCAATCGGCTGCGCGGGTTCGGCTTCCTGAGCTGCGGCGAGGGGACGCCAGACATTTTTGTACACATGGAAACCCTGCGCCGATTCGGCATGACCGAGTTGCGCCCCGGCCAGTACGTGCTTGTGCGGTTTGGGCCCGGCTCGAAGGGCATGATGGCGGCTGAGATCCAGCCGGAGAACGGACCGGGCCTGTCGTCGCATTAGCGGCGGGCCGTTCAAGACGGCGCGTTGCAATCCGCGCCGTCCGTATTCCGGTTCATTTCATTGGCCGTAACGGTCGGTTGGCCCGCGCGAAATTGACCTCGCGGCGGTGCCGCTCGTCTGGTATTTGCCACGATCATTGGGCTAGGGTTCCGCTGGAACAGGCCAGATCAGGCGGAATCCTCGCGGCTTGAGTAAAGTGATGTCCATGAATGTGAATCGGTGTGTTGGTCAAATTGGCGTACGGACTCGCTTGCTGACCTGGCTTTGGATCGTAGCCTCGGCCGCCGCGCTCTGCGCGTTCACGGGCCTGGAGGCGCAGGCCGCGAGTATTCAGCCGCTTGAGATCGTCACCAAGTCCGGCGTGCATGTCTTCGCGGTCGAGATGGCAACGACCGAAGAGGAAAAGACCACGGGCCTGATGTACCGCAAGGAACTCGCCGACGGCAAAGGGATGCTGTTCGACTTTTCCCCCGAGCAGGAAGTCTCGATGTGGATGAAGAACACCTACATCTCCCTCGACATGATCTTCATCCGCGCCGATGGCCGGATCCTGCGGATCGCCCAAAACACCGAGCCGATGTCGACCAAGATCATCCCGTCGGGGGGGCTGGCGAAGGGGGTGCTCGAAGTGATCGCCGGCACAGCGCAGAAATACGGGATACAGCCCGGCGATCGCGTCGGACACCCGCTGTTCAGCGGCCATTGAGGCCGCTGGCGCTTCTTGCTGGCCCCGCCTTAAGCGTGTATCGACACGTTTCCCAGATGATCGGGGTATAGCGCAGCCTGGTAGCGCGGCAGTTTTGGGTACTGCAGGTCGTTGGTTCGAATCCAGCTGCCCCGACCAGCTATTTCAATAGCTTAGGCGGAATTTCGACTCTTCAATCTTGCCGGCGATCGTGGTCGGGAAGCTCGTGGGAATGACTCAAAGAGGGCGTATGTCTGATAGATGGCAGGTCGATAATCGGCTCGCGTCGCCGCTGATCGGCCGGCGGTTCATGCCGCTGATTGCGATATGCGGGTTTCTGGTCATTACCTGCGGCCTGATCCTCTGGGCAACAGGCGGCAATAGCGCCGCGGTGGTGTCACCGGGTGCCGCTGTCGTTGCGCCGGTCCAGACCGATCTTGTCGAACGGACCAAGGATCTCGAAGTGACCGAACAGCAGGCCGTCGACCAGCTTCAGATCGTGCAGGACCAGCTCGCCGCGCAGCAGGTGGCGAGCAAGAATCTGGCGAGCCAGATCGAAGCGCTGAACGGCAAACTCGATGCGCTCCAGCAATCGCTGTCCAGCATGCCCGCGCCGTCGGCCGTAGCGGCTGCTTCCTCGTCGAAGGTCGTCCGCAAGGGTCGCAATTGAACCGAAGCGGGGCGGGCGAACATCCATGAAGTCCGGATTGTGGCCCTCGCTTTGGCTGTCATTGGTCGTTTGCGGCTCCGCCAGCGCGCAGACCGCGGCTCCGCCTGCCGAAATGATCTCGAACTTTCGCCAGCATCACGGCGAAGGGCGAGTGACCCTGGATTCAACCCTCAACCGCATCGCGCATGACCAGGCCGCGGCGATGGCCGCCAAGGACGTGCTCGACCATGATGTGCTCGGGCGGTTTTCGTCCCGGGTGGCGCCGTCAGGATCCGGACGGGCTGCGGAAAATATCGCGTATGGCTACGACAGTTTTCCGAAAACGCTCAACCAATGGATCGAATCGGCGGAGCATCGGAAGAACCTCCTGCTGCATAATGCGTCACGGGTCGGTATCGCCAGCGTGAAAAGCACGACGACGGGCCGGACCTACTGGGCGATGGAGATTGCCGGTGACTATGAACGTCCCGAGGGCATCGGTGCGAAGCGCACGCCCCCCGCCACCAGGAAGCCCAAGGTCAATTCGACGGCTAACGCGAAGCCAGGCTCGACGGTGGGCGCCAAGACAAACGCGCCGCAAACCTGCCGGCTGAAAATTCTCGGCCTCTGTCTTTAAAACAGAAAAACCTGCCGGGTTGAGACGGCAGGCTTAGTCTGTTTCTCGCGGTACGCAGTACCAGTTCCGCGATTGAGTTGACGCTATCGCTGACATGTTAAGAAACATTTTCATCGCCGATCGTTCGCTGGAACAGGCCTGAGAAGGTTTGCTGAGCGCGGACGTCAGCGGACAAGCACCGCGCGAAGGCTGCATTGAAACGGGACATATTCCGGCCGCGAGCAAAGCGATATCGTGCGACGATCCGCGCGGCATTTATTTCGCGGTATTTATTTCCAATTTCAATCGGCGCGCCGGTCCGAAGATATTCTATGGGCTGTGATGGCAAACCCTTGATGGCATCGCGGCGTTCCTCTTGATGCGTCAGCCGCAGCGTTACTTCTTCTTGCCGGTGTTCGCGGTCGGCTGCCATCCGCCGGCCTTTTGGCTGGGAGCCGCGGCGATCGTCTTGATCTTGTCTTTTTTCGGCTTCTTGGTTTCCCGGTTACTCTTCTGTTCGCCTTTGGCCATGTCGATCTCCTGCGGTGTGAGGACTCATGTCGAGAGAGCGTGCGCTCTTTTGCGCCGAATTGCCACGTGTAGTTGATCGGCGTTATTGCTTGATCGCTGTCCAGGTCCCCCCCCCCGGCAGCCGTCAGATCTTTTATAGGTCCCGGTGTCGGCATTGCCCGTCAGGCGCGTCCGCCCCCGGTTTGCGTGACGCCGTTGCCGGCGCCGATCGAGTTCAAGGTGCCGTCGGGATCGACGGGTCCGCTGCCGCCCTGGACGATGATTTCCCATGCGAAATGATCGCGGGCAAAACGCCGGACGAGTGACAGCCGATACCGGCAAATAGCCAGCTGCCGTAGAAACTGTCGACGTCGCCTTCCGCCGGCCGCGGCGTTTCGTCGATCCGCGGGCCGGACAGACCTCGGCCGCCGCCGGTAACGCTGCCGCCGGTGCTACCGGGCTCGGCCAACACCGCGATCGATCCCGTGAAGATCAGGCAAACAGCCGTCCGAAAGCGGCCGGATGTGCTGATTCGAACACGCTTCGTGGAAACCATCGGCCCCAAGGCCTGCTTAGGGTTGCTCTTGGCCAGAGCTTGAGAAACACTGGCTTGAGAAACACTGGACCAGGCGATAAAGCTGGGCCTGTGCTGCGCCTTCAGGGTGACGCAGGCAGGCGATCGGCCGAACACAGGAACTAGCGATGCAAATCAGGGTTTTGGCAGCGGCGGCACTGATGTTGTCGGTTTCAGCACCGTCATTTGCGGCCGACGCCGACGTGTACGTCCGGCATCACCACCGGCATGCCCACGGCATGGACGACATCTACCTGCACAATTACGGCCCGCCCGACTTCTATCCCGGGACCACCGTTCCGCCGGATCGCGTGATTTACCCCGTCAATGGCGCGCCCTATGGCATTTATGACGGGTTTGATCGGCTGTGCGGACAGTCGTCTGCAAATTACCGGGGCCAGGACGGCCGGCGCCATCCCTGCAACTAAGCGCAGGGTCTGACCTTATCGTTGCTCCGGATAGCCCGCGTTATTGAGCGGGCTCGATGACGTTGCAATTGGTGCGGCCCGACATCAGGCAGTCCTGCATCTTGCTTGCCGCGGTTAGCTCGTGGGCCAGCCATATGCCCACTACCAGCAGGACAACCGCGATGGCCAGCCCCGCGATCGCCGGAGCCCGGCTTCCGCTGCCGTCGTCTTGTTTGGGGTTATCCATGGTGCGCCGCTGCTAGCCTTCGTCCTGCATGCCGCGCCCCAGCGCGAATTGTCCGACCGGGCCTTCGACATGGAATTCGATCCCGGTCATCTGCGCGAACAGGTCGATATTGTTGCTGCCGATCGCGCATCCACCGAGCCCCATGTCGGTCGCCATCAGATAGAGCGTCTGGATCAGCACGCCGACGTCCTTCAGAATCAGCGAATAGGCGATCGAGCTGTATTTCCATGAAATCCGGTTGAACCGCGCCGCCATCGTGATCAGAATTTGTGGCGCGCCGGGGGCGTCCATGGCGAATTCGGCCGAGGTCAGCTGCATCTCGAGGTCATGCGGACGCGCGTCGATGGCGACCAAAGCGTGTCGGTCGGCATCGTAATGATAGAAGCCGCGCGCCAGTCCCTTGCAATTGGCGACGGTGAGATAGAGTTCGAGCTCATAGCTGCTGCCGGCCGCCGGATAGGGCCGGGTGGTGTAGTCGATCACCGGGCCCTCGTCGCCCTGGTCGATGGTGCTTTGCCACTTAAACTGGATCCGCGCGGCGCCGTCGAGAAAGTGCGAGAGTTCGGCGAGCGTGATCGGATTGCCGTCGTCGAAGCCGCGCGTCGAATGACGTTCGCGCATCAGCTCTGTGAATGGCGAGATGGCGCTGGCTGCCGTCGCCGAAGGCTTGGGCAGATCGATCTTGTTGCCGGGCCAGTTCGCCCGCGTCGCCGGCGGTGGCGGCATTACGTCGGCGTAGGGATATAGGCCGCCCAGCGGGTTGGCCTGCCGGCCCTCGGTCGAGTGGGTGTGGAACAACAGATCGTGAAAATCCCACAGCACCAGATTGTCATCGCCTTCGTCGGCGCGAAGGCCATCGCTGCCGGCAACGTCGATTTTGAAAAGGATATGGCAGTCCAGCAGCAGCGCGAAAAGCTCGGTACCGGGAAAGCTGTTCTGCCGCCGGAGTTTGTTGATGGTCTGCGGCGTCGTGAGCAAAGTGATGGTCGCGGCAACTTTCGGGTCACAAATCCGAAACAGCGCGCCTGCGCGGGGCGACTCCAGGATCATCTCGTTGCCGCGTCGCCGCAGATAGGCGAATCGCGACAGCACGATCCGATCGGCGCCGCCCAGTTTCGGCGTTCGCGGCCAATAATCGGGCATCTGCGGTTCGATGACGACCTGGTCGTTTTCCTGGTGCCCAAGTTTTTTGTGCCCAGGTCCTTCGTGCCCAAGCCGGTATTCCAAAAGACCACGTTGGGCCATTCGCCGGACCAGCAGATCGACTTCCTTGTCGACGGGGTTGCGGCCGGACGCAAACGACTTTAGCGGCAGGCCGGTACGTAATTGTTGCGCGCGCAACGCTGCCGCGCCGCTGAATTTTCCGAGTTCGATCGCGTAGTCATCGAAGCAGGCGAATACGTTGCCATCCGGGTGAGTCTCCAGCCGGATGTGCGCGCTCGCGACGGCCGAAATGACCGCTGGCGCAGCCCGCCGCGGTTTCTTTTTTGCGGGAGCGCGCACGCGGGATCTCTCAGCTATGGGGGAGGAACGGCGTCAGCTCGTTTTCCGGTATCGGCTGATCGCGCAGTCCGAGCTTGACCGGAATATCATAGAGCCGGCCTGGTCCGAAGCGGCGGTAGAAATGCCGCAATCCCGGGACGATCACGCGAACGACGGGGACTTCGACGTCAGGCCGGGTCTGGTTGAGAACCAGGAAATCGAGCCCCGCACGCCTGGCAATGTCGACGCAGGCCAGCACCTGATCGCGGGTGTTGTCGAGCCTGCCGAAATCGAGGCCCGAGGGAAGCGACGGGTTCTTGATGGGCGTCAGGAACGGATGGCTTTCCAGGTGCAACGGCGTGACGCCGTCGAGGCTCGGCTTCTCGCCGGTGCCGCCATCCATGAAGCCGATCGACAGGAACTGGTTCAGTTCCGTCAGCGTGCGCAGCAGCGCGATGCGCTTGTCGAAATGCGCGCCGGAGCCGAATTCGATATTTTCCTGCCCGTTTTGCATCCAGTGCAGGACCGCGAGGTACGTGGGGACGCCGAGATCGCTGGTGATATCGAGCACCCACAATTTACGTCCGGTATCGGCGAGCTGGCTCTTCAGATCCTGAACATAGGAATCGTTGAACTGGCTGAGATCAACCTCGTTGCGCTGTGATTGATTGTACCACCAGATCGCATAGGCATCGCGCTCGACCAGTTCGAGGAAACCCTGGACGATCGCTTCCTCCACTGTGTTGCCGGCTGCGCAGCCGTTGGAATCCGCCTGGAAAGCGAACGGACCGCTGTAGAAGAAATACAGCAGGCTGGTCGGCAAATATTTGAAGTCGCCATCGCGCAGCGACCATACCGGCGACCATTCGATCTTGGCCGTCCGATCGAATTCCGCTGGCGTGATCTGCGTCTCGCTCGAATCCTCTGCCGAGTGATCCGCCTCCGATTGCGCGTCGCTGAACAACAATACGTCGTTGGGATGAATCGCTTCGCCGGGCGCAAAATCGGTGAATCTCCGCGTCATCCGGATTTCGTCGCCCTGGAAGATACCCGAATAGCGCTCGATCGATTCCATCAGCGCGCTGGCTTCGGCCTGTTCGGCGGTGCTGCCCTTGCCGAAGCTGCCGCCGCTCAATCCGTTGCGGAGCTGATCGACGTTCTGTGCCGGCGCCGAGAAATTATGCTTGGCAAAGAAGTTGGTGTTCATTGGCAGATCGGCTTCGATCCGCTCGAGCTTGGTCACGACCCCGGTGAGCTGGCTGACATGTTTGCGATGCCGCGCCACGGTAGTCCGCGCCGACACCGAACGGTATCCGCCGCTGGTCATGACCAGCTTGGCGCCGCCGGTAATCTCGATCGGCTGGGGGGCGCGGCGCGGGTCGCGCAGTTTCTTGTTGCCGCAGGTCGGGCATTGCGGGCGCGCGGCAACATAATGCTTCACCATGCTGGCGCCGGCCAGGTCCTGGCTGAAGATATGATTCTTCAGATCGGTGCGGAAACCCGTCGCAATCGCCTTGGCGACTTCGATCGCCGCGAAATGGATGGCGCTTTGACCGAGCGTGTTGCGGACCAGCGGCGATAGGGCCACCAGCTGCGCTGCACCGCGGTCGAGAAATCCTTTGACCTCCCGGTTGCGGATCATGCGATCGAACAGGCAGGTCCAGCAGGCGCCATCCCCCGGCGTGAATACCGGACCCACCAGCGGAAAGGCGCCGGAGGGTTGCACGATCAGCCAGCGGGTGCCGTCCGAGACCCGCTGCTGGTTCAATTCAGCCAGTTGCCGTTCGAGATAATCGTTCACCAGAGTGACGGTGAGGTCGGGTGAACTCTTGACGACGCGCACGCCGAGTTCGCTCAAGGCGGCGCTGAACTCGGACGCGCCCTTGACGTCGATTGCTTCGACCCGCACGCGGCAGCTTTCGAGATTTTGTTCCGCCATGCCGGGTGGCAAACCGAGACTCGCCCAAAACCCATCTGCCGCGGCGGGGGAAGCCGGCGAAGCCGGCACGAGGTAGCCGCGCTCCATCAGCCGCTTGAGCGCTTGCTCGATCTGATCCGGGGGGAAACGCTTCGACATCTCCTCGGCGAGTTGCGGAAAACTCTTGCCGCCTTTCCCGATCGCGGTCGCGAGCGCGCAATATACTTCGCCATGAAGGAAAAATTTTCGGTCCTCGGAATACAGGCACACCGTATCGGGCGGCAGCACATAGACGGAGAAATTCGACGCGAATTGCGGAACGTCTTGCCGCGGTGCCGCGGCTCTGCGTTTGCTGGTGACGGCGCGTGCGGCTTTCTTGGCGCTACGTTTGGCCGGGGCAGGGCGCGTTTTGCGGCCACTGGATTTCGTTTGGCCAGTGGATTTCTTTGGGCCAGCCTTGGCGCGTGCTTTTTTCGACAAGATCAGCGATCCATTCCGTCGTCATCCGCGTGTCACCGCGTCGAGCCGGCGGCACCGCAAACAACATCTGTTGGGATAAAGAATAGTTGAAGTGAAGAATCCGTGAAGCAGGGAACCAGAGCGAGTAGCAAGCGAGATGAAGGTCACGTGGGCGAAGGTCACATGCATTGGCCGGGTCGACATTGTCGAACCCGGCCAAAAACCTCGTTTGTCAGTGTGATGGGAGAGTGATCCGCCTTAGCAAAGGCGGCAAGCTCCCCACGAAGCGCAGCAACCGCCGCCGCCGCAACCACCACCACCACAACCGCGGCAACCGCGGCAACCGCGACAGCCTCTGCAACCGCGGCAACCACCGCAGCCACGCCAGGCAAGCTGCACGCCACCCTTGGCGGACGCGGTGTTTTCCTTGTCGAACACATAGAACGTCGCCAAGCTTACATCGGCGATTTCTTCTTCACCAAGCGTTACCTGGTGACCCAGTCCAACGGTCGGCGACTGTGCTGCATCGGCGGTCGGGACGGCCGCAGCGGATGCGCCGCCAATCATTGAGAACGTCAAACCGGCGGCCCCCAGCACCGGTGCGGATTTCATCACTCGCTTTTTCGTCGAAGTCTGTTTCACCCGTGACATAGTCGAAACCTCCATACCTTTTAAAAAGTAGTTTGACTCCAGCAATTGGATTGTACGCCGTGCCAATGTACCACGCAAGACACTCACACACGCCAGCAGATACGTAGGTCGCTGCAGCTACGCGCTTGGTTCATCTTTATGAACGATCCCGACGATATTTATTCATGCGCTATTCATGATCGATGCTCGCCTCGATGTTTTGCGCCGACAACCTCAACGCGAGAATATCCGAAGCGGGCTCCTGCGTCGGCGCTTGCTGCTTTGCACACGGCGTCATCGAGCCGTTAACCGGAGCAAAACCAACGATTGCCAATCGATCGGCCATTGCTGTTTATAGCCTCGAACGGAGACTGAACGTGGTCGATTATCCCGGACGTTTCGCCTGGTACGAACTGATGACGACGGACCTCGCTTCCGCCAAGGCGTTCTACACCAAAGTCGTCGGCTGGGGGGCGCAGGACGCTTCGCCATCAGGTCTGGCCTACACATTGTTCACCTCCGGGAAAGTCCCGGTCAGCGGTCTCATGGGGCTGCCCGAGGAGGCGACGCGAATGGGGGCGACGCCGAGGTGGATGGGCTATGTCAGCGTCAACAACGTGGCGGCTGCGGCCGACCGGCTCAAGCGTCTTGGAGGCACGGTCTATGTTCCGCCGACGGACAGCAATATCGGTCGTATTTCGGTGGTCGCTGACCCGCAAACCGCAACGCTGGCGCTGGTCGAGGGATTGAACGTCGGACAGTCGAAGTTCATCGAGCCGAACAAACCTGGACGGATCGGATGGCACGAGTTGCTGGCCGCGGACCGGGAGCCCGCGTTTGCCTTCTATAGCGAACTGTTCGACTGGCAGAGGGTGGCTTCCGAGCCGGGCTCGGCGACGCCATATCAGTTGTTTTCCGCGGGCGGCGAGACGGTCGGTGGCATGTTCAACAAGCGTCCGATCGAGCCTGTTCCGTTCTGGCTGTTTTATTTCAACATCGGCGACATCGACGCGGCCGCGGAGCGCGTCGAAAGCGCCGGGGGCGAGATATTTGAGGGGCCGCTCGAATTGCCGGGCGGCGGCTGGATCGCGCGATGCCGGGATCCCCAGGGCGCCACGTTCGCCATACAGGGCAAGCGAAGCCAGGATGGCATCGGCCGAGCCCCGGTTTCGGAAGTCGGCTGGTCCACCGCGTGGGGTGGTATTTCAACCAAAGGCAGAATGGTGGTCACCACGCCCCGCGGCAGGGGACGAACATCTGATACGGAGGAGTAACCGGCCGGCGGTGATCAGCCGGCCTTGGCTGTTGCCGCCGCCGGCTTGGGAATCGGCTTGTCCTGCCGTTTCGACCAGGAGATGTAATAGGCCACGATGGTCATGATCGCGATGCCGGTCACACTGACAAAAATCTGCGCGAACAGCGAACCCGAACTCATCATCAGTTCGAAATGTCCGACAAAGGACAGGAAGACGCCGACGCAGAACACCGCGAGCGATTGCTGGCCGCAAACCATCAGCGGATCGAACACCTTCCACTCCAGCGCTGACCAGTTCTTCGGCACAAACCGGATCACCATGATCACGATCACGACGAAATGCAGGAAGCGATAGGGCGCGAGATTGGTTTTGTCGTTCGGATTGAAGGCGTCATAGAGCCAGTGCGGGAACATCGCGCCTAGATCCGGGAACTTGCCCGCCATTGTCATGACGAGCGCAAAGATGAGATAGGCGATCGACAGATACAGCGTGATCGGCGCCATGATGATCGCCATCGATTTTCGCGCGCCGCCCAATGCGCACCACGAGCCGAACACGAACAGAACCTGCCAGCAATATGGATTGAAGTACCAGGTGCCGGCGGGATAGGCGGAGAAATTCCAGCCGAACTGGCGGGCCGAGAGCCACAGCGCGATCGACGCCAGCATGGTCAAATTGGGCCTGCGCAGCATCATCCAGAGCACCGGCGGAAACAGCCCCATCAGCACGATGTAGAGCGGCAGAACGTCCAGATTGACCGGCTTGAACTTCAGCAGCAGGCCCTGGCGCAGGGTTTCAACCGCGCTGTCGACGAGACCGGCGACATTGAACTCGTTGATGATCTCCGGATCGCTGTAGCGCTGCGCGACGTAGCCGATCGACACGATGTAGATCACGAACAGGATGATGTGGGCGACGTAGAGTTGCCAGACCCGCTTGGTCAGGCGGGTGGCGCCGACGATGAAGCCGCGTTCGATCATCATCCGGGCGTAGACAAAGGAGGCGGTATAACCGGAGATGAAAACGAACAGGTCCGCAGCGTCGCTGAAGCCATAATTTCGCGTGGTGATCCAGTTCACGACATTGTCGGGAATGTGATCCAGGAAAATCGCCCAGTTCGCGACCCCGCGAAACAGGTCGAGCCGGAGATCACGTCCTTTTTCGGGGAGGGTTGCGTTGATTTTCATGGCTGCCGTTTCGACGTGATGCGTTGGAGAGGATCAGGCCTGCGGGACAGCCGGGCGATGGGCCAAGTTGTCATAGCGCGCCATAAAGATTATAGGAAAATGTAGCATCCGGGGGCTGGGAATCACCGACCAAATTCTTGAAAAATGTCTGTATACTATCCCAGCCAGCCACGCCACGCGCTTCCACGCCGCATTTCCCTGGGGATTTGACCATCCATGACCGCACGCATCTTTAAGCCCGCCAAAAACGCGATGCAATCGGGAGCCGCCAAGACCCGGGAATGGCAGCTCGATTATGAGCCCGAGCAGCCGCGCGCGATCGAGCCGCTGATGGGCTGGACCTCTTCCGGCGACATGAAGCAGCAGCTGACCATTCGCTTCCACACCAAGGAGGAGGCGGTGGCCTATTGCGCGCGTGAGGGCATCCCGTATCAGGTGATCGAGCCGAAGCCGCCGGCCCGTCGCCAGGCCGCCTATGCAGACAATTTTGCGTTCCGGCGCAGCGAGCCCTGGACCCATTAGGACCGAAACCAGCTCGATTCCTCTTGGCAATTCACTTGGTATTTTGTCACTTGGTATTTTGCCGGGCTTGCCCGGATCGAAACTTCCGGGTTGCCTAACGCTGTGCGGCAGTGACACCATGGCGGGCGTGAGCCCAATGTCGAATTGCGGCGCAGCATAAACCGTTCAAGAAACTACCAAAGAAACTGCCGCCAGGAACCGCCTGAGAGACCGCCCGAGGCCATGCCGCTGCATTCCAGTATCGATCCGAGTTCATCCGATTTTGTCCGCAACGCGGACACCATGCGCACGCTGGTCGCGGAGCTTCGCGGCAAGCTCGATCAGGTCTCCGGCGGCGGCGGCGAAGCCTCGCGTAGCAGGCACACCGCGCGCGGCAAGATGCTGGCGCGCCAGCGCGTCGACCTCCTGATCGATCCGGGCACCGCGTTCCTCGAATTGTCGCCGCTGGCCGCCAACGGCCTCTATGGCGGCGATGTGCATTCCGCGAGCATCATCACAGGCATCGGCCGGATTTCGGGTCGCGAATGCGTGGTTGTCGCCAACGACGCCACCATCAAGGGCGGCACTTACTACCCGATGACGGTGAAGAAGCATCTTCGTGCCCAGGACATCGCGCGGCAGAACAATCTGCCTTGCGTCTACATGGTCGATTCCGGCGGCGCCTTCCTGCCGCAGCAGGACGAGATTTTCCCGGACGAACGGCATTTCGGCCGCATCTTCTACAATCAGGCGCAGATGTCGGCGGCGGGCATTCCGCAGATCGCGATCGTGATGGGCTCCTGCACCGCCGGCGGGGCCTACGTCCCGGCGATGTCGGACGAGAGCATCATCGTGCGCAATCAGGGCACGATCTTTCTGGGCGGGCCGCCGCTGGTGAAGGCTGCGACCGGCGAAGTGGTCACGGCCGAGGAACTCGGCGGCGCCGACGTGCATTCAAGGCAATCCGGCGTCACCGACCATTATGCGCAAAATGACGCGCATGCGATCGGCATCGCGCGGCGCATCGTTGCAACGTTGAAGCCGCCGCGCCCGGCCACCCTGAACATGCGCGCGCCGCGTGAACCATTGTTTGCGCCGGAGGAAATCTACGGCGTGGTCTCCGCCGACGGCCGCAAGCCGTTCGACGTGCACGACATCATCGCGCGGCTGGTCGATGGCTCGGAGTTCGACGAGTTCAAGAAGCTCTACGGCCAAACCCTGATTTGCGGCTTCGCGCATATCTGGGGCTATCCGGTCGGCATCATCGCCAACAACGGCATCCTGTTCAGCGAAAGCTCGCTGAAGGGCGCGCATTTCATCGAGCTGTGCTGCCAGCGCAATATTCCGCTGGTGTTCCTGCAGAACATCACGGGCTTCATGGTCGGCAAGAAATACGAGGCCGGCGGCATTGCGCGCGACGGCGCCAAGCTGGTGACGGCGGTGGCGACGGCCAATGTCCCGAAATTCACCGTCGTGATCGGGGGATCCTACGGCGCCGGCAATTACGGGATGTGCGGCCGCGCCTACAGCCCGCGGTTCCTCTGGATGTGGCCGAATGCCCGGATCTCGGTGATGGGCGGCGAACAGGCGGCGATGGTGCTGAGCCAGTTGCGGCGCGACAATATCGAAGCCAAGGGCGGCAGCTGGTCGGTCGAGGAGGAGAACGAGTTCCGGGCGCCGACGCGCGCGCAATTCGAAACCCAGGGCAGCCCATATTACGCCACGGCCCGGCTGTGGGATGACGGCGTGATCGACCCGGCCGATACCAGGCTGGTGCTGGGCCTCGGCCTGTCGGCATCGACCAACGCGCCGATAGAGCCGACGCGTTTCGGTCTGTTCAGGATGTGATGATGGATCGATCCCGAATGTACCGGCGTTTTCACAGCCTGCTGATCGCCAATCGCGGCGAGATCGCCTGCCGGGTGATCCGCACCGCGCGCGCGATGGGCCTGCGGCCGGTCGCGGTGTATTCCGAAGCCGATCGCGGCGCGATGCATGTTGCCGAAGCCGACGAGGCCGTACTGCTCGGGCCGGCGCGCGCACGCGATAGCTATCTCAACATCGAACGGGTGATCGACGCCGCCCGCAAGAGCGGCGCCGAGGCGATCCATCCCGGTTACGGCTTCCTGTCGGAGAACGCCGAATTTGCCCAGGCCTGCGCCGATGCCGGGTTGGTGTTCGTTGGTCCCACCGCCGAGATGATGATCGCGATGGGTTCCAAGTCCGGCTCCAAGGCCTTGATGGAAAAGGCCGGCGTCCCGCTGGTGCCCGGCTATCACGGCGAAGCCCAGGACGAGGCGACTTTGGCGAAAGCCGCCGACCAGATCGGCTTTCCGGTTCTGGTCAAGGCTTCGGCCGGCGGCGGCGGCCGCGGCATGCGCGTGGTGCGTTCGGCGGCGGAATTGGCCCCTGCGATCGTTAGCGCCAAGCGCGAGGCCAAGGCCGCGTTCGGCGACGATCGCATGCTGATCGAAAAATTCGTGCTGAATCCGCGCCACATTGAAGTGCAGGTGATCGGCGACAGCCACGGCAATCTGGTTTCGCTGTTCGAGCGCGAATGCACGCTGCAGCGCCGACACCAGAAGGTGATCGAGGAGGCGCCGTCGCCGACGCTCGATTTCGCCCAGCGCCAGGCCGTCTGCGCCGCCGCGCGCAAGGCCGCCTCCGCCGTCAACTATGTCGGCGCCGGCACCATCGAATTCGTCTCCGACGGCAAGGACGTGTTCTTCATCGAGATGAACACCCGCCTTCAGGTCGAGCATCCCGTGACCGAGGCGATCACGGGCATCAATCTGGTGGAATGGCAATTGCGGGTGGCGTTCGGCGAACGATTGCCGCTGGCGCAGGAAGATATCGGCTTCAACGGCCACGCGATCGAAGCGCGGGTCTACGCGGAAAATCCCGCCAAGAATTTCATGCCGTCGGTCGGCCGCATCAAGACCTGGCGTACGCCCGCGGCGGTCGACGGTCTGCGCATCGATGACGGCTATCGCGAGGGCGATTTGGTCTCGCCGCATTACGACGCCATGCTGGCCAAGGTGATCGCCTGGGCGCCGACCCGCCAGGCCGCGATCGACAAGCTCAATCGCGGGCTGGATGAAATCGATGTCCGTGGCATCACGACCAACATTCCATTCTTGTCGGCGCTGGTGACCCATCCGGGCGTGCGCGCCAACGCCATCGACACCGGCTTCATCGAGCGCGAGCTGACGAACCTGACGGCAGCGCCCGCGGCGCCCGGCGATCTCGAGCTGTGCGCAGCGGTGGCCATCATCCTGAACGACGAGCAAAAAGCTGCCCGGGCGGAAGCTCATTCGCCGTGGCAGAGTTTCGGCTGGATGCCGGTCGGCCGGCGCCGCCGCAAATTCGTATTCCGCCAGGGGCAGGGCGGCGAATATGAGGTGACCTTGCACTACGGCAACGGCCCATCGGTTGTCGCCATCGCCGAACGCGAGATGGGCTTTGGCTATTCGGTGAACGACGAGGGCGAAATCGACGTCACGCTCGATGGGGTGCGATCGCGGGTGGTGCCTGTCATCGACGGCCATGAACTCTATTTGCGGACGCGCCATGGTCGGTTCGAACTGCATTGGGTCGATCCGTTCGGTGGCGACGACGAGGAGCAGGTCGGCGAGGACAAGATCGCAGCCCCCTTGCCAGGCACCGTGGTGGCGCTGTTGGCCGAGGAGGGCGCGACGCTGGAAAAGGGCGCGCCGATCCTCACGCTTGAAGTCATGAAGATGGAGCAGACTTTGCGTGCGCCGTTTGCCGGCGTGCTCAGGAAGATCAAATGCAAGGTCGGCGATATCGTGCAGGAAGGCGTCGAACTCGCCGAAATGGAACCAACGGCAGCGTGAGACCAGCATGAGCGATTCCGTGCGCATCTTTGAAGTCGGTCCGCGCGACGGTTTGCAGAACGAAAAGAGCCTCGTCAGCGTGACTGACCGCATTGCCTTCATCGAGGCGCTGCTGGACGCCGGATTGCACACCATCGAGGTCGGTGCCTTCGTGTCGCCGAGGGCGATCCCGCAGATGGTGAATTCCGATCAGGTGCTGCGTGGCGTCAGTCATCGCACCGACGGTGAATTCGAAGTGCTGGTGCCGAACGAAAAGGGCTACGAGGCGGCGCGCGCCGCCGGCGCCAGGGAGATCGCGGTGTTCGCCGCGGCGTCGGAAGCTTTCTCGCGCGCCAATATCAATTGCTCGATCGCCGAATCGATCGAACGGTTCAAGCCGGTGATGGCGCGCGCCAGGGCTGACGGCATCCGGGTGCGTGGCTACGTCTCCTGTGTGCTGGGCTGTCCCTATGAGGGCGAGATCAAACCGGCGGCGGTCGTCAACGTCGCGCAATCGCTGTGGGATCTCGGCTGCTATGAGGTCTCGCTTGGCGATACCATCGGCGTCGGGACGCCAGCAAAGACGCGGCAATTGCTGCGCGCCGCGGCCGGCGTGGTACCGATGGCCCATCTGGCGATGCATTTTCACGACACCTACGGCCAGGCGCTGGCCAATCTCTATGCCGGCATGGAAGAGGGCGCCCGGGTGATCGATTCGGCGGCCGGCGGCCTCGGCGGCTGCCCCTACGCGCCCGGCGCCACCGGCAACGTCGCCACCGAGGACGTGGTGTACATGCTGGAAGGCATGGGGATCGCGACCGGGGTCGACATGGCAAAACTGCTGGCGGCCACCAACGGGATCAGCGGGCTCATTGGGCGTCCGCCGGTGAGCCGGGTCGCTTCGGCGCTGAATGCGAAGGCGCGGGCGGCGAAGTAGCTAATCTATCTCCCCCCGTCCGATCCCATCACCAGATCGGGCAACCAGGTCGAGATCTGCGGCACGAAGCACAGCACGACAACGGCGGCCATCATCAGCAGCACGAAGGGCAGCGTGCCCCAGATCACCTCGCTGAGTGAGATATCCGGCGCGACGTTGCGGATCACGAACAGATTGAGGCCGACGGGCGGATGGATCAGTCCCATCTCCATCACGATGGTCATCACCACGCCGAACCAGATGATATCGAAATTGGCGGCGCGCAGCGGCGGCAGGATGATCGGCGCGGTCATCAGGATGATCGAGACCGGCGGCAGGAAAAAGCCGAGCATCACCACCATGACGAGGATCGCCGCTAGCAATTCCCAGCGCGGCAGGTTCATCGCGACAATCGATTCCGCGACCGATTGCGAGATGTGCAGATAGCTCATGACATAGGAATACAACAGCGACATGCCGATGATCATCATCAGCATGGTGGACTCGCGGATGGTCGATTTCAGGATCGGCGCCAGGTCGCTCGGCCGCCACACGCTGTAGATCAAAGCGATCAGCACCAGCGCCAGCAGGCCGCCGAGCCCGGCGGTTTCCGACGGCGTCGCATAGCCGCCATAGAGCGCGATCATCACGCCCGTCAGCAGGATCACGAACGGCAGCACCCGCGGCAGCACGCTGAAGCGCTCCGCCAGCGTGAAATCATCCCGCGCGAGGATCGGCGAGGTCGCGCCGGTCTGCGCGTAGACGGCGCTGGCCGCGGCATATTCCTTGCGGAAGCGGAACACTGCGTAGCTACCGAACAGCAGCACCAGAAACAGCGCGGGTCCGATGCCGGCGAGGAACAGACGGCCCAGCGATTTTTCAGCGGCGACCGCGAACAGGATCATCGTGATCGACGGCGGCAGCAGGATGCCGAGCGTACCGCCGGCCGCGATGATGCCGGCCGCGAAGCCGCCGGAATAGCCGCGCTTGCGCATTTCCGGAATGCCGGCCGAGCCGATCGCCGAGCAGGTAGCGGGCGAGGATCCGGCCATCGCCGCGAACAGCGCGCAGGCGAATACGTTGGCGACGCCGAGGCCGCCCGGGACCCGGTGCAACCAGGCATGCAACGCCGTGTAGAGATCCTGGCCGGCGCGCGACCTGCCGATCGCAGCCCCCTTCAGGATGAACAGCGGGATCGCCAATAGCGTGATCGAGGCCATTTCCTCGTAGACGTTCTGCGTGACGGTATCGAGTGAGGCGGCAGGCATATAAATGCCCATGAACACCACGGCGACCGCGCCCAGCGCGAAAGCGATCGGCATCCCCGAGAACATCGCAAACAAGGTCGCGATGCCGTAACTGATTCCAATACCCAGGACGCTCATCGGTGTTCTGCACCGGTGAACGGCGCGATCACCTGCAGCAATATCTGCACGCACAACAGCGTCATGCCGACGGCCATCAGCCCGTACGGAATCGACAGCGGCGGCGACCACATCGAATTGGAAACCTGGCCCTCGGCCCAGGCCTCGTGGGTCAGCGTCCAGGACTTCCAGGCAAAGAACGCGCAAAACAGCAGGCTCGCGGCATCGACCAGCCACAGCCTGATACGGTTGGCCAGCGGCGACAGCAATCCGACGAACGCCTCGATACCGATATGGCCGCGCTGCGACTGCACATAGGCCGAGGACATGAAGGTGGCGCCGACCAAAAGAAATACCGCCGCTTCGTCCTGCCAGTAGTTTGGACTGTGAAACAAAGCCCGGCCCAACACGCTGTAGCTGAGGATCGCGCTGGCTGCGATCAGCGCCAGCGCCGACAGCACGACGATGATGTTGTTCAAGAACGCAACGCCGCGCTCGATCACCGCGACGGGCGAATTGCCCGTCGCGGTGATCGGAAGATCATGCTGATCCGGCAACGGACCATGCATCATGCGGAGACGTCGCTGGCGAGCTTCAGGAAATTCGCCGCGGTCGGGGTTTTCGCGGCATAGTCCTTCCACGCGGTGTCGCGGGCGATGTCGCGCCATTTGCCGACGGTGGCCACATCGAGCATGCTGACCTTGCCACCGGCCTTCTCATAGACCTTGGCGACTTCGACGTCGTCGTCCTGCGCGCCCTTGCGGCCGAACGCTTCCATCTCGGTGCCGACCGCGAGGATGATGTCCTGCTGCTTTTTCGGCAGGCCGTCGAAGATCGATTTCGACATCATCAGCGGTTCCAGCATGAACCAATAGGAGGCGCCGGCCCCCGAGGTCAGCGACTTCGCAACTTCCTCGAGCCGGAACGAGATCAGGCTGGTGGAGGAGGTGATGCCGGCGTCGCAGGCGCCAGTCTGCATGGCCGAGTAGATCTCGTTTGACGGTACCGACAGCACCGCGGCGCCGGCGGTCTGCAGCACCATATCCATTTCGCGCGAGCCGCCGCGGACCTTGAGGCCCTTGGCATCTTCCGGTGCTACGATCGGCCTGGAGCGGCTGGCAACGCCGCCGGCTTGCCAGACCCAGGTCAGCAGGATGATGCCCTTGTCGGCGAGGAAATCCGTCAGCGCTTTGCCGATCGGCTCCTTCTTCCAGCGCATGCCCTGGTCGTAGGTCGCGACCAGGCCGGGCATCAAGCCGATATTGGTCTCCGGCAATTCACCGCCCGCATACGGCATCGGGTACAGGCTGATATCGAGCGCGCCTTTGCGCATGGCCGAGAATTGCGCGTTGGTCTTGATCAGCGACGAGTTCGGATAGATCTCCGCGGCGATTTCGCCGCCGCTGCGCTTGGTCACTTCGGCGGCAAACACCCGGCACAGCCGGTCGCGGAAATCACCCTTGTCGATCGTGCCGCCGGGAAATTGATGCGATATTTTCAAGGTCGTGGCGGCGTGCGCGGTTCCGGTCCCGAAATGCAGGATAGCAGGCGCGGCAACCGCTGAAGCGAGGATGTGACGGCGTGTAAGCATGGTTTCTCTCCCTGGCACTTTCTTGTTGGGACGTTTATCGGTCAGATGAATTCGCTGGCATCTTTATCGGTCTTCGTCCGGATTTTCTCTAGTCTGATAGTTCGAGGCCGCGCCCAAAGTGGCCGGCATTGCTGCGCTGCACACTTGCCGCCGGCTTTCGACGGCGAAACGACGACCTGACATGTCCTTCCCAATCCTCATGTCCTTCCCAACCCTGAAGTCAGCGTCATCAGCCGGTTGCGGACAAAATATTTGCGACATTCGGTAACAAACGATGCCGAGGAACCGTTTTGAATAGAGCGACATCCGTCGCTTTCAACACGGTTTCAAAGGGATCACCGACCAATGACCAGCAGCACCCGCATCGCGCTCGGAGTTTCGGCCGCCGCTCTCTCGCTCAGTCTCGCGCTCGCTCCCGCGGCCTTCGCCCAGGACAAGATGGGCAAGGATGATGGCATGATGAAGAAGGACACCATGTCCAAGGACAGCATGAAAAAAGACGATGGAATGAAGAAGGATGACGGGATGAAGAAAGACGGCATGATGAAGAAAGACGACGGCATGAAGAAGGACGAGATGAAGAAGTAGGCGCCGCGTCGTCGCTCCAGCGCAGGCTCGCCGCGATCACAGGCGGGCCTGTGCCGTTTCGGGTTAGGTATCGTTGGACGAGATGTCGCCCGGACGTCCAACCATAGCTATAGCGGCTTACTTCTTGCGCTTCTTGCGGGCGGCGTAACGCGCGTCGCGTGCGGCCTTGCGTTCGGCCTCCTCCGCCACTTCGCGGGCGGCGGCCTCTTCCTTTTCACGCGCAAGTTGGGATGCGGCTTCCGCCGCGGCCTCGGCTTCGCGGAGCTTCTGCTCGGCCTTCTCGGCCTCGCGCACTTCTCGGGCCTTGGCCCGCACCGCGGCCTGCGCCTCGCGCTCGGCCTGGCGCTGCTGCACAGCCGGATCATCGGGACCGGGCTGGGCACGAAACTTGTTCAGGATGCTTTTCCTCGCTTCCTGAGCGGCCTTCTGACGGTCCGCGAAGCTAGGTTCCTTGAATCCACTCATAGATAGCCTTGTCGCTTTCGTTGTTCGTTGTGAGACGGTTTGTCGTGAGACGATCGATTTTCACGTCGCGTCAGCGCGGTACAAAAACGCCTGCTTGATCACCGGCGGCTTGTACCGCCGGGCGCGCCGAGAAGCCATCAATTATCCGGTAAACGAGGCCATGTCGCGCGAAAACTGTTGCCCGGCCGCCGATCCCGGAGGCGCGGTAACCGGGAACGGCAGCCTTGCCGCCGGCCTTTGGTCGCATCGACGCGCTGCCGAGGTCCCTCGATCCCACGGGAAGCGATATTTGGCGAAATTGAAAACCCTAGTATGTATCGTCGTTTAGGCCGGCCACCTGTCGATCTCACGCTGCGCGCCGACCGAAATCCCCTGCGTTTTGCGCGGCTGAGACCAATTTGAATGAAGTTGCACCCAAACCGTCGGCGCTGGCTGCTCGTTCTCTCGGCGTTGGCGATCGGCTATCTCGTGCTGGCCTATGTCGTGCTTCCGACCGCGTGGCGCCATCACGAGCACGAACCCGATCTGGCCGCACTACCGATGGTGACGCGCACCGGCACCGGCATTCCCGGCGATGCGCTCAATGTCGGACTGGTCGGCAGCCAGGAGGATGTTCTGCGAGCGATGGAGGCGGCAGGCTGGTTTCCGGCCGATCCCGTCACGTTCCGCACCAGCATCGCCATCATCGGCAGCGTGGTGCTGGACCGGCCGTACCACGATGCGCCGGTCAGCCCGCTTTATTTCGAGGGAAAAAAAGAACAGCTCGCGTTCGAAAAGCCTGATGGCAAGAGCGCCGATCGGCGGCATCACGTCCGGTTCTGGCTGGCGCTCGAGAAAGGCACCGATGGCCGTCCGGTCTGGCTCGGGGCGGTCACCTATGATCGCGGGGTGGGGTTCAGTCACTACACCGGGCAGGTCACCCATCATATCGGGCCCGACATCGATGCCGAGCGCGACCTGTTGATGCGGGATTTGGCCGCCGCCGACATGGTCGATGCCCTGTTCCAGATTTCCGGGGTAGGGCCGACGCTGTTCGGCCGCAATGGCGGCGGCGATCCCTATTACACCGACGGAGAAATCGACGTCGCGAGCCTTGTGATCGACGGCGTCAAGCGAACCGAGCCGCCGGCGACGTTGCCGCCGCCGCCGCTGATCGCGCTGTAGGATCAAATCTGGCACAGCGTCGGCAATGCGATGGGCCAGTGAGGCGAGGGCGTCCCCGGCGGGCGTTATTGGAGGACGTTATTTCCTGGAGCAGAGCAGAACCATGCCGGTTGACGGTGTCGGACAGGATGCGGTCCAGATCTCGCCGGTGTGAATGCTTGATGGCAGCGTGCCACCTTGGCTCGACAGGCAGGTTACCGATGCGATGATCTCACCGGTGTCACATTCGGAGGTGCAGCCGACCGAGCCGCATGCATTGCTGCCGATCGATTTGGCGTGGACGGCGCTGCTGGGTCCGGCCGGCCCCTGAATTCCGTCCTTGCCGTCCCTTCCGGCCAGGCCCGCGGGCCCGGTCTTGCCTTGCTCGCCCCGTGGACCGGCAGGTCCGGCCGCACCGGCATCGCCCTTGTCGCCTTTGGGGCCCTCGAAACACCCACCCAGTGAAACAGCCGCCATGCACAGCACGGCAATGGTTGGGAATCGGCGAGGGCGCCCGTTGAAGTATTTCATGTGGTTTTCGCGGCCCTGAGAAATCGAAAGTTCGATCCGACCTGAGCAACCGCAGGGGCAGATATTGGTTCCAGGCCGACGGGCTGGACCTCTGCGAGTACACAAGTCGCTTTTAAAACACCGTCCCGAACCCATTTGGATTGTCGGACGTATCTGGCTTTCTGTGGTGCTGGAGGGCGACGGGTGCGGGATTATCGACTTGAGGTCTGTTTACAGAATTCTGACGGGAGTTTTCACATCTTGCGTACTCACAATTTCCGATCCCTCGATACCAGGGAGGCCCGCGTCGCAGCCGATATCTGGGTGGCGAACCTGACGGCGGTCGATACCGGATCGCATCTGCGGCTGTTGATGGGCTCGACCGCGGTGGCCAGCCGGCCGCTCAACCGCTGGGTGTGGGAAACGCTGTCGTAACAGCGGGCGAGTACATCGGGCCGAACGGCCCCACTTGTCTGCCCACATCGACTTTTTGTCACCGCGTCGCCTCGTCTATCCAGCGAAAATGGTCTGGATGGGCTTGGCGGAGTTGCGGATTTTTCATATTGGCAGTGCTATGAAGACCCCGCGATCGGGTCGCCGGATGGTCCCATAGCTCAACTGGATAGAGTAACGGATTTCTACTCCGTGGGTTGCAGGTTCGAATCCTGCTGGGATCGCCATTCCCAATAGAATCAACTACTTATGGGAGGTCCGGGCGCGGACGATCTGGCCGACCAGGCGTGGGTCGGGTGAACCCGGCGGCAGCTGTGAATGCTGTTTCGGGCCTAACTCGTTGAACTCGCTGGCGTCAGTTCATGACCGTGAAAAGGTGAGGGCGAGCAAGGTGCATGAACGGCTGTTGCATCAAAGCATCAGCCCACGTCGAAGTTGAGTCTCCGGAACGAAAACTCTTTGACTGTGCAATGGGACAGTCGTTCCTTTTGAGCAGGGGCTCGCGATAGGCGGTGTACCATGCGGGATGAATTCGCTTCCAAAAGCTTTC
This sequence comes from Bradyrhizobium sp., assembly GCA_039935075.1. GTDB lineage: Bacteria > Pseudomonadota > Alphaproteobacteria > Rhizobiales > Xanthobacteraceae > Bradyrhizobium. Next base: position 34,961 of record JBDTKZ010000114.1, read on the forward strand.
TCGCTGTGACTGTTGCAGGTCTATTCCTGCTTTGCTCTGGCTTGGTCGCTTTCGCTTTCAGCTGATCGATGGACGAAAGAAACCGGCGCGCACCATGATCGTGGATCAGTACGCTGTTGAGAGCCCGGCGGCTGAATAGTTTTGCGACCGTGATTGGCGACCGTGCGAAGCCGTATTGCTCCGTGCGCTTGCCAAGGCTCGCGGCAGTCCGGCATCGTGATGAATACGCCGCTCCCGCGAGGTTTTACATGCATCGTTTTTGCGCGATCTTGGCTGTGCAGCTGTTCGCGCTCGCGCCTTCGCTTCACGCCCAGGAGGCGCCGCTCACTCGTCTTCCCAAAGAGGTCACAAGCCCATTTCTGGCCTTTAAGAGCGCCGCTTTGGGATCATCGAACACAGACGCGAACCTGGCCGGATGGCTGGTGCTGAACGGCGCGCGCTTTGCAAATTCGGAATACCCCGATTTGGCGAAGGCGCTGCGAGAAATGTACGAGCGTCAGGGAGTTCACGCCACTGACTCCGACCGCACTCAGCTGCCGACTGAGAAAAACGCGACAGATCCGCATGGGCGTACCGTTCAAGGCGTCGCGATTTGTCCATCGAGATCAATCTGTGGCGACCTTGTTGGCACCATCATGCCGTTCAATCTTGACGCTTCGCTGTAGTTGCATCACGCCACGTCGAAAGTTCAACGGCCTGGGATATAATCACCCGAATCGCAACGGAGCGCATTTAGTGGTCACGGCGGGAAAATACTCCGTTTGGTTTAAAACGCCGGTCGGTGAGGGGGCCGGGGTGGTGGAGTTTAGTCCCGATGGCAAGCTTAGTGGGGGCGATACGACGTTTTCCTACATCGGGAATTGGACGCAGGAGGGCGTGCGGTTCAAAGCCGCCATATTTGCCAGGCGAATGGCGCCCGGGCCGCCCGGGGTGTTTGGCATGGATGAAATCGACATAACCCTGGCCGGCCATTCCAATGGCGATGCGTCCACTTCATGCACCGGGTTTGCAATGCAATCGCCGGCTTTGAAGTTGGAGGTCACGCTGATCCGCCTATGCGACGATTAGCGTGGCGTCGTGAGATCGCTTTTGCGCCGGGCAAATGCATCTCTGCGAACGGCAGCACACCCGGATCTCAGGCGGCCCGCTTGACCAGGACCGACTTCGGCAGTTGGGCGAAGTGCGCGTCATAATGCGCGATCGCCAGCATGGCGCCACAAATGAAAATCGTGAATGCGATAACGGATGCTTTGAACATGGCCGGCTCCCTTCGTTATGAAGGTATGTCAGATCCGTCGGTTCACCAGTTCAATGAACGGGATTTAACGTGTGATTAACCGCACGCAAGCCGGAACCACAGGCCGGAGCCAGCGCGGTCGCGGCGTGGAACTATCTAAAAGTATCAGGCAAAAAAATACCACAATCCGGATTAGACAAAGCAGCTGACCTTCAATCGAGGGAGGACATCATGCGGGCCGTGACTGCGATTACCACTGCGATTTTTCTGGCAACGATCGTCGCCTTTGGCGCCGGGCCGTCGTTGGCCAAGACTTCCGAGAAGACTTCCGAGAAGACTTCCGAATCGCCGAAGGCGGTTGAGGAAACCTCATCGCCGTCTTGCCATGCCTACGAGCAAAACCCGGACGGCTCATGGAAGCAGCTTCCCTGTCAGGAAGACGGCCTGAAGCCGCTACCGGCCTCCAGGATATCGACACGAGACGCCGGCAAAGCGACGCGTTGAAAGACGATCCGCGTGGCCTGCCGTTAGCGCGCAATTGGCGCCGGCGCGCAAAACCGCGCTAGCTCAAGAACTGCGCTGGTGTGGCCGACCCAGCCTGCACAACAATTCGATGACTCAGCAGGAACAGCTTGCAGTCGGCGAGCCGACCGGTGCGACATCCACCGGAAAGATTTTGACAGCCGCATCGGCTCAACCCTTCCCGGGCGAAAAGCTGTGCGTGGCCTGATCCGTTCCGAACCATTTCGTTGGTTTGATCGACAAAGCAGAACGGCGGACTGCTAACGTCTGTGCGCCGTCACCGCGAACTGCGCCGCCTCCGGCTGCCGCCGCGGAAGAGGCTTTGCTTTTAAAGAGACTGGCTTTCAAAGAGACTCGCCTTCAAAGAGACTCGCCTTCAAAGAGATTTGCCTTCGCCATGCCGCATGCGACTTTTTCGCCGCCAGGTTCCATGGCCATGAGTCCGTCACCTTTTCGCGCATTTCTGTTTGCCAGGCGGCGTTTGTCCGCACAGGGAGTTCCGTCATGACCGGTTTGGTTCGCGCCGCGATCGTTTGCGCCACGCTGGCGCTTGGCCTCGTCACGGCCCATGCGGCGGACAAGGCCTTCAAACGCGACGATCTCGCCGATTCCGCGATCAAGCTGGAAGCCCAGATCAAGACCGAAGCGGGGCCGGTCGCCAAGTCAGGGGCGAGCCTGCGGACCGATGCCGACACTGCCTTCAAGCGCGGCGACTTCCGCACCGGCCTGCAAATCCTGGGGCAGATCGCCGCCACCGCGCCGGATGACAGTGCCAATTGGCTGCGGCTCGCGCGCACGATTTTCCAGATCAAGCCGTCCACCGCCAGCGAGGGCACGTTCCTGCTGGAACGGGCCTCGACGGCGGCCTACATCGCCTATCAGCGCGCCGGCAATCCGGGCGCGGAGGCGGATGCGCTTGCCGTGCTTGGCCAGTCGATGGCCGAGCGCAAGCTGTGGCGTCCGGCGCTGGACACGTTCCGTCTTTCGCTCGATCTGCGCGAAGTCGCCGACGTCCGCGGCCGCTACGAGAAGCTGCGCGACGAGCATGGCTTCCGGCTATTGGATTACTCCGTCGATTCCGATTCGGCTTCGCCCCGGGCCTGTTTCCAGTTCTCCGAGGATCTGGCCAAGCGCACCGATTTTGCCCCGTTTCTGGCGCTGGCCGGCAGCGACAAACCGGCGCTATCGGCGGAAGGCAAGCAATTGTGCGTTGATGGCTTGAAGCATGGCGAGCGCTACAACATCAATCTGCGCGCCGGGCTGCCGTCCACCGTCAAGGAAGGCCTGCCGAAATCGGCTGAATTCAACATCTATGTGCGTGATCGCAAGCCGTTCGTGCGCTTCACCGGACGGGCCTATGTGTTGCCGCGCACCGGCCAGCGCGGCATTCCCGTGGTCAGCGTCAATACTCCGGCGGTGACCGTGAATGTGTTCCGGATCGGCGACCGCAATCTGATCAACACCGTGATCGGCAGCGATTTCCAGCAGCAGCTCTCCAGCTATCAATTGTCCGATCTCGGCGGCGAGCGCGGGGTCAAGGTCTGGACCGGCGAACTCGCGACCGCCACGACGCTCAACCAGGACGTCGCCACCGCATTCCCGGTCGATCAGGCGCTCGGCGACCTGCAGCCCGGCGTCTATGTCATGACCGCCAAGGCCAAGGGCCCGAGCACCGATGATGACGGCCAATTGGCGACCCAGTGGTTCATCGTGTCTGATTTGGGCCTGACCGCGTTCTCCGGCAATGACGGCATCCACGTATTCGTCAATTCGCTGGCCTCGACCGACCCGGTCGGCCAGGCGGAGGTGCGGCTGGTGGCGCGCAACAACGAAATCCTGGCCACCCGCAAGACCGATGATTCCGGCCACGTGCTATTCGAGGCCGGGCTGGCGCGCGGCGAGGGTGGGTTGTCGCCGGCAATGCTGACGGTCACCAGTGAAAAGGCCGACTACGCCTTCCTCAGCCTGAAGACCGACGCCTTCGACCTGTCGGATCGCGGCGTCTCGGGCCGAACCGTCCCCGCTGGGGCCGACGCCTTCGTCTATGCCGAGCGCGGCGTCTATCGCTCCAACGAGACCGTCTACCTCACGGCGCTGCTGCGCGACGGTCAGGGCAACGCTGTGACCGGCGGACCGCTGACATTGGTGATCGAGCGCCCCGACGGTGTCGAGTTCCGCCGCGCCGTGCTGGCCGATCAGGGCGCCGGCGGCCGCACCATGGCGTTGCAGCTCAATTCCGCGGTTCCGGCCGGCACATGGCGAGTACGCGCATTCACCGATCCGAAGGCCTCGTCGGTCGGCGAGACCACCTTCATGGTCGAAGATTACGTCCCCGAACGAATCGAATTTGATCTATCCAGCAAGGACAAGGCGATCAAAGTTGATGCTCCTGTAGAACTTAAGGTCGACGGCCATTTCCTCTATGGCGCGCCGGCCTCGGAACTCCAGCTCGAAGGCGACATGCTGGTGGCGCAGGCCACGGAGCGGCCGGGCTATGCGGGCTACCGATTCGGCGTCGATGATGAGGAAACCGCCAGCAATGAGCGGACCCCGATCGAAAACCTGCCGGAGTCGGACGCCAAGGGTGTCGCGACCTTCCCGGTCAGCCTCGCCAAAGCTCCGACCTCGACCCGCCCGCAGGAAGCCCAGATTTTCATTCGCATGGCGGAAGCCGGCGGCCGCGCCGTCGAGCGTAAACTGGTGCTGCCGGTGGCGCCGACGGCGGCGATGATCGGCGTCAAGCCGCTGTTTGGCGATAAGAGCGTAACGGAAGGCGACAAGGCCAGTTTCGACGTCGTGTTCGTCGCACCGGACGGCAAGCCGTTGGCGCGCGATGGCCTGCGGTACGAATTGCTGAAAATGGAATCGCACTATCAGTGGTACCGGCAGAATTCGTCGTGGAACTATGAGCCGGTCAAGACCACCACGCGGGTCGCCGATGGCGATATCGCCATCGCCGCCGACAAGCCGGTGCGGATCGCGCTGTCACCGCAGCAGGGCCGCTACCGGCTCGATGTGAAATCAAGCGACGCCGATGGACCGCTGACCTCGGTGCAGTTCGATGTCGGCTGGTACTCCGACGGTTCGGCCGATACCCCGGACCTGCTGGAAACCTCGATCGACAAACCGGACTATCAGTCCGGCGACACCATGACCGTGTCGGTCAATTCACGCAGCGCCGGCAAGCTGACCATCAATGTCGTTGGCGACCGGCTGCTGACTACGCAGACGTCGGACGTCAAGGAAGGCACCTCCCAGGTCAAGATTCCCGTCGGCAGGGATTGGGGCACCGGCGCCTATGTAGTGGCGACCTTGCGCCGTCCGCTCGATACCGCCGCGCAGCGGATGCCGGGACGGGCGATCGGGCTGAAATGGTTCGGGATCGACAAGACCACGCGTACGCTCCAGGTCAGCCTGTCGCCGCCGGCTTTGGTACGCCCCGGCACGACCATGAAACTGCCGGTCAAGCTCGGCGGCTTGAGCCCTGGTGAGGACGCCAAGATCGTCGTTGCCGCTGTCGATGTCGGCATTCTCAATTTGACCAATTACAAGCTGCCGGCGCCGGACGACTATTATCTGGGCCAGCGCCGCCTGACGTCGGAAATTCGCGACATCTACGGGCAGTTGATCGACGGCATGCAGGGGACCCGTGGGCAGATCAGGACCGGCGGTGATTCCGCCGGCGCCGAGTTGCAAGGCAGTCCGCCGACGCAGAAGCCGCTGGCGCTGTATTCCGGCATTGTCACGGTCGCCGCCGACGGCACCGCCGAGATCAGTTTCGACATCCCGGAATTCGCCGGTACCGCGCGGGTGATGGCGGTGGCATGGACCGCGACCAAGCTCGGCCGCGCCACCACCGATGTCACGGTGCGCGATCCCGTGGTGCTGACGGCGACGCTGCCGCGTTTCCTGCTCAACGGCGATCACGGCACCATGAGTTTTGACCTCGACAACGTCGAGGGCGCGCCCGGCGACTACAGCATCAACGTGAAGGTGTCGGGGCCGATCAAGGTCAGCGGCAATCCCACGACAAATGTAAAGCTCGCGGCCAAGCAGCGCAGTTCGATGGCGCTGGCGCTCGATGCCAGCGGTACCGGAACCGCGCAGCTCGATGTCGATATCAAGGGGCCGAACGGGCTCGCTTTGGCGCGACATTATGCGCTCGACGTCAAGGCGGCGACCCAGATCCTGGCGCGACGCTCGATCCGGACGCTTGCCAAGGGCGAGAGCCTGACACTGACCTCGGATATGTTCTCGGATTTGGTGCAGGGCACCGGCACCGTCTCGCTGTCGGTCAGCCTTTCCACCGCGCTCGATGCCGCCACCATCCTGAAGGCGCTCGATCGCTATCCCTATGGCTGCTCGGAACAGATCACCAGCCGCGCCATGCCGCTGCTCTATGTCAACGACCTCGCGGCCGGCGCGCATCTGGCGATGGATACCGAAGTCGACCAGCGCATCAAGGATGCGATCGATCGGCTGCTGGCGCGGCAAGGCTCGAACGGCTCGTTCGGCCTGTGGTCGGCCGGCGGCGACGATGCATGGCTCGATGCTTACGTCACGGACTTCCTGACTCGCGCCCGCGAAAAGGGATTTACCGTGCCGGACGTGCTGTTCAAGAGCGCGCTGGATCGGGTGCGCAACTCGGTCGTCAACGCCGATGAACCGGAAAAGGACGGCGGCCGCAATCTCGCTTACGGGCTCTACGTGCTGGCCCGCAACGGCATCGCTCCGATCGGCGATTTGCGTTATCTGGCCGACACCAAGCTGACCAATCTAGCCACCTCGATCGCCAAATCGCAATTGGCGGCGGCGCTGGCGCTGGTCGGCGACAAGGCGCGGGCGGAGCGGGTCTATGCGGCGGCGTTGGATAGCCTCACGCCAAAACCGACGCTGGAGTTCGGCCGCACCGATTACGGCTCGGCGTTGCGCGATGCCGCGGCGCTGGTTTCGCTCGCCAGTGAAGGCAATGCGCCGCGGGCAACCTTGACCCAGGCCGTCGCGCGCGTCGAAGTAGCGCGCGGGCTGACGCCGTACACCTCGACCCAGGAAAACGCCTGGCTGGTGCTGGCGTCGCGCGCGCTCGCCAAGGAGACGCTGGCGCTTGATATCGACGGATCGCCGGTCAAAACCGCGGCCTATCGCAGCTACAAGGCGGCTGAGATGGCGGGCAAGCCGGTCAAGATCACCAATACCGGCGATGCGCCGCTGCAGGCGGTGGTCTCGGTCTCCGGCGCGCCGGTCACGCCGGAACCTGCGGCCTCGAACGGCTTTAAGATCGAGCGCAATTATTTCGCGCTCGACGGTAAGCCGGCCGACGTGTCGAAGGCCCGGCAGAACGATCGCTTTGCGGTGGTACTGAAGATCACCGAGCCGAAGCCGGAGTACGGTCACATCATGGTGTCGGATTATCTCCCCGCGGGCCTCGAGATCGACAATCCGCATCTGGTGTCGTCGGGCGATACCGGCACGCTGGACTGGATCGAGGACGGCGAGGAACCCGCAAACACCGAATTCCGTGACGATCGCTTCACCGCCGCGATCGATCGCGCCGCCAACGACAAATCGGTGTTCACGGTGGCCTATGTGGTGCGTGCGGTATCGCCCGGCAAATACGTGCTGCCGCAGGCCTATGTCGAGGACATGTACAATCCCTCGCGCTATGGCCGGACTGGAACCGGCAACGTTGAGGTGCGTCCGGCGAAATGAGCGCAACCGACACCATTTTACCAGCGGCGCCGCGCGCGCATCGTTGGCAGCGGATCAAACTGGCCGCGGCTGCGCTCGGCGTTGCCGGTTTGATGTCGGCTGGTGTCTTCGCAGCATGGGCCGCCTCGCTCGGGCCATTGCCGCTGGCGCAGGCCCAGCAAGTCTCCCAGACGGTGGTCGATCGCCACGGCAAATTGTTGCGCGCTTACGCGATGGCCGACGGCCGCTGGCGCTTGCCTGTCGATGCGAAAACTAACGTCGATCCGGGATACCTGAAGCTATTGTTCGCCTATGAGGACAAACGCTTCTACGCGCATCACGGCATCGATCCGCTGGCGCTGGGACGCGCCGCGCTGCAGCTAAGCACCCGCGGCCGTATCATCTCGGGCGGCTCGACCATCACGATGCAGCTCGCGCGACTGATGGAGCCGCGGCGCGAACGTTCGGTCTATGCCAAGCTGCGTCAGATGGTCCGCGCCGTCGAGATCGAACGGCAACTGACAAAAGACCAGATCCTCAACCTGTATTTGGCGCTGGCGCCCTATGGCGGCAATCTCGAGGGCATCCGTTCGGCCTCGATCGCCTATTTCGGCAAGGAGCCGAAGCGGCTGTCGCTGGCGGAAGCAGCCCTTTTGGTGGCGTTGCCGCAATCGCCGGAAAACCGCCGGCTTGATCGCCACCCCGAAGAGGCGCGCGCCGCGCGCGACCGGGTGCTCGACCGCATGGTCGAGGACGGTCAGGTGTCGAACGAAGATGCCGTTGCAGCGAAAGCCGTGCCGGTGCCGCGCATGCGCAAGTCGATTCCCATTTTGGCGCCGCATTCGGCCGATCGTGCGGTCGCCTCGTTCAAGGATATTCCGGTCATTTCCCTGACGCTGGATTCCAGCCTGCAGAAGAATCTCGAAGCGTTGGCGCACGATCGCGCGGTCGCGTTAGGCCCGAATATTTCGGTCGGTATTATCGCGGTCGACAATGAGAGCGGCGAGGTGCTGGCGCACGTTGGTTCGCCGGATTATTTCGACGATCAGCGGGCCGGGCAGGTCGACATGACCCGCGCGGTGCGCTCGCCCGGATCGACCCTGAAACCGTTCATCTATGGGCTCGCCTTCGAGGATGGTTTCGTGCACCCGGAAAGCCTGATCGAGGATCGGCCGACCCGGTTCGGCGACTATGCGCCGCAGGATTTCGACATGACCTTTCAGGGCACGGTGCCGGTGCGCAAGGCGCTGCAGCTCTCCTTGAACGTGCCGGCGATCGCGCTATTGGACCGTGTCGGCGCTAGCAGGTTGTCGTCGCGACTGAAACAGGCCGGCGGCAATCTAGTGCTGCCAAAGGACGAAGTGCCGGGTTTGGCGATGGGGCTCGGCGGCGTCGGCGTGACACTGCAGGATCTGGTGCAACTCTATACGGGTATTGCGCGGCTCGGCACCACGCGGCCGTTGCGCGAGATCATGAATGGCACCGACGCGCCGCGCGATCCGTTGCGGCTGATGGATCAGGTGGCGGCCTGGCAGGTCGGTAACGTCCTGATGGGCACGCCGCCGCCGGAAAACGCCCTGCAACACCGGATCGCATTCAAGACCGGCACCAGCTACGGCTATCGCGACGCTTGGTCGGTCGGCTTCGATGGTCGCATGACGATCGGGGTTTGGGTCGGGCGTCCCGACGGGGCGCCGGTTCCAGGTCTGGTCGGCCGCACGGCGGCGGCGCCGATCCTGTTCGATGCCTTCGCCCGCACCGTCAAATTGCCGCTGCCGCTGCCGAAGCCGCCCAAGGGCGTGCTGGTCGCCAGCAATGCCAAGTTGCCGTTGCCGCTGCGCCGGTTCCGCCCGTTCGGGGAACTGGTGCGGACCGGCAGCGAACAGGCGCCGCATATCCAATTCCCCCTGAACGGCTCGCGGATCGAGGCGTCCGGTGCGGACGGCGCGTCATTTTCGGCGATGCCGGTTAAGGTGGCCGGTGGCGTGTTGCCGATGACCATGATGGTCAACGGCGTGGCCGCGGGGGCGATCGATAGCCGGCGCCAGCGCCTGGTCGATCCGCCCGGGCCGGGCTTTGTCAGGCTCACCGTCATCGACGCCACGGGCGCCGCGGACACAGTTGTCGTCAGAATCCAATAAGGGCTCGCTAAGCGGTTGTCCCGATGGTGGTTTCGGCGTATGCGGAGCCAATGGCCGAGACCTATGCCCGTCCCCGATTTGGAGAGCCGCGTGAGCCGAAAAATCGGGTGAATCCCGGTAGCCGGCTGATGCGCCTGATCGATCTCGTCACCGCCAGCCATCTCCGCGCCAGCGCGTTCCTGTTGCTCTGCGGCCTGCTGTTGTTCCTGCCAGGATTCTTCAACATTCCGCCGATCGACCGCGATGAGGCGCGGTTCGCCCAGGCGACCAAGCAAATGGTCGAGTCCGGCGATTTCGTCGATATCCGGTTCCAGGATGATGTCCGTTACAAAAAGCCGGTCGGCATCTACTGGCTGCAATCGGCCGCGGTCGAAACCGCCTCCGCGCTCGGCCTGCCGCGCGCGCAATTGCGGATCTGGCTCTATCGGATTCCCTCGCTGATCGGCGCAATCGGCGCGGTGTTGCTGACCTATTGGACGGCGCTGGCCTTTGTGACCCGACGCGGCGCGATGTTGGCAGCGCTGATCATGTGCAGTTCGGTTTTGTTGGGCGTTGAAGCCCGGCTCGCCAAGACCGACGCGATGCTGTTGCTGACCGTGGTGGCCGCGATGGGGGCGCTGGCGCGGGTGTATCTGTCCTGGCAGCGCGGCGAGGATCCCGCGCATCCGCCGTGGACCTGGCCCGCGATATTCTGGACCGCGCTGGCGGGCGGGATTCTGTTGAAGGGCCCGTTGATCCTGATGTTCGTCGGGCTGACCATCGTCACGCTGGCGATCCTCGATCGTTCGGCGAACTGGCTCAGGCGATTGCGCCCGGTCTGGGGCCTGCTGTGGATGCTGGTGCTGGTGTTGCCGTGGTTCATCGCGATCTTCTGGCGCGCCGGCGATGCGTTTTTCGCGGATTCGATCGGCGGCGACATGTTGAGCAAGCTATCGGCGCAGGAATCCCATGGCGCGCCGCCCGGCGTCTATCTGCTGTTGTTCTGGATCACGTTCTGGCCGGGCGCGCCATTGGCCGGCATGGCGGCGCCGGCGGTGTGGCGGGCGCGGCGCGAGCCCGGCGCGCAATTCCTGCTGGCGTGGCTGGTGCCGTCCTGGGTCGTGTTCGAACTGGTGTTGACCAAACTGCCGCATTACGTGCTGCCGCTATATCCCGCGATCGCCATCCTCACCATCGGCGCGCTGGAGCGCCGCATCCTGTCGCGATCCTGGCTGCGGCGCGGCGCGGCCTGGTGGTTCGCGATCCCGGCACTGACCTCGGTCATTGCCGTCATCGGCGCGGTGACGGTAACGCGCCAACCGGTGTTCCTGGCATGGCCGTTCGTGGCCGCGGCGCTGATCTTCGGGTTGTTTGCCTGGTGGCTGTACGACGACAATCGCGCCGAACGCTCGCTGCTGAATGCGGTGGTCGCGGCGATGTTTCTGGCGTTCGCGCTCTACGGCGTGGTGATGCCGGCCCTGACGCCGCTGTTTCCGAGCGCCGAAGTGGCGCGCGCGCTTCGCAACGTCGTCTGCGTCGGACCGAAAGCGGCCGCCGCGGGCTTTCATGAGCCGAGCCTCGTTTTCATGACGGGAACCTCGACCTTGCTGACCGATGGCTCGGGCGCCGCGGATTTTCTCGGGCAGGGCAGTTGCCGGTTTGCGCTGGTTGAAGCGCGCTCGGAACGCGCGTTTGCCCAGCGCGCCGAAGCGATCGGCCTGCGTTACAACGTCGCCACCCGCGTCGAAGGTTATAATATCTCGCAGGGCAAGGCGATTTCGATCGCCATCTTCCGCTCCGAAGGCACCGAATAACATGCCCACCCCGGCCACAGGCGGCGAGCCTGCGAATTATTTTGCGCGCCTCTCCGCGTTGACGCGGTCGTCATCAGCGCCATTGCTGCGCCCGGTCTCGCATCCGCAATCAATCGAGGCGGCGCGAAAACTGCGGCGTCATGCGCTGCTGCTGACGGCGCTCGGTGCGGTCGCGGTCGTGGCCTTGATGTTTGGCTTCGATGCGCGCGAGATCAGCCTGATGCCGCCGCGCGGCGCGCCCGGCCTCTGGCCGGTTCGTATCCTGACCGACTTTGGCAAGGCGGCCATCGTGCTGTGGTCGGTGGCGGGATTGGTGTTGGTCGTCGCGCTTGTGGCGCCGCGGCTGCGGGGAAACTCGCGATCGCGATTGCTCCGTTTTGGCACAGAGCTGCAGTTCATCTTCCTGGCGGTGCTGCTGCCGATCCTCGCCGGAGAACTGATCAAATGGGTGGTCGGACGCGGCAGGCCGTTTGTCGGCGGCGAAGCCAACGCCTTCAACTTCTCACATTTCGCGGCAACCCAGGCCTATGCCAGCTTCCCGTCGGCGCACGCCATCACGGCGGCCGCGCTGGCCTTCGCGGTCTCGGCGGTGTGGCCGCGGGCGCGGGGCGTGATGATTGTCTACGCCTTGCTGATCATCGCGAGCCGGCTGGTATTGCTGGCGCACCATCCGAGCGATGTCACCGCGGGTGCCGTGATCGGGGTGATCGGCGCGATGGTGGTGCGGTACTGGTTTGCCGCCCGGCGGCTGGAGTTTGGGATTGCCCAGGACGGCGCCATAACGCCGCCGATTTGACCCGGTTTGGCCCCGGGGTGGGGGTTGCCCGTTGGGCGGCGGCCCCATAATAAGCGGTCGCTACAAGCCGGGCCCGAGGTCGCGGTTCAGGTCTATTCAAACTCAAGCCAACTCCAACCGAGTATCGATTTTGCCGTCTTCCGATCCCGCCGCCATGGCCGTTTCCATCGTTGTGCCTGTGCGCAACGAAGCCGAGAACGTGGCGCCGCTGATTGCCGAAATCACCGCCGCGCTCGATGGCCGCTGGGTCTATGAAATCATCTACGTCAATGACGGTTCGACCGACGCGACCGCTGACAGGCTCGCTGCGATCATGCAGCAACGCGGCAATTTGCGTCAGCTCCGCCACGCCGCGTCGTCGGGGCAGTCGGCGGCGGTACGCAGCGGGGTCCGCGCCGCGCGCGGCGCGATCGTCGCGACGCTCGATGGCGATGGGCAAAACAACCCGGCGTTCCTGCCGGATCTGATTTCGGCGATCGAGCGCGGCGGCGGCCGGGTCGGTCTTGCCGCCGGCCAACGGGTCGGGCGCAAGGACACCGGCTTCAAGAAGCTCCAGTCGCGCATCGCCAATGCCGTGCGTAACGGCATTCTGCGCGACGGCACCCGCGATACCGGCTGCGGCCTCAAGGCATTTCCCCGCGAGGTGTTCCTGGCGATGCCGTATTTCGACGGCCTGCATCGTTTCCTGCCGGCGCTGGTACGCCGCGAGGGATATGACATCGCCTATGTCGATGTCACCGACCGTCCCCGTCATTCCGGCGTGTCGAATTATGGTTTCTTCGACCGGCTGTGGATCGGGATCATGGATCTCGCGGGCGTGTGGTGGTTGATCCGCCGCAAGAAGCCGACCCCCGTCGCGACCGAGGTTCAATGATGCTGATTCAATATGGCCAGGCCCTCGGCGACTATCTCTACGACGTGTTCGTCGCCAAGTTTGATTTCTGGCTGGCCTTTGGCCTGGTCGCGCAATTGTTTTTCACCGCGCGCTTTCTGGTGCAGTGGATAACGAGCGAACGCGCCGGGCAAAGCGTGGTCCCGATGGCGTTCTGGTTCTTCTCGATGGGCGGCGGATTGATGACGTTGATCTATGGCGTCGCCAAGCGCGAGCCCGTGATCATCCTCGGCCAGAGCCTTGCCACCATCATCTACGTCCGCAACATCATGCTGATCGTCAAAAATCGCGGCAAGCCGTCGCAGACGCAGGATCGCTGATCGTTACGGCGTGACTTCTCGGGGCGCGACTTGCTCAGCCTTATCAGCCTTGGCGGCCCGCGGCGGGCAGGGCGGCCAGTTCGCGTTCCGCGTTCTGAATCGCCGGCAATTCGCCGGCGGCGTCGAGCACGGGATAGGCCACCGAACAGATATGGGAGTGGATCCGCCGGAGGTCGCGCAGCACGTCGAGATGCAGCGACGTGGTCTCGATGGTTTCGGGTCGGCCCTCGCGCAGGCGGTCCAGATGCCGCTCGGTGGCGGCAATCTCGGTATTGCGCAGATGCGCCTTCTCGACCAATAGCTTGCGGGCTTCGTTGACATCGCCCGACATGAAGACGCCGAACGCGATCCGGAGCGAATCCATTGTTCGCTTGTGGAACGCCGACAACTCATCGGCGCCCTCCATCGAAAACTGGAAGCGCCGCTTGATCTTCTTGGTCGCAAGCTCGCTCAGATTCTTGTCGATGATATCGCCGAAATGTTCGAGGTTGATGGTGAAGGAGATGATCTCCATGGCACGGCGCCCCTCGTGCTCGTCGAGGCTGCCGCGGGTCAGCTTGGTCACGTAGAGCTTGATCGCTTCGTCGAGATTGTCGACGCTGTTGTCCATCTTGGAGACTTGGTCGACCAGGCTGCGATCGTTGGTCATCATCGCCGCCATCACCTTGCGCAGCATGATCTCGACGAGATCGCCCATATGCAGGGTTTCTCGCGCCGCGTCCGCCAACGCCAGCGATGGCGTCTCCAGCGCGCTTTCGTCGAGATAGCGCGGCCGCGATGGGTCGGTTTCCTGGACCCGGTTCGGCAGCAGCTTTTTCAACAGCTGCGCCATGGTGTCGAGCAGGCCGATGAAGATGATCGCGGTCACGACATTGAAGGCGATATGAAACTCGGCGGTCATCTTGGCCAGATCGGGCTGCCAGATATGCAAGTGCTCGGCGATCGGCCGCAGGAACGGTGCGATCAGCAGCACGCCGACCACCCGGTTGATGAGATTGCCGAGCGGGAGACGATAGCTCGCGGGATTGTCGCGGCGCGCGCCCTCGAACACCGGGTTGATGGCGCTGCCGAGATTGGCTCCGAGTACCAGCGCCAGCGCCGCGAACGGCGAGATGAACTGCGCATAGGCCAGCGACATCACCAGCAAGACGCTGGCGACGCTCGAATGCACCACCCAGGTGACGGCGGCACCGATCACGATGCAGAGCACGGGATCGCCGGTGATGGCATTCATGAACACGCGCATCCCGGGTGCGTTCTCGGCCGGCGCCAGCGTGTCGAGCAGGATATGAAGCGCCAGCAGCATCAGACCGAGGCCGATCGAGACGCGGCCGACGTCCTTGATGCGCGAGCGTGCGCCGCTGCGGAAGGCGACAAGACCGAGCACGAACAGCACCGGCGCCAACCACGAGACGTTGAACGACAGGATCTGCACGATCAGCGTAGTGCCGACATTGGCGCCGAGCATGATCGCAAGCGCCGGCACCAGGCTGACCAGGCCTTCGGCGGTAAACGAACTCGTGATCAGGGCTGTCGCGGTGCTGCTCTGGAGCAGCGCGGTCAGGCCGATGCCCGCCGCAAAGGCGGCGAAGCGATTATTCAGCGCTTTCGCCAGCAGCAGGCGCAGGTCGGGACCGAACGCGCGCAGAATTCCGCTGCGGACCATGTGAAGGCCCCACAACAGCAATGCCACGCCACCCATCAGATCGAGAAGAACGAGGCTTCCCATTAACTTTTGCTTCCTGATTTGAATCGAACGTTCAGGCTATCGCCAAATGCCAGCGGATCAATCAATTTCTTGCAAAGAACGTTCCAAAATGAATGCCAAAACGCGCTGCTGGTGCCCTGGAGGGATGTTCAAGCCAGAGCAGCGTTGAAGGCTGCGAACCCGAGCTCGAGATCGGCCTTCAGATCCTCGACGTTCTCCAGGCCAATATGCAGGCGCAGAGCCGGCCCGCCGGGCGCCCATTGGGTCGCCGTGCGGTAGCCGTCACAGTCGAACGGGATGATCAGGCTCTCGAAGCCGCCCCACGAAAATCCCATCCCGAACAGCTTGAGCGCATCGAGCAGGGCATCGACGGCCCGCTTTGGCGCGGGCCGCAGAATGATGCTGAACAAACCGGACGCGCCGGTGAAATCGCGTTTCCAGATCGCATGCCCCGGATCGCTTTCCAGCGCCGGGTATAACACGCGCGCGACTTCGGGCCGCGTCGCCAGCCATCGCGCGATATCGAGCGCGGATCGCTGATGCTGGGCCAACCGTACCGACAACGTACGCAAGCCGCGCATCGCGAGAAAAACATCATCGGGCCCGGCGCAAACGCCAAGTTCGCGGGTGGTCTCCAGAATTCGCGGCCAGGTCCGCGCGTTCGCTGAAATCGTCCCGAACATGACGTCGGAATGTCCGCCGATATATTTGGTGGCGGCCTGCATGCTGATGTCGACGCCTTGCTCCAGCGCGCGGCGATAGAGCGGGCTTGCCCATGTATTGTCGTCGATCACGAGGGCGCCGCGGGCGTGGGCCACGGCCGAGATCGCCGGAATGTCCGGCATCTCGAAGGTTTGCGATCCCGGCGCTTCGATCATCACCGCCGCGGTGTTGGGCCTGAACAGTTCGGCGATGCCGGCGCCGACCAGGGGATCGAAATAGCCGGTCTCGACGCCGTAGCGGGCCAGCAAGCCGTCGCAGAACGTGCGCGAAGGCCGGTAGATGCTGTCGGACACCAGAAGATGGTCGCCAGCCCTGAGCACCGAAAGCAGCGTTGAGGTAATCGCCGACAGGCCCGAGGGCACCAGGGCAACGCCCGCGCAGTTTGGACCCTCGATCGCCATCAATGCCTGCTGCAACGCCTGGGTCGTCGGCGTGCCGTAGCGGGCGTAGCGGAACTCGCCGGCGAGGGCGTGCAGATCCTCGGCGGTCGGATAGATCACGGTGGAACCGCGTACCACCGGCGGATTGACGAAGCCTTTTTGCGCCGCGGTGTCGCGTCCAGCCGTCACCAGTAGCGTTTCGGCCTTGCGCGGTTTTGATTCGTCGTGCCCGGAGGAATTCATCTGTTTGCCGCCCGCCGAAGACGTTTTGCCGCAGCCGCAACGCGGCCCGAGCGGTCGCGGGAAGGTCGGCTCCGGCTGGGTTTGTTAATAACAGGACACAGAAGTCGGCCGTCAACCCCTTGACCCGGCCCGCCAGTCGTTCTGTGATGCGCGCCAGCTATTCCGTCGCTGCACGTTGAGGGGCCTGCCGCGACCTTGATCCATTGTTTGACTGAATCGTGCGCCAAACTGCCCGTCGGATTGGTGTATGCAGCAATGGACATTCGAGGCCGGCCCATCGGCGCGCGATGACGAGCAAACGTTCCGAAGACCCTTGATCCGACGACCCTTGAAAGGCCTTGCCATGAAACCCGTATCTCTGGTTCTCACCCTTGCTGTTGCCGCCGGTCTTTCGATTCCTGCCGCGCAGGCGCAGACGCTGAAGACGGTCACCGATCGTGGCATGCTATCCTGCGGCGTCAGCCAGGGATTGCCGGGTTTTTCGTCGCCCGATGACAAGGGTAACTGGACCGGGATTGACGTCGACATCTGCCGGGCGATCGCCGCCGCCATCTTCAACGATCCCAGCAAGGTCAAATTCGTGCCGCTCTCGGCCAAGGACCGCTTTACCGCGCTGCAGTCCGGCGAGATCGACGTGCTTTCGCGCAATACGACCTGGACGCTGTCGCGCGACACCTCGCTCGGCGCCAACTTTACCGGCGTGACCTATTATGACGGCCAGGGTTTTCTGGTGAAGAAATCCCTCAAGGTCAATTCCGCGCTGGAACTGAACAGCGCCTCGGTCTGCGTGCAGACCGGCACTACCACCGAGCAGAACCTCGCCGACTACTTCAAGAGCAACAACATGAAGTATGAGGTGATCGCTTTCGGCACCGCCGACGAAACCGTAAAGGCGTACGAATCCGGCCGTTGCGACGTCTTCACGTCGGACGTGTCGCAGCTCTATGCCGAGCGCCTCAAACTCGCCAATCCCGCCGACCACGCCGTGCTTCCCGAAGTGATTTCGAAGGAGCCGCTCGGCCCGATGGTCCGCCATGGCGACGATCAATGGTTCGACCTGGTGAAATGGGTGTTGTTCGCGATGGTCGACGCGGAAGAGCTTGGCGTGACCCAGAAGAACGTCGATGACATGGCGAAATCGGACAAGCCGGAGCTGAAGCGGGTGTTCGGCGCCGACGGCAATCTCGGCGAACAGCTCGGCGTCACCAAGGACTGGGTTTTGCGGATCGTGAAGGCGGTCGGCAATTACGGCGAAGTGTTCGACCGCAATGTCGGCGCGGGCTCCAAGCTAGGCATCGCGCGCGGGCTCAACCAGCTCTGGAACAAGGGTGGAATCCAGTACGCGCCGCCGATCCGCTGATCCGATCAGCGGTAGCCGTTTCAGGCGATGACCATCGAGTCCCGACCACCGCCGCCGCAGTTTGTCGCAAAGCTGCGGCGTGCGCTTGGAGGCCGGGCCGGCTGGGCGGGATTCGCGTTTCAGCTGCTGTTCGTCGCCGCGTTGATCTGGATCGGCTATGAGATCGTGGCCAACGCGCGCGCCAACCTGCAGGCGCAGCGAATTACATCCGGCTTTGGATTTCTGGACAATACCGCGGGGTTCGACGTCAGTCAGAACCTGATCGCCTATTCGGGGTCTGACACCTATACACGGGTGTTTTTCGTCGGCCTGCTCAACACGCTGCTGGTGGCGGTGATCGGCATCTTCTTTGCCACCGTGATCGGCTTTATCGTGGCGTTGGGCCGGCTGTCGCCGAACTGGCTGGTTTCGCGCATCGCCGGCGCCTATGTCGAACTGATCCGCAACCTGCCGCTATTGTTCCAGATCCTGTTCTGGTATCTGGCCGTGCTCGCCGCGTTGCCCAATCCGCGGCAAAGCATCTCGGTATTTTCAAGCTTTTTCCTTTCCAATCGCGGTCTGGTGATCCCGAAGCCGATCGGCGAACCCGGCCTTGAGCCGTTTGCGATTGCCGTCCTGGTCGCGGTCGTGGCGGCCCTTGTGTTGCGGCGCTATGCGCGCCGGCAATTGTTCGAGCATGGCAAACTGATTGTGACCTGGCCCTACGTGCTCGGCCTACTGGTCGGCCTGCCACTGCTGACATCGCTGGTGTTTGGCGCACCCGTGATGTTCGAAATCCCCGCGCTCAAGGGCTTCAATTTTGCCGGCGGCTCGCGCGTCATTCCGGAATTCGTGGCGCTGCTGCTGGCGCTGTCGCTCTACACCGCGGCCTTCATCGCCGAGATCGTGCGCGCCGGCATTCAGTCGATCCACAAGGGGCAGATGGAAGCCGGCGCGTCGCTCGGCCTGTCGCGCGGCTCGACGTTGCGGCTGATCGTGGTGCCGCAGGCGCTGCGCGTAATTCTGCCGCCGCTCACCAACCAGTATCTCAACCTCACCAAGAATTCGTCGTTGGCGGTCGCGATCGGCTATCCCGATCTGGTGTCGGTGTTCGCCGGCACCACCTTGAGCCAGACCGGGCAGGCGGTTGAGATCATCGCGATCACGATGGGCGTCTATCTGCTGATTTCGCTGGTCACCAGCGCGATCATGAGCTTCTACGGCTGGCGGTTGGGCCGGAGCCTTGGAAATACATGAGCGATATCGCCAACCAATCCTTTGTCCGGCAGGAACTCGTTCCCGAGCGCATCGCGCCGGTCAAGACCACCGGGTTCGTGGGATTTCTGCGCACCCGGTTGTTCAATTCGCCGACCAATATTCTGCTGACGGTTCTGAGCGCGCTGCTGCTGTGGTTCACCGTCATACCGACGCTTCGATTCCTGCTGATCGATGCGGTCTGGACGGGCAGCGATCGCAACGCGTGTCTGGCGGAAAATGCCGGGCATGTGGTCGGCGCGTGCTGGCCTTACGTGCATGCGAAATTCACCCAATTCATCTACGGCTTTTACCCCGAGCCCGAGCGCTGGCGCGCCAACCTGACGTTCATTCTCGCGGCATTGTTGCTGTTGCCGCTTTTGATTCCGCGGCTGCCGGCCAAGGGCCTCAATGCCGGGCTGTTCTTCCTGGCATTTCCCTTCGTTGCATTTTTCCTGCTGCACGGCGGCGGCCTCGGCGGTTTCGGGGTAAGCTGGACCGCGAGCCTGCTATCGGGATTTGTCGAGCATATCCGCGCGGGTGGCCACAGCCTGATGGCGGCCGCCGAGCCGAGCAGCTTCGTCGGGTCGTCGCTGGCTCTGCTGGGAAAGCTGGTCATGAAGCTCGGTGACGGGCTTGTTTACGTGATCCTGCCGCTGACCTGGCTCCGCGATCAAATTCAAACGTCTTCCCGGCCGGTATGGGCGGACTTCGCTGCGACGGCCGTGATCGTCTCGGCGCTGACGCTGTTCTGGAATGGTGGACTGCGCCGCGGCCCGCGCCCGTTGATCTCTTGCCTGGCCTGCTTTGCGGGTATCGGCGTCGTGATCGCCGCGATGGGGCTTGATCGCGGCGGCTTGCCGATCGTCGACACGCGGCTGTGGGGCGGCCTCTTGGTGACTTTGGTGGTGTCGGTCACCGGCATCGTCACATCGATGCCGGTCGGCATCGCGCTGGCGCTCGGGCGCCGCTCGACGATTCCCTTGATCCGGATCTTCTCGATCGCATTCATCGAATTCTGGCGTGGCGTGCCGCTGATCACGGTGCTGTTCTTTGCGACCTATATGTTGCCGCTGTTCCTCCCCGCGGGCTTTACGGTCGACGGCCTGGTGCGGGCGTTGATCGGCATCGCGCTGTTTGCCGGTGCCTATACCGCCGAGGTGATCCGCGGCGGCCTGCAGGCGATTCCGCGCGGGCAGGGCGAGGCCGCCAATGCGCTCGGCCTGTCCTGGGGCAAGACGACCGGATTGATCGTGATGCCGCAGGCGTTGCGGCACGTCATTCCCAGCCTGGTCAACAGTTTCATCGCGCTGTTCAAGGATACCTCGCTGGTCTCGATCGTCGCCCTGTTCGATCTGCTCGGCAGCGTCCGGGCGTCGTTTTCCGATCCGGTATGGTCGACGCCGAGCACCCTGTTCACCGGGTTTGCCTTCGCCGGCATGATTTACTTCGTGTTCTGTTTTGGCATGTCGCGCTATTCATTGTTCGTCGAGCACCGACTGAACGCACACAGCCGTAGTTGAGTGAAATGACCATGACCGAGAACGCCATCGTCAGCATTGCCGGCCTCAACAAATGGTACGGCGACTTTCACGTGCTGCGCGACATCAACCTCGATGTCGGCAAGGGCGAGCGTATCGTGATCTGCGGTCCATCAGGCTCCGGCAAATCGACGCTGATCCGCTGCATCAACGCGCTGGAGGAATTCCAGGAAGGCCGCATCATCGTCGACGGCATCGAACTCGGGCCCAATCTGCGGCGGGTCGACGAGGTCCGCCGCGAAGTCGGCATGGTGTTCCAGAGTTTCAATCTGTTCCCGCATTTGACGGTGCTGGAGAACTGCACGCTGGCGCCGATCTGGGTGCGCAACGTCCCGAAGAAGGATGCCGAAGCCGCCGCCATGAAATATCTGGAGCGGGTCAAGATTCCGCATCAGGCCAACAAATATCCGGGCCAGATGTCGGGCGGCCAGCAGCAGCGTGTCGCGATCGCGCGTGCGCTGACGATGAACCCGAAGGTGATGCTGTTCGACGAGCCGACCTCGGCGCTCGATCCGGAAATGGTCAAGGAAGTACTCGACACCATGGTCGATCTCGCCAGGGAAGGCATGACCATGCTGGTCGTCACCCATGAAATGGGATTTGCCCGCGAAGTCGCCAATCGCATCGTGTTCATGGATGCCGGCCAGATCATCGAGGCGAACACGCCGGCCAATTTCTTCGCCAACCCGCAGCACGCGCGGACCAAGCTGTTTTTGAGCCAGATTTTGCGGTGACCGCTTGCCGCACCGTCATTCCGGGACGGTCCGAAAGACCAGACCCCAGATGCGCAATTGCGCATCGGGGAATCTCGAGATTCCGGGTTCGATGCTGCGCATCGCCCCGGAATGACGCGCCGCTGTTAAAGGCCAGCCCGCTCACACCTTCTCGAATGGCACGTCGATCTTGCTGCGCTTCTCCAGCCATTCCGGCACCGGCAGGTTCTTCGAACGCATGAAGGCCGGGTTGAACAGCTTCGATTGGTAGCGGTTGCCGGAGTCGCACAGGATGGTCACGATGGTGTGGCCGGGGCCGAGTTGTTTGGCGAGCCGGATCGCACCGGCGACGTTGATGCCGGTCGAGCCGCCGAGGCACAGGCCTTCGTGTTCGAGCAGTTCGAAAATCACCGGCACGGCTTCCTCGTCCGGAATGAGGTAGGCTTCGTCGACCTTGGCCGTCTCGATGATCGCCGTGATGCGGTTGAGGCCGATACCTTCGGTGATTGATCCACCTGACGTTGCCTTCGCGACCCCGTTCTTGAACCATTCATACATCGCGGCGCCGCGCGGGTCGGCGCAGCCGATCACGATGTCTTTCCGCTTTTCCTTCAGGAAGCGGCTGGTGCCGGCCAGCGTTCCGCCGGACCCGACGGCGCAGATGAATCCGTCGACCTTGCCGCCTGTCTGTTCCCAGATTTCCGGACCGGTCGATTCGTAATGCGCCTTCGCATTATCCAGGTTATTCCACTGGTCGGCGAACAGCACGCCGTTCGGTTCGCTCTTGCGCAACTGGTCGGCAAGGCGCTTGCCGACATGCTGGAAGCTGTTCGGATTGGCGTAGGGCAGCGCCGGTACTTCGACCAATTCGGCGCCGCACAACCGCAGCATGTCCTTCTTTTCCTGGCTCTGGGTGTCCGGGATCACGATCAATGTCCGGTAGCCGCGCGCGGCGGCGACAACGGCAAGGCCGATACCGGTATTACCCGCGGTCGATTCCACCACGAGGCCGCCGGGCTTGAGTTCGCCGCGCTTCTCGGCCTCGAGGATCATCCATTTGCCGGCGCGGTCCTTGACCGACTGTCCGGGATTCATGAACTCGGCCTTGCCCAGAATGGTGCAGCCGGTTTGCTCGGAAGCGCGATTCAGTTTGATCAGCGGCGTATTGCCGATCGCTTCAATGACGTCGTTGTTGATTTTCATAGCCGGAAATCTTGCCCGTCGTTGCCAATCCGGCCACGACCCTAGAGCGCGACGCGCCGGAGTGGAAGCCGCTTTTGCGCCGCATCGGGGGCGCTCGAACGGGCGATATCGAAAACGGCTATTTGGATTTGGCGAATACCACCTGCCGGACGTCGATATTCCCCGACAGGAAGCCGGCCTCGCAATATGCGAGGTAGTATTCCCAGAGACGCCGGAACCGGTCGTCGAAGCCGGATGGCATCAGGTGCGGCCACGCCGCGCGGAAATTATTTCGCCAGATCGCGAGCGTCTTGGCATAATCTTGCCCGAAAATACGCTCGCGGATAACGGGCACGCCGAACTTCTCGCCGAGCGATTTCAGGATTTGCGGCGAGGGCAGCATGCCGCCCGGGAAGACGTAACGCTGGATGAAGTCGACTTCGCGGCGATAGGCCTGGAACAGCCTGTCCTGGATGGTGATGGCCTGGATACCGGCGAGGCCGCCGGGCAGCAGCCGGTCGCGCAACTGTGAGAAATAGCGCGGCCAGAATTCCTCGCCGACCGCTTCGATCATCTCGATCGAGGCGATGCGGTCGTACTGGTCGCGCTCGTCGCGATAATCCTGCAGCCGGATCTCGACCTTGTCGCTGAGCCCGGCCTGATGGATGCGCCGCTGCGCGAAATCGCGCTGCTCCTTGCTGATGGTCAGCCCAACCACCCTGGCGTCGTAGGTTTTGGCGGCATATTCGGCAAAGCCGCCCCAGCCGCAGCCGATCTCCAGCAGCTTCTGGCCGGGCTGCAGGTCGATCGCTTCGGCCAGCCTTCGGTATTTGTTGTTCTGCGCGGCGGTCAGGTCCGCCGTGCCGTCCTCGAACAGAGCCGAGGAATAGGTCATGCTGGGATCGAGCCAGGCCGAGTAGAAGGCATTGCCGATGTCGTAATGGGCATAGATGTTGCGCCGCGCCTGCCGCCTTGTATTGCGGTTGAGCCAATGGCGGATGCTCTGGACAAAGCGCAGCAGTGGCCTGTCGCCCATGATGGTCTGGATCAGGTCGTGATTGACGCAGAACAGATAGAGGAACTGGGTCAGATCGGGCGTGTCCCATTCGCCATGCAGATAGGCTTCGGCGATGCCGATGTCGCCACCGTTGAGGAGCCGCGACGCAAAGCCGTAACTGTAGAGCGTCATCGCCGCCGCCGGGCCGGGCTCCGCGCCGCCCATCCGGACCCTGCGGCCGTCGGGCAGGGTGACCTCGAGGGTGCCGCGCCGCAGTTTTGAGCCGACGCCGAACGCCAGCCTGACCAGGCGCGGCAGATCCGGAAGCAACGCCTCAACATTGTCGGGGGTCAGGCAGATCACGTCCGGCATCATCAGATCCATCAAACGATATGGTTCTGCGCCGAGTGCGATGCGTGAATGTACGGTAGCTAACATCCCCCGTCACCGGACCAGAGCGCCCCATCTCGGCCATGCAACTCCGCTGCAGTATAAACAGGGCTCTGGCCGCTCGCCAAGATACTATTGGAGCCGCTATTGGAAACCGCATTGGTTTTGCCGGCGGGCGCAGCAGCGGGACGCGGCACCAGGCGCGCGCCCTTGACCCACAGCCGCAGCGCCTCCCAATGGATCGCCGCGACGATTTTCAACGTCACCAGCGGCAGCGCGAAGAACGATCGTAGCAGTTGCGCCGAGGTCAGATCGCGGCGACGGCCGTGGAAGGTCGCGGCGAGCAGCGGGCCGGCGCGGTCGGTCTCGAGGATGCGCAACTTGACGCGCGCGCCCGGCGGCGACACCCGAAAATAATAGCGCATCGGCATATCGATGAAGGGCGAAACATAAAACAGCTTGTCCTGTTGCTGTCGCAGGCCCGCTTCGCTGAGTTCGCCGGGGGATACCGGCAGCACATAGGCATGGATGTCGCCAAAGGTGTTGCGGACCTCATAGATCATCAGCGCCAGTTCGCCGCCGGCGCTGTAACCATAATACACCGACAGCGGATTGAAGGTGAAGCCGAGCAGTCGCGGATAGCACAGCAGCAATACGCGGCCGCCGGTGAGGTCGATGCCGCGCTCCGCCGCGCAACGCTGCACGTAGCCCCGCAGCGATGAACCGTCGCGGTCGCCGTGGTCTTTCTCATTAAAACTGTACAAGGCCGGCCGGTTCACGCCGAACAGCCGGGATTGGCGGTCCGCGACGTCGAGCCGGTCGAGATCGATCAACAGGCTCATCACCCGATAGCTGAAGCGATGGCCCATCGGCTTGAGACGCGCATGCATCACCTCGCCAAAGTAAAGCGCGGCAGCTGGGCCGTCGTCAGGCGTCGCGTTGGCTGATGGTTCGGCCATGGTTACTCCGCGGCCTGCGCGAGTTCTGACGGCGGATTGCGCCACGGCACGCTGGCGCCGAGCGCTTCCGCCACATCCAGGCCCGATCGCAGCCCGTCCTCGTGGAAACCATATCCGGTCCAGGCGCCGCAGAACCAGGTATGCCGTCGCCCCTGAATGTCGCCAAGCTGCTTCTGCGCGGCGAAGGCCGCCGCGTTATATTGCGGATGCTCGCACATATACTTGCCGAAAGTCAGTTCCGGCGCCGGCGCGAACGGCGGATTGAGGCTGACGAACAGCGGCTTGTCGGCATCGATACCCTGCAGCGGATTCATCCAGTAGGTCACGGCGACGTCGTTATGCGCGACGCCTTCATTTGCCTGGCGCTGCCAGCGCAGGAAATTCCAGGAAGCCCAGGCGCGCTTGCGTTTGGGCATCAATCTGGTGTCGCGATGCAGATAGACCATGTTGGGCGAATAGCCGATCGCGCCAAGCACGGCGCGCTCGCGCGGATCGGCGTCCGACAACATCGCCAGCGCCTGATCGCTATGCGAGGCGATCACGACGTGATCATAGCTGTCGCTCCCACCGTGGCTGTCATGGACCACGACGCCATGGGGTGTACGGTCGATCGAGGTCACGGCGCAGCCCAGCCGGATCCGGTCGCGAAACGCCGACGTCAGCTTCTCGACATAGCGCTGGCTGCCGCCTTTGACCGTGCGCCAAACCGGCCGGTCATATTGCAGCAGGCGATGATTGCTGAAGAATGCGACGAAATTCTCGGCCGGAAAATCCAGCATTTCCGCTGACGGCGCCGACCAGATCGCAGCACCCATCGGCGCCAGATAATCGGTCAAAAGCCGCGGTGCAAAATGACGGGACTTGAAATATTCGCCAAGCGTCAGCCCGGCCAGACGGCCGGCGGCGTAATCCTCGACGCTTTGGGTGTTGAAGGTCAGGATGTCGCGCAGCATCCAGAGATAAGACGGCGACAGTAAATTGCGCCGCTGCGCGAACAGACCTTCCGCGGTTGCCCGCCAATTCATGCCGCCGCCCTTCCACTCAAAGCGGCCGGCATCCGCCGTGACCGCAAAGCTCATGGAGCTTTCCACCGTCTCGACGCCGAGATGGGCGAACAACGCGGTCAGATCGGGATAGTTCAGTTCATTGTAGACGATGAACCCGATATCGACAGAGATCGTCGTGCCGTCGTAATCGACCGTCACGGTGTGGCTGTGTCCGCCCGGCCGGAGTTCGCGGTCGTAGACGGTGACCGGATAATGTTTCGAAAGCGCCCATGCCGCGGCATTGCCGGCAATTCCCGTTCCGATGACCGCGACGCGCATTTCAATGCCCCCATTTTCCTTTAGTCGAGATACGGGGGCGTGAATACGAAGTTTCAATTCAGTCCTTGGCGCGTGGCCGCCGTTCGTTGGGCGATCGGCGGAGGGCGGCCAGACCCGGTGGCGATCCAGGCGCCGGCGGAATGGCCGGAATTGGCGCTCTCGCGGTTGAAGCGCGCCGCCGCAGAGCGTATAGCCGGGCGATGTCAAAACAACCCGAAGCTGAAGCCGGTGCCGTACCAGAGGCAATACCGGAATGTTCGCAATGCCAGAAACCCGAGCCGTTGTGCATTTGCGACAGCATTGAACCGATCCAAAGCTCGGTTTCGCTGTTGATCCTGCAGCATCCGCAGGAGCAGGACAGGGCGCTGGGCACGGCGCGGCTGACCGCCCTGCATCTCAAGAATGCGGTGCTCAAGATCGGCCTGTCGTGGCCAAGCCTGTCCAAGGCGCTGGGACGGCCCGTGCATGATCCCTCGCGCTGGGCGGTGCTCTATCTCGGCTCGGCCAAGGTCGCCGATCTCGAGACTGACCGCGACATCGTCGCCATCAACCGCAAGGGCGAAGTCGAGGACAATCAGCGCGCCATCCTCAAGGAGATCGAAGGCATCGTGCTGCTCGACGGCACCTGGAGCCAGGCCAAGGCGCTGTGGTGGCGCAATGCGTGGATGCTGAAATGCCAGCGCGTGATTCTCGGGCCGGCGCAGCCGTCGCGCTATGGCGCGCTGCGCCGCGAGCCGCGCCGCGACGGGCTGTCGACGATCGAGGCGGCGGCGATGCTGCTGGCCAGCCTGGAAAAGCGGCCGGATATCGCCGCGACGCTCACCACGAGCTTTGAGACGATGCTGGCTAAATACCGCGAAGCGCAGCGCACGATGCCTGAACTGGCGCCCAAGCCGAAACCGAAGCGCGACTACCGACGGCGCAAGCGCGCCTGATCGGGACGCCATTACCGCCTATTCGACCCCGTCGTCCGGCTTGATCGCCACGATATCCGAGGACTCGCTCCAGTCCGATATGCAACGTTCCAGATCCCGCAGATTCTGTCGCATCTGTTCCAGCGAAAATCCCAGCGCGAAAAAGCACTCGATGACATCGCCCGCGACGCCGCGGGTCAAGCCCTCACCGCGGACGGCGGCGACCGCCGCGGCATAGGCTTCCAGCGCCGACTGCACCGGCCAGATCGCCGGCGCGCCGCGGCCGATCCGCAACGCCGCTGCGGTCATCCGCAAATAACCAGCTATCGCGCTGCTGACATTGGCGAGCGGTGCCGCGAGCGGTGTCTGCAGTTCGACCGGCAATGGCGTCAGGCTGGCGCGCCCGATCATCACGAGATCATGGCGCAGCCGCAGAATCGTGCGCAGCAGCGGGCCGGTATCGGGGCCACTGGAAAGCTTGGCCGCACGCTCGCGTTCGGCCTCGGCGCCGACCGCATTCAGGCTGACCAAGGCCGCGCCGATGCCATCCTGCAGTTGGTGCAGGGCGCCGATATCGCGGCCGCGGGTCAGGCCGGACAGCAATTCATTCAGCGCCGACGCCATCAATTCGAGCACCTGCGCCGCCTTGGCGCGGATCTGGCTATGCGCGCGCGACGGCAGCACCAGAAAGGACACCGCAAGCCCGGTGATCGCGCCCACCGTGACTTCCAGGACCCGGTCGATCGCCGAGTCCAGCGGATTGCCGTGGCTCATCGCCGGCAGCAGCAACACGATGATCGCGGTGACGGTGGCGACGTTGAGGCTTGGGTTGATGGCGGCGATGAATGCCAGCGGCGCCACCGCCATCACGAGCACCGCGAGCAGGGCGCTTTCGCCGGAATGCGGAACCAGCACGGCGACCGCCCCGCCGTAAATCGCCCCGCCGACGGTGCCGATCAGATAATCGCGGGTCGCCTTCAGCGATCGGCCGACGCTCATCTGGGTCACGATGATCGAGGTCAGCACCGCCCATAGCGGCAGCCGCAGGCCGAAAGCCAATGCGATCATCAGCGCCCCCATCGCGGCGACGGTGACGCGGACGCCGAGGCCCAGTTCCACCTTTCGGGACTTCAGCCAGGCAGCGATACGTTTGAGGAAGGCGATCATCCGTTAAGGGATCCGAGTATTGCGGAGGCCAGATCTCGCCGCAGCTTTGACCTCCGCGGCGTCTGGCCCGGCCGAACCAAAGCCCGGATACCGCAGGGTGCCCCTATGCAGGGTGACCGTCGCCAGAAGGCCGATTAAGTGGTTGATTTAATTGGTGGAGGCCACGACCAGAATTGAACTGGTGTACACGGTTTTGCAGACCGTTGCGTAACCACTCCGCCACGTGGCCCCATTGTAAGTGGCTGTATCAGCTCACCTTCTTGAAGTCTACTTTTTGCGCCGTTCGACGCCAACCCAACGTAACAATTTGTGACGCGGGTGACGCTGGTGAACCGCCGACTGTGCCAAAAAAAGTTAACTCACTGATTTGACATTGCAAAAACTTTGACAAAGCTCGCTCTAAAATAGAAATTATCGTACCGCGCACCTGAAGGACCAAGGTTCCACCCATACAATTTCCCATTTCAATCACAACATTTCAAGTTGCGCCCATTTTCTTTCATCTTAATCCGTCGGTCTGGCCAGTGCCGACGAGTAAATTTGACTGCCAAATTGAAGTTTATTGATGTGCACTGCTTCAGGCTGCAATCGCAAGTTTTACCAACTATCTCGGGATAGTCTTCAGCGCCTTTATTATTTGGATCATGAGCGCCTTGCCTGCTGGCGTGATCCTCGCATTGTGACGTCGCAGGTCATTCCGGTCGCGCTCCTGCGTGATCAGCTTAAACCCGACGTCACCCTCGCGGTTCCTATCGCCAATGTCCAAGAGTTGGCGCGTCATGACAGCGCGGCTGATGCCCGCGTCGTCAGCGTATTCAGAAACCGATTTGCCTTCCGCCATGGCAACGAGCAGGAAACTGTAAACGTATTGGAGAGGCATCGTTGATCGCACATTCCGAAACGGCTCAAGCGCACGCGCCATCGAGCGCGCGAATGCTCTCTCTTCTTCGGTTAGTGATGGTACGAACTTCGACATTAGGCTCTCTTCCATGCGGCTTCCCAACGGTCATGTAAACCGTTGCGTCTGACTTATGATGTACAGAACTGTTGCCAAATGGAGAAGAGTGCGTGATGGCACTTACTTGCAAAAAGGCAGGTATTTCAACAGAAAGCGCGCGATTTCGCGCTGGTCTAGGCAAGAAAATTAGATTTACAAGTGTCAAAAGGATACATGAAGGGTTTGCAGACCGTTGCGTAACCACTCCGCCACGTGGCCCCAAGGCCGGGATCAATACAGAGCCGCGGCCGGTTAGGCAACCGCTCCCACGTTTTCGGCACGGGTGAAAGGTGTCGATCAGGCCTCGCCCGATGACGTCGTTGGCGGGCCTGATTAAGCTGGTTTCGGGGTCTCAACACGGCGATATCTGCGGTGTCAGCGACAAGCCGAGATGATCGAAGAGTTGCGCAACAGAGGTCACGCGCTCTGAAACAGGGCGATCAGCAGGCGGCGTACCAGCCTTCCGGAAACGGGATAAAGCCCCAGGCCGTCTGGTTGTCGTTGGCGGCGCGCGGCGGATTGAAAGTCTGCGGAGTGGTCAAAAAATCCTCCTGCGGGGCAGGCGCAACAGCCGTTCGCACGGCATCCAGCAATCGATCGAATTCAACTTCACTCATCGCGCTCTCCGAGGTTCGAGAGCGCAGCTTCTCAAAAGTCTTTTGTTTCCAGATTGACGCGATCGCTCAAATTGTATCGATCGAGCGGTCGCGGCCGAACTGGTTACTAATGTCTTGATTCCCCGGGCAAGAAGTAGCTGTCCCACCCGCCGCCGAATGTGAGAAAAATCACATTCTACTAAAAATATTTCGCGTATTTGCCGATGTTATCGCGGTGCCGCCGCAGGCGCCAGCCTAACAGGGAAATACCGTCGTGAGAGGCGACTTCATCGGATCGTCGGGAAGCGCAAAACGCCCCCATCGCGCATTGGCGATCGGTTTGTTTTTCGGCTTGTGCGCAATCGACTTGTGCGCGATCGACTTGGCGCACGCCGAACTCGCAACCCCCGAACAGAAACGGGCCTGCACGCCCGACGTCTACCGACTCTGCGCCGGTGAGATTCCCAACGTCAGGGCGATCACCGCCTGCCTGCGACGGCAGAAAGCCAATCTCAGCGAGGCCTGCCGGGCGGTGTTCGAGCAAAAAGGCGAATGAGCGGGGCGGTGTGGCGAAAAGATAACAGCGAGCCGGAAACCGCCGGCGTGGCGGAGCGGCCACTATAAGTTGTCGCGCTTCCAAGTTAAAAGTTGTCGATAGCAATGATTCTCACAATGACTCTCGCAATGAGTCTCTTGGGGCAGACATGAACTGGATGATGAAGTCCGCGCTCGGCGCACTGTCGCTGGCAACACTGGTAACTCAGGCCAACGCGGCCGATTTGGCCGCTCGTCCCTACACCAAAGCACCTCCCATGATGGCCGCCATCTATGACTGGAGCGGCTTCTACATCGGTATCAACGGCGGCGGCGGCTCGGCTCACAATTGCTGGGACCTCGTGGTTCCCGCTGGTATCATCCCGCAAGGTTGCCATGACTCGACCGGCGGTACCGTCGGCGGCCAGATCGGTTATCGCTGGCAGGCGACCAACTGGGTGTTCGGTCTCGAAGGCCAGGGCAACTGGGCTGACTTCTCCGGCAGCAACGCCACGCCGGTGGGTGGCAATCCATTTGGCGGTCTCACCGACCGGTCGCGGATCGATTCGTTCGGGCTGATCACCGGACAGGTCGGTTATGCCTGGAACAACGTCCTCGTCTATGTGAAGGGCGGCGCCGCCGTCGTGGGCGACAAATACGATGCGCTCGTCATTCCCGGCGGTGCGGTTTTTGCGTCCGGAACTGAAACCCGGTGGGGCGGGACCGTTGGTGCCGGCCTCGAAATCGGCTTCGCGCAGAACTGGTCGCTGGGCGCCGAATACAATCACATCTTCCTGGACAGCCACGACGTGGCGCTGAGCTCGGCCGGCGTCCTCGCCGGTACCGAACGCATTCGTCAGGATGTCGATATGGGCCTGGTCCGCTTGAACTATCGCTGGGGTGGCCCGGTGGTCGCCAAATACTGACGCGACACGCGAGAACAGATCACGAAGGCCGGCTCAAAAAGCCGGCCTTTGTTGTTTGCGAGGCGCCGTTTCCAACAGGAGCACCGCCAACTCACTGGGCCACGGGCATTTCTCATCCGATATCGCGGGCGCCAAAAATCCGGCCATTTGGTCCTTTGCAACGCCGAAAGGCTTTGTTATACGCTGCCGCTCGCGAACGATCGTTTCGCCTTGTTCCTCGGTAGCTCAGCGGTAGAGCATTCGACTGTTAATCGAATGGTCGCTGGTTCGAATCCAGCCCGGGGAGCCAAACAATTCAGTAGCTTGGCCCGAAATTTCAATTCACCGCGCAAATGCGCGGCGCCAGCTGCAACGTGCGAACGAGTCGGGCCTGTGCCTACCCGCAAGGCTCCGCCACTGGTCCGGCCCGCGAATTGACCGCCAAATCGACTTATTCTCCCAGGACCCTCGCTCACGACGGATTCGTTGGGAGGTGACGCGATGCAGGACATCCAGACCGATTTCGTGAAGGCCGTGCCGTCGATCGTTCCGGGCGGCATTCCGGTGATGAGCGACGACGAATGCCTGAAGCGGCTGGCGCAAGCCGTCAATGACCAGGATTCCGAACATCTGGACGAACTGGCGCGTCTGATCGGGCGGCTCGCCGTGACCATAGAATAAGTCCTCGCGAATAGAGCGCTCGCAGGCGCTCGTTCAGATCCGATGTCCTGTGCAGATTTCGCGGGCATAAGGCGGCCGTTCGGCCGGCCAACGCGATGTTGCGTTTTGACCGGCCTTGTACCAATGATGCCGCAGGTTTTGAGCTTCCGTTCTCAAGCTTTTCACGCGGCAAACGTCCGCTCTATTCTGGGGTCCATCAATGTCCGGTTTTTCGACCGCGCGTCAGAACATGGTCGATTGTCAGGTGCGTCCGAGCGACGTCACGGACATCAGGATAATCGATGCGATGCTGGAAGTGCCGCGCGAAGCCTTCGTTCCGCAAAATCAGCGCGCCATGGCCTATCTGGACCTCGATCTGGATGTCAGCGAAGGCGGCGCCGCCAAGCGCTTCCTGATCAAGCCCGTGGTCACCGCGCGCATGCTGCAGGCGGCCGAGATCAAGGACACCGATAACGTCTTGGTGGCTGGCTGCGCGAGCGGATATACCGCCGCATTGGTCGCCAAATTGGCCGCCCAGGTGACGGCGACGGAAAGCGATTCGGCGCTGTCGGCGAAAGCCAAGGCTGCCTTGGCCGGGCTTGGGCTTGCCAATGTGACGGTCCGGTCGGCCGCCGCGGCCGAGGGAGACCCGGCGGATGCGCCCTATGACGTAATCGTCCTCAATGGTGCCACCGAGATCCTGCCCGAGGGGCTGTTCCGGCAGCTCAAGGAGGGCGGTCGGCTGGTCGGCGTATTCGCCACCACGCAGCCGCCCCGGGCTACCCTGGTGACGCATTCCCATGACGATTTCGGGCACCGCGCGCTTTTTGACGCTGTTGCGCCGGTCCTGCCGGGCCTCGAGCGGCTGCCAGCCTTCGTTTTCTAGCCATTTCCGGCTCCGGAAGGCTGTTAAAATCCCGTTCTGAATCAGAAGTGTGGCCGGATTGCCCCACGTGAAGAGTTTCCACCGGGTTTCACGGCTGGGTGGTTCCGTCCTGCCTGCGCCCGTCCTATGTTGGTGACTCAGGATGAGGCGGAAGCTGACTCGTGGGGTCGAGTCGGCCGAAAAAAATGAACGGAATACCAAGAATGCGTGGCGTGAAGGATTTTACCGGAGCTGCGGCTGCGGTCCTTCTAATGGCGTTAGTGGGCCCGGCGCCCGCCCTCGCGGATACGATCGAGGCGGCGCTGGTGCGCGCCTATCAGAATAATCCACAGCTTAACGCACAGCGCGCCTCGGTGAGGTCAACCGACGAGAACGTGCCGCAGGCGCTGTCGGGCTATCGTCCGAAGGTCGCGCTCACCGCCAGCGCCGGGTACCAATACACCGACAGCAATTCGACCCAGGGCGGCACGCCGGACACGATCGCGCGAACCGAGATTCACGGCGCCAACGCCCCGCGCGCGGCCGGCCTCACGGTCACGCAGACGCTGTTCAACGGTTATCAAACCGCCAACAAGACCCGTGGCGCCGAGAGCCAGGTTTCGGGCGCGCGCGAGGCTTTGCGGGTGCTCGAACAGACGGTTCTGTTGAGCGCCGCGACGGTCTACATGGATTATCTGCGCGACTCTGCGATCGTCGAAGTTCAGAAAAGCAACGTCCGCGTGCTCGAGCAGACGCTCAAGCAGACGCAGGACCGCTTCAATGTCGGCGAGGTGACCCGCACCGACGTCGCGCAGTCGGAGGCGCAACTGGCCGCGGGCCGGACGCAGGAATTGGCCGCCGAATCCACGCTGACGACGACCCGTTCGAATTTCCGCCGCATCATCGGCAACGAACCGCAGGCATTGGCGCCGGGCTCGCCGGTCGATCGCTTTCTGCCGGGAACGCTGCCGTCGGCGGTCGAACTCAGCCTGACGGAAAACCCGAACGTCACGGCCTCGATGTTCGGCATCGACGTCAACTTCCTCCAGGTCAAGGTGGCCGAAGGCGCGCTGCTGCCGACGGTCTCGCTGCAGGCCTCGGTCCAGCAGTCCTATGAACAGCAAATGACGGTTTTCCGCTCGTTCGGCGCCTCGGCGATCGCGCAGATTTCGGTTCCGGTTTATCAAGGCGGCGCCGAATATTCGCTGATCCGCCAGTCCAAGGAAAATCTGGCGCAGCAGCGCCTCGTGCTGGAGCAGACCCGCGACCAGACCCGCGCCAACACCGTGACGGCCTGGGGACAGCTGGTGGCCGGCAAGGCGCAAGTGTCCTCCGCGCAGGCGCAGGTGACCGCGTCCGAAATCGCGCTCAACGGCGTGCGCGAGGAAGCCAAGGCCGGACAGCGCACCACGCTCGACGTGCTGAACGCGCAACAGGCGCTGGTCAACGCACGCGTCGCACTCGTCACCGCGCAGCATGATCGCGTGGTGGCGTCGTATGCGGTGTTGAACGCGGTGGGGCGGTTGTCGCCGATCGTGCTCAAGCTGCAGACCACGACCTACGACCCGAGCGTGCATTACCAGCAGGTGCGCGATAGCTGGTACGGCGTGCGTACGCCGGACGGTCGCTAAGCGCCTGCGGCCACCAAGCGTCTGCGACCGCTAAAAGCCCGACGGTCGTTGGCGCTGGCGGTTGTCGGCTGTGGAACAGCAAAATCTCGATCGCGGTGCGTATCGCGCCCTGTTTGTGCCGGCGTGTTGTTGCAATCATTTGAGGCCCTGACGTACCGTTCTGCGAGGCGGCTGAGCGATTCGCGCCGCGTGTTGGGCCGCGATGCTTCGATGGCCTGAGCAGGGGCGGGGGTCCCGCACGATGACCATGCGGTGCTTGATCTGGGGACAAGTCGGGCTGTCGCGATGAAAATCCGAGCCTGCATATCCGGAACCGGCCAATCCAGTCGTGCTTGGTGTAAAAAGCATGTGAAGGCGTTGATGATGCGGAGTCGGAGATGAGCCAGCCTGCAAAGGTCCAAGAACCCTCGATGGAGGAGATTTTGGCATCGATCCGTCGCATCATTGCCGACGACGAAGCAAAGCCGCCGGCGGCCGAGAAAGCCGCGAGCCCGGCAGCCCCGGCCAAGCCGGAAAAACCCGCTGCGGCGGCGCCGGCAGCCAAGGCGCCCGTGATGAATGATATTCCGCCGTCGAACATTCCGGCGGCAAAGGCCGCCGCGGCGAAGCCCGCGCCTGCGCCGCCGCCCGCCCCCGCGCCGGCGGTGAGCAACAGCCAGGACGACATCGATGCGATGCTGGCTGGCCTCGACGAAGCGACCTCCGAGGCCGAGATACGTCCACCACAGCCCGACGGCGAGGTGTTCGAGCTGACCGACGCCATGGCGCTGCCGGAACCGCCGCCACCGCCGCAGCCCGCGTTCCAGAAGGTCGAGCCGCAGGACGATCTCGAATTCAGCGAAGCCGCCGCCAGGCCCGCGCAGCGGCAGCCGGCGTTCGAACCACCGCCGTTTGAAAGCCCCGCGCCGCCGCAGCAGCAGATCCTGTCGCGCTCGACCGTATCGGCGGTTGAATCCGCCTTCAACAGCCTGGCCAATACGGTATTGAGCAACAACGCGCGGACGCTCGAAGACCTGGTCAAGGAAATGCTGCGCCCGATGCTGAAGGGCTGGCTCGACGACAATCTGCCCGGACTGGTGGAACGCATCGTCAAGGCGGAAATCGAGCGGGTTTCGCGCGGCCGCTAGCCGGCCTGCCTTATTCGGCCCGCAGCTAACCCAGCCGCTGCAGCCTTCATTCGGCCACCACAGGGCGCATTATCGGCCCTGCCAAGCCGCCTGCTGTGTTGACTTGGCGCGCTGCGACGGCTTTTTAGCCCTTTCCTGAAGCATGACCCGGAAAACTGGCTACCGGTTTTCCATGGGGATCATGCTCCAAAGCCAAGATTGCACCGTCATGATCGAGAAGAACTACCAGCCCGCCGATATCGAAAGCCGCATGTCCCGGATCTGGGAGGAGGCCGGCGCGTTCAAGGCGGGCCGGCCCGAGCGGCGCGACGCCGTGCCGTTCACCATCGTGATCCCGCCGCCGAACGTGACGGGCTCGCTGCACATGGGCCACGCGCTCAACAACACGCTGCAGGATATCCTCTGCCGCTTCGAGCGGATGCGCGGCCGTGATGTGTTGTGGCAGCCGGGCACCGATCACGCTGGCATCGCCACCCAGATGGTGGTCGAGCGGCAATTGATGGAGCGGCAGGAGCCGGGCCGGCGCGACATGGGTCGCGCCAAATTTCTCGAACGCGTCTGGCAATGGAAGGCCGAGAGCGGCGGCGTCATCGTCAATCAGCTGAAGCGGCTTGGCGCCTCCTGCGACTGGTCGCGCGAACGCTTTACGATGGACGAGGGCCTGTCGCGCGCGGTCGTCAAGGTGTTCGTCGAGCTGCACCGCGAAGGCCTGATCTACAAAGACAAGCGGCTGGTGAACTGGGACCCGAAGCTTTTGACCGCGATCTCCGATCTGGAAGTGCAGCAGACCGAGGTCAGGGGTAGCCTGTGGTACCTGCGCTATCCGATCGAAGGCAAAACCTTCAACCCGGACGATCCCGCCACCTTCATCGTGGTGGCGACCACGCGACCGGAAACGATGCTGGGCGACACCGCCGTTGCGGTGCATCCAGACAACGACCATCTCGGGCATCTGATCGGCCAGCACGTCATTCTTCCACTGGTCGGCCGCCGCATCCCGATCATCGGCGACGATTACGCCGATCCGGAAAAAGGCTCGGGCGCGGTGAAGATCACGCCGGCGCACGACTTCAACGATTTCGAGGTGGGCCGGCGTCACAATCTGCCGCAGATCAGCGTGCTGGATCAGGAAGGCTGCGTTTCGCTGGTCGACAACGAAGACTATTTGCGCGGACTGCCGGAGGGCTCGGCGCAGCTCGCCGAGGAGTTGAACCACGTCGAACGCTTCGCCGCGCGAAAACTGATCGTGTCGCGGCTGGAGGATTTCGAATTCCTCGAACGGATCGAGCCCAACACCCACATGGTGCCGCATGGCGACCGCTCCGGCGTCGTCATCGAGCCCTATCTGACCGATCAATGGTATGTCGACGCCAAGACCATGGCGCAGCCAGCCATCGCGGCGGTGCGTTCCGGCGCGACCAATTTCGTGCCGAAGAATTGGGAAAAGACCTATTTCGAATGGATGGAGAACATCCAGCCCTGGTGCATCTCCCGTCAGCTGTGGTGGGGCCATCAAATTCCGGCCTGGTACGGGCCGGATGGCAAGGTGTTCGTCGCCGAAACCGAAGAGGAAGCCGTCGGCAACGCGCTCGGTTATTATGCCGAACAGGAAGTCATCACGCCGGAGCAGGGGCGGGAGATGGCGCTCGATCCGGCGAAGCGCGAGGGTTTCATCACCCGCGACGAAGACGTGCTCGACACCTGGTTTTCCTCGGCGCTGTGGCCGTTCTCGACGCTCGGCTGGCCCGACGATACGCCGGAAGTTGAGCGCTATTACCCGACCAATGTTCTCGTCACCGGCTGGGACATCATCTTCTTCTGGGTTGCCCGGATGATGATGATGGGCCTTCATTTCAAGAAGGAAGCGCCGTTCTCGACCGTCTACATCCACCGCCTGGTTCGCGACGAGAAGGGCGCCAAGATGTCGAAGTCGAAGGGCAACGTCATCGATCCGCTCGGCGTCATCGACGACTTCGGCGCCGACGCGCTGCGTTTTGCGCTGGCGCGCGGCGCCGCGCATAGCCACGATATCAAGCTGTCGCCGCAACTGGTCGAAACCAACCGTAACTTCGCGACCAAGCTCTGGAACGCCTGCCGCTTCGCCGAGATGAATGCGTGCGAGAAGCCGGCGGATTTCGATCCCGAGCAAGCAACGCAGACGTTGAACCGCTGGATCGCGCACGAGACCTCGCGGGCGACGCGCGAAGTCACCGAAGCCATCGAAGCCTACCGCTTCAACGACGCCGCCGGCGCGATCTATCGTTTCGTCTGGAATGTGTATTGCGACTGGTACGTCGAACTGGCCAAACCGGTTCTGCTGGGCGAGGAGGGCGCGGCGAAGGCCGAGACCCGCGCCATGACCGCATGGGCGCGCGATGAAATCCTGAAACTGCTGCACCCGTTCATGCCCTTCATCACCGAAGAGCTCTGGGCGGTGACGGCCAGGCGTGACGGTTTGCTGGCGCTGGCCGCATGGCCGCGCAAGGCCGCCCAGTTAACGGTCGAGCAACTGGCTTCGATATCGGCCGTGGGTCCGAACGACGCGCTGATTCCGTCGGTCATTCTTGCGCTCGATGCCGGCGACTTCAGCGATCCCGCTGCCGAGGCTGAAATCGGCTGGGTGGTTGATCTCGTCACGGCGATCCGTTCGGTGCGCGCGGAAATGAATATCCCGCCGGCGACGTTGATGCCGCTGGTGCTGTCCAGCGTATCGGCGGAAACGAAGGACCGCGCGCAACGCTGGAGCGATGTCGTCAAGCGGTTGGCGCGGCTCGCGGAGATCTCCTTCGCCGGCGATCCGCCGCAGGGCGCGGTGCAATTGCTGGTGCGCGGCGAAGTCGCATCGCTGCCGCTCAAGGGCGTGATCGATCTGTCGGCCGAAAAGACTCGGCTGGACAAGGAAATCATCAAGGCCGACGCCGATATCAAGCGCGTCGACGCCAAACTCGGTAACGAGAAATTCGTCGCCAACGCGCCGGACGAGATCGTCGAGGAAGAAAAGGAAAAGCGCGAAGCCGCGATGGCCCGCAAGGAAAAAATCCTCGAGGCACTGGAGCGGCTGAAGAACGCAATCTAGATCCGGTCGACGAGGGTCCATGCTCGACCACGTTTCGATTGCCGTACCCGATATCGCGGCCGCCGAGCGTTTCTAGGACGCGATCGTGAAGGTGCCTGATGTCGTCAAGGTCGCCGGCCGCGATGACTGGCTCGGCTACGGCGAGCGCGCCCGGCCGGCGCATCTGGAGAGGGGTCTATATCTCGATCCGCAAAGGCGCGACGCCAGACCACGCTTTCGGTCGCCATTGGTGCTTCAAGGCGAGGTGGCGCACCCAGGTCGATGCGTTCTGGGATGCCGGCATCGCGGCCGGCACCTTCGAGGGCGAGGTTTCCGACGTCCCCCTAGCGACGCCGGTCAAAGGCGTGGTTCGATACGTTTGGTGGCCGACGATTCCGTGTTCGGGACAAGCCGCAATCGCAGCCATTCGCGTCCTCCCCCATAGCGGGGCAACATGATGAGGTTCCAAGACGTTGCTCCGATGAATTATCGGTATTTTCTGGTCCGGCCATATGCATAATGCCTGTAATTGCATGCCCCATTCCAGGTGACATGGACCAGCGGACGGCAGCCAGCCGCTATTCTAACCAGTAGGCGTATGAGTGGCGGCAAAAAAGCAGACCAGGACAGCGACCCGACATCGCAAGAAGGCGACCCGAGCAACGGCCGTCCGGAAGGCCAATCGCGCGACAAAACCACCTGTTTCCGGCCGCGCGGCGACGCGGCAGCTGATCGTCGGCATCGGTGCGTCAGCGGGCGGTTTAGAGGCGTTCACGCAGTTGCTTCGGCATCTGCCTGACGACACCGGCATGGCCTTTGTTTTGGTGCAACATCTCGACCCGAACCGGGAAAGTGCGCTGACGGACCTGCTGGCGGGTCACCTCAATGCCGGTGCGCGAGGTCACCGGGGACCTGGCCGTCCGGCCCAACCACATCTATGTCATTCCCCCCAACAGCAGCCTGACAATTGCGAACGCCGTGCTGAAACTCAAGCCGCGCCAACTGACCGCCGGGGCGCATCGATCCATTGATTTCTTTTTTGATGCGCTGGCGCAGGACCGGCGCGAGCGCGCCATCGGCGTAATCCTGTCGGGGACGGCGACCGACGGCACGCTGGGATTGGAAGCTATCAAAGCCGAGGGCGGGATTACGTTCGCGCAGGATGATACGGCTCAATACAATTCGATGCCGCGTAGTGCTGTCGCGGCAGGATGCGTGGATTTCGTTCTTGAGCCGAAGGACATCGCGAAAGAACTCATCCGCATTGCAAAACATCCTTATGTCGCGGGCCAGCATCACGACGCCGAAACCCGCCCGGAAGCGGACCGAGCGTTCGCCACGGCGCACGAAAATGATGGAACTCCGCTGCCGTCGGGCGGCCACGGGATTCCGCGCACAGGATCGAAGCAAGCCCGCGACGAAGGCGAAGCGGCGCGTGGCAGGGTAGGAGATGATGGTTTCAAAAGAATCTTGCTCGTACTCCGCAACCATTGCGGGGTAGACTTTTCGTTCTACAAATCCGCCACCATTCAGCGGCGCGTTACCCGGCGCATGGTGTTGAACCGACACAACACGCTCGTCGAATATGCCGCTTTCCTGAAGGGCAACGCCACGGAACTCGATGCCCTATATTCGGACGTGCTCATCAGCGTGACGAGCTTTTTCCGCAATCCGGAAGCATTTGACATTCTCAAGCGCAAGGTGTTTCCCAAGCTGCTTCAGCAGCGGGGTGATGATCCTTGCCGGGTATGGGTGCTCGGTTGCTCTACCGGCCAGGAGGCATATTCCATCGCGATGACGTTCGTGGAAACCGCGGAGAAATCTCCCCGCATGCGCAAGCTCCAGGTTTTCGCCACGGACCTCAACGATGTGTTGCTGGAGAAAGCCCGCCACGGTCTTTATGCCAAAAGCCTCGCGCAGGATGTCTCGCCGGAGCGACTGCGACGGTTTTTTGTCGAGGAGGAAGGCGGCTACCGGATTAACAAGGCGCGACGCGAAATGGTGGTCTTCGCCCGGCAAAATCTTATGAGCGATCCGCCCTTCTCGCGCATGGACCTCGTGAGTTGCCGCAACCTGATGATTTACCTTGAATCGAGTTTGCAGAAGAAGCTGATTCCCACCTTTCACTACGCGCTGAAGCCGGAAGGATTTTTATTCCTGGGCACGTCGGAATCCGTCGGCAGTTTCACCGACCTGTTTGAGCCGGCAGATAGAAAGCACAAGATTTATTCCAGGAAATCGGCGCCAACGCCGTCGTTTCATCTGCCGGCCCGAAAAGAGCTCGCCGAACGCAGGTCGCCAGGGCAGACCGCGCAGGGCGGTCCGCGTCCAGCCGAGAGGGGCCAGGCTGGGCCGGAGGGTTTCCGCTCCGAACTGAACTCGCAGCGTGAGGCCGACCGAATCACGGTCAACAAATATGCCCCTCCCGGGGTGCTGGTGAATGCAGATTTGCAGATTCTTCAATTCCGCGGACCGACCAGCGCCTATCTTGAGCCGCCGACCGGCAAAGCGAGCTTCGACGTGCTGAAAATGGCGCGTGACGGCTTGATGCTGCCGCTGCACGCCGCCATCAAACGGGCAAAGAAGGAAAACAAGCCCGCGCGCAAGTAGAACGTGCGAATTAGGGAGAATGGCAATACCCGATTGGTGAATGTGGAGGTCATTCCGCTCAAGAGTTTGAAAGAGCGCAGTTTCCTGATTTTGTTTGACGATGCCGAAAAAGGCCGCGCGTTTCCCGGCACTCCGTCCCACGAGCAGCCAGGCAGCGCCCGGAAGACGCCACGCGCTGCCAGCAAGAAGGACGAATCCCGTCGTATCGCTACCTTGGAGCGCGATCTCTCCGAGACGCGAGA
Organism: Bradyrhizobium sp.; assembly: GCA_039935075.1. Lineage (GTDB taxonomy): Bacteria > Pseudomonadota > Alphaproteobacteria > Rhizobiales > Xanthobacteraceae > Bradyrhizobium. The sequence goes on from JBDTKZ010000114.1 coordinate 76,407, forward strand.
CTACCTGCAATCCATCCAGGAGCAGCACGAGGCGACCAACGAGGAACTTCAGGCCTCCAATGAAGAAATCCAGTCTGCCAATGAGGAGTTGCAGAGCGTCAACGAAGAACTGGAAACTTCGAAGGAAGAGCTGGAGTCGGCGAACGAAGAGCTGAACACGGTCAACGAGGAGATGGCTTCCCGCAACATCGAACTCAACCGCCTTAACAGCGACCTGTCCAATCTCCAGACCTCGACACGCCTTGCCATCGTGTTGTTCGGACGCGACCTGACTATCCGCCGCTTCAGCCCGCAAGCCGAAAAACAATTCAATCTCATGGCGACCGATGTCGGGCGGCCCATCAGTGAAGTGCGGCACAATCTCGACCTGAGCGACCTGGAGACGTTTATTGGCGAAGTCATCACCTCCATCCGCGAGAGAGAGCGCGAGGTGCGCGACAAAGCGGGCCGCTGGTATTCACTGCGCGTGCGTCCTTACCTGACGATCGACAATAAAGTCGACGGCGCCGTGCTGGTGCTGGTGGACATCGACGCGCTCAAACGATCCGAGCGGGTTATCGCCGCGGCGCGTGATTACGCCGAGAGCATCGTCCGCACTGCGCCCGACCCGTTGGTGGTTCTGGACGCCGACCTGCGCGTTCGGACAGCCAACGAGGCGTTCTACCGCACGTTCCACGTATCGCCGGTAAAATCGGAAGGCCGCTTGATTTACGATTTGGGCAACCGGCAATGGAACATTCCAAAGCTGCGCGAACTGCTCGAAGATATCTTGCCAAGCAAGAAGGTCATTAACGACTTCGAAGTGACGCACGAATTCGAATCCATCGGATGGCGCACCATTCTGGTCAACGCCCGCACGCTGAGCGGCGTCGAAGACCAGCTCGCGGGCATTCTGCTCGGGCTCAATGACATTACCGATCGTGCACGCGCGGAGAAAGCGTTGCGCGAATCAGAAGCACGTTTTCATAGCGTGTTTACCGGAAACATGGCGGCCATGGGTCTTTGGACCAAAGACGGCCGTGTCCCCGACGCCAACGACACGCTGCTCAAAACAATCGGCTACACGCGCGAAGAACTCGCCGCCGGGCAAATCAATTGGAACGAATTGACACCATCTGAATACGCGCCGTTGGACCAGCGAGCCTTGGCGGAAATCGCTGCGAAAGGCTTTTGCGCTCCTTACGAAAAGGAATTCTTCCACAAAGACGGAGGACGAATCCCAATTCTGGTCGGCGCCGGAAGTCTTGAGGGGGGCGCGGAAACCGGCATTTTCTTCGTGGTGGATTTGACCGAGCGAAAACGGGCGGAGGAAGCCGCGCAAAACAACCTCGCGAGATTCCAGATTCTTGCCGATAACATCGCGCAGCTTGCCTGGACATGTGACCGGCTCGGCGACGTCACCTGGTACAACAAGCGTTGGCTCGACTATACCGGGTTGAGCTTCGACGAAATGAAGGAGTGGGGTTGGAAGGCGGTACAACACCCCGATCATGTTGATCGCGTCGTGGCCGGCGTTATGCATTCTCAGGATACCGGCGAAATCTGGGAGGATACGTTCCCGCTGCGCGGCAAGGACGGCAATTATAGCTGGTTCCTGTCGCGGGCTGTACCCATCCGGGACGCCGCCGGCAATGTGGTTCGCTGGTTCGGCACCAACACCGACATCACCAGCGAACGCAAGGCCGAGGAGCGCCAGCGGCTCCTGATGAACGAACTCGCGCATCGCGGCAAGAACCTTCTAGCCGTGATTCAATCCATCGCGTCCCGCAGCCTGTCAGGGACGCGCTCGCTCACCGAGGCGCGCGATGCGCTGTCGCAGCGCATACATGCGCTCGCCCGCAGCCAATCGGCGCTGTTGACAGGGGGATTCGAAGGCGCGTCTGTAGCGGAGATCATCCGACTTGAGTTCGAGGCCTTCTCTAACCGGGTCAAGTCTGTTGGCCCCGATGTGATGCTGAATCCAAGGGTTGCGCAGACTTTCGCGCTCGTTGTGCACGAACTCGCGACCAATGCCACCAAGTACGGTGCGCTGTCCCGGCCGGACGGTCAGGTCTCGATCCGCTGGTCGATCGAAGACGCGGGCGCTGAGGCGAGGTTCAAGTTTCAATGGCAAGAACACAACGGACCGCCGGTCACCCCTCCTGTTCGCCAGGGCTTTGGCAGCACCGTGCTCGAAAGGGTCGCGTCACAGGATTTTGGTTCTCTACCGAAGATCAATTTCGCGCCCACAGGGGTGACCTATGAGATCGATGCGCCGATGTCGGTAGTGACAGCCGACAGTGCAGGCGAAGACAGCTTTTGAGCGCAGGAACATTCACGTTGAGAGTTGTCCGCACATCTCAGTTTAGCACACGAATTGCTTTGTCAGGCGTGAGGGATTTGCATTCGAAACCGGACTAAGTGCGTATTCCTGCGCCGTCAACGCCGCGTGGGGGCGCCGGTGTACTATTAAGTCTGTGCTGACAGCCGTTCCACCGCACTCAAATCCAGACTAGCTCGAGGTTATGGCGCGTAGCCACCGCTGGCGGCAATTCTCATGGCCGATATCGCAGGACTTGCATACGCAAAAGAGCCGCGCGAAAAGCGAGGCTCTTCCTTGTCAGGTTGCGTTCTCTGGGTCAGCGGCCGGTCCCGGAGCCTGGACCCGTCGGCCCCAACGTCGATCCGCTGGGCGAGCCATTGGGGGCCAGCGTATTTCCGGATGGGTTCGTGGGGTTGCTCGGGTTCTGCACGGCCGTACCGGAGCTGCTGCCGGATCCCATGCCTGTTGTACCTGTCGCGCCGGTTCCGGTTCCGCTGCCGCTCATCGATGCGCCACCGGTGGTGGAACCTGCTGAGCTGCCTGCGGCGCCGCCGGCCTGCGCGAGCGCGAACGTGCTGGACAGCGCAAACGCAGTCGCAAGAGCGATAGTGGTGAGTTTCATGGCTATACCTCTGGGTTATTGTGTCGGAGCAACGCGCCATAAAGGTTTTATGTTCCGTTTCGCCGCGTCGACGAGACTTCACGCTATGGCGATCTCGGCGCTCGCAGCTCCGGCACGCTGCGAAAACTGCCCGACGGGCAAATCAGTGATTTGGCTGTCCAGCCCCTTTTGCAAAAATATTCTTGTTTTCTTCCGACCCAAATCACCGGCTTATTCTTCGCTATCCCGTGCCCACCAAGAGGGGCGTTTCGCGATCGTCACGAACGTTGGTGCGGGATGCGGTGGACGCGGATGCGCTT
>JBDTKZ010000115.1:0-24828 GCA_039935075.1 Bradyrhizobium sp.
GCTTGAAACGACTAGACTCGTGCGCACCAACCTGATGCACAGAAAAGACTTCACCAGACTGAGACGATTACATCGGTCGTCCACACTCGACTCTCGACAGATCACGCTAAACTGGGGTTCAACATGAACCGGACAGCCGTGGCCTTGTGCCGGGCATCCACGTCTTCCTTGATGGCGCCTTGAAGTAGACGTGGATGGTCGGGACAAGCCCGGCCATGACGAACTTGAGGCCGTTCGCCTCTGCAGATTTCAGGATTGTCTTGCAGATTTTGTGCAAACGCGGATGGCCGCCATCTTGCGGCTGCTCTTAACCACGCGGACATTTTGCAGTCGTGTTTGTCAGCGACCATGCCCCGGGGCTCAGGGCTTGTTAACCGTCTTCTGGTGGACAATGCGATGCTGTCGTGGGGAACGGGTCGTTGAAGGGCATCGCTGGATATCTCGGAGCGGGCCGGGAGCCGAAAGCACGCGCGTGCCGGTCACGCGGTGTTTTGGTGGCGTGCTGGCTTGGCATGGTCGCGAGCGGGATGTTTCCGGCTTCAGCCAGTGCCGCGAGCCCGTCGGACCAGACCGTTTTGTTCAAGGCCGTCGTGCGGGCGCTGGTCGAAAAGGAAGTCCAGCATACCGGTTTGCCGGCCGACATCGCCGACGCGGTGGTTCACGTCGAGAGCAATTACGATCCCGCGACCATCGGAGGCGTCGGTGAAATCGGCTTGATGCAGATCAGGCCCGAAACGGCCGCGATGCTCGGTTTCAGGGGCAGCAATGACGAACTCGCCAGGCCTGAAATCAATATCCATTACGGCGTGATGTATCTCAGCAAGGCCTGGCGCCTCGCCGACGGCGATCTCTGCCGCGCTTTGATGAAATATCGCGCCGGCCATGGCGAGGAGACCATGACGCCGCGCTCGGTGACCTACTGCCAGCGGGCGCGAAACCATCTTGCCGCGCTGGGCTCGCCATTCGCCATCGGAGGCGCGGTGGCGCCCGTGATTATTCCGGCGATGGCATCGGCAACCGCCGGCGCGCCTTCCAGGCCGGCGCTGGCCTCTCCGAAGCTCGCGGTAGCTTCACCGACAGCGGTCTACGCGCACTACCGGCAGGGAACGACCGCCGCCAGCCAGGCGTTCTGGGCCGCGCATGATGCGCGGGTCCGGGCCATCAACGCGCGCATCGAATCCAGATGGCGCCGGGTGGCGTCACGTTAGGCTTTCGTTTGACGTGTTTTCTTCACGCGAACCGGCCACCACCCCGGATCAAGTCCGAGGCCATGCTTCGCTGGAAAACGCTATCGGCTCAGCCCAGCCGCTGATCCCGCGCGTTGGCGGTTTCGGTGGCGGCGGTCTCTTCCGGCTCGGCGTCGCGCTCGGGGGAGGCAATGACGAGCGGGCCGCGGCCGGACACCTGATGCCCGGCGTCGGCGGGCATCTCCCAGAAGAAATAAACCGACAGCGCCGAAATAACCGACACCACGATGAAGGCCGGCGCGAACAGGCTCGCGTTCAACTCGGTTACATGGTGGAACCACATCGTCGATTCCACCGAGGCGGCGCCGAGCGCGACGCCGGCGGACACCGCCAATTGCTGGTTGACGCTGACCAGCGTGGTGGCCCGGCTCATCAGGCCCGGCTCGACCTCGGCATAGGCCAGCGTGTTGATCGCGGTGAATTGCAGCGAGCGGAAGAAGCCGCCGACCACCAGCAGGATCACGATCAGCAGCAACGGCGTCGCGACCGTGAACAACGCGCAGGCCGCGAGGAAGATCGAGCTGACGACGGCGTTGATGGTCATGATGCTGCGAAACCCGAAGGTTCGGATGATGCGCGCCGCCAGCGTCTTCATGCCCATCGCGCCGACCGCCGAGCCAAAGGTCACGAGGCCGGAGCGCAGCGGCGACAGGCCGAAGCCGATCTGCATCAACAGCGGCAGCAGGAACGGCAACGAGCCGACGCCGAGCCGGAACATGAAGCCGCCGACGATGCTGGCGCGCATCGTCGGCAATCGCAGCAGCGAAAAATCCAGCACCGGCGAGGCCGTCCGGCGTGCATGGATCACGTAGAGCGTCATGGAGATGCTGCCGATCCCGATTAGCGCGATGACGACGCTCCACGGCAACAAATTGAGCCCCGCGACCGAAAGCCCGAATGCGATACCGCCAAGGCCTATTCCCGCCAGCACCAGCCCGTAGAGATCGAAACGCTCAGGGTTATCGCTGCGGATCGGATCGATGTAGCGCAGCGCCATCACGATGCCGAGCAATCCGATCGGAATGTTGATCAGGAAGATCCAGTGCCAGGTCAGATAGGTCGTGATGAAGCCGCCGAGCGGCGGACCAATGACCGGTCCGACCAGCGCGGGCACCGTCACCCATGCCATCGCATTGACCAGCGCGCTCTTGTCGATCGAGCGCAGCAGCACCAGCCGGCCGACCGGCGTCATCATCGCCCCGCCAAAGCCCTGCACGATGCGTGCGATCACGAAATCGGTAACGGAGGACGACAGCGCACACCCGATCGACCCCACCATGAAGACCGCGATCGCGAGGCTGAACACCATCCGCGCGCCAAAACGGTCCGCGGTCCAGCCGCTCGCCGGAATGAACACCGCGAGCGCCAGCAAATAGGAGGTGATCGCAAGTTTGAGCGTCAGCGGGCTGGTGCCGATATCAGCCGCGATCGCCGGAAGCGATGTCGCGATAACAGTGGAATCCATGTTTTCCATAAACAAGGCCGTAGCCACGATGAGCGGGATCAGGCGTTCTTTGTTCATCAGGATTCGGGGGAGAAAACCGGGATGGGAGCAGGGGCTGTACCATCCCATTGTCGCACAAGCTATTGCGGAACCGCGGAAATCACCTAAATCATCGTGACCCTGCTGTAGGCGCAGAGCTGGATAGGCCCGACGCCGGACCGCTCCTGCCGGGCAGCGGAATGCGGGGCGCGCGGACCTGAAAACCCTGTGCATGGCTGGCAAACGCTTTGATTTAGCTGCCCGGCATGCTATCGACCGCCGCCAACCCTACCGATGGGCTCGATTCGCCGGTGAAGCCGCTAGCTTCGCCGAAGAAGGTGCTTATCCCGAGGTAATTGCGGCAAATAGGCCGCCGAATGGAGTTGGTAATGGCGACAGTGCAGGGACTTCAGGGGATACGCGAAGCCTATACGTTTGATGACGTTCTTCTGACGCCGGGTCCTTCGGAAATTCTTCCCTACGAGACCGACATCCGCTCCCGCATCACGCGGGCCATCCCGCTCAATATCCCGATTATCGCATCCGCGATGGATACCGTCACCGAAGCCCGCATGGCGATCGCGATGGCGCAGGCCGGCGGCGTCGGCGTCATCCATCGCAATTTCGATGTCGAGGGACAGGCCGCCCAGGTGCGGCAGGTCAAGAAGTACGAATCCGGCATGGTGGTCAATCCGTTGACGATCGGTCCCGACGCGATGCTGTCGGATGCGATGGCGCTGATGAAGGATCACGGTTTTTCCGGCATTCCGGTGGTGACGGGGGCCGCGAAGGGCGTGCCGGGCAAGCTGGTTGGCATTCTCACCAACCGCGACGTCCGGTTCGCCACCGATCCGCGCCAGAAGATTTCCGAACTGATGACGCACGAAAATCTCGTGACGGTGCGTGAAGGCGTCAGCCAGGACGAGGCGAAGCGGATGCTGCACCAGCACCGCATCGAAAAGCTGCTGGTGGTCGACGACCAGTATCGCTGCGTTGGTCTGATCACCGTCAAGGACATGGAAAAGGCAGTCGCCCATCCGCTCGCCTGCAAGGATGCGCAGGGCCGCTTGCGCGTAGCCGCCGCGACCACGGTCGGCGAGAGCGGTTACGAGCGCACCGAGCGGCTGATCGACGCCGGCGTCGATCTGGTCGTGGTGGATACCTCGCATGGCCATTCCTCGCACGTGCTCAAGGCCGTCAATCGTATCAAGCGGCTTTCCAATGCCGTGCAGGTGATCGCCGGCAATATCGCGACCAAAGAGGGCGCGCAGGCGCTGATCGATGCCGGCGCGGATGCGATCAAGGTCGGCATCGGGCCGGGCTCGATCTGCACCACGCGCATCGTCGCCGGTGTCGGCGTGCCGCAGCTGACGGCGATCATGGACGCGGTCGAAGCGGCGAAGAAGGCCGACATCCCCGTGATTGCCGATGGCGGCATCAAATATTCCGGCGATCTCGCCAAGGCGCTGGCCGCCGGCGCCGACATCGCCATGGTAGGCTCGCTGTTGGCCGGCACCGATGAGACCCCGGGCGAAGTGTTCCTGTGGCAGGGCCGTTCCTACAAGGCGTATCGCGGCATGGGCTCGGTCGGCGCGATGGCGCGCGGTTCGGCCGATCGTTACTTCCAGCAGGACATCAAGGACACGCTCAAGCTGGTGCCGGAGGGCATCGAGGGCCAGGTGCCTTACAAGGGCCCGGTCGGCAATGTCATGCACCAGCTCGCCGGCGGCTTGCGCGCCGCGATGGGTTATGTCGGCGCGCGAAACCTCGCTGAATTCCACGAGAAGGCGCAATTCGTCCGCATCACCGGCGCGGGCTTGCGTGAAAGCCACGTCCACGACGTCACCATTACCCGGGAAAGCCCGAACTATCCGGGCGGCGGCTAGTTCGGCGGCCTTAATTAGGCCACCCAACGCGCGCGAAACGGGATAGCGTTTGCTTGGGTTGCGCCGGCTCCGGCGCAAACAGGCGTCACGCAGCTCAGTGCCGCGTTCCTACGATTTATCGCAACACAATTCAAAAAGAGAAGCAGATCCTATGGTTGATTGGTCGGACGAAAAGCTTGCGGCACTGGCAGACAAGGATCTGAAAACCCTGCTTGCCAACGCGGAACGGAAATCCGCCACCGATCTGGTCGCCAAATGCGCCGCCGAGATCGAAAAGCGCGACGCCGCCAAACCGCGCAAGGCCGCGAAGCCGCGCACCGAGCTGAAGGAATTCGAGCACGCGGTATCCGGCGAACTGGCTACCGTCGGCAAGGCGATGGCCGAGAAGTACGACCTGTCGGAGGAGACCGCCAAGGCGAAGTCGGTCGACGTCAAAGGGTTTCGGTCGCACAAGCTGTTGGATGCGAAAGGCTACGCCAAGCTCGGCGGCTCGCAGCGCGACGGCACCGTCGCGGTCGACCGTTACATTTCCTATCGGCTCGGCAACGACATCGTGACGTTGGGCGCCTGGCTGTTAAAGGACGCGCCGATCGATGCCCATGAGTTTCACGTCAGCGGGCCGGCCGCGATGATCGAAGGCGGCAAGTCGTTCGTCGACGTGCGACCGGGGATTTCGGAAAAGGACGCGCAGGAAACCCGGCTGATCCGGGCGTTCAAGGACCTGCCGAGCGCGGCTGAGGCATTCGACGCGGCGCTGGCAAAAATCACGGCGTAGTATCGCGCGACATTTTTGCGCTATGCTATCGTCGAACAAATAAAACCGGAGGAAATCAGGATGTCCCAGGCCAAGCGTGTGGTTCTCGTTTCGCGTCCCATCGGTGAACCCAAGGCGTCGGATTTCCGCGTCGAGGAATGTCCGCAGCCGACACCCGGCGAGGGGCAGGTGCTGTTGCGGACCATCTGGCTGTCGCTCGATCCCTATATGCGCGGACGCATGAGTGACGGGCCGTCTTATGTCGCGCCGGTGCCGCTCGGCGGCGTGATGGAGGGTGGTACGGTGTCCGAGGTGATCGCCTCGAACAATCCGGGTTTTGCCAAGGGCGACATCGTGCTGTCGCGCGCGGGCTGGCAGACCCATGCCCTGTCCGACGGCAAGGCATTGACCAAAATCGATCCCAAACTTGGCCCGGTCTCGGCCGCGGTGGGTGTGCTCGGCATGCCCGGCATGACGGCCTATACCGGGCTGCTCGATATCGGCAAGCCGCAAGCAGGCGAGACCGTGGTGGTTGCCGCGGCCTCCGGTGCGGTCGGCTCGGCCGTCGGCCAGATCGCCAAGATCAAGGGCGCCCGCGCCGTGGGCATCGCCGGCGGCAAGGACAAATGCGATTACGTCAAAAAAGAACTCGGTTTTGACGAATGTCTCGATCACCGCGATCCGCAACTCGCCGCCAAGCTGAAGGAAGCCTGTCCGAAAGGCATCGATGTCTATTTCGAGAATGTCGGCGGCGCGGTGTTCGAGGCAGTGTTTCCGCTGCTCAATGCGTTCGCCCGCGTGCCGGTCTGCGGCCTGATCGCGCATTACAACGACACCGAAGCCCATGCGCCGAAATGGGCGTCGGCGATGATGCGCAATGTGCTGACCAAGCGTCTGACCATCCGCGGCTTCATCGTCAGTGATTTCGCCGCGCGTCATGGCGACTTCCTGCGCGACATGTCGGGGTGGGTGCGCGACGGCAAGGTCAAGCACAAGGAGTTCGTCACGGAAGGCCTCGACCGTGCACCTGAGGCCTTCATGGGGCTGTTGAAGGGCGCCAATTTCGGCAAGCAGCTCGTGCGCGTCGGACCCGACAAGGCCTAGACGTCAGGTTCGCACCCCCGATCGGTCCATCAAAAAAAACGGAGCGGGAATGAACAAACCCGTCGATGTCCTGATTATCGGCGCCGGGGCCTCCGGCGCCGCGGTGGCGTGGAGCCTCGCCGACACAAAGATGCATATCCTCTGCCTCGACCAGGGTGGCTGGATGAGTCAGACCGAATATCCGAGCACCGGGCGGGATTGGGAGGCGCGGTTCTACGGCGACTATTCGCCGAGCCCCAATATCCGCGCCCGGCCCGAGGATTATCCCATCAACGACGACAATTCGCCGATCAAGGTGGTGAATTTCAACGGCGTTGGCGGTTCGACGGTGATGTACACCGCGCATTGGCCGCGCCTGCATCCCTCCGATTTTCGCGTCAAGACGCTCGATGGCGTCGCCGATGACTGGCCGATCGATTACGACACGCTGGCGCCGTTCTTTGCCGAGAACGACCGGATCATGGGCACCTCCGGGCTATCAGGCGATCCAGCCTCGCCGTTGACGGATCCGCCGATGCCGCCGCAGCCGCTCGGTCGCTCCGGCGCGATCCTGGGCAAGGCGATGAACACGCTCGGCTGGCACTGGTGGCCTTCGGACACCACGGTCGCGACGATGGATTACGAGGGGCGGGCACGCTGCATCAACCTCGGCCACTGCACCCCGGCCTGCGCGCAGGGCGCGAAAGCCTCCACCGACATCACCTATTGGCCGTTGGCTTTGCGCGCTGGTGTCGAGTTGCGCACGCATTGTCGGGTGCGCGAGATCGTCACCAACGACGAGGGCATGGCATCCGGCGTGATCTATTACGACAAGGATGGCATCGAGCAATTCCAGGCCGCCGAAGTCGTGGTGATCGCCTGCAACGGCATCGGCACGCCGCGACTGCTGTTGAATTCGGCCTCCGCCCGTTTCCCTGACGGCTTGGCCAATTCGAGCGGACTGGTCGGCAAGAACCTGATGTTCCATCCGTACGGGCAAGTCTACGGCTATGTCGAAGAGCCGACCGACAGCAACCGCGCCCCGCCGACCTGTCTCTGGAGCAAGGAATTTTACGACACGGACGCTTCGCGCGACTTCGTGCGCGGCTATGCGATCCAGTTCGGCCGTGGCGCCGGGCCGGTGTTCGAAGCCGTCGCCAGCGAGGCCAAGGGCATTCTGCCATGGGGAGCGGATCACCATCGCGTCTTTCGCAAGCTCAACGGCCATCGGATTGCCGCGTCGGCGATCTGCGAAGACCTGCCGGAGGAGCATAACCGCGTCACGCTGGATCCGGTCCTGAAGGACAGCCACGGCATTCCGGCGCCGCGCGTCGATTACACCATCAGCCAGAACAGCGCGAAGATGATGGAACATGGCATCGCCCGCGCCAAGGAAGTTTTGGCCGCGGCCGGCGCCACCGACATCTGCGTCAATTCTCCGATCCTCTATGGCGGCTGGCATCTGCTCGGCACCGCGCGGATGGGCACCGATCCGAAGCGGTCGGTCGTCAACGAATGGGGCAGGTCGCACGACGTGAAAAATCTGTTCATCGTCGATGGCAGCGTGTTCGTGACCTCCGGCGGCGTCAATCCGACATCCACCATCCAGGCCATCGCGCTCTACGTCGCCGACCAGATCAAGCAGCGTCTCGCCAATTTGTTCGATTGAGGCCGTCATGTCCGTGGAAACCAATCTCACTCCAGCCCAGCGCAACGATCTGCGGGCCGTGGCCGCGATGATCATTCCGGCCAGCGACGCGTACAAAGTCCCCGGCGCCGACGACGCATCGATCCAGGCCGACATCATCGCGACCCTCGGTCGCGACACCGCGACGGTTGGTGTGGCGCTCGATCATCTGGCGCGGCTTGCCGGGATGCCGCTGGCCAGCCTCGACGCCGCACGCCGCGACGCCGTGGCCAGGGAATTCCGCGCGTCGGGCGGACCAGCCGCCGCCACGCTCGTGCGCGTAGTGCTGCAATGCTATTACCGCGACGACCGCGTGCTGCGCTCGCTCGGGCTGGAGTTGCGGCCGCCGTTCCCGAAAGGCTATGAACTGGAGCAGGGCGACTGGTCGCTGCTCGATCCTGTCAAGGCGCGCCCGTCGGTGTTGCGACGGACGAGTTAGGTCAAGTTGCCCGAAGTTTGAATCGGATCAAGATACTTTCCAACCTCATCCTGAGGAGCATCGCGTAAGCGATGCGTCTCGAAGGATGGCCGCGGACGACGGCAGTGCAACCTGCCATCCTTCGAGACGCTTGCTTCGCAAGCTCCTCAGGATGAGGCCCAATTTGGGCGCCGAAGCTACGGTGTCTCCGTATCACCCCCGCCGCACGCTGGCGCCGCCATCTACCGGCAACGTCACGCCGGTGATAAAGTTGGCCTCGTCGGAGGCGAGGAACAGTGCTGCGTTGGCGACGTCCCAGCCGGTGCCCATCTTCTTGCGCAACGGCACTTTGGAATCGCGTTCGGCCTCGACTTCGGCGCGGGTTTTCTTGAACTCGCGGGCGCGGGTATCGACCGCCATCGGCGTGTTCATCAGGCCGGGCAGGATCACATTGGCGCGAATGCCGTATTGCGCGTTCTGATAGGCCAGCTGCTCGGTGAACGCCACCATCGCCGACTTGGTCGCCTTGTAGGCGACATAGGGATAGGTCGTGATCACGGCCATCGAGGAGATGTTGATGATGGCGCCGCTGTTTTGCGCGCGCATGATCGGGATCACGTGCTTGGCCGCGAGGATGCAGCTCTTGAGGTTGATCGCGATGCAGCGGTCGAGCGCCTCCTCGGTGATGTCGAGCAGTTCGGCATCGCCGCCGGACAGGCTGACGCCGACATTGTTGTGCAGGATATCGATGCGGCCCCAGCGTGTATGCGCGTCGGCCACCATCGCCTTGAGCTGCGCCTCCTTGGTGACGTCGGCCCTGAAGGCGACCGCCGTGCCGCCCTTGGCTGTAATCATGTCGACGGTTTCCTGCGCCGAGTCGAGATGGTGGTCGACGCACAGCACCTTGGCGCCTTCGCGCGCAAAGGTCAGCGCGGTGGCGCGGCCGTTGCCGATGCCTTCGCCGGGCGACTGTCCAGCGCCGACGACGATGGCGACACGATCCTGCAAACGCATGTCAGTTCACTCCCGGGATCGGGTACTGCTGCAGTACCTCTTTGTAATAGGGCTCGTTGTCCATCTTCATGGTCGCGAGCACGCGGACCACGGCGCAATAGAACGCGATGGTGAGCACCAGATCCGTCATGTGCTCGTCGGAAAGCTCTTTCTTGATCTCGGCGAAGGTGGCGTCCGACATCGCAAGCTCGCGCACCATCTCGCGGGCGCCTTTCAGAATAGCCTTGGCCAGCGGCTCGAGTTTTGAGGGCTTGCCCTCGGTCTCCGCCATCATCGCCACGATATCGTCGTCGGTGACGCCGAATTCCTTGCCGATCTTCACATGATGGGTGAATTCATATTCCGACTTCTCCATCCAGCCGACTTGCAGGATCGCCAATTCGCGCAGGCGCGGATCGAGCTTGCTCTTGAAACGGATATAGCCGCCCATGCCGCTGAAGGCGCGCGCCATGTCGGGCGAGTTGACCAAGAGCTTGTGCAGATTGGTGTTGCGCTTGAGCATGTCGCGATATTCGGGTGCGACCTGGTCGGCTTCGAGATAGGGCAGGCGGGCCATTTGGATGGTTCTCCTTGGTGAATTTAATGAGATTGCGATTCGCGTTCCGGGGCTTGCAGCGTGACGCCGCCATCGACCACCAGCACTTGTCCGGTAATGTAGCGGGCGTGGTCGCTGAGCAGGAACTTGACGGCCTGGCCGACGTCCCATCCGGTGCCTTCGGTCTTCAGCACCGACGCATTGGCGCGCTGCGTGCGCGCCGCCTCGCTCATGCCGCGGGCATAGACCATCGGCGTGTACATCGGGCCGGGGCAGATGCAGTTGACGCGGATGTTGTCACGGCCGTGATCGACCGCCATCGCCTGCGTCAATCCGATCACCGCAGCCTTGGAGGTGGTATAGGTGGTGAGGCCGCGAGGCCGCAGCGCCGAGATCGAGGAGATGTTGACGATCGCGCCGCCTTTGGCGGTCTTGATCATCGCGGGGATGGCGTATTTCGAGAGCAGGAACATGGTCTCGACATTGACCTGCATCACCCGCCGGTATTCCTCGGGCTTTTCGTCGACGACGCTGCCGCGGCTGCCGATCCCGACATTGTTGTCGAGATAATCCAGCCGGCCGAACCGATCGACTGACGCTTCGACCAGCGCCCTGCATTCGGCTTCGCTGGTGACGTCGCTGGCCATCGCTGCCGCCGTGCCACCCTCGGCGCGGATCATCTCGGCGGTGCGTTCGGCTAGCGGTAGATCGCGATCCGCCACCAGCACTTTGACGCCGGCGCGCGCCAGCAGGATTGCCGCGGCCCGGCCATTGCCGATACCGTCGCCTACAGCACCCCCGCCGCTGATCAGCGCAACCTTGCCGGCCAGACCGGCATCGTCCTCGGACCCCATCGCCGCGTTCCCTCTGTTTTGGCTGGTCCGCGGCCGGCCATGAGCCGGCAACGCGTCCGCTGTTTCGGTCATAGCAGAGATAACGCGGCCGTGTCGTCGGCCTGTTTTGGGATTGCAGACCCCAGTTCTGCGCAGCCGTAATCTTAGGTCGACCTGCCCAGCAGTTGTTCCAGATTGCCGGGGGAGATAGCGGCAGGCGACAAAGCGGACGCAGGGGGTCTGGCAAATTCGAGATCACCGGTCGAAAATTTGCGTCAGGCGAAATTCAGGCATGCCATATTCCTTTCGGTGCGGATAATATCCGTGGACGACGTCGAGAAAAACGAAAAATCAGAAAAGTTGAGGAGAGCGACGCCATGAAGATCATCGATGCGCAGGTGCACATCTGGTCCAAGACGGTGACGCCGACCACCGGTCTGCACCGCAAGGTCGAGATGTTCACCGCCGAGGAACTCCTGAAGGAGATGGACGAGGCCGGCGTCGATGCCGCGCTGATCCATCCGCCGGGTGGCTGGGATCCGGATTCCAACGCGGTTGCGATCGAGGCGGCACGCAAATACCCGGATCGTTTCGCGATCATGGGACAGTTCGCGCTCGATGTGCCCGAGAACCGCGAGCGCATTCATGGCTGGCGCAAGCAGCCGGGCATGGTGGGCCTGCGCTGGCCGTTCCTGCAACCGGCGCAGCGGAAGATGTTGATGGACGGAGAGATTGAATGGCTATGGCCTGCGGTCGAGAAGGAAGGACTGCCGCTTGCCATGATGGGCGGAGTGTTCCTGCCGAAATTCCGCGAGATCGCCGAGCGTCATCCCAACCTGAAACTGCTGATCGATCATTGCGGCCTCAACCGTCACGGCCAGGACGCCGAGGCTTTCATTCATCTCGAAGAATTGCTGGCATTGGCCAAGTTGCCCAATGTCGCGGTGAAGGCGACCGGCGCGCCGCATTATTCGACGCAAGGCTATCCGTTTCGCAACATCCAGGACGGCCTGCATCGTATCTTCGACGCGTTCGGACCGAAGCGGATGTTCTGGGGCACCGACATCACCCGCATGCCCTGCGGCTATCGTCAATGTGTCACGTTTTTTACCGAAGAATTGCCATGGTTGAAGGGGCGTGATCTCGAAGATGTCATGGGTCGCGGCTTATGCGAATGGATCGGTTGGGGCTACAGATTCTAGGTGCGCTCCCCGGCAGGAGTGATATCGTCGACCCCGTGGGAAATCGCGATTGGCGTGCCGATGAACATCTTCGATCCGCAAGGTCCGATCGCTGCCGCCGAGAAGACCATTCTGATCGACTCCGTCGGGATCATGCTTGCGATCGTCGTGCCGACGATCGCAGCCATCTTCATATTCGCGTTCTGGTTCCGGCAATCCAATCCGCGCGCGACCTATCGGCCCGATTGGGCTCATTCCGGACGCATCGAACTCGTGGTGTGGTCGATCCCCACGCTCACCGTAATCCTGCTCGGCGGCGTGGCGTGGATCGGCGCGCATGAACTTGATCCAGCCAAGCCGGTCGAGGGAACAGGGCAAGGCCTCACCATCCAGGTGGTGTCGCTCGACTGGAAATGGCTGTTTATCTATCCGGACCAGCGGATCGCAAGCGTCAATACGCTGACCGTCCCCGTCGGCGCGCCGCTGAATTTCCAGCTGACATCCGCCAGCGTGATGAACGCGTTCTTCATCCCGCAACTCGGCAGCATGATCTACACCATGAATGGCATGACCACCCGGCTGGGCTTGCGCGCCGACGAGGTCGGTACCTATCAGGGCCTGTCCTCGCATTTTAGCGGCGATGGCTTTCCCGACATGATGTTCGACGTGCACGTGGTGTCGCAGACCGAGTTTTCCGATTGGGCGAGCAAAACCGCCAAGAGCGATCTGGCGCTGAACGCCGACAGCTACAAGGAACTGGTCAAGCAATCGGTGCCGAAGGACAAGGCGCTCTACCGGTTGGCGGATCCGGAACTGTTCCAGGGGATCGCGACCCAGCGGATCGCGCCGGGGCCGGGGCCGGAGCAGACCGCGAAAATCGGAGCCAACGATGCTCGGTAAGCTCAGTTGGGCTGCGATCCCGTTCGATCAGCCGATTCCGCTCCTCGCCGGCGCCGTGGTGCTGATCGGGATCCTGGCTGTTCTGGTCTGGGTCGTGGTCAAGGGCCATTTGCCGTATCTCTGGCACGAGTGGATCACCAGCGTCGACCACAAGCGGATCGGCGTGATGTACACGCTGCTGGCAATGGTGATGCTGCTGCGCGGCTTCAGCGACGCCATCATGATGCGGATGCAGCAGGCGGTGGCGTTTCATTCGAACGGGTTTCTGCCGCCCGAGCATTACAACCAGATCTTCTCCGCGCACGGCACCATCATGATCTTCTTTGTCGCGATGCCGTTCGTGATCGGATTGATGAATCTGGTGGTGCCGCTGCAACTCGGCGTGCGCGACGTGGCATTTCCCACCCTGAACTCGGTCGGGTTCTGGCTGACCGCGACCGGTGCGTTGCTGGTGAATGTCTCGCTGGTCGTTGGCGAGTTCGCACGCACGGGATGGCTGCCCTATCCGCCGCTGTCGGAATTGACCTACTCGCCAGGCGTCGGCGTCGATTATTATCTGTGGTCGCTGCAGATTTCCGGCATCGGGACCCTGGTGGCCGGAATAAATCTGGTCACCACCATCCTCAAGGTTCGCACCAAAGGCATGAGCTATCTGCGCATGCCGATGTTTTGCTGGACGTCGCTGGCGTCAAACCTGCTGATCATCGCGGCGTTTCCGATCCTGACCGCGACCTTGGCGATGCTGATCCTCGACCGCTATCTCGGCTTCCACTTTTTTACCAACGAAGCCGGCGGCAACATGATGATGTTCATGAACCTGATCTGGGCCTGGGGACATCCCGAGGTCTATATCCTGGTGCTGCCGGCGTTCGGGATTTTCTCGGAAGTGGTCGCGACCTTCTCCGGCAAGCCGCTGTTCGGCTATCGCTCGATGGTGCTGGCGACCATGTCGATCTGCCTGCTCTCCTTCATGGTGTGGCTGCACCACTTCTTCACCATGGGAGCCGGTGCCGACGTCAACGCTATCTTCGGTATTGCAAGCATGATCATCGCGGTGCCGACCGGCGTGAAGGTCTACAACTGGCTGTTCACGATGTACGGCGGACGCATCCGCTTCACGGTGCCGATGATGTGGTCGCTCGGCTTCATGGTGACCTTCATCATCGGCGGCCTGACCGGCGTCCTGCTGGCGGTGCCGCCGGCGGATTTCCTGTTGCACAACAGCCTGTTCCTGGTCGCCCACTTCCACAACGTGATTATCGGGGGTGTGCTGTTTGGCGCCTTCGCCGGCTACACCTACTGGTTTCCCAAGGCGTTCGGTTTCCGGCTGCACGAAGGGCTCGGCCAAGCCGCGTTCTGGTTCTGGCTGGTCGGTTTCTATGTCGCGTTCATGCCGCTGTATGTGGCGGGTTTCCTCGGCATGACCCGGCGCATGCAACATTACGACGTCCCTGAATGGCGTCCATGGATGCTGCTGGCAGGCGTCGGCGCCATCCTGATCCTGATCGGAATTATCTTCCAGATCGCGCAGCTTGTCGTCAGCATCCGCGACCGCGAGCAATTGCGCGACCGCACCGGAGATCCCTGGGATGGGCGCTCGCTGGAATGGGCCACCTCATCGCCGCCGCCGGTGTTCAATTTCGCCGTGTTGCCCGACGTCAGCGGCGAGGACGCCTATTGGGCGATGAAGGCGCACGCCAAAAGGTCAGACGCCGAAAAAAGCGAAACCGAATACCGGCCGATCGAAATGCCGCGCAATTCGCCGACCGGATTCGTCTGTGCGTTTTTCGCCACCTTCATGGGGTTCGCGTTGATCTGGCATATCTGGTGGATGGTAATCGCGGCATTCATCGGTGCGTTCGCGACCTTCGTGGTGTTCGCCTGGCGCGACCATGACGAATATGAAATTCCGGCTGAGGAAGTCGAACGCATCGATCGCGCCAATATCAGCGAGCGACGCGACATGATCACCGCCGCGGGGGGCCTGTGATGTCGGCCGCGAGCATGGCCCATAGCGCGATCGACCCGAACGAATTGCATGGGCTTGACGACGGCGACAATCCCGGTCCGGCGCCGAAGCGGATCGTGACCGGCTACGGCTTCTGGATTTTCATCCTCAGCGACATGGTGATGTTCTCCTGCTTCTTCGCGGCTTTTGCCGTGCTGTCAGGACAGACCGCCGGCGGGCCGAAGGGCTCGGAGATTTTCGATCTCGGGAATGTCGCGATCGAAACCGGCTGCCTGTTGCTGTCGAGCTTTACCTGCGGCATGGCCAGCATCGCGGCCGACGTACGCAACCGTTTCTGGTTTCAGGTGGCGATGGCGGTAACCTGCGTTCTCGGCGTTGCTTTCCTGTTCATCGAATTCCGCGAGTTCGCCGGTCTGGTGGCCCGCGGCGCGGGCCCGTCGCGCAGCGCCTTCCTGTCGGCGTTCTTCACGCTGGTCGGCTGTCACGGCCTGCATGTCTCGGCCGGTGTGCTCTGGCTGCTGACGATGATGGCGCAGGTGTTCGCCAAGGGTTTCAGGGCCGACATCCAGCGCCGCATTCTCTGCTTCGCCTTGTTCTGGCACGCGCTCGACATCATCTGGGTCGCGGTATTTTCAGTGGTCTATCTGCTCGGGAGCGGCGCATGACCGACATTCATCACCCGCAAGATCCAATCGACCTCGCGCCGGGCGACGAGGAGGAGGGCAGGATTGGCCCGCGGCTGCTCGGCTATGTCGTCGGCCTTGGCCTTGCGCTGTTGTTCACGGCGACGTCGTTCTTTGTCGCCGGCACCGATATGGTGTGGCAGCCGAGCATTCCCGTCGCGATCGTGGTGCTGGCGATCGCGCAGATGGGCATCCATCTGGTGTTCTTCCTGCACATCACCACCGGCGCTGACAACACCAACAACGTGTTGGCGCTCGCCTTCGGCGTGATGATCGTGGTTCTGGTGATCGGCGGCTCGCTGTGGATCATGGCGAACCTCAATCACAACATGGTGCCGATGGATCAGCTGATGCAGATGCAGCGCTGACGACACAGCGCGGAGAGCCCGCGCCGGATTATTTGCCGGCCCGGCAATTATAGGCCCGGCGAAAACCCTCGGCCTGGGCGTCGTCCTCGGAGCAGAACCAGCGATCCGGTTGGGTCAGCGCCGGATAACTGCGGCAGCCCTGCAAATGATAAATGCCGACATGGCCGGTGACGCGGGCGCGCACCGCGAATTTGCCCTTGATGCTGCAGCGGGGCGGCATCGCGAGATCCTGCGGAAACAACACGCTGCGGATTTCGCGATCCTTGTCGGCGGGGCAGGCGCCGCCGAGCAGGGCGCCGTCCTTTTTGCCGAGCCGGAATTCCTGCGGGGCGACGAAGCAGCCTTTCCAGATTCCCTTGCGGTCGTCTTTGGCGCCGGCCTGGTCCTTGTCGAACCGGCTTTTGGCCGATGGCTGGAAGTTCATCGCAAAGCCCAGCCGGATCAGCTGCTGGTTCAGGCTCAAGGTTTCGCCTTGAACCGTGCAGAGGCCGAGGTGTCGTTTGCGGTGGGCCTTGTCAGGTCCGAGATCGTCGCAATGAATCGAATGGCGGCCGACCAGCCGGGTCAATTGGTCCCGTGCATCGACGCCGCAGCTCCAGGGATCGGCGTGGTCATCGATGCAGACCTGGTCGAGTTCGGGCGCATCGACGCCGTCGAGCCGATAGGTGACGTCGCCGAACTGGATGGTGTTGGCGTCGCGGACGATCGGGCTCGCGGCCCGGACAGGGGTCGCCAGCAGCATTGTCGCGGCCATCAGCACGATCAAACGCAGCGGCGACCAGATCGGAAAGACAGGATTTCGGGACCGCATGCGTGCTCTCGGGGATCGAAATTTCAGCGCTGACGGGATTTCCTAGCACAGCCCGATGACGCAAGACCACGGCTTGCGTCGGTGGCGCCGGGACAGCGCCTGGTATCGTCAGGTTGCGTCCGGGATGTGGGTGTCGGCCGCGGCGAATTGGCTCCCCGCCGCCTTCGGCAACGGCACCTCAATCTCGACCTGGGGTTTCGCCGGGCTGATGCCGAGATAATCCAGCGCGGCGTGGCGCATATCGTAGGCCACGAAGGCCAGTAGCCCGAGCACCGCGGCCGCCGCCAGGCCGTGGCGGACCATGTCACGGGCCGTGCGGTAGCCGGTCCGGAAATACACCGCCAGCAGGATGGCGACTGCCAGCGCCGTGGCGACGCCGGCCAATGCCGACATCAGCATGCCGATCGTGCCGTCCGGATTGTCGTTGGCGAACAGCGCCAAGGAACCAACGCTTGCGGCAAAGCCGTTGACCAAGGCCGCAAAAAACGAGGTCACGGGCTCGATGATCAGGTTCATCCGACATCACGCGGGCGTTAGGGCCGATCCGAGGCTCGAATCACGGGAACCTTCCTGACGTTGGTCTCGGAACTGCCGCCTGCGGTTCAACCTGAAGCGGCGGCTTTCCCGATCACTTCATTGTCAGGGCGAGGTGCTGCCGCTATAGCGGGGTTCGCGCTCAATCCGGGGGAGGGATTTCAATGTCGGTTCAATGGGTTTTGCTGCCTGTCTTCGTGCTGGTCGGGCTGGGGTTCGCGCTGCTGTTCGGGATGGTTACGACTCGCACCCGCGCGCGCAAGGGTGGAGGCACCACCGGCGCTGACCAATTCGGCGATTGCTTCAGCAACCAGTTCGAAGTGCCTGTATTGTTTTATGTCCTGATCGCGCTGGCACTGCCGCTGCGCCATGCGGATCTCGTGATCGTGCTGCTGTCGTGGGTGTTCGTGATCACCCGTTTCGCCCATGCTGGCATATTCGTCACCTCAAACGCTCAGCCGGGGCGCGGCATGGCGTGGTTCGCGGGCGTGCTGGTGCTGTTCGCGATGTGGCTGTATTTCGCGCTCAAGATCCTGCTGCTGCTCTGAGGCAGCTTCCACGCCCAACCAACTGAAAGTCCACAATGACTCCCGCCGCACGGCTCTCCGCCGCCATTGAACTGATCGAGACCATCGACGCGCAACGCGTGCCGGCGGCGAAAGCGCTGAAGGAGTGGGGCACCGCGCATCGCTATGCCGGCTCGGGCGATCGCGCCGCGATCTCCGGCCTGATCTGGGATGTGTTGCGCCGCCGGGCCTCCAGCGCCTGGATCATGGAGGCGGATACGCCGCGGGCGCGCGCGCTCGGCATGCTCAAGCTGGAGCGCGGCATGGACGCCGACGCCATCAGCGACCTCTGCCACGGCGAGCGCTTTGCGCCGGAACCCCTGACCTCGGCCGAGCGCGCGGCGCTGACCTCGCGGACCCTCGACGACGCCCCGCCGCACATCGCCGGCGATTATCCGGAATGGCTCGACGGTTACCTCGCCCAGGTTTTCGGCGACGACCGCGTCGCGGAGACAACCGCAATGGCGAGCCGCGCGCCGCTCGATCTGCGCGTCAACACCCTGAAGGCCAAGCGCGAGAAGATCCTGGGCTCGATCAAGCATCTCGGTGCGGAGCCGACGCCGTGGTCGCCGATCGGCCTGCGCATCGAACTCGGCGCCGACGCCCGCAATCCCGGCATTCACGCCGAGGAAGATTTCATCAAGGGCGCCATCGAAGTGCAGGATGAGGGCTCGCAACTCGCGGCCTTGTTGTCGGCGGCAAAGCCCGGCGAGCAGGTGATCGATCTCTGCGCCGGCGCCGGCGGCAAAACCCTGGCGCTGGCCGCGATGATGCAGGGCAAGGGCCGGCTGATCGCGACCGACCACGACAAGCGGCAGCTGGCGCCGATCTACGAGCGGCTGTCGCGCGCGGGCGTCCACAACGCCGATATCCGCACCCCCAAGGGCGAAACCGACACGCTGGCCGACATCAAGGCCTCCGCCGATCTGGTGCTGATCGATGCGCCCTGCACCGGCACCGGCACCTGGCGCCGCAATCCCGACGCCAAATGGCGGATGCGCCCGGGCGCGCTTGAGGTGCGGCTGAAGGATCAGATCGCGGTGCTGGATCGCGCCGCCGGCCTGGTCAAACCGGGCGGCCGCATCGCCTACATTACCTGCTCGGTGCTGCCGCCGGAAAACGGCGAGCAGATCCGCCGCTTCATGGTCCGCCATCCCGAATTCGCCGTGGTGCCGCCGGCAGAGACCGCCGCCGTGCTGTGGGACAAGGCCGAGGATTTTGCCGCCGCGGCGCTTCGGTCCGAAGAAGGCTGGCTGATGACGCCGCGACGGACCGGAACGGACGGATTTTTCGTGTCGGTGTTGCGGAAGGTAGGCTAACTGACGCCGTCATTCCGGGGCGAAGCGAAGCATCGAACCCGGAATCTCGAGATTCCGGGCCTGCGCCAAGTGGCGCATCCCGGAATGACGTTCCGGCTTTTGCCCGCCAAAAGACGTGGATGGCCGGAACAAGCCCGGCCATGACGGCTCCGGAAGGGTTGCGACCCTCCCTTGGGTCGCGTATTTGCTAGCCATGACAGCAGCACAGCCAGCCAGCCCGTCGGCGCCTTCGATGGCCTCGGCGCATGACAAGATTCTGATTGTCGATTTCGGCAGTCAGGTGACGCAACTGATCGCGCGCCGGGTGCGCGAGGAGGGCGTCTACTCCGAAATCGTGCCGTTCCAGAAGGCCGAAGCCGCCTTCAAGGAGATGAAGCCGAAAGCGGTGATCCTCTCCGGCGGCCCTGAATCGGTGCATGAGGCCGGCTCGCCGCGCGCCCCGCAATCGATCTTCGATTCCGGCGTGCCCGTATTGGGCATCTGCTACGGCCAGATGACGATGGCGGCCCAGCTCGGCGGCGAGGTCGAGGGCGGCCACCATCGCGAATTCGGCCGCGCCGATGTCGAGGTCAAGGCGGCAAGCTCGCTGTTCGATTCCACTTGGGTTTTGGGCGAGAAGCATCCGGTGTGGATGAGCCATGGCGACCGCATCACCAAAATGCCGCCGGGCTTTTCGGTGGCCGGCGTGTCGCCGAACGCGCCGTTCGCGGTGATCCAGGACGAGAAGCGGAAATATTACGGGCTGATGTTCCACCCCGAAGTGGTGCACACGCCGGATGGTGCGAAACTGATCCGCAATTTCGTGCGCAAGGTCGCCGGCCTCACCGGCGACTGGACCATGCGCGCGTTCCGCGAGGAAGCGATCGAAAAAATCCGCGCGCAGGTAGGCTCGGGCAAAGTGATCTGCGGTCTGTCAGGTGGCGTCGACTCCGCGGTCGCCGCGGTGCTGATCCACGAGGCGATCGGCGACCAGCTCACTTGCGTGTTCGTCGATCACGGCATGCTGCGGCTCGATGAAGCGAAAACCGTGGTCGATCTGTTCCGGCACCACTACAACATCCCGCTGGTGCATGTGGACGCGTCAAAAACGTTTCTGGGCGAACTCGAAGGCGTCACCGACCCCGAAGTGAAGCGCAAGACCATCGGGCGCCTGTTCATCGACGTATTCGATGCCGAGGCCAAGAAAATCGGCGGCGCCGACTTCCTGGCGCAGGGCACGCTCTACCCCGACGTGATCGAAAGCGTCTCATTCACCGGCGGCCCCTCGGTGACGATAAAATCGCACCACAATGTCGGCGGCCTTCCGGCGCGCATGAACATGAAGCTGGTCGAACCGTTGCGCGAATTGTTCAAGGACGAAGTCCGCGTGCTGGGCCGCGAACTCGGCCTGCCCGAGATTTTCGTCGGCCGCCATCCGTTCCCCGGACCCGGCCTGGCGATCCGCTGCCCCGGCGAAATCACGCGCGAAAAACTCGAGATCCTCCGCAACGCCGACGCCGTCTATATCGACCAGATCCGCAAAGCCGGCCTCTACGACGCTATCTGGCAGGCGTTCGCGGTGTTGCTGCCGGTGAAAACCGTCGGCGTGATGGGCGACGGCCGCACCTACGAATACGTCGTCGGCCTGCGCGCCGTGACCTCAACCGACGGCATGACCGCGGACTTCTACGCGTTCGACATGAAGTTCCTCGGCGCCACTGCGACCCGGATCATCAACGAGGTCAAGGGCGTCAACCGGGTGGTGTATGACGTGACGTCGAAGCCACCGGGGACGATTGAATGGGAGTGAGGAGGAGCACGATAGAGTAGATTGGAGTGCTGTCGGATACATTCGGAAATTGTTGGTCCCCGATAGTGGGCGATAGTTCGCGGGCGATTCTGCAAGAACGAGCAGGAGTCTTGTAGGTCGGCGATAGACCTTGCGACTGGGTGTCGAGAGGCTCAGGGGGATCGATACACCGCGCCGTTCACGGCACATGCTTCAGATTGGGATTGGAGCGCCGATACAAATCCTCGGACAACAGACCTCATGTTCCGACGATTTGTATCAGGGTTTAAGCCCGGTCGGGACCAAAGAGACGAGCACAGCGAAGGGGGCGCCATAGCTAAATACGTTCTCGTGCCCCGCGTAGTCGCACAGTGCTCCCGCAATGAGGCTGGCGACCAGCTGCATGACGCCGACCGTCGTGCTGTACGAGACAATGCCGCTTGGCCGACAGTGGATCTGCGTCGGCGAACGGAACAACTTGGTCGTCCAGCTACGCGACGAAACGGACCACGCCGCCATCCACCCGTAAAGCCGCGCCAGTTGTCGCCGAAGCCTGCTCCGAGCATGCGTAGATGATCATGTTGGCTACCTCATCGGTGGTCGCGAAGCGTTGGATGAGGGTGGTCGGACGCATCGCCTTCAGGAAGCCCTGCTCGGCTTCCTGCTGCGTGATGCCGTTTGCGTCAGCCTGCTTCGCCATGAAGTCGCCCAGGATCTCAGAGCGGGTGGGTCCCGGCAGGACGGCGTTGACGGTGACGCCCGTGCCCGCGACCGCCTCGGCAAGCCCGCGCGAGACCGCGAGTTGCGCGGTCTTGGTCATGCCGTAGTCGAGCATCTCCTTGGGGATGTTGACTGCGGACTCGCTGCTGACGAACACGACGCGGCCCCAGCCTTTCCTCACCATGCGCGGCAGGTAATGGCGCGCCATGCGCACGCCGCTCATCACGTTCAACTGGAACAGGCCGAGCCAGTCCTCGTCGGGGATCTTCGCGATGCTCTCGATGCCGTTGTAGTCGCGGAGGTGCGCCGTCCCCACGTTGTTCACGAGGATGTCGGCGTCGGGAGCCTGCGCGAAGACGGCCTCTGCACCCTCTGTCGTCGAGAGATCAGCAGCGATGCCCGTGATGTCGCTCGCCGGAAAGGTCTCCCGCATCTGCCGCACCGCTTGATCGACGCGGGCGCTTCCACGGCCGTTGATGAGGACCGATGCGCCGGCACGCGCCAGTCCTTCCGCGGTGGCGCGGCCGATGCCCGCCGTTGAGCCCGTAACGATTGCCTTGCGACCCTTGAGTTCGATATTCACGTCATTCATCTCCGATTGTATTTTTGGGCGCGTAACCCTGGCGTCAGAACAGGGGCGTTACCCTGCCTTCTGCGCGACTTCCGCCTCCGCCGCGCGAGCAAGGCTTTCGACCCAAAGCTGGTGATAGCGGTAGAGCGCGCCGGGATGCTTGCGCCCGAGCTCTTCAAGGAACCAGGGACCCTGCTGCGTCTCCTCGGTCAGCACATGGCATCCATCGACCGTGGGTGTGATGACCCAGCCATGGTAGGCGCTCGAACCAGTCTCGTCGCCGTCGACCGTCGTTGCCCAGGCGAGCCTGTGGCCAGGCACGCATTCCGTCACGACAAGACTCATCGGAAAGCCGACCGTCACCCGGCTGTATCGCGTCCCGAGTGCCAGTTCCCGCTCGCCGCTTAGGATTTTGACCTGATCTTCGGCAGGAAAGTAACGCGACCAGTTCTCGGCATCGACGAGCAGCTTCCAGACCACTTCAGGCGGCGCCTTAATGTCGATGTCGTTCAGCGCATAGATGGCCGACGTTCTGGGGTCGCACCGCTCCGGCCAGATTACACGGTCGTACATGGTTCCGTTGTCCTTTTTTGAACAGGTCCTGGAAGATCAATGGTGCCCAGCTCTTGTCCCTCGCCTGCACGAACTGACCGCCTTCCGCGATCTTGCTGAGGCTGACCGGCGCGTAGCCGAGTCGCTCGACCAGGGCGGCGACCGTGGCAGCCGTACTCTCGTCATCGCTCGACAGGAATACGACCCGCGCGACCAGTTCTCGGCGTCGATCACACGGTCGTTGATCGATTACTGCTCCTTCTTGAACAAATCCTGGAAGATCAGCTGGCCCCAGGTGCGGCCGCGTGCGTGCACCAGCGCGCCACCCTCGTTGAGCTTTCCCAACTCGACGGGTGCGAACCCGAGTTGTTTGGCCAGGGCCGCCACGGGAGCGGTCGCATCCTCGTCGTCGCTCGACAGAAAGATGACCCGGTGGCCGCCCTCGACGACCGGATCGGCAGCCAGGGTGGCCGCGATCAGGTGATTGAACCCTTTGACGAGCTTGGCGCCGGTGAACGCCTTCGCGACGAAGGCGGAGGACGGGAGGCCATCCAGCTCTTCAGGGAGAACTCCAAACGCGTTCGTCGCGTCGATGACCGTCTTGCCTTCCCAGCTCGGCAGGGCCTTCGCGACCTCGCGATGCTCCCCGAACGGGACCGCCAAGATGATCGTGTCGGCCTCGACTGCATTCTGCAGCGACTTGGCGACGACCCTGGGTCCAATCGCCCGAGCCTGTGGCGCCAACGCGTCGGGCGGCCGTCGGCTCGCGACGGTCACGTCGATGTTTTTACGGGCGAAGGCGCCGGCGAGGGCCTGGCCTACCGCACCGAAACCTATAATTGCGTAGCTCATAATGCTTCTCCGATCCGTGTTGATATTGATTCCCCGGCCCTTCAGATGGCCGAGAAGCCGCCGTCGACAGACAACTCCACCCCATTCACGAAGCTCGAATCGTCTGAAGCAAGAAACAGCGCGACCGCCGCAATTTCCTCAGGGCGACCCATCTTTCCCCGCGGGATCAGGGATTCGAACATCTGCTTCGCCTCCTTGGTGAGAACCTGGTCCTGCATCGGTGTGGCGATCGGCCCCGGGCTCAGCACGTTCACCCGGATATTCCTGCCCTTCAGTTCGTTGAGCCAAGTGCGTGCGAATGAGCGCAACGCCGCCTTGCTCGCCGAATACACGCCGTAACCAGGAAAACCTTTCACCGAAGCAACTGACCCGGTCATGAAGATCGATCCGCCATCGTTGAACAGCGGCAACGCCTTCTGAACCGTAAACAGCGTGCCGCGCGTATTCAGGTCGAAGGTCGCGTCGAAATGCTGCTCGGTAATCTCGCCCAGTGGGACGGCTTCGCCGATGCCGGCGCTCGCGTACAGGACGTCGATCCTGCCCTTTACCCGCTTGACCGTATCGAACAGGCGGTCGAGGTCGTCGAGATTGGCCGCGTCGCCGCGCACGCCGGTCACGTTCCGGCCAATCAGCTTGACGGCCTCGTCGAGCGCCTCCTGCCTTCGGCCCGTGATGAAAACATAGGCGCCTTCTTCAACGAACCGCTTGGCGCTCGCCAGCGCCATGCCACTCGATCCACCCGTGATGACGGCAACCTTACCCTCGAGCTTTCCCATGACTTCTCCTTGCGGCTTTCTGAATACGGCCACGCCGCGATGGCGGGCGTGATCTCGGCTCATTAGCTGGGAGGCGAACATGATCCGAATAAGGGTTCAAATTTCGATCAAGATGATCTATATATTTGATCATGTTGGATTCGTTGACCCTGGACCAAATTCGGCTGTTCCTCGCGATTGCCGATACCGGAAGCTTCTCTAAGGCTGCAAAACAGCTGACCCGCGCCCAGTCGGCGGTGACTTACGGAATCCAGAAGCTCGAAGCGCAGTTCGGCATTCCGCTATTCGACCGCACAACTTATCGACCAGCACTGACCG
>JBDTKZ010000116.1:0-27651 GCA_039935075.1 Bradyrhizobium sp.
AAGTCCCCGGCGAGTGGATAACGCAAAAAGGGATTGACTCATCGAGGCCCGTTACAGAAGCCCGCATGAGCGAAGCGATATGCGGGACCGCGGCAGACCCGCATATCGCTTCGCTCATGCGGGCTACAGGCTCTATCGCGGTTGCAATCCCGGCAAACCTGGCTCAGGCCACGCTCTCCAGAAACGCTTCTTCGGCGGCCTCGACCGCGTCGGGGGTTCCGACATGCATCCAGACGCCGTCGAGCCGTAGCCCGAACAGCCGTTCCTGCTCATTGGCGCGGTCGAACATTTTTGTCAGCGAGAACTCGCCCGCGGGCGCGTCCGCAAACAGCGATGGCGACAGGATCGCGGCACCGGCATAGACGAACGGGACGACCTGATGTTCCTTGCGCTTGCGCAAGGTGCCGTCCGGCTGCATGGCGTAGTCGCCGCGGCCACTGTAACCGATGCTGCTGGTGGTCGGCGCCATCAGCAGCAGGATGTCCATGCGCGCGGGATCGAACGTCTCCGCCAGCCGCGCCAGATTGGGCCGCACCCCGTCGATCCACAGCGTGTCGGCATTGACGTGGAAGAACGGCGCATCGCCCAGCAGCGGCAACGCCTTGACGACGCCGCCACCGGTACCGAGCACGACGTCGCGTTCATCGGAGATGATGACGCGGGGCTTCGTGCGTCCGGCGACGTGGTCGATGATTTGGTCGGGCAGATAATGCACATTGACGATGGTCTCGACGACACCGG
Organism: Bradyrhizobium sp.; assembly: GCA_039935075.1. Classification (GTDB taxonomy): domain Bacteria; phylum Pseudomonadota; class Alphaproteobacteria; order Rhizobiales; family Xanthobacteraceae; genus Bradyrhizobium. Next base: position 742 of record JBDTKZ010000116.1, read on the forward strand.
CGGCGGCGAGCTTGTCGAGCACGTGATCGAGCAGCGGCTGGCCGGCGACGCGCACCAGCGGCTTGGGCATATGATCGGTCAGCGGCCGCATGCGCACGCCGAAACCGGCGGCGAGGACCATGGCTTTGGTGGGAGTAACGGACATCTCGGATATTTTCTCGAACCAGGGTTGCAGCGCGTGTCCCGCAGCGGCGGATATCGATTTGGGATCAGGATACGCACAGACAACTAGCAATTCTATCACGGCGATTTGCTGGCGTCGCATCGATCACTTAGGCCTTAACCGTCCGACATGACGGTTGTGCGACCGGATACAGGCCGATCAGGCTTCCGCGGGCGCGCGCTTGGCGCCCTTTTTCTTCTTGTCGCCCTGCTTGATGAACGTGACGCCGATCTGGTCACCATTGACCCAGGACAGCTCACAACGGCGATAGGCGAGGCCAGTGGAGGACAACAGCAGGAAAAATTCCTTCAGATGCAGCCCCTCGACGGAACCCTCGACCTGCAACTTCGCGCCGCTCTCGGAGACGTCGGCCATCTTGCAGTCGCGCCGCCAGGTGCCGTCGATGCCCATCATATGCGCATCGATACCGCGTTCGAACGTCACGCGTTCGCCCTTGCGCCGTTCTGCCGTCATGCTTCGCCCCGCCCTCACGCAAGCTGTCCGGCGCAACGATGCCGCCGAGTCCGGCGCAGATTAACGGAATGGCGGCTAACAAGTGGTAAATTATGGAACCGGCGGGGGGACGTGGGCGGCATACCATTCCCGAAACGCCGACAGCGCCGGATGCGCCAGCGAGCGGTTGAGATAGGTCCAGATCCGCGGCTGATGGCGGAGATATTGTGGCTTTCCGTCGCGCCGGTTGAGCCGCGCAAAGGTGCCGAGCAACCGCGTATTCCGTTGCGCCGACATGATCGCGTAGAGCTCGGCGAACTGTGCGGGATCGAAATTTGCGTCGGAGACGCGCCGCGCCCTGATGTAACGCGTCAGCAGCGTCAGCTCGAGCGGCTCGGGCACGTCGATCCGCGCATCCTGCAACAGCGACACCAGATCGTAGGCCGCCGGCCCCAGCACCGTATCCTGGAAGTCGATGATGCCGACCTTGGCGATGTCGGTACGGTCATCGAGCCAGATCAGATTGGGCGAATGGAAGTCGCGGATCACCCACGTCCGGGGCGCCGCGGCGGTCTTGTTCAATAGTTCGCGCCACATCGCGACAAATTCCGCGCGGACCTGTTCGGTCGGCTCCGCGCCGCGGTCCGGCAGATACCATTCGGGCATCAATCCGATCTCGACCAGCATGGCGTCGGTGTCGAAAAGCGGAATGGCGTAGCTGGTCTGTGGTGTCAGCGGCAGGGTTTCAGGCAAGGCGTCGCGATGCAGCGCCGCCAGCATATCGGTCGCAGCCTGATATCGCTCGATGATCGGCGATGATGGCTCGCCTTCAATCACGCCGGCGCTGCCGAAATCTTCGGTAATCAGGAATCCCGCCTGAAGGTCGGCGTGATGAATGGAAGGCGCGGAGAAGCCGCGCTCGCGCAAACCGTTGGCGATGGCGACGAACGGCCTGACGTCCTCGGCGAGATGCACCGCCGCGCTGTAGGATTTCCCGCCATAGATCGCGGCTCCGTCGGGACGCCGCGGCGAGTTCATCAGGATGACGGCCTTGCCATCACGAAACAACCGCGCATAGGAACGCGTCGAGGCATCGCCGGCCATGCGCTGGCGCCGGGCGTCGTCATAGCCGGCGCCGGTCAAAAATTGCCGCAACGCCTTCAGTCGGGAGACCTGTGCGGCGGCCTTGCCGTATCCCGTGATCTCGGCGGCCCGCGCGGCCGATCCCAGTGCTGGACGATGGCTCAGCGCGATGTCGATGCGGTCGGCGGGCAGCGCATCCGGCGCGCGCTCCGGCCATTCGATCAGCGCCACCGTTCCCTCGGGCAGCGGCGACAAGCCAATTTCTTCCAGCTCCAGCGGATCGTTGACGCGGTAGAGATCGGCGTGAACCAGCGGAAACGGTGGCAGCTCATAGGTTTGCGCCAAGGTGAAGGTCGGGCTTGGCACTTCAACCGCATCATCACCGGCAAGGTAGCGGATCATGGCCCGCGCCGCTGCGGTTTTGCCGGCGCCAAGGTCGCCCGAGAGCGTGATGACGTCGCCGGGGCCGATCAGCAGCGCGAGATCGGCCATCAGATCCGCGGTCGCGGTCTCGTTCGGCAACGCGAGTGAGAATGTGATGTGAGCGATCATTCCGCGGCGTTGCGATGGGCGGCGTTCTGATCGACCGGAAAGTCGCACGTGACGGTCGTGCCCTTGCCGACGATCGAATCGACGCGGACCTTGCCACCATGCAGCTCGACAAAGGAGCGCACCAGCGACAGGCCGAGGCCGGCGCCGCGATGACGCGAGCCGTTGGAATGGCTCTCGAACCAGTCGAACACCTTGTCCTTGACGTCGGACGGGATGCCTGGACCGGAATCGGTGACGCTGAAGACCACATTGTGCTCGGTGCGGCGGGCGCTGATGGTGATGGCCGAATCGTGCGGCGAGAAGCCGACGGCATTGGCGAGCAGATTATACAGCACCTGCACCACGCGGCTTTCGTCGCCGACGAAACTGCCGATATCGGGATCGGCATCCACCTTGAGGGCGATGCGATCGGTGGCAAGCCGGTCCTGGATGCCCTCGGCCGCGGCTTCGATGGTCTTGCGGATATCGATCGAGCCCAGATTGAGCGACATCGCGCCGGCGTCGATGGTGGCGAGATCGAGGATATTGTTGATGATGGCGAGCAGCGCGTTGGTCGACGCGGTGATGTAGCCGAGATACTCGGCCTGTTTCGGCATCAGCGGGCCGGTCACGGGGTCGCTGAGGAAATGCGCGAAGCCGATAATGGTCGTCAATGGCGAGCGCAGTTCGTAGGAGACGTGATGGACGAAATCGACCTTCATCTGGTCGGCGGTTTCCAGCGCCTCGTTGCGTTCGCGCAGCGCCCGCTCGACGTTTTCGGTGTCGGTGATATCCTGGAACGTCAGCATGGTGGCGCCGTCGGGCAGCGGCATGGTCATGCAGTCCAGCACGCTGCCGTCCTTGCGTTCCAGCTTGAGCGGCACCGGCGCACGGTCCTCGATCGCGGTAATGGCTTCGCGCAGGGTCTGCCAAATGTCGGAATCATCGAACAGCGGCCTGCACCAGGCCACGACAGTCTCGATATGCGGCCGCTCCTGGAGCGCCTCTGCCGATAGCTTCCACATTTTTGCGAAGGCCGGATTGAACAATTGCGCGCGGCCGTTGCTGCCGAACACCGCGACCGCCTCGGCGAGATTGTCCAGCGTCTCGCGCTGGACCCGGATCAGGCCGTCGAACCGGCGTGCCAGATCGAAGCTTTCGGTGACGTCGTCGAACAGTTAGGTGACGCCGCCTTCCGGATTGGGGGTGGTGACGACGCTGACGGTGCGGCCGTCGGGCAGATACCAGGTATCCTTGTCGGGCTCGACCGCCCGGTAGGCCTCGTGCAGCTTGGCCTTCCAGACCCGGTAATCCGGCTGTTCCGGCAGCTTGCGCGACGCGCGCAGCCGGTCGAGCACACTGGAATCATCGGGGTTGTTGTCGAGGAACGTCCGATCCAGATCCCAGAGACGGCGATAGGAATCATTGTAGAACGCGAGCCGCCGCTGGCCGTCGAACACGGCAACGCCTGACGATAATTGATCGAGGGTACGGCGATGCGCTTCCGCCATCCGCACCAGCGCGTCGCGCAACGCCTCGGCTTCGCTGGCGTCGATGGCGATGCCGGCGCGTCCGCCTTCGACATTGAGCGCATGGACATCGTAAAAACGACGCTCGCCGCCGACCACGATCGGCAACCTTGCGGTGAACGCCGCCGCGTCATTCAGCGTGCGGTCCATCTCGCCGCGGCCGGCGCTGTCGAGCAGTTCGAGGTCGCGTGTGATCGCGTCTGCGACGCTGCTGGCTTCGGTCGCCCGCGCATAGGCGGCATTGGCGTAGGCAAGCCCGCCCTTGGCCCGCTTGGTCCAGATCGGCCAGGGCGCCGCGGCGGCGAAACCGCGCAGCATCTCGGTTTCTTCCAGCAGTGCCTTGTGCCGCAAATGGGTTTCCGCGAGTTCCCGCCGCAACCCGCCGAGTTCGCGAATCCGGACAATGGCCTGGCCGCCGATGGCGCGGCCCATCGCCTCGAAGGCGTGGCCATTCGACGTGGTGATGTTAAGCAGGAAGCCCTCGCCGGCCTCACGCAGGGCGTCGACCGCATGATCCATCCGCAGCGCCGGTTCCGGCGGCAGCCAGGTTCCGAACGCCAGGATGCGCTGTGGCTGATGCGCCGGCGAATCTTGCGGCAGCACCAGTGAAATGTCGCCGCTGATTTCCGGGCGATTGTCGCCCGCCGCCCATGAGATCAGGATCTGGGGCTCGGCGAACAATAGCGCCCGGAAGCGGTCGGCCTCGATCTGCAGGCCCTGAATGTCGGAACGCAGCCGCGCCTCGTGCCTCGCCGCGCGGACCCGCGTCCGCATCAACAGGATCGCCGCCACCACCGAAAAGCCGAGCAGCGCCAGTGCCGTGGTCAGTACCGCGAATTCCTGGTGGTTGAGTTCCACGATGTTGGAAAGCTTGTGCAGCAGCACCTGTTCGTCGGCATGACCCGGCGTCACCGAGACCAGCGTCGAGCCAAGCGCTAGCAAGCCGTTGCGCGCCAGTGATGTGCACGACAGCAGCGTCCGACGCATCGACACGATCACGCCCGACATAGTTTGCCCCAAACCGCACGACAGTACGCCCGGCGCGTACCCGCCGTTCGCGAATCGAATGACAATATCCCCATCGGGAGTCAGCGGGTAAGAGTCCAGACCGTGAACGCAAAACGGCGCGGCGAAAAAATGCTGCCGTACGCTGGATTGGCGCGATTTTTATCAAAATGAATCCGGTATTCAGCGTCCGGTCGAGCCGAAGCCGCCGCTGCCGCGCTCGGTCGCCGACAGCGACGCGACGGCGACGAGTTCCACCTGCGTGACGGCGGCGATCACCATCTGCGCGATGCGTTCGCCGCGCCGGATCGGGAACGGCGCATCGCCGTGGTTGATCAGCAGCACGGCGATCTCGCCGCGATAGTCCGCATCCACCGTGCCAGGCGAATTCAGCACGGTGACGCCATGCTTGGCTGCGAGCCCGGAGCGGGGGCGGACCTGTGCTTCGTAGCCTGGCGGCAGCGCGATCGTCAGTCCGGTGGGTATAAGCCCGTGTTTTCCCGGGGCGAGCATGATCGGGGCGTCCTCGGGCACCGCGGCCAGCAGATCGAGCCCGGCGGCGTGGATGCTCTGATAGGCCGGCAGCGCCAGACCCTTGGCGTGCGGCAATTGGCAGATATCGACTTTCACGGTCGCGCTCACGGATTCTTCTCCAGTGTTTTTGCAATCCGCGCCACCAAGGCGGTCGCGACCTGTTGCTTGGTCATCACCGGCCAGGAGTCCACGGTGACTTCCGCGCCCTCGCGCGCCAGCAAATGAACCGTGTTGCGGTCGCCGCCCATCACGCCTGACGCCGGCGAGACGTCATTGGCGACGATCCAGTCGCAGCCCTTGCGCGCGAATTTCGCCTTGGCGTTTTCGATCAGATGTTCGGTCTCGGCGGCAAAGCCGATCACGAGCTTTGGCCTGGTATCGCCGAGTTTCGAGATGGTGGCGAGGATATCGGGGTTTTCCACCAGTTGCAGCGGCGGCATGCCTGCGGACGTTTTCTTCAGCTTTTGCTCGCCGGCATTGGCGACGCGCCAGTCGGCCACGGCGGCGGCGAAGATCGCGATATCCGCTGGCAATGCGGCCTGCACGCCATCGAGCATGTCGCGCGCGGATTCCACATGTTTCACCGTGACGCCGGCGGGATCGTCGAGATCGACCGGGCCCGAAATCAGGATGACCTCGGCACCGGCAGCCTGTGCGGCAGCGGCAATGGCAAAGCCTTGCTTGCCCGACGAGCGGTTGGCGATGTAGCGCACCGGGTCGATCGGCTCATGGGTTGGGCCTGCGGTAATCAGCACCCGCTTGCCGGCCAGCGGGCGCGGTTGCGGCGGACGCAGCAGGCGCTCGGCGGCCCCGGCGATTTCCACGGCCTCCGCCATTCGGCCGACGCCGGCCTCGCCGGCTTCGGCCATTTCGCCGGCATTGGGACCGATCATGGCGATGCCGTCGCGCTGTAGCTGTGCGACATTGCGCCGGGTGGCGGCATTGTTCCACATCAGCGGGTTCATCGCCGGCGCCAGCAGGATCGGACGATTGGTGGCCAGCAAAATCGCGCTGGCGAGATCATCGGCGTGGCCCTGCGCCATTTTCGCCATCAGGTCAGCGGTCGCCGGCGCCACCACGATCAAATCGGCTTCACGCGCCAGCCGAATGTGGCCTGCATCGAACTCGCTCGCGGGGTCGAACAGATCGGTATGGACGCGCTCATGCGACAGCGCGCTGGCGGCGAGCGGCGTCACGAATTGCTGTGCGGCCTTGGTCAAGACACAGCGGACGTGGATGCGCCGCTCCTTCAGCCGCCGGATCAGGTCCAGCGCCTTGTAGGCGGCGATCCCGCCCCCGATGATCAGGGTAACGCGGGCCTCGCCAGTCGCGCTGGCGGGCCGCGGAGCCGGCGCGGGAGCCGCGGCAAATGGAGGGGCGCTTGTCGCGCCGGCTGGCTGGGGCTGCCCCTGAATAAGCTCTCCGAGGATGACCCGGACCTCTTCCTCGACCGAGCGGCCGTGATGGGCCGAACGCAGCCGCAGATAGGCTTTGACGGTATCGTCGAGTTTTCGGATGGTCAGGCTGGCCATGGGCGGCTTCCGACAGGAATGATAGCAATGCTATCATTTTATGCCAGCGTTGCAATCAAAAATGAAGAACTGCCACCAATATGCCAATGAACGCCGCAGCGATGATCCAGTGCGCCAAGGTGCGCCATCGGCTTTCGGTCAGGCCCATCTTGGCGATAGTTTCCTCCGACAGGATCAAGCCCTCCCGGGTCATCGCCTCCAACTGCTCCAGCACGGCCACCGAGCGCGTGGCAATCGCCGGCAGCCCCGCCAGCACGCGGCCGATCTCGCCGGTGCCGGACATCACGCCCTGGATGCGTCCGATCGGACCGAGATTGCGCTCGATCCATTCGCGCACCACGGGATCGGCGACCTTCCAGATGTCGAGTTTCGGATCGAAGCTGCGCGCGACGCCTTCGACCACCACCATGGTCTTTTGCAGCAGGATCAACTCGGGGCGGGTCTGCATGTCGAACAGGCCGGTGACCTCCAGCAGCAGCGTCAGCAGCTTCGCCATCGAAATTTCTTCGGCGGTGCGGTTGTGGATCGGCTCGCCGATGGCGCGGATCGCCTGCGCGAAATTCTCCACCGAATGATGCCTCGGCACATAGCCGGCCTCGAAATGCACTTCCGCGACGCGGCGATAATCGCGCGTGATGAAGCCCAATAGAATCTCGGCGAGGAAGCGCCGCTCCTTCATGCCGAGCCGGCCCATAATGCCGAAGTCTACGGCAACCAACCGGCCGGCATTGTCGAGAAACAGATTGCCGGGATGCATGTCGGCATGAAAGAAGCCGTCGCGCAGCGCGTGGCGCAGGAAACTCTGGATCACCTTGCGTCCGAGTTCAGGCAGGTCGACTTGCGACTGTTCGAGCCGCGCATGGTCGCTCAGTGCGATGCCGTCGATCCACTCCATCGTCAACACGCTATGTGACGTGCGATCCCAGTCGACCGTGGGCACGCGAAAGTCGGGATCGTCGCGGGTATTTTCCGCCATCTCGGACAACGCGGCCGCTTCGAGCCGCAGATCCATCTCCATCGCCACCGAGCGCGACATCGTATTGATGACTTCGACCAGACGCAGCCGTCGTGCATCCGCCGAATGGGCCTCGGCCTTGTGCGCGACATAGAAGAAATCGGCGAGGTCGCGGCGGAAGCGCGCGGCGACATTGGGACGCAGCACTTTCACCGCAACCGCGATGCGCACGCCGTCGCGTTCGACTTCGCCGCGATGCACCTGCGCGATCGAGGCGGCGGCGACCGGAGGCCCCAGCGTTACAAACGCTTGCGCTACCGGCCGTTCCAGCGAAGTCGCGATGACGGCCTCGGCCTCGGTCTGCGAGAATGGCGGCAGCCGGTCCTGCAGGCTTTCGAGATCGCGCGCCATGATGGCGCCGACCACATCGGGCCGCGTCGCCAGAAACTGTCCGAGCTTGAGATAGGCCGGGCCCAGTTGGGTCAGCGCGCGTGACAGCCGTGGACCGGATTTGGCGCCGGGGCGTTCGATCAGCCGGGCGAGGCGCAGCGCCAATTGTCCGGGCGGCGGCACCAGGCTGGGATCGACGGTGCCGAACACGCCTTCGCGCGCGAACACGAAGCCGGCGCGGGCCAGCCGCGCGATATGCGTGATCGCAGAGATCACAGGCGCCAGCCCGAATGCAACGCCACGATGCCGCCAGACAGGCTCTGCCAGGACACGCGCGAGAACCCGGCGGCGCGGATCATCTCGGCAAACGCACTCGGCCTCGGGAATTTGCGGATGGATTCGACGAGGTATTGATAGGATTCGGCGTCGCCGGTCACGGCGCGGCCGAGCGGCGGGATCACCTTGAACGAGAACAAATCATAGATGCGGTCGAGGCCGGGTACATCGACGGTGGAAAATTCCAGGCACAGAAATCGGCTGCCGGGCTTGAGCACACGAAACGCTTCACTGAGCGCCAGATCGATCCGGGGCACGTTGCGGATGCCGAATGCGATGGTGTAGGCGTCGAACGCGCCGTTGGGAAAAGCCAGCGTCTCGGCATTGCCTTCGACGAACGAAACCTGATCGTTGAGATGGCGCGTGACGGCGCGTTCGCGACCGACCGCCAGCATGTCGGAATTGATATCGCAGACGGTGGCACGGAAGCCGGCGCCGGAAGCCTTGGCGGCGCGAAAGGCGATATCGCCGGTGCCGCCGGCGACATCGAGCAGCGCAAACGGCGCGTCGCTCCGCGGCGGATTGAGCGCATTGATCATCACGTCCTTCCAGGCGCGATGCAGCCCCACCGACATCAGGTCGTTCATGAGGTCGTAGCGCTTCGCCACGCTGTGAAACACGTCGTTCACCAGCGTCTGCTTGTCGCCCAGGGGGACGTCGCGGAAGCCGAAATGCGTGGTTTGGTCAGGCCGATCCATCAACGTATCTCCATATCCGGACCATAGCGCGCCCGCCGCAATGGCGCTATCACGTCACGTCCACAAGGTGAACGCCTCCATGCCCGAATTACCCGAAGTCGAGACCGTCCGCCGCGGCCTGCAACCGGCCATGGAAGGATCGAAAATCGTCAAGGCGGAGGCCCGGCGGAAAGATTTGCGGTTTCCCTTTCAAGAAGATTTTATCGCGCGGCTCGACGGCCAGGTCGTGACCGGCCTCGGGCGCCGGGCCAAATATCTGATGGCTGATCTAGCCTCGGGCGACGTGCTGTTGATGCATTTGGGCATGTCGGGCTCGTTTCGGGTTCTGAAAGAGGGCGGCGAGCGGACGCCGGGTCAATTCCATCACCCGCGCAGTGACGATCGGGCCCATGATCATGTAGTGTTTCACATGTCATCGGGGTCAGCCGTGGTCTTCAACGATCCGCGCCGTTTCGGTTACATGAAAATCATCGCCCGGAGCGCTCTGGAAGACGAACCGTTGCTGAAAGGGCTCGGGCCGGAGCCGCTCGGCAACGAATTCGATGCGGCGATGCTGGCGCGCTCCTGTGAAGGCAAGAAGACCAGCCTGAAGGCAGCGCTGCTCGATCAGCGCGTCGTCGCGGGTCTCGGCAACATCTATGTCTGCGAGGCGCTGTTTCGTGCGCATCTGTCGCCGAAACGTCAGGCGGCGACGCTGGCGACAAAGAAGCATGAGCCGACCGATCATGCCAAACGGCTGGTCACCGCCATTCACACGGTGCTGAATCAGGCCATCAAAGCCGGCGGCTCGTCGCTGCGCGACCATCGTCAGACTTCAGGCGAACTCGGCTATTTCCAGCATTCGTTCCAGGTCTATGACCGCGAGGGCGAGAAATGCCAGAACGGCGGCTGTGGCGGCATCGTCAAGCGCTTCACCCAGAATGGCCGCTCGACGTTCTGGTGCCCGAAGTGCCAGAAATAAGCGGCATCTTATGAACTGACGGTATCCGCGCCCCCTCTCCCAAAGAGTGGAAGCGCGCCCTCGCTATTGGTCGCTTTACCCGGATCGGATGCGTGGTGTCAGGAGACCAACGCAGCCGTTTCCGCCGACGCTTCGAGGAACATCGCGGTTGGTGGTGAATCCAGCAGGTCGCTGACGATCAACTCGTCCTGGATGGTCGCTCCGACATTCAGCCTGGCTTCGATCCAGCGCCAGAGCCCGCGGATTTCGTCGGCTGATTTACTTGCAGGCGCGTATTCGTTCACCGCCAGCCCGGCGCTCAGGGCATCCTGATGGTCGTTGCGCATGACGATGAAGGGTTGCGCGAGAACGTCAGCGGTATCGAGTGCTGCTTCATCGCCGAGCGCTGTTGCCGCATTGTTGAGCCGCTGGCCGCGGATCGGCGTCTGGTTGAGAACGAAAGCAAACGGCTTTTTCCAGGCCCGGATCACGCTGAGCGTCGACGCGGTCGCCTCGATATCGGCGACACTTGGGCGCGCCGGGATCAGGCAGAAATCCGCATAGTGAATCGCCGCCGTCGTGGCGGCGCTGACGCCGCCGGCGGTATCGATGATGGTCAGCGTCACGCCGCTTTTTTCCAAAGCCAGCAAGCGGTGCTCGATTTCGCCGGCGCTGTAGACCGGCTCGACCATCGGCTCGGCATAGCTGCGGCGGCTCTGCCAGTTTGAAAGCGTGCCCTGCGAGTCGGTCTCGATCAGGCGCACGGTATGGCCGGCCTGCATGGCCGCAAGCGCGAGGCCGATAGCAAGCGTGCTTTTGCCGCTGCCGCCCTTTTGGGTGGCCAGTACGATCGTCTGCATTGTAAAAAAGTCCTTCGGATTGCTGGGATGGGAGTCTGCGATACGCTCACTGTGTTGCACCGCATTCTGCGACGCCGAGCATTCGCGCTCAGGACATGCCCGTCCGATTCCTGAAAATTTATCGGAATCGCAGCCGTCCGAATCACCAAACGTTATGAGGATGACGGGTTACGAGGCATATGACTATTCCGGTACAATACGGTCGCGGATGCGTTGCCGCGTACAGACAGGCAGGGACACATGAGCGGTAATTGGCGCGATCGCGCGGGCACGGTTTTCAATTGTCAGAAGCAGCCTGCTTCGGGTAGCCGCGGCATGGTGGTGAGCAATCATCCGCTGGCCTCGGCGGCCGGCGCGGAGATGCTGGCCGCCGGCGGCAACGCCATTGATGCGGCGATTGCGACGTTGTTCACGCTGACGGTGGTCGAACCGATGATGGTCGGGATCATCGGCGGCGGCATGGCGCACATTCGCCTGGCCGACGGCAGCCATCGCTTCATCGATGGCCAAAGCACCGTGCCGCTGGCGGTGCAACCCGACACCTATCGCTCCAGGCCCGGCTCGGCGCATGACGCGTTCGACACCGTGGATAATGAAAATCTCAATGGCCCGAAGGCGGTCGCCGTTCCCGGTTCGCTGAAAGCCTGGTGCGAAACGCTGCGCCGGTTCGGTACCATGAGTCTCGCCGATGTGATGCAGCCCGCGATCAAGCACGCCTCGCGCGGCTATGCGGCGACGCCCTATTTGCACGAATGCATCATTGATGGCGCCGAGGAGATGCGCAAGGACAGGCCGATCGCGGCGATCTATCTGCCCGACGGCAAGCCGCTGGAAGCCGGCGAGCGCGTGGTGCAGGCGGAATATGCGGAAACGCTGAAACATATTTCACAGCACGGCGAAGCGGCGCTCTACAGCGGCCCGCTCGGCGACATCCTGGTCGACTACATGAAGGCGCATGGCGGCTTCATCACCCGCCAGGACCTCACCTCCTACAAGACCGTCGAGCGGGCGCCGATCCGCGCGGATTATCGCGGCTGGGAAATCCTCGGCCCGCCGCCACCCGCGGCTTCCGGCGTGCACATCGCGCAGATGCTGAATATTCTCGAAGGTTATGATATCGCGGCGAAAGGCTTTGGCACCGCCGAGACGATTCATCTGCTGGCCGAAGTGCTGAAGATCGCGTTCGCGGATCGGGCTGCGGCGAGCGGCGATCCTGATTTCGTCGGGGTGCCTGTCGAGCGGTTGACCTCGAAGGAATATGCCGGCGAACGCCGTGCCGCGATCGATGAGGCCCGTGCGCAGAAATGGGGCGCGGGCGTCACGCAACTCGAAAGCGCGCATACCACGCATATGACCGCCGCGGATGCGATGGGGAACGTGGTCGCGACCACGCAGACCATCAACAATCTGTTCGGCGCCAGGATCCTGATTCCAGGCCTCGGCACCGTGCCGAACAATTACATGAATCTGTACGATCCCCGGCCGGGTCACGCGCTGTCACTGGCACCGGGCAAACGCGTCACGACGTCGATGTCACCGATGATGGCGCTACGCAACGGCAAGCTGGTTTATGCGCTCGGTCTGCCCGGAGGAAAGCGGATATTCCCGAGCGCGCTGCAGGCGCTGATCAACCTGATCGATCACGGCATGAGCCTGCAGGAAGCAGTCGAGGCGCCGCGGGTCTGGACCGAAGGTAACGCGCTCGAAGTCGAATTCGCGGTGCCGGAAGCGGTTCGCGCCAAACTCGCCTTATGGGGACACAAGGTCGTACCGGTGCCGACGGTGGCTGGAGGCATGAATGCCATACAGTTTCACGACGACGGCACGTTGAGCGGCGCCGCCTGCTGGCGCGCCGACGGCACGCCGATCGGTCTCGCCGGCGGCCTGGCGCGTGCGGGCGTTAGGTTCGGGCTGGAGTGAAGGGAACATTGTCCCCGCTGTTGTCATACCCGCGCAGGCGGGTATCCAGTACGCCGCAGCTTCACGGCGCCATTCCAGACGCTCTGGGATACTGGATCATCCGCCTTCGCGGATGATGACGGTCTGGCTACTTCCGCACGCAGATCACGCGCACGACAGACGCCCTGGCATCCGACGATGTGCCCGCTGCACTCACGCCATTGGCTTTGAGGAATTCGCGCACGGTATCCGATGATGCCAGCGCGGCCTGTGCCGTGGGCGCTGCGTTGGGCGGCCCCGCCACCACCAGCGGCTTCAACAGCGCGATGCCGGCAAACTTGCCATCGCCGTCAAGCGCGGCCGCGCCGGAGAAACCGAGCCCGGGCGCCGGCGACAATGCGAGATCACTGCCGCTGCCGATTGCCGCGACCGATGCCTTGACGCTGCTGACGGCCGCGCCGCCGCCCTGGTTTTGCGGGTCGGCAATGCCGGTCAGATCAAGCGCGGATTTTGGTGCGCCTCCGGCAATGTTCAACGGCTTCAACCCGCGCGCGCCGTAGATGCGCAGCAACGCGAGATCATGGTCCTTGTCCTCGGCGACGCGGTCGGCATTGCCAAAACCTGCGATCGTAATCGCGAGGCAATCACTCGTGATCTGCCGGTCGGTGACAACAGCACCATCCTCGCTGACGACAATCCCGGTGCCGTATTCAACGGTCTTGCGCGGTGGGAGGCCAGCGATCTGCGTTCCCGACGGAAATGGATTGAACGCGCTCGACATCGCGATCACGATCGGCTCGACGGTATTTTCGGTGGCCTGATCGTACAGGATGGTGAGGATGCGGACTTCGTCGCCCTTGAACGTGCCGCGCACGTAAAACTTCTTCAGCCCCTGCAGGCCCGACAGCACGAAGAAATCCGGCTTGACCACGGTATAGTCGACCGTCCGTCCCGCGGGCTCCTTCTTCTCGCGATCTGCGAGTTTTGCCGTGGTCGGATTGGCTTCCTTGCGCCGTGTCAGCAGTACTTGGATGGTGCCGGTCGACGAACTCCATTTGGTGCCGTTGGCGTCGCTGGTCTGCTGCGGCACCAGTTTGCCGGGGATGCCGAGCTGGGCGCCGGTACCCGCATCGGTGACGATCTTCCAGCCGGCATTGTCCCGGCGCCGCTTCGCGGTGTCGGCGAGCACGCCGCGTTCCTGCGGATTGAGTACGCCGGTCTCCTTGCCGCCGCGCGCCTTCTGGAATTGCTTGATCGCGGCGACCATGCGGTCGCTGACTTCGCCTGTGATCGCACCGTTATATTGGCCGACCCAGGCGAGATCCGATTGCAGCGTCAAACGCTCGCCTAGCGCCATGGCACTGGCGGTATCGGCCGGGGTTTGCAACGCGGGGGGACGGATCGGCGTGGTGGCGACCGCCTTTGGCTTGACGCCCGCCGTGATCGGCGGTGTCGTCTGCGCCTGGACGGATTGTGCCGCGGAAGCTCCGAAAGCCACCGACATCAGCGACATGGATATCAATGTTGCTGTCAGCATCGATCTCATGACACATCCCGGGACCATTGAAGCGCACGCAATTAAGCACATCTGGTTGGTAGGCAACACCCACGCTGCGGTTCAAGGAACTCTTGAGGCGGCAAGGTGAATGACCTCATCCTGAGGAGCGGCCATTGGCCGCGTCGCGAAGGATGCTGTACATCTCCATGGTTCGAGACGCGCGAAGACGCGCTCCTCACCATGAGGTCGTGTTGTCGTTTCGATATTTAAGGGTACGCATCGATTATGCTGAGTGCCGAAGAACTCGAACGCTACGCCCGTCATATCGTGCTGCGCGAAGTCGGCGGCCCGGGCCAGCTTGCGTTGAAAGAGGCATCGGTGCTGGTGATCGGTGCCGGCGGCCTCGGTGCACCGGCGTTGATGTATCTGGCCGCGGCCGGCGTCGGGACGCTCGGCGTGGTCGATGACGACCATGTGTCGCTCTCCAATTTGCAGCGCCAGATCATTCACACCACGCGCGATATCGGCCGGCGCAAAGCCGACAGCGCCGCGGAGCAGATCCACGCGCTCAATCCGCATGTCCGTTTTGAAGCGCATACGACGCGGCTGGATGCCGGCAACGCGATGGCGCTGATCGGCGGCTACGATCTGGTGCTCGATGGGTCCGACAATTTCGAAACCCGCTATCTGGTTTCGGATGCGTGTTTCCTGGCCGCCAAGCCGCTGGTCACCGCGGCGCTGGGCCAGTTCGATGGATCGCTGACCACGATCCGCGCCCATGAACAAAACGCCGAGGGCGAGTTCAATCCGACCTATCGTTGCCTGTTTCCCGAACCGCCGCCTCCCGGCACCGTGCCGGCCTGCGCCGAGGCCGGGGTGATGGGGGCGCTCGCGGGCGTGCTGGGTTCGATGATGGCGCTGGAGGCGATCCGCGAGATCGTCGGCTTTGGCGAGGGCCTGGTCGGACGGCTGTTGATGGTGGACGCGCGCGCGATGCGGTTCGAGACGCTGCGTTATCGTCGCGATCCCGCCAACCCGCTCAATGGCGATGCGCCTGTCATCACCGATTTGAACGGGCTTCGCTGAGGCTCGGCTGAGTGTTGGCCTTTAGTCGGCGTCGGCTATCTGCTTCTCATAGTCGGAGGCATTTGAATTATCCGTCATGACCTGCGGACAGCGGAAGCAGGCCTCTTTGCCTTCCTGACGAAACCAGCGGCAAGTGGGCCTGATCTGGCAGGCGGGAAGTGCGTTGACCACCGCCGGAACGCCTTCGACAATCCTTTGGGCCAGTGTGCAGGTGTTACCCTGGAAATGCTTGCAGCCGCCGTTCGCGCAAGGTGCCGCGATGCGGAACAGTTGCGTGGGCTTGGCCGGCCCCGAAAGGGCAAGCAACTTGTCGGAAACGGGCAGAGCCTCGGAGAGATAGCCGACCCTGTGCGCGTCCGGCGTACCTGTCATCACCCCAAAGATTCGGGCACCGTCCGCGGTTGCCGGAGCGCTTGGGCAGTCGATCTGCTTGCGTGATTCACTGGACACGAAAACCTCCATTTTGCTGCTGGTGCGGATAGCGCCGGTCTGAGATGAAGAGGCGCCGGAGATGACGTCCGACGCGTGTTGGACGCCATCTCTCGATGCGACGTTGGGTTCAGTACAGCTTTAGGGCAGGCATGGTCGGATTTAGGGGAGGCATGCTCGGATAGAGGCCGGTTGTGGCCGTGCCGCCGTGGAACAGTTGCCCGGCGAAATTGGCCATGAAACCGGCTGCGACGATTTCGAGTTGCTCCGGCGTAAGCTGGACCGGCGCTTCGAGCTTTTCGCCGACGGGCTGCTGGGACTTCGCAATCTCGTCTTGAACTGATTTGGACTTCTTCATCTGTCTATCTCCTGTCGCGAGGTGAAGCGGCCATCCGCTTCGACCGGCGCAGGGACGTTAGGAGCGGACGAGACGACTTACTGTGATGTGTCTCACGGAGAGCGTCGCAACCGCTTCAGGCAGCAGGCGGTGTGCCAACGCGCTTCGAAATCTGCGTCCCACGCGCGATCGGCAGAACCCGCTCAGCGGCGATGCGTTTGTCACCACCGATCTGAGCGGATCCAGCGGGGCATGATCAGGATGCGGGCTTCTCGCTGTCCATATGCTTCAGGTGCTCTTCCGGATAACGTCCGCCCGCCGCCGCGCCGGGCGGAAACGCCTTGGCGAGCGCGGCCAGGTGCGTCGGCGTCAGCTTCACATCGAGTGCGCCGAGCGCTTCGGTGAGACGATCGCGGCGGCGCGCGCCGACCAGCGGCACGATATCCTTGCCTTGCGCGGCCACCCAGGCGATCGCGACCTGTGCCGGTGAAGCTCCGACCTCGGTGGCGATCGCGCGCAACTGATCCACCAGCGCCAGATTGGTGTCGACATTTCCAGCCTGGAAACGCGGGCTCATCCGGCGGAAATCCTGCGGGCCCGAGCTGTCTTTCGACCAATGCCCGCTGATCAGGCCACGCGCCAGCACGCCATAGGCCGTGACGCCGATGCCAAGCTCGCGGCAGGTTTTCAGAATGTCATTCTCGATGCCGCGCGCGATCAGCGAATATTCGATCTGCAGGTCCGCGATCGGATGCACCGCGTGCGCCCGGCGAATCGTGTCGGAGCCGACTTCGGAAAGGCCGATGTGCCTGATCCAGCCGGCCTTGATCATGTCGGCCATCGCGCCAACCGTCTCTTCGATCGGTACATCAGGATCGAGCCGCGCCGGCCGATAGATATCGATGGTGTCGACGCCGAGGCGCTGCAGCGAATAGGCCACGAAATTCCTGATCGCCGCCGGGCGGCTGTCGTAGCCGTGAAAGCCCCTGTTCGGATCGCGCAACGCGCCGAACTTGACGCTGATCTGCAGATGGTCGCGGTTCTTGCCGGCCAGCGCCTCGCGGATCAGCATTTCGTTGTGCCCCATGCCGTAGAAATCGCCGGTGTCGAGCAGGGTGATGCCAGCGTCGAGCGCGGCGTGAATGGTACTGATGCTCTCGCCGCGGTCGGAGGGGCCGTAGAAATCCGACATGCCCATGCAGCCGAGGCCGATGGCGGAGACGTTGGGGCCGGTTGAGCCGAGTTGACGCTTTTCCATAGTGGTTCTCCTCGAAGATGACGGCGGACGGGCTGCCGCTCCAGACGAAGCTGATATGGCCGTTCTAATTGCGACAATAAGATAGACAATGGCGCACAGCTTGTTCAATATATCGAACAATGAAGGATTTCGACCTCCGCGATCTCGATGTTTTCGTGGCTGTCGCTCGCGTCAGGAATTTCCGGCGCGCGGCGTTGGAGCAGCGCGTCTCGGTCTCCAGCCTGAGCCAGCGGCTGCGCGACCTCGAGGAGCGGCTCGGCGTCCGCCTGATGAATCGCACCACGCGCAGCGTCGGGCTGACGGAAGCCGGGGAGTTGCTGTTGGCCCGCGTCGGGCCGGCGATGTCGGATGTCAGTAGCGCGCTGGATCAGGTGCGCGGCTTGCGCGGGGTGCCATCGGGACGCCTGCGGATCAATGCACCGCCGCCGGTGCTTGATCTGGTGATGGCGCCGATGGCGGCGCCTTTCTTGAAACAATATCCGCAAATCGAACTGGAGATCGTCAGCGACAGCTCGTTCGTTGATATCGTCGCGGATGGTTTCGACGCCGGAGTCCGCTACGGCGAGCATCTGGAACAGGACATGATCGCGGTCTCGCTCGGGCCGCCGCAGCGGTACGCGGTGGTGGCATCGCCGCAATATATCGCCCAGCATGGCCGTCCAAACCATCCCAGGGACTTGCTGGATCACGCCTCCATCCGCATCCGGTTCGGAAGTGGGGCCATGCCGGATTGGGAGTTCGAGAAGGCTGGTCGCGTCGTGAAAGTGTCGCCGCCCGGGAGATTGATCGTGAACTATCCGGGGCTGGCGCGGCGCGCGGCGCTCGACGGGGTCGGCTTCTGGCCTACCTTCGAGGGCTATGTGCGCGACGAGGTGAAATCCGGCGCGCTGGTCCGCGTGCTTGACGATTGGTGCGAGCCGTTTCCCGGGCCGTTCTTGTATTATCCCAGCCGTCGCCAGCTGCCGTCCGCGCTTGCGGCGTTCGTGGCGTTCGTCGCGGAATGGCGCAGGCAGGAGCGGCAGAAAAGCCAGTTGGCTTGAAGAGCGGCGCTTGCTCTCACAGCATACTTGGCAGCACGCGGTCCGGTGGCTTGTGATTGTCGAGGAAAGCGCGGATGTTGATGATCACCTTCTCGCCCATTTCGACGCGGCCTTCGATCGTGGCCGAGCCCATATGCGGCAACAGCGTCACCTTGCCGGCTTTCGCCAGCCGCACCAGCTTCGGATTGACCGCGGGCTCGTGCTCGTAGACGTCGAGGCCGGCGCCGGCGATGTCACCGGCTTCGATCAGCTTGATCAGCGTGTCCTCGTCGGTCACCCCGCCGCGCGCGGTGTTGACGATGTAGGCTTCCTTGCGGAGCAGCTTCAGCCGCCGCGCCGACAGCAGATGGTAGGTCGCCGGCGTGTGCGGGCAGTTCACCGAGATGATGTCCATTCGCGCCAGCATCTGGTCGAGGCTTTCCCAATAGGTTGCGCCCAACTCCTCGGCGATCTTGGGCGCGACGGGACGGCGGTTGTGGTAGTGGATCTGCAGGCCGAAGGCGCGGGCGCGGCGCGCCACCGCCTGGCCGATCCGGCCCATGCCGATGATGCCGAGCCGCTTGCCGCCGATGCGATGGCCGAGCATCCAGGTCGGCGACCAGCCCGGCCAGCTCTTGCCTTCGGTGAGGATGGAGGCGCCCTCGATCAGCCGCCGCGGCACGGCCAGGATCAGCGCCATGGTCATGTCGGCGGTATCTTCGGTCAGCACTTTCGGCGTGTTGGTCACGGTGATGCCACGCGCATGCGCGGCCGTGACGTCGATATTGTCGACCCCGTTGCCGAAATTGGCGATCAGTCTCAGCTTGCAGTCGGCCTGCTTGAGCATCTCGTCCGTGATTTCGTCGGTCACGGTGGGCACCAGCACATCGGCGGTCCGCACCGCCTCGGCGATCTGATCCGGCGTTAGCGGCGCATCGTCGAGATTGAGCCGGGCGTCGAACAACTCGCGCATGCGGGTCTCGATCGAGTCCGGCAGCTTGCGTGTGACGACGACGAGGGGCTTTTTCTTGACCGACATGTCCTGCTCTTGTGAGGCTTTGTTCAGACCTCATTAACCCGGTTGTTCGACACTGCCGGTGCAGTGCGATCCCGGCGTTTCCGTGGGGTTCCCGATATTGGCGTTTTTCTTGGCTTGCCGTCCTCTCTAGCAGAAGGCCGGGCCAAGACAAGAAGCCAGCAGCGAGACAAGAACCCCCGAAATGAGGCG
Organism: Bradyrhizobium sp.; assembly: GCA_039935075.1. Classification (GTDB taxonomy): domain Bacteria; phylum Pseudomonadota; class Alphaproteobacteria; order Rhizobiales; family Xanthobacteraceae; genus Bradyrhizobium. Next base: position 20,505 of record JBDTKZ010000116.1, read on the forward strand.
CCGAGGGGATCCGCACGCGGGGGTTCAGGGGTCGGCATTTTCCAAATGGTTCAGCTCAAAGAATTTGAGTTGGGTTCTCGGCAGGAGACGAGTTGATGGCGTTGGGGCGGTTTTGTTGCGTGATGGTGCTCGCGGGCGGGGCGCTGGGCGCGTCGGTCAGTTCAGGATTTTCGGCCAAGGACACTGCCGTGACCACCAGCGGGTTGCCGGTGCCGCGTTACGTCAGCCTCAAATCCGATCATGTGAACGTCAGGGCCGGTCCGACCAAGGACAATGACGTCGCCTGGATCTATACCCGCTCGGGGCTGCCGGTCGAAATCACCGCCGAGTTCGAGAACTGGCGCCGGGTGCGCGATTCCGAGGGCGCCGAAGGCTGGGTCTATCACTCGCTGCTGTCGGGTCGCCGGACCGCCGTCGTCACCATGAAGAGCAAGGACGAACTGGCGCCGATCTACGATAGCGCCGATCAAGCCAGCGCGGTCGCAGCACGTCTGCAGGCCGGCGTCGTTACCCAGGTCAAGCGCTGCGCGTCAGGCTGGTGTCACGTCAACGGCAACGGCTTCGATGGCTGGATCCAGCAGCAGCGGCTGTGGGGCGTCTACGCCGACGAGAAGGTGGATTGAGATCGTCGAATCGCGTTTCGGCAGCAGTACCGCCGACGCTTTTCTCACTGACGAATGCCAGGGGTGACGGGTCCTGCGTTCGCAGGACGACAGCAAGCGCGCTTAGCGCTTCTTGCGCAGCCGGACCACCATGTCGACGCGGGCGATCTCGTAGCCGTCGGGGATTTCCGGCATCTTCTGCAACATCAGATGCGGGTCCGGAATATCGACCAGCTCGTGATTGTTTTCGAGGTAGAAATGATGATGTGCCGACACGTTGGTGTCGAAATAGGTCTTGGTGCCGTCGACGCTGACCTGGCGCAGCAGACCGGCATCGGTCAGCTGGTTGAGCGTGTTGTAGACGGTTGCCAGCGACACCGGCACCTTGGCCAGCGTGGCTTCCTCGTAGAGCATTTCGGCGGTGAGATGGCGCGCGCCCTTGCCGAACAAAAGCCAGCCCAAGGCCATGCGCTGGCGGGTCGGACGGAGGCCCGCCGCCTGCAGCATTTCGTTGACGTCGTGCCAGGGGCAGCCGGTCAGCGCCGGTTGATGCGTTGCACCATGGATTGCCGGAATGACAGCGTCATCATTCAACATTGAAGCGTCGTCGTTGGTGTCCACGTCAGGTACCACTCATGATCTCGGCACTATTTCACCGGAATATAGAAAGTATCCGGTTTAGATGCAAGTTTTTCGCAACTAGAACCGACCCAGGGTTAAAGGAACTCAAGTGTCGATCGAGGCTTGATCCAAGGCCTGATCCAAGGCCTGATCCAAGGCTGGATGTGGCGATTTACCCCTGTTGTGATGCTTTGCCGCCCGCAAGGCCTATGATAGAGAGCGCGCGGACCCGCCCATGCGATTTCCGCATGGGCGACTACCGGCCGCCGCAGGTTGATCTTGCGTCAGCGCCGAATTGCGGTAATTGGCGCCTCCCGCGTGAAACGGGTCCGAGCGTACTCCGTCGGGATTTTAAGCGGGATTTTGAGAGAGGCTAGGCAGGCATGCTGGATCGGCGCGGCGGTTACGAATACGAGGATTTGCTGGCTTGCGGCCGGGGCGAGATGTTTGGCCCTGGCAATGCGCAATTGCCGCTGCCTCCGATGTTGATGTTCGACCGGATCAGCGAAATTTCCGAGACCGGCGGCGAACATGGCAAGGGCCTGATCCGCGCCGAACTCGATGTGAAGCCGGACCTGTGGTTTTTCGGCTGTCATTTCAAGAACGATCCGGTCATGCCGGGCTGTCTCGGCCTCGATGCGATGTGGCAGATGGTCGGTTTCTATCTGGGCTGGATCGGCGGCGAGGGCCGCGGCCGCGCATTGGGTCTCGGAGAACTGAAGTTCGCCGGCCAGGTGCTGCCGACCGTCCGCAAGGTTGTGTACAACATCGACATCAAACGCGTGATGCGTTCAAAGCTCGTGTTAGGGGTCGCCGATGGGTGGCTTTCCATGGACGGCGACATTATCTATCGAGCGAAGGATTTGAAGGTCGGGCTATTTAAGCAGGATGCCGCAGTGCAGCCGGGAACGTGAGCTAGTTGTTCAGCTGACCAGGCGGTTTTCGCGATGACAGCAACCATCACACAAAAACGAAACGACAGGGCGAGGCGATCATGAGGCGGGTTGTCATCACGGGGATGGGCATCGTCTCCTCAATCGGGAACAATACCCAGGAAGTGCTTGCGAGCCTTCACGAGGCGAAGTCCGGAATCACGCGGGCGGATAAATATGCCGAAATGGGTTTCCGATCCCAGGTGCAGGGCGCGCCGACGCTAAATCCGGCCGACGTGATCGACCGTCGCGCGATGCGCTTCCTCGGCGAGGGCGCGGCGTGGAATCACATCGCGATGGAGCAGGCGATCCAGGACTCGGCGTTGGAGCCCAGTGACGTCTCCAACGTTCGGACCGGCATCATCATGGGCTCCGGCGGCCCATCGGCCCGCACCATCGTCGAAGCCGCTGATATCACGCGAACCAAGGGGCCGAAGCGGGTCGGACCATTCGCGGTGCCGAAGGCGATGTCGTCGACCGCGTCAGCGACGCTGGCGACCTGGTTCAAGATCAAGGGCGTGAATTATTCGATCTCGTCGGCCTGCGCGACGTCGAACCATTGCATCGGCAACGCCTATGAGACGATCCAGATCGGCAAGCAGGACGTCATCTTCGCCGGCGGCTGCGAAGAGCTCGATTGGTCGCTGTCGGTGCTGTTCGACGCGATGGGCGCGATGTCATCGAAATACAACGCCACGCCCGCGACCGCTTCGCGACCCTATGACATTTCGCGCGACGGCTTTGTGATCGCCGGTGGCGCCGGCGTCGTGGTGGTCGAGGAACTCGAACATGCCAAGGCGCGCGGCGCGCGCATCTACGGCGAAATCGTCGGCTACGGCGCCACGTCTGATGGTTACGACATGGTCGCGCCGTCGGGCGAAGGCGCCGAGCGCTGCATGCGCATGGCGATGGAGACCGTCAACACCAAGATCGATTACATCAATCCACACGCCACCTCGACACCGGCCGGCGATCCGCCGGAAATCGAGGCGATCCGCAAGGTATTCGGAACCGGCGACAAATGTCCGCCGATCTCGGCGACCAAGGCGTTGACCGGCCATTCGCTCGGCGCCACCGGCGTGCAGGAAGCGATCTATTCGCTGTTGATGATGAACAACGGTTTCATCTGCGAGAGCGCCAACATCACCGAACTCGATCCGGTGTTTGCCGACATGCCGATCGTGCGCAAGCGGATCGACAATGTGAAGCTCGGCACCGTGCTGTCGAACTCGTTCGGTTTTGGCGGCACCAACGCGACGCTGGTATTCAAGCGGATGGATGCGTGATCTCGCTTTTGCCTCTGCTTGCTTGCGGCCAGAGCTAGGCAAGCGGCGGATGGAAACTTTGCAACGATCCGAAACGGGGTTGGCATGATTATCGAACCGCGCGTGCGAGGCTTCATCTGCACGACGGCACATCCTGTTGGCTGCGCCACGAATGTCCGCGAACAGATCGGCTATGTTCTGCGCCAGGGTCCCATTCCGGAGTGCCCGAAGCGCGTCGCCGTGCTCGGGTGTTCGACTGGTTATGGCCTCGCGAGCCGCATTGTTGCGACCTTCGCCGGCGGAGCCGACACCATCGGCGTGTCATTGGAGCGCGAGCCCTCGGCGACCCGGACAGGCAGCGCTGGTTGGTACAACAACCGCGCATTCGAGATCGAGGCCCAGAAGGTCGGACGATCTCCCCTCACGCTGGAGGGCGACGCCTTCTCCAACGAGTTGAAGAAAACCTTCATCGACCGTGTGCGCGAAAAGTTCGGACAGCTGGACATGCTGGTCTACAGCATGGCCGCTCCGGTCCGGACAGACCCGGACACCGGCAAGACCTATCGCTCGGCGATCAAGCCGATGGGCGCGCCCGTCGAGATCAAGACCCTCAATACTGAAACCGGCGAGGTCTTCGAGACGACCATTGCGCCGGCGAGTGAGGATGAAGCGACCGCCACGGTCGCGGTGATGGGTGGCGATGACTGGAAGCGCTGGATCGACCAGCTCGCGGACGCGGGTGTCCTGGCGCCGGGCTTCCGGACCTTGAACTACACCTATATCGGCAGCGAACTGACCTGGCCCATCTACTGGAAGGGCACCCTGGGTCGCGCCAAGGTCGATCTCGACCGCAAGGCGGAAGAGATCCGGGGCCGGCTCGGCCAGGACGCGGCCCGCGTGGTGGCGCTGAAGGCCGTGGTCACCCAGGCGAGTTCAGCCATTCCGGTGGTGCCGCTCTATGGGACGGTGCTGTTCAAGGTCATGAAGCAACTCGGGCTCCAGGAAGGATGCATCGAACAGATCGATCGCCTGTTCCGGACACGCCTTGGCCCGGATGTTGCGGTTGACGAGGCCCAGCGCATCAGAGTCGATGACTGGGAGCTTTCGCCTGAAGTTCAGGCGGAGGTGTTGCGACGATGGCCTCTGCTCTCGACTGAAACGCTCGCCGAATTGGCAGACCTGCCGGAATACAGGAGCCAATTCCTTCGCCTGTTCGGATTTGGCATCGACGGCGTCGACTACGCGCAGGACCTGGATCCGCGCGTCGTGGCTTAGCGCTTTCTGGAAGTCGCGCTCTCGTCGGCGATTGGAATCGGTCTTACCCCGCCGCCAATTTCTCCGCGCGCTGGAACGCCGGGCGCGCCATGCATCGCGCGATGTAGGCGTCGAACGACGGCCGCGACGGTACCATCTTGAACAGCCGCACCGCGAAATTCAACCCGGCCCCGATCGCGATATCGGCGGCGGAAAAATTCTCGCCGAGAATCCACGGCCCTTTCGCCAGCGCCGCGTCCAGCACATCGAACACCCGCTGGGCGTCGCCCCAACCCGCCGCCACCGAATTCATCTCGATCTTGGTCGCGACCTGCACCATCGCAGGCTCGATGCAGCCAGGCGCAAAGAACAGCCAGTACAGATATTTCGCGCGCATCGGATCGCCCAAAGCTGGCGCCAGTTTCGCTTCGGGATAGCGCTCGGCGACATAGGCGCAGATCGCGGCGGCTTCCGCCATGGTGGCGTCGCCATCCTTCAGGGCGGGAACCTTGCCCATCGGATTGATCGCGAGGTAGTCCGGCGTCTTCTGCGCGCCTGACGTGATATCGGTCAGCACCCGCTCGTAAGGCTGGCCGGTTTCCTCCATCAGCCAGAGCGCGGAGAACGAGCGCGAGCGCGGCGCCCAATAGAGCTTCATCATTGGACTGATCCTTCCCTGTTCCATCGATAATATTTCATCACAAAGCCGGTCATCGGCTCGACCTGTTCCTTTTCGAACGCAAAGCCTTCGCGTTCGTACCAGCGCCAGGCCTTTTCGTTTTCGCGCACGCAGCGCAGCCAGATCTCGTCCGGCAAATGGGTTCGGGTAAAGCCGAGCAATTCCCGGCCCAGACTCTTGCCCTGATATTGCGGCGCGACAAAGAGCTGGTCGAGATAGCGCTCGGGCAGATGCAGCGCCAGCATCGCCGCCAGCGTTCCCCGATCGTCGGCGACGAACAGGCTCCAGCCCTTTTCGATCTCATGGCGCACGCGCGCCCGCAGATTGGCCAGCAGAAAGGGGCTCGCTTCCGAGAGCCCGGTCGAGACCCAGCTGTCCATCCAGACGCGGGCGATGTCGTCATATTCCTCGGCGCGGGCGGGGCGGATGGTGGGTGAAATCATGGAGGTGTCTCCCTGCCCCATCGCCGATAGCGTAGAGCGGATGGCGCGCGCAAGGCGTCACGCCAAAAAAGCCCGTGCGATTTCCGGCGCGGGCGTCGCTGACGCCGCCAACAGCCGTCATACCCGCGAAAGCGGGTATCCAGTACGTCGCTGCCTCGCGGTCGATCACGGCCGTCTCTGGAATACTGGATCATCCGCATTCGCGGATGATGACAGTTGTTGATGCCGACGCCACTCGCAAAATAAAAAGGGCGGCTAAAAAGCCGCCCTTTTACTATTCGCTATTCGCCATCAGCTATTCGCCGATTTACTCGCCGGCGGCTTCGCGCGCCGGGGCTTCGGTCTTTTGCTTGGCTTCGAGATCTTCGCCGGTGGTCTGATCGACGGCTTTCATCGACAGCCGGGTCTTGCCGCGGTCGTCGAAGCCGAGCAGCTTGACCTTGACCTTGTCGCCTTCCTTGACGACATCGGAGGTCTTCTGCACGCGCGCCGAAGCGAGCTGGCTGATATGGACCAGACCGTCCTTGGCGCCGAAGAAGTTCACGAAGGCGCCGAACTCCATTACCTTGACGACGGTGCCGTCATAGATGGCGTTGAGTTCGGGGTCGGAGGCGATCGACTTGATCCACTTGATCGCCGCCTTGATCGATTCGCCGTCGGCGGATGCGACCTTCACGGTGCCGTCGTCCTCGATGTTGACCTTGGCGCCGGTCTTCTCGACGATCTCGCGGATCACCTTGCCGCCGGTGCCGATCACTTCACGGATCTTGTCGGTCGGGATCTTGAAGGTCTCGATGCGCGGCGCGTATTCGCCGAGCTCGGCACGGGCGTTGGTCAATGCCTTCGACATTTCGCCGAGGATGTGGATACGCCCGTCCTTGGCCTGGCCGAGGGCGACCTTCATGATCTCCTCGGTGATACCTTCGATCTTGATGTCCATCTGCAGCGAGGTGATGCCCAGCTCGGTGCCGGCCACCTTGAAGTCCATGTCGCCGAGATGATCCTCGTCGCCGAGGATGTCGGACAGCACGGCGAAGCGCGAGCCTTCCAGGATCAGGCCCATCGCGATACCCGCTGTCGGCCGCTTCAAGGGAACGCCCGCATCCATCAGCGCCAGCGAAGCGCCGCAGACCGACGCCATCGACGACGATCCGTTGGACTCGGTGATTTCAGACACCACGCGAACCGTGTACGGGAATTCGTGATGCGGCGGCAGCACCGGGTGGATCGCGCGCCAGGCCAGTTTGCCGTGGCCGATTTCACGGCGCTTGGTGCCGCCGAGACGTCCGGTTTCGCCGACCGAATAGGGAGGGAAGTTGTAGTGCAGCAGGAACTGCTCTTTGTAGGTTCC
>JBDTKZ010000117.1:0-39526 GCA_039935075.1 Bradyrhizobium sp.
CGAGGCGAAAGATATTATCCAGAATCTTGGCGTTGTTCGGATCCTGCTCAAACCGCACCAGCTGATTGTCGACCGTGTCCAGGCTCTCGCTCGTCTCGGTCAAAAACTCCCGCAATAAATCATCCATCAGGATACGCCTTCCAATCAGTGATGTTGCGGTCGACCGTCAACCGGGCTTCGCGTCGTCGACAGAACCCGCAGATCATACGGGTGGGGTCACCTGAGGTGGCTTAACGACAATGCTCCATTGCAACCGATAACCGTTCGGGTTTCACATACACGTTAATTTCGGCATCCGTGCTAATACGGATGGGGTGGCAGCTCACTGCCTGGACCGATACCGGCAAGCAAATTGGAAATGTCGCTGGCGCGGTTGTTGAACGCTGAAGCGGTGAAAAAACTGGTCGGGTTATCGAGCGCCGCGTTGACCTTGTTGCCGGTGGCGAGGTCGTTCTGGGTCGTGGCAAGCAGCGAAGCGGTCGATTGCAGCGAGAGCAGGTTCTGACGAACCGATGCGGAGAGAACAATGCCGGTCATAACTGTACCCTTCTGGATTTGGACTGATTGACGGGCCCAGCGCGAATTATGGTTAACAATTACTTGCGAACCCGCGCGTCATCACGGTCCGCATCAACTGCATCGTCCCGAGATTGGATCGGCTCGATTTTTCGATGTTTAAGCGCGCGCTATGGCTTCAGATGAAGGATCGCAGCTGGAAGCGCACTTTGACGGGTGGATCCGGATCGCGATCCCGCGCCTCGCATTGCTGCGGACTTCGATGCGGCTGCCGGGCGACGTGAGGCAATCCCGCGCCGTATCGAGGTCAGGGAGAACGGTTGCCGGATCGGCCGTGGGATTCCGGCATCCGAGGCGTCAATCGCCACAACGATCTCGTCCGCGCCGGTCACCTCATTATCGGCGCGCGCGCCAATGTCGCCGCACAAGACGGCTTCGCCTGGCCTGACGGTGCCGGACATCGATGGCCCGTTCCGCCAGCTTCAGAGGCACCTCTTCGGTCTCCGGGGCGCCTGATCCGTGCTGTCGACCATCGGATCAGCGGCTACCGGGCCTGGACCGCATTGGCGAAACGCGGCTGGTCTTTCGCCAGGCATTCGTTGATCAGCATCAGCAGGGCTGCGGGCGCGAACGGCTTGCGCAGACAGCGCGCTGCACCGAGATCGAGTGCCATCCGCAGGAAGTCGGGCGCCGGCGAATTGACGTTCGCGACAGCGTAGCCGGACATAGCAATCAGCGGAACGGCCGGCGCACGCTCGTGAAATATTCGGATCGATTCAAAGCCGCGCAGCTGTTTGCCCGTAAAAGGGCATAGGAATTGTTTGCAACTTCGCAACTTGAGTCACTTCGTGACTTGAGTGCGGCGCGACCATGGAACATTGAAGGACCGCGATATGATGCCTCCCCCGACGCGCCATGATCCCGGTGACAAAAGGCCAATCGAACTCCCGCGTTGCGGCAGAGGAACCGACGCCAGCGAACCCGCGCGCGCTCAATCACCTGTTGCAAGCTATGTCGGAGGCGGATTTCGAGGCCTTGCGGCCGCATTTGCAATCCGTTGAAATGGTCAAGGAAGCTGTCCTGATTGAAACCGACGCGCCGTTGACGCATGTGTGTCTGCCCGAAAGCGGCATCATCTCGATGATGGTTCGGCTGTCGGAAGGGCAGACGATCGAATTGGCGATGATCGGTCGCGACAGCATCCTTGCTGGCGCAAATGAGGGGGTGCAACGCAACGTCGTATCGATCATCGCCCACGGACTTCAGCAGGCCGGCATCATCGGCTATAACCATGGACGTATGGAAATTTATGACCCGGAAGGTTTGAAGAATCGTCCTGCGAATGTTTTCGGGTCGTCAAAGCCCAGCGGGATCGGCTGCTGCGGGCAACCGACCGGCCGCCGCACGATCACGGCTAGGTGACCGCAGCCTTGTTGCCGACCTTTCGGTTGCCACGGATCGACGCAGCGCGACCTCGCGACGCAACGTCGCCTGCTAATTCTTCTTGCCAATGACCTGCGTCAGGCTAACCTACCCTAACGTCAGCGTCCCAGAGACCAGTTGTGCTCCCGTCATACAGGAGACTGCTTTGGACTCGGCTCCTCGTTCGCCCGTACCTCGTCCACCAAATGGATTTTTGTCGGCGCTGAACGCGGACGATTTCGAATTGATTCGTCCCCATTTGAAAACCGTCGACCTGCTGCAGGAACTGGTGCTGGTCGATGTCGACGACACGCTCAAGCGTGCCTATCTGCCGCATCGCGGCATCATCTCGCTGGTCGTCAAACTCGCCCGCGGCGAGCAGATCCAGGTCGCAATGATCGGACGCGACAGCATCTTCGGCGCATTCTCCGCCCTCGGAGATCCGACCGCGTTGAACAGCGCCGTGGTTTTGATTCCCGGCGTCGCATCGACGCTTGATATCGACCGTCTTCGCGCCGCGGCGGATCAGAGCGTCACGTTCCGGGCAACGCTGATGCGGCATGGGTTGGCGGTGTACGCGCAAATCCAGCAGACCGTCGGGTGCAACGCTTCACACACCGTCGAATCCAGGCTGGCGCGCTGCCTGCTGCAGACACGCGATCTCTCCGGCAGCGACAAGCTCGTGCTGACGCAGGAGTCGATGGCGCAGATGATCGGCGCACGCCGCAACAGCGTATCCCTGGTGGCCAATACGCTGCAGCAGGCGAAGTACATCCACTACAGCCGGGGACACATCGAACTCACCGATCTCGATGGCCTCGGCAGAACCGCCTGCGAATGCTATGCGACCGTCAAGGCCCAGTACGAAAGACTGCTTCATCCCCGCTGTGAACACCTGCCGGGGCATCAAGCGGGTGGCGAAGCCCGCATGCGGCCAGCCTGATCCGTACAACTACGGTCCCCTCGCACAGCCCCGACATATTCGTCCTCGGGCAGTTAACTGGCTGTTCAACGAACCCTGATACCAGTGAGCGTGCTGACGGGCGCAAGTTCGAAAAACATCAAAAATTGGTCGCGTGCTCCGAATATTCACCCGTGCTCGGCTGATTGCGTACTGTGCGGAGTGTAAGGACATGGCCTTTGACTTGTCGATGCCGATTCTGGTGGTGGATGATTACAACACCATGATCCGGATCATCCGCAATCTGCTCAAGCAAATCGGCTTTGAGAATGTTGACGATGCCAGCGACGGGTCGGCCGCACTGACGAAGATGCAGGGCAAGAAATACGGTCTGGTGATTTCCGACTGGAACATGGAGCCGATGACGGGCTACGACCTGCTCAAGGAGGTTCGTGCCAGCCCCGAACTGTCGAAAACACCCTTTATCATGATCACCGCGGAATCGAAGACCGAGAACGTGATCGCCGCGAAAAAGGCCGGCGTGAACAATTACATCGTCAAGCCGTTCAATGCGGCCACGCTGAAGACCAAGATGGAAGCGGTCTTCCCGGACTAGGCTAGACACCCGGCAGATTGATCGCAAAGGAAACTGTATCGTCCCGCAGGATAGACCGTCGTTGCGACCATCAGCGTTTCGCCGTCTTGCGGGAAATAAGGGCGCAGCACCTCACGCTATTGGGAAACAGCGCCGAGAGCGACTCTGCTTCCTGGTCAGGGACCGGCAGCTGGCGCAAGGCGTGAAAATCGCGGCGTCGACAACGCAGCAACTCGACGCGATCGTTCAAACCACACACCGGTGACGTCCGGCCGTACTTCTACGGTTGCCGATATTCATACATGGCTAACGTTGAGCAGCGAGAGTGGCGCAAACAGAGGAAGAATCCATGTTTACGTTTGATACGACCGACCAGAAAGAAGTCCGTCGTTTCCGCATCGCGCAGTTCAACGGCCGCGTTGCAACCGTCAAGTCTGGCGGGTCGACGATTACCGGACACGTTCGCTCGGTGCTGGAACGCAAATCGAGCGTTCCGGTGAGTTGGAGCATCACGCTCGTTCCGACCGAGCCCAAGATACCAGCCGGCGTCCTGCGACCGGTATCGCTGGTTCGCGCCTTCGCTGAAGATCTTTACTGAATCGATCAGGCTGATTGAACCGATCGAGATCCGCGCACGCGACGCGTCGACGGGATCGCGATGCCGCGCAAGCACGTCGCGTTACACGGCATCCCGATGCAGAAGGGCCTTCCGTACAAGGTCCGCGGTGTTTCGCGCGCCAAGCTTTCGCATCGCTTCGGCGCGATGACTTTCGAACGTCCGCGGACTGATGCCCATCCGCAACGCGCCCTGTTTGTTGGAATAGCCTTCACTGATGAGGTCCAGAACCTCGCGCTCGCGCTTTGTCAGCGGCTTCTGGCTGCTATCGGATGAAAACATCGCGCTTGTCGCGCGGACGGCATTTTTGCCGTGAGTGGCCGGTGCCTCGAATCCAGTGGCGCGGCGCGACCTGGCGGATCCGCCTTGAAGGCCGGCTTCAAGGCCGCTTTGGGGACCCGCGATCTGCTTGACCAGCGCGCAAACATGCTCGGTTTGCTGCAGTGCGTTTTCGACCACCTGCTGCAAATACGCCCGGTTTCCTCCGGCCTCCGGAAACTGGTGGCTGTGTTCCCTGATCTCACCGATATAGATCAAGAGCGCGGTCAAGGGACCGTTGAGATCGCGGACGATGGCGGCGGCGGCTTCGTCCTTTGCCCGCGCATGCGTCGCGGCGAGCCGGAGAATTTCAAGGCTGTCGTCGCGCGCCGAGCCATCTTCGATCCGTTGCGAAAACTGCGAATCATCAAGCCGATTTTCATGCTGCGACATATGATTCGTCTAACAGGGCCTCGGCCGTTCGAAGTTAATTTCGTACCCAGTAAGACTACGGTCGTTCGGTGAGTCGGAGAGAACAAGGATGGGCGTTGCTTGCAAATCACGCCGCCGCATGGCCGTGATTATCGGTTCAACTGGCCCAAAGCCCGCAAATCCACGGATCTAAACCCGCGAACAAAACTCGTGCGTGTATCTCCGTAGTTCTACTACTGAATTATTACTTAGGGCATCCGATCACCGCCTTCGCGACGATCTTCTTTCTCGCGCCTGCGAACAACGGAAAAACCCGCCGGTTGAACCGGCGGGTTCTGATCTGATGTCGTCAAAGCAACCGATCGGGATCCCGGTACGTCCGCGGAAATCCCGTATCAGTCTGCGTCAGACGGCGCGGAGGTCTTCCGCGCTGGTCTTGCCGCGCTTGCTGTCAACCTTCGCTTCGTACGAGACCTTCTGGCCTTCGTTGAGCGAGTTCATGCCGGCGCGCTCGACGGCGCTGATGTGAACGAACACGTCGTTGCCGCCGTCATCGGGCTGAATGAAGCCGAAGCCCTTGGTCGCGTTGAACCACTTAACTGTACCGATCGTCATTTAACTTCTCCAAGATGCGCGAATGCGCTGTGCTCGTACGACCTTCGCAAGAGCTTTAGATCCGATTTCAGCGATGTCTTGGGGAGTAGAGCCGGTTCGGCGCGATCAACAAGCAAATCGATTGTTCGAATGCGCGGCGTCTACGCTAATCTAGCTGAGATAGCAAGCGATAAGCGGGTTCCAGTCCGGAAAGCGCCCGCAAACCCGCTAAAACAGCCCATTTTGGAAGAAAACAGCGCGTTCAGATCAACCCAGGCGGCTGATCTGTTCCTCGGTCACCACGCGCTCGACATTCTCGGTCTTGCTCTTGATGCGATAACGCGGGCGCCTATCCGCTTCGATCGGCAGGCAAGCGACGATGGTATAGACGCTACGCTCCCTCGGGGTAGCACGGCCCTGCGGACCCTGCAGCTGGTGATGAACGTCGTCATTGATCGCGAAATTGTGGGCCATCGCCTGTCTTTCCGTTGAAGATCGGCTTTTAGTAAGAATAGCCCGAAAAAGCAACAAAACTCGTTGGTTAATGGAGCTAAGAAAGAAAGATAACTGCGGCCTCGAGGACGGGTCCAGCGACCCGAACAGTTCGGGAACCCTCAAAACGAGGTCTCAAAATGAGGTCTCAAAATGAGGTCTTGGCAACAACCCGGTTTTGGTTGTGCGGACCGCCAACGTGTATCACTTTGGCCGTCCGCACCTGATACCTATAGGACCGCACCGGGGGGGCCGAAAACGATGACATCCGATCTGTCTCTTGCCTCACACCCCGCATCGGCCCCCACGGACCCAGCGCCGATCGACGCCCGGATGCGCCGGCGAGTGGTGCTGGCGTCGATCCTCGGCAACGGCCTCGAATGGTTCGATTTCGTCTCTTACGGCTATTTCGCCAGCATCATCGCCAAGGTGTTCTTTCCGGCCGGCAGCGACCTCGCGCTGATGCTGACCTATGCGACTTTCGCAGTCGGATTCCTGGTGCGGCCGATCGGTGGCATCGTGCTCGGCGCCTATGCCGACCGCCACGGGCGGCGCCAGGCGCTCTCGTTGCTGATCGTGATGATGGCGTTCGGCACGCTGACCCTGGGGTTGACGCCGGCTTACGCCAGCATCGGCATCCTGGCGCCGATCATTGTCGTGCTCGGGCGCGTGGTGCAGGGAATTTCGATCGGCGGCGAATTCGGTAGTGCCACCGCGCTGCTGGTGGAATACGCGCCACCGAACCGGCGCATGATGTATGGCAGCTTCCAGATGTCGTCGCAGGCGATCGGACGGGTGCTCGCGACCAGCATCGGCCTGCCGGTACTGCTGCTGCTTCCGCCGGCGACGGTGCAGGACGGCGCCTGGCGCATTCCGTTCTTGATCGGCTCGTTGATCGGCCCGTTCGGTTTCTATATGCGCTATCGGCTCGCGGAATCACCGGAATTCCTGAAACTGCTGGCGCACAAGGCCGACGCCGCGCGCGCGCCGGTACGCGAGGTGCTGAGACATCACTGGCTGGAGGTAATCTCCGCGATCGGGCTGACCATCATCGGGACCTCGCTGACCTATATCTGGAACACTTATTTGCCGACCTATGTGGTCGAGCAACTGCATTTGCCGTTGTGGCAGGGGCTGCTCGGGGTCGCCGTGACTTCCGCTGTAGGCATCGGAACCTGCATACTCGGCGGCTTCCTCGCCGATGTGTACGGGCCTTACCGCACGTTCTTCCTGTTCACCGCGATCTCCGCGCTGATCTCCTATCCGATGCTGGCCTATGTGTTGGCCGCGCCGGGCTTCGGACGTCTGTTCCTGGCGCAGTTCGTGGTGCTCACCGTGTTCGGATTATTGCAGGGCTCCGGCCCCGGACTGCTTGCCGGGCTGTTCCCGGTGTCGGTGCGTTCCACCGGCATGGCGATCTCCTACAATGTCGGCGTCACCGTGTTCGGCGGCTTTGCGCCGCTGACCGTCACCTGGTTGATCGCGACCACCGGCAACAAATTGATGCCGGCGTTCTACATTATCGCCGCCGCCATGCTGTCGATTGTGGTGGTCGGCAGTACGCTCGGCAGCGTGCGGCGACGCGCGGACGAAAGCCTTCTCCAAAAGAATTAGGGACTCCGTAGCGCCATGGACATGCTGGTCAAACTTTACGAGTTGCCAAATTCGCAACTCGCGTACGAACGACTGCAGCAAGCCGGCATCACCTTACGGCGCGCGCTGGCCCCCGAAAAACACAAGGTCACCGCCTGGGTGCGGAAAAATTTCAGCGAAGCCTGGGCCAGCGAAGCTGGCGTCGCCTTTAGCCGCCAGCCGGTCTCCTGCTTCATCGCCATCCATCAAGGCAAGATCGTTGGATTTGCCTGCCATGATGCCACCTGCCCCAACTTCTTCGGCCCCACCGGCGTCGAACCGGGTTCACGAAAAGCCGGAATTGGCGCCGCGTTGTTATTCGCCTGTCTCGAGGCGATGAAGCAACAGGGATTTGGCTATGCCATCATCGGCGGCGTCGGGCCTGCGGCGTTTTATTCGAAAACCGTCGGCGCGGTTGCCATCGAGGGTTCCGAGCCCGGCATTTATCGCGGCCTGCTGTAGAGCGTTTCCGAGCCAGGGTCGCGCGATCAGAGATTGCCGAGCAGCGGATCCATCGCATCGCGCTGCTGCCAGCGATCGATCCATACCGCATCCGACAACGGCGTCCGCGGCAACCAGCCTGAAATCTCCAGTTCCGGCTTCGGCAGGAAGTGCGTGACGTAGCCGACGCAGAGATAGGCGATCGGCAGGATCGACGACGGGATACCCAGCGCCTCGCGCAAATCATCAGGCTTGATAATGCTGACCCAACCGACGCCGATATTTTCCACCCGCGCCGCCAGCCAGAGGTTTTGCACCGCGCAGACTGCGCTGTAGAGATCCATGTCGGCCTGATGGGTGCGCCCGAGCACGACAGAGCCGGTGCGGCTGCGATCGCAAGTGACGCAAATTCCGATCGGCGTCTCGACGATGCCTTCCAGCTTGAGCCTGCGATAGGTTTTCTGCCGCTCGTCTTCGAACATCTCGGCGGCTTCCGCGTTGGCGACCTGAAACGAGTCTCGCACCTTCTGTTTGACGGCGGGATCGCGAACCACGATGAAATCCCACGGCTGCATGAAACCAACCGACGGCGCGTGATGCGCGGCCCTCAGAATACGCGCCAGCACCGCATCCGGGATCGGATCGGGCAGGAACTGACCGCGTACATCACGGCGATTGAAGATGCATTTGTAGACGGCATCGCGCTCGGCCTGAGAAAATTCAGGATCGGTCTGAATGTCGCTGGATGGCATCATCGTCTCTTTCATCGCGTGCGGGCGCGCGGGTACCCTAACCGAACTCACGGCGCGGGTCGCTTGGTCATTGGTCAGACGCGGATTTGCGCAGCAAATACGTGTCCATGATCCAGCCGTGCCGTTCACGCGCCTGTTTGCGTACCGCCAGGATCTCGTCCCTGACTTCGACGAGTTTACCCGACAGAAGGATTTCATGGTCGGTTCCGAGATAGGCGCCCCAGAAGATTTCGAGGTCCTGATCGGCCAGCGACGCAAACGCCTGCACGCCGTCGAGTAGCACGACCACGCTGCCGGTTCCTTCCGGAAAACCTTCAGCGAGCTTGCGCCCGGTGGTGAGCAGCACGCTTTCGCCGATCCGGTTCAAGGCGATGCGATGTTTCGCGGCCAGCACCTGCACGCTGCTGATGCCGGGGATCACCTCGAACTCCAGCGCCAACCCCCTGGTGCGGACGCGTTCGATGATCCGCAGCGTACTGTCGTAAATGGCGGGATCGCCCCACACCAGGACTGCGCCGACCTCGCCCTCGCCGAGCTCGCGTTCGAACAGGCTTCTATAGATATCCGCGAGACGGCCGTGCCATTGATCGACCCCGCTGAGATAATCGATCGAGCTGTCGCGCTGCGGCACGTCGACACCGAACGTGCGGTAATTGCTGTCCTCGATGAAGCGCTCGCAGATCGAAACTCGCAAATCGCGCAACGCCGACTTCTCGGCCCCCTTGTCGGGAATGAAGAAGACATCGACCTGATTAAGCGCCTTGATCGCCTGCATCGTCATGTGATCGGGATCGCCGGCCCCAATGCCAATGACGAAGATCTTTCGCATCTGTCTCTCCACCTGGCGTTTCAGCTGTTAACGCCGACGACGCGCCAGCCGCCCGCTACCCGATCGATCCGGGTCAGCGACAGCGGATCGATCGCAAACCGAAGCGCGGCTTCCGGCGCCAGATCCAGCACGATGGCCAGAGCCGCGCGCACCGTGCCGGAATGCACCACCAGTATCACGTCACCAGCCGGAAGTTTTGCAAAACCCTCGTGCACACGCACGATCTGCTCGGCAAAGCTTTCGCCGCCGGGCGGCTTGCTTGTCGCTGGCGCATTCCAGAATTCGCGATAGACGGCATCGGAGTCACACGCGAGATCGTCATGACGGCGCCCCGTCCATTCACCAAAATCCTGCTCCATGAATTTTGGCTCTGCGGCCGGCCGCAAGCCGAGCGCTGCCGCCGTTGCCAGCGTCCGAACGCTGGGACTGGCAAAGGACACCGCGTGTTCGGGCAATTTCGCGCGCAACGCGGCGAGCGCTGCCGTACCGCTGATATCGGCGGGCTCATCGAACCCGTGGATCACGCCCGCAGCTCCCACAACGGGCGCGTGGCGGATCAACCAGAGACGGATATCCTCGCCCATGGCTGATCTCACAACAGCTGCGCGGCAAGCATGATCAGCACGGCGGCTTCCACCACCTGCTCGGCCGCGCCGAACACGTCGCCGGTGACGCCGCCGATCTGCCGCCATGCCAACGCCGCCATCGCGGACGCCCCTGCGGCTGCGACCACGACCGCCAGCAAGGCCTGTGTCGCCGTGAGGCACAGCAACGCGATCACAATTCCGATGATCACGGCGGCGACCGCGCTCGCGATATCAGGCCGTCCGGCCGATTTGCCGAGCCCGTCGTCGCGGGCAAACGGCATGTTGGCCGCGAGCACCGGGATCACGGCGCGCCCCAGGGCATGCGCCACGACGAGCGCGGGAATGACGGTCGCCAGCGGCAAGCTCGCCAGCGCGGCGGCCCTTGCGACAAAGCCGACCAGCAAAACGATCATGCCGTAAGTGCCGATCCGGCTGTCGCGCATGATCGACAATTTCGCGGCCCGGTCACGGCCACCGCCAAAACCGTCGCCGACATCGGCGAGGCCATCTTCGTGCAATGCGCCGGTCAACGCCGCGCTGGCGCCGAGCGCGAGCGCCGCGGCGGCCAGCGCCGGAACGCCTATCGCCAGCAAGCCGCGATCGGCCAGACCGACGATCAGGCCGACCATCGCACCGACCAGCGGGAATGCGCGTTGCGCGCGCGCCAGGCCGTCCGGTGTCGCGTTGACCGGATGCGGCATCGGTACCCGCGTCAGCAGACCGACGGCGAGGCTGATATCGCCGAGCCAGTCCCTGACGTGGCCCGACATCGTCGATTGATGTTCATCGCCCGTCATTTCAGCCGCACGCTGCAACCCGCCACCATCAGCCACGCTTCCGACGCCCGTGCCGCGGTACGCTGGCCGAGCAGGCCAGCCAGATCGCGAAACCGACGTAACGCTTTGTCGATCGGCACCGGCGCCCAGCCGATTTCATCGCCCACGATAATGACCGGATGCTGCGCCGCGTCGAAGCGATCCAGTTGATGTTCCCATTCGGCGATCAGGCTGGCGTCGTCCCGATCGAAGCGATCGGTGAGCCACAATGTCAGGCTATCGATCACCCCGCCTGAAGGCGCCGGCCGCAGATCGCCAAGCGCTTGCGCAATATCGGGCGATGCTTCGAGCGTACGCCATTTCGCCGGACGCTCGGCGCGATGCAGCCGCACCCGTTCGACCATCTCGGCATCGTTGGAATCCGCGCGGTAGGTGGCAACAAACACGACATCATCACCCCAGGCTTGCGCGATCTCGACCGCACGGCGGCTCTTGCCGCTGCGGGTCGGCCCGGTGATGAAGATGATTTCAGCCATATCGCATTCAGCCTTACTCGATTCGGTCCCGGCTGGGATCCGCAGGCCACGGCTGCAGCGTGCCGGCCATGACGTCTGACAAGTCGGCCATCTCGGTCAGGATACCGCTCGCGGCCCGCAACAACGGCACCGCCATCACCGCACCGGTGCCTTCGCCGAGCCGCAGTCCCAGATCGAGGTACGGTTTTGCATCGAGCGTATCGAGCAGCAGACTGTGGCCACGCTCGGCGGAGCGGTGCGAAAACACGCAATAGCCACGCGCCGCCGGCTGCAGCCGAATTGCGACCAGCGCCGCGACTGTTGCGATGAAGCCGTCGACAATGACCGGGCGGCGATGCATGGCGCTGCCGAGCACCGCGCCTGCCATCATGGCAATCTCGTAGCCGCCGAATTCGGCCAGCACCTCGATCGGCGACGTCGCATCGCTGCGTGCGGCGGCGCGTTGCGCAACCGCGAGCTTGCGCGCGATGCCGTCCGCATCCAGGCCCGTGCCGGCGCCGACGCAATCGGCCAGCGCTGCCGGCGCCAGGCGATGCATCAGCACCGCCGCCGACGTGGTGTTGCCGATCCCCATCTCGCCGATCGCGACGATGTCGGTGCCGGCCTTGATCGCTTCCGCAACGATTCCCGCGCCGCGCGCCAAACAGTCGCTCGCCTCCTGATTGGTAAGGGCCGACTCGTGCGCCGCGTTACGGCTGCCGCGTCTGATCTTGGCACTGATCAATTCCGGATGTGCGGGAATATCCGCATCGACGCCGGCATCGACCACCCGCACGTCGACATCAGATGCGCGCGCCAGCACGTTGACCCCGGCGCGGCCGGCCAGATAGGTCGCGACCATCGCGGCGGTGACGCTGGCCGGATAGAGCGAAACGCCCTCTGCCGTAATGCCGTGGTCCGCCGCGAACACGAACATCGTGGCGCGCCGGGTGCGCGGCAGCAGCGGATGCCAGATCTGCCCAAGTTGAACCGCGAGATCCTCAAGCCGGCCGAGCGCGCCCAATGGCTTGGCCTTGCCATCGATCCGGGTCCGAAACTGCGGCGCGAGTGACGGATCGACAGGCTCGATCGGCCAATCATTCAATCCGACGGATAAAGCTTTACTATTCATGTCCCTCTCGACCCACCGTCGAACGAGTTGATTCCGGTGTCTTGCGGCCGGTCTCCTGGCTTGCGGATAATGCCTTCAATCGTCTTCCCGATGCCGCCCTGGCGGCATTCAGTGACGTGGTTGATCTCAGGCGATCCGCCTACAGTTGCGGGGGCAGCCGCGGAATTGCCCGCCAGACAAAATGCAATCAAGCAAACATCCGGCAGGCGCACCGCATTCCCGTTTCACCTCTTGCGAGGCACCGAAAGACGGAACCACGAGAGCATGATACAGGTGCCCGCGCAAGCGCGGGCGGGCACTCGGCGCCAGGGAAATCATGAGCGAAACGACGATCTTACAGAGCCCTGATGTGCTGGTGGTCGGCGGCGGCAGCGCCGGACTATGCGCGGCGATTGCGGCACAGCGCAGCGGCGCCTCGGTGCGTCTGGTCGAGCACGCGCCCGCACGGTTGCGCGGCGGCAACGCCCGCCACGCGCGCAATTTCCGCCTGATGCATGACCGGCCGGAATGGTACGTGCCCGATAGCTATGGCGAGGATGCCTTCTTGCGAGATTTGCAGCGCGTCACGGCCGGTGCGACCGACGAAAAGCTCGCGCGCATCCTGATCCGGGGGTCCGGCACTATCACGTCATGGCTGATCGAAAATGGCGTCCGCCTGCAGGATCCCAACGATGGATCGATGCCCTATTCGCGGCGCACGGCGTTTTTCCTGGGCGGCGGCAAGGCGATGATCAACGCGCTCACGGCCACCGCGACAAAACTCGGCGTCACCATCGGCTACGACAGCGAGGTCGTGGCGCTCTCCTTCGGCAATAGCAGGAATTGCGCAGTCGATATTCGTCACAACGGAAGCATCGAGCGCATTACCGCGAAGGCGCTGGTCGCGTGCACCGGCGGCCATCAAGCCAATCTGGATTGGCTGCGCCGGAGTTTTGGCGCCGCGGCCGACGGCTTCATGATCCGCGGCACACCCTATGACACCGGCTCGGTGTTGCACTTGCTGCTCGACGCCGGCGTCAAACCGGTTGGCGATCCCGCGCGCGCTCACATGGTCGCGGTCGATGCGCGCGGCCCGAAATTCGATGGCGGCATCGTCACCCGCATCACCGCGATCCCGCACGGCGTCGTGGTCGACCGCGACGGCAAACGCTTTCACGATGAAGGCGAGGACGCCCGCAAAACGCACTTTGCGCGCTGGGGGGCGCGTATCGCGGAATGCCCGGAGCAAATCGCTTATCTGATCCTGGACGCCAATGGTTTGGGCCGCGCTTTGCCGACGGCGCTGGCGCCGATCCGGGCCGACAGCATCGCGGACCTCGCGACCAGGCTCGGTCTTGATCCCACCGCGCTGGAAACGACGATCCGTCAGTTCAATGCCGCGACGGACGCGGCCGGCGATATCCCGTTGAACGAGCGTCAGACCACCGGACTTACGCCGCCGAAAAGCCGCGCCGCGGTTGCGCTAACGGCTCCGCCATTCGCGGCCTATCCGCTACGACCGGGCGTGACGTTTACGCATTTCGGCGTTGCCGTCGACGATCAGCTGCGGATCGTGAACAACGATGCCACGGTCGCGCGCAATGTATTTGCCGCCGGCATGATCATGGCCGCGAATGTGCTCGGCGACGGCTATCTCGCCGGCCTCGGCGTCACGCTGGCGACAGTGTTCGGCCGTCTCGCCGGCGAAGCGGCGGCGCGACAGGCGCTCACGACGTAGCGCAGAGCTGTGCGGTCATTTCAGCGTCGCGCAAACCGCCTCAAGCCGCCGCCATGCGGCCTCATCCGCCGGAAGGCCGAACCGATAATGCTGCGGTGTCGCGGCAAAGCCGCGGACCAGAATTGCAGCGCGCGCGAAATGATCGAGCACGTCGACCCCATCGCGCGCCTCGAACAGACCGAACAGATCGGTGCCGCCGATCGCCTTCAATCCCGCACGCCCGAGAACGCCGTCGAGCCGCTTTCGATCGGCCGCCAGCCTGGTCCGCGTCGCCGCGATCCATGCCGTATCGCGCAGCGCCGATGTGGCGATCTCGCACGCCGGACCGGACACCGGCCAATCACCGAGCAACCCTCGCCAGATCGCGGCGTCCGGTTCCGTAGCAACGACAAAACCCACGCGCAATCCGGCCAGGCCGAAGAATTTGCCGAGCGAACGCAGCACCACGGTGCCCGCGGGCAATTTCGGCATGGTCAGCAGCGACGCCTCCGGTCGCACATCGGCAAAGGCCTCATCGACAACAAGCCGTCGTCCGGTCATGGTCCAGGCCTGCGCAAAGGCGGCCAAATCGTCGCACGCAATGGTGCGGCCATCCGGATTGTTGGGATTGACCACCACCAGCGTCTCGAGATCGTGCCGCCTGAGTTCCGGCAACGCCTCTAACTCATGCACCTCGGCGCCGCCATCGCGCCAGGCCGCCGCATGTGAGCCATAGGTCGGCGCCAGAATGCCGACCGCCTTGGCGCGGGCGATGCGCGGCAACAGCCGTATCGCGATCTCGCTGCCGGGGACCGGCACGATCGCGGCGTTGGCGGGAAGCCCGTAGGCCGCGGCGGCCGCCGCCGTCATCCGCGCCATGTCCGCCGCCAACGGCAGGCGCTGATACAAAGCGGACGACAAAGGTGGCACCGGCCAGCAAATCGGATTAATCCCGGTCGACAAATCGACCCATGGCTGCGGCGCGATCGGATAGAGCGACGCGGCCATGTCGATGCGGCCGCCATGGATCCGCAAGGCTGCCGTCCTCTTCCAGATCTCATCCCGCACGTGCATGTTGCCATCCATGGCCGACCCGACCGACCGCGTCCTGATCCTGATTGTCGCCTTCGGCATCGAAGCTGTGCTGGCCTATCCCGCGCCGCTGTTCCGCGCAATCGGCCATCCGGTGTCGTGGATCGGCGCGTTGATTGGGGCGATCGACGCCACGCTGAACCGGGCGGACTATTCGGACACAATGCGGCGCATTGCTGGCGTCGCCACCGTGCTGTTGCTGCTCGGCGTCAGCCTCGGCGGCGGTTTTGCGTTGGAAATGGTCGTCCGCGCCCTTCCCCATCTCGGGTTTGTAGTCGCCATCCTGGTGGTCGCCATGCTGATCGCCGGCGGCAATCTTGACCAGCATGTGCGCGCGGTCGCTTCCGAACTGCGGACCGACGGGCTTCCCGGCGGCCGGCAAAGCATCGCCCGGATCGTCGGCCGCGATCCCGAAGCCCTCGACGAGGCCGCGATCTGCCGCGCCGCAATCGAGAGCCTCGCCGAAAATGCGTCCGACGGCGTCACCGCGCCGGCGCTATGGTATTTGCTCGGCGGATTGCCCGGCATGATCGGTTACAAGGCCATCAACACCGCCGACAGCATGATCGGTCACCTCTCCGAACGTTATCGCGCCTTCGGCTGGGCCGCCGCAAGGCTGGATGATCTGGTCAATCTGCCGGCGTCGCGCTTGACTGGGCTGATGTTCATCGCTGCCGCCGCGCTCGTGCCGGGCGCGTCGGCCTCATCGGCATGGCAGGCGTTTCGGCGCGATGCGCGGCTGCATCGTTCGCCCAATGCCGGCTGGCCCGAAGCGGCAATGGCCGGCGCGCTCGGCTTGCGGCTTGCTGGGCCGCGCACCTACGACGGCGTCGTGGTCGATGACCGCTGGATGGGCGACGGCCGCACTGAGGCCACCGTGCAGGATATCGATCGCGCGCTGACTATTTATCGCACCGCCTTCGCCGGCGCGCTGGCAATCGTCGCCGTGATCGGCGTGATCATCGCCTCATTTGGCGACTGAGCGCGTCATCGTGCCAGGCTGAGCAATTTCTCGACGTCGAGATGCGCTTCGAGATGCGCCGCCAGCCCATCGAGGGTTTGGTCGACCAGCGCGTCATAGGCCAGCGAACTCGCGGGCAGACCCAGTCGAGCCAGCCAGGCCGCGCGCTGCGCGTCACCGGCGAAAAAGCCATGCAGATAGGTGCCACTGACACGGCCGTCCGCCGAGACCGCGCCGTCGAGACGACCATCATCGAGTTGCACGAGCGGCCGCTGCGTTCCCTCGCCGATGGTTCGGCCGATATGCATTTCGTAACCGGCCACGGTGACATCGTCGGCCATGGTACTGCCGCTGACGGCGACCAGCGACTTATCGCCAGCTAATTCCGTCGTGACCTCGATCAACCCTAACCCTTCGGCTGAACCCGGCGGTCCTTCGATGCCGTCGGGATCACTGATGCTGCGGCCGAGCATCTGGTAGCCACCACACAGGCCGAGCACGCGCCCGCCGCGGCGATGATGCGCGATGATATCGGCATCCCATCCGAATGCGCGCAGCGCCGCCAGATCCGCGATGGTCGCCTTCGAGCCCGGCAGAATCACCAGATCGGTATCGACCGGCAGCGGCGCGCCGTTGCGCAACAAAATGAGTTCGACGCCGGGCTCCAACCGCAGCGGATCGAGATCGTCGAAATTGGCGATATGCGGCAACACCGGCACCACGATGCGCACGCGATGCCCAGCCTCGGCCGGCGCAGATACCGGCGAGGCCTCAAGTCCGTAGACGTCTTCGGCCGGCAGCCGGTGCGCATCGCGAAAATGCGGCACCAGTCCGATCGGCGCCCAGCCGGTGCGCTCGGCCACGAAATCCATGCCACTCGCGAACAGCGAGGGATCGCCGCGCATCTTGTTGACGATAAAACCCGAGATCAACTTCCCGTCGTCGGGATCGACCACGGCGGCGGTGCCGCACAGGCTCGCGATCACGCCGCCGCGATCGATATCACCGATCAGCACCACCGGTGCATTGACGGCGCGGGCGAATCCCATATTGGCGATATCGTTGACGCGCAAATTCACTTCCGACGCCGAGCCCGCGCCCTCGACCAGCACGATGTCGCATTGCTCCCTCAGCTTCGCAAAACTGTCGAGTACACAGGCCATCAGTTGCGGCTTACGCGCCTGATATTCGCGTGCCTTTGCGGTGCCGACCACGCGTCCCTGCACCACGATCTGCGAGCCGACTTCGCTCTGCGGCTTCAGCAGCACCGGATTCATGTCGACCGATGGTGCGACGCGCGACGCGCGCGCCTGCAACGCCTGCGCGCGGCCGATCTCGCCGCCGTCCGCCGTTACCGCGGCATTGTTCGACATATTCTGCGGCTTGAACGGGCGCACCGAAACGCCGCGGTTCGCCAGCAGGCGGCATAGGCCGGCGACAATGAGCGACTTGCCGACATCCGAGCCGGTCCCCTGGAACATGAGGACGCGCGCGGTCATCAGAATTCGATGCCGGCCTGGGTTTTGACGCCAGCGGAGAAATGATGCTTGACCGCGCCCATCTCGGTGACGAGATCGGCGGCCTCGGTCATCGCCGGTTTGGCGTTACGGCCGGTCACGATCACGTGCAGATCGGGGCGCCGCGCCACCAGCCGCGCCACCACCTCATCGAGCGGCAGATAATCGTAGCGCAACGCGATGTTGAGCTCGTCGAGCACGACGAGGTTGATGCCGGGATCATCGAGCAAGCCCTGCGCGATGGTCCAGGCGCGCTGGCAGGCCGCGATGTCGCGCGCCTTGTCCTGCGTCTCCCAGGTAAAGCCCTCACCGGCGGTGTGCCAGACCACGCGATCGCCAAACGATTCCAGCGCCGCCTGCTCGCCGGTCGCCCGGCCCTTGATGAACTGGACCACGCCGATGCGCCAGCCATGGCCGAGCGCACGCAAGGCAAGGCCAAAAGCCGCCGTCGATTTACCCTTGCCGGGCCCGGTGTTGACCATCAACAGGCCCTTGGCGATGGTTTTGGACGCCTCTTCGGCGTCCTGAACCGCCTTGCGTTTGACCATCTTGGCGCGATGCCGCTCGGCCTCGCGCTCAGCCTCGTCGGTGTCGATCTCGGTCATAGGTTCCCTGCGGTATTATCCGATGGGCGGGACAGGATCATATCAGACCCCTCCGAGCAACCTGTCGGGTTCCCGGAGGGATTGACTCGACGGCGTTTCCGTCTGAATGAGTCCTTAGCCGACGGTGTCCTGTCTTCGGGCGGGACTAAGAGGGAATACCGGGCGCGGGAGGTATGGGGAAGTTCCCGGATCTCACGCGAAGCCGGAGCTGCCCCCGCAACTGTGAGCGGAAAGCCTGCACCAGAAACCACTGGGTTTTGACCCGGGAAGGTGGTGCCGGCGATGACCCGCGAGCCAGGAAACCTGCCGTCGCCTGCCATATCGCCATTCCGGGCGGGGCGTCCTGGAGTGAGAGAGTTGGTCGAACGGAGTGCAGGTCCGTTCGCCGCTTGTCTGGCAACCGCTGTTTGAGCGGCCGCCATCCATTGACGGGCTTTGCTATGGACCAATCTGCACTGGACGCGCCTCCGCAACAGACGATCTCCGCATCCTCCGATACCGCAGTCACACTCTATGTCTGCGTCACCTGTCGCGCCGGCGAAGAAGGCGACGCCACCCCGCGGGCCGGCCGCCGGCTGCATGACGCGTTGGCCGAAGCCCAGCGGCATCAAGACGGATCGCCACGTTTTCACATCGTCGAAACCGAGTGCCTTTCGAATTGCAATCGCGGCTGCAGCGTCGCCCTCACGGGGCCGGGGCGCTGGAGCTATATCTATGGCGATCTCAGCCAGGCGTCGGTCGATGATTTGCTGACGGGCGCCTCGAATTATGCAGCGACCGAAGACGGCCTGGTGCCGTGGCGAGAGCGGCCGACGATCTTCCGCAAGGGGGTGATCGCGCGCATCCCGCCATCCCCGAAGCCGGCCTGAGGAATAGTCATGTCGATCGAAAAAATACCCGTCACCATCATCACCGGTTTCCTTGGCGCTGGAAAGACCACGCTGGTTCGCCATCTGATGCAGAACCCGCAGGGCCGCCGGCTTGCGATCCTGGTCAACGAATTCGGCGATCTCGGCATCGACGGCGATATCCTGAAAGGCTGCGCCGACGCTAATTGCCCGGAAGACGCCATCGTCGAACTCACCAATGGTTGTCTGTGCTGCACGGTTGCGGATGATTTCGTGCCGACCATCGCAGCCTTGCTGGCGCGGCCGCAGCCGCCCGACCACATCCTCATTGAAACGTCGGGACTGGCGCTGCCGAAGCCGCTGTTGAAGGCGTTCGAATGGCCGGATCTGCGCTCGCGCATCACCGTCGACGGCGTGATCGCGGTGGCCGATGCCGAAGCCGTCGCCGACGGCCGGTTCGCGCCGGATCTGGCGGCGATCGCGCGGCAACGCCTCGCCGACGAGAGCATCGATCACGACACGCCGCTCGGCGAAGTGTTCGAGGATCAGGTCGCCTGCGCCGACATCGTGATCCTGAACAAGGCCGATTTGGTGAGCCCCGAACGTCTCGCCGCCGCGCGCAAGACCGTGCTGGCGGAAGCGCCGCGCAGCATTCCGGTGATCGAGGTCAGCGAGGGCCGCATCGATCCGCGAATCGTGCTCGGGATTGGGGCGGCGGCGGAAGACGACCTCGATGCGCGGCCGAGCCATCACGAAAATCACGACGACCATGACCACGATGATTTCGATACCATCGTGGTCACGCTGCCGTTCGGCGCCGACGCGGAGACGATCGTGACCCGGATCGAGGCGATCGCACGCGACCACAACGTGCTGCGCGCCAAGGGTTACGTCGCGGTTCCCGGCAAGCCGATGCGGCTATTGGTGCAGGGCGTCGGCACCCGGGTGCGCACGCAATTCGACCGTCCCTGGCGCGCCGATGAAGAACGCCGCTCGCGCATCGTCGTGATCGGCGAGCGCGGGTTTAATCGTGACGTCGTCACCGCCGTACTGACGGGGTAACGCATGCACATCCTGCTGCGGGAACGGCATGGACTTGAGGAAGCCGCTGGCGCCGAGGATCTCGGCCAGGCCCCGGCGGACCTTGTCGTGCTGTCCTTTGCAGACAGCGATCTCAGCGCATTCGCATCCGCCTGGCATGGCGGACGCCAGACTTTGCCAAGTTTGCGGTTGGCCAATCTCCGTCGCCTCGCGCATCCGCTATCAGTCGATCTCTATCTCCAGAACACGTTGTCGGGCGCGCGTGGCATCCTGATCCGCCTGCTCGGCGGCATCGATTATTGGCGCTACGGTGTCGAACAGGTCAGCGCGCTGGCGGCAGCGAAAGGCATTGCGCTGGCGATCGTTCCCGGCGATGGCCGACCCGATCCACGGCTCGACGCCGCCTCGAACCTGCCGCCGTCGACCTTGCGCCGGCTGAAAGCACTTTGCGACAACGGCGGATCGGATTCGGCGCGCGCCGCGTTGGCGCAACTCGCACTCGCCGCCGGTTTGCCCGCGGTGCCGCCGGTCGCACGCGCCACGTTGCCGCGCCATGGCTTCTATGTTCCCGGCAGCGGCGTGGTCGATCCGTCCGAACTCGACCTAGCGCCGGACGACGCGCCGATCGTCCTGGTGGTGTTCTACCGCGCCATTCTGGCAGCGTCCGACACGGATCCGATCGACCGCTTGATGCGTGAACTCACGCGCCGCGGCACGCGACCGATCGGGCTGTTTGCGACCAGCCTGAAGGATCCGGAAGGTGACGGCTGGTTGCGGGAGTGGATTGCCCGGATCGCGCCTGAGGTGATCGTCAACGCGACCGCATTTTCGGCGCGCGGCGACAATGGCAAGGGCTCACCGCTCGATGTGGTCGATGCACCCGTCCTGCAGGTGGCACTCTCGGGCGCCAACCGCGAACAATGGGCCGCGTCCGACCGCGGGCTGTCGCCATCCGACCTCGCGATCCATATCGTGCTGCCCGAGCTTGACGGCCGCATCTTCGCCGGCGTCGCCTCGTTCAAGCAGGTCGAACCCGCCGATCCCGAACTGGGTTACGCGCGCACGCTGCACGCAGGCGATGACGGTCGCATCGCCGCCATTGTTGCGCGCGCCAAGGCGCTGATCGCATTGCGCCGAACCGCTGCTGCCGACAAGCGAATCGCCATCGTGCTGTCGGCCTATCCCGGCCGCGACGACCAGATGGCGCATGCGGTCGGGCTCGATGCGCCCGAAAGCAGCGTCGAAGCGCTGCGCGTGTTGCGCGATCAAGGCTATGCCATATCAGATCTGCCGGCCGACGGCGCAGCGCTGATCGGCCGGCTGCAGACCGAAACGATCCGCTGGCCGCTTGAACACTACCGCACGGCGCTGGTGGACCTCGATCCGGCGCTGACAGCCGACCTCGCGGCGCAATGGAGCCTACCCGAAAGCGATCCCGCGATCGACAACGGCGATTTCGTGTTCAAGGCAGTCCATTGCGGTCGCGCGTTGATCGCGGTGCAGCCGGATCGTGGCCGGCGCGCCGATCGCGCCACCGAGTATCACGATATCAGACGCGCGCCGCGGCATAGTTACGTCGCGTTTTATCTATGGCTGCGCGCAATCGAACAATGCGATGCGATGATCCATATGGGCGCGCATGGCACGCTGGAATGGCTGCCGGGAAAATCCGTCGCGCTGTCGTCGTCGTGCTGGCCCGACGCGTTGATCGGCGCAACGCCTGTGATCTACCCGTTCATCGTCAACAATCCCGGCGAAGCGGCATCCGCCAAGCGAAGGCTCGGCGCCATCACCATCGGTCATATCACACCGCCGATCTCGACCGGCGCGTTGCCGCCGGGACTGCATGCGATCGAACGGCTGCTTGACGAATATTCTGTGGCCGACGGCCTCGATCCGCGACGGCGCGAGCGGCTCGCCAATGCCATCGTCGATAGCGCGCGCGAGACCGGGCTCGATCGCGACAGCGGCTTGACCGAGGCGATGACGCCGCTGGAGTCGGTGGTGCGGCTGGATAGTTTTGTCTGCGACGTCAAGAACACGCTGGTCGCCGACGGGCTGCATATTTTTGGCCGCGTGCCGCCGCGCGTTGAGAACGACGCGAAAATTCCGTACGGTGCCTGCGCGGCCGGCGAACGCGCTGGCCTCTTGGCGGCCCTTGATGGCAAACATGTCGCGCCGGGACCCGCAGGCTCGCCGTGGCGCGGACGGCGTGACGTGCTGCCGACCGGACGCAATCTCTACACGGTCGATACCCGCGCGGTGCCGAGCCGCAACGCGACTGAACAAGGCAAGCGCCTCGCCGACGCGCTGCTGACCCGCCATTTACAGGACCATGGCGATTATCCGCGCAACCTCATGATGGACCTCTGGGGCTCGGCCACCATGCGCACCGCCGGCGAGGAATTCGCGATGGCGTTGCATTTGATGGGCGTCACGCCGGTGTGGGACACCACATCCGACCGGGTCACGGGGTTTGACGTGGTTACGCTGGCGATGCTTGGACGCCCGCGGATCGACGTGAGCCTGCGCATTTCCGGGCTGTTCCGCGACGTGTTCCCGACCTTGCCGACGCTGTTCGAGCAGGCCGCCGCGGCGTTGGCTGCGCGCGACGAGCCCGCGGAAGAAAATCCCTATCGCGCCTCGACCAGCCCGCGGGTGTTCGGCCCCGCGCCCGGCGATTACGGCATCGGCGTGGTCGAAGCTTCAGCCGAATTCACGCCTGCGACCGCCGAGGATGCCGGCGAAGCCTGGCTTGCCGGCAGCGCCTTCGCCTATGGCGGCGGAAATGACGGCGTCGCGGCGCGGCCGGCGCTGGAGCAGCGCACCGCAGCGACCGACGCGTTCGTTCACCCCCAGGATTTGCCCGAGACGGATTTGCTGAGCGCGCCGGACTATGCCGCCCATGAAGGCGGGTTTGCCGCCGCCGCGCGCAAGCTCAATGGCGCGGCGCCGACGCTCTACCATGCTGACTCGGCCAACCCGGATGATCTGCGGATGCGCACGCTCGCCGAGGAAATCGCTCGCGTGGTGCGCGGCCGCGCCGCCAATCCGCGCTGGCTGCAAGGCCAGATGCGGCACGGCTTTCGCGGCGCGGCCGAGATCGCCTCGACGCTCGACCAGATGGCGCAGTTCGCGCATCTCGCCGGCGCGGTCGACAGCCATCATTTCGATCTTTACTACGATGCCACGCTCGGCGACGATGAGGTGCGGCGTTTTATCGAACAAGCCAACCCAGAAGCCGCCGACATCATGCGCCAACGCTTTCGGCAGATGCTCGACGCCGGTTATTGGGTAACGCGACGCAACAGCGTGATCGAGCGGATCGGGGCGGCGCCGACCAAGGCTGAGGCGGCGTCATGAATTACACGTACGAGACCGACGGTGCGGCGATCTACCAACGCTCGTTTGCGATCATTCGCGCCGAGGCACGGCTCGATCGTTTCGAGGCCGGCGACGAAAAGGTCGCGGTTCGGATCATCCACGCCAGCGGCATGGTCGAGATCGCCGATGATATCGCGTTCACGCCAGGGTTCAGCGTTGCCGCATCGACGGCGTTGCGTGCTGGCGCGCCGATTTTTTGCGATGCCCAGATGGTGGCCCACGGCATCACGCGCGCACGATTGCCCGCCAACAACGCCGTGATCTGCACGCTGTCCGACCCCAATATCCCGGCGCTCGCAGCCAAGCTCGGCACCACCCGCACCGCCGCGGCCGTGGAATTGTGGCGCGAGCAGTTGGCGGGATCGGTCGTGGTGATCGGCAACGCGCCGACCGCTTTGTTTCGCCTGCTCGAAATTCTGCAGGAACCCGGCGTGACGCCGCCCGCCGCGATCATCGGCATTCCCGTCGGCTTCGTCGGCGCCGCCGAGTCCAAGCAAGCACTGATCGACAGCAGCCTCGCGCCCAGCGTCATCGTGCGAGGACGGCGCGGCGGCAGCGCGATGGCGGCGGCGGCGCTGAACGCTGTCGCGAGCGAGATCGAATGAGCACGCCCGCGACCATCTATGGCGTCGGCCTCGGTCCCGGCGATCCGGAACTGATGAGCGTCAAGGCCGCGCGGCTGATTGCCAAGGCCGGCGTCATCGCGCATTTCCGCAAGCCCGGCCGCGCCGGCAATGCCCGCACCCTGGTCGACGGCATGCTGGCGCCCGGCGTCATCGAAGAAGCGTTGGAATATCCTGTCACCACCGAGATCGCACTGGGAGACCCGGCCTATAATGACGCGCTGCGGATGTTCTACGACGAGTGCGTCCAGCGGCTGCTGCAGCACATATCCGCCGGCCGCGACGTCACGGTGTTGTGCGAGGGCGATCCGTTCCTCTATGGCTCGTTCATGCATCTGCACAGCCGCATCACCGGTCATGCACCGGTCGTCGTGGTCCCCGGCATTTCCGGCATGTCCGGCTGCTGGACCGCAAGCGGCACGCCAATCACCTTTGGCGATGACGTGCTGACCGTGGTGCCGGCGACCCTCGACGAGGCCACCTTGCGCGCGCGGCTGCAATCGATCGATGCGCTGGTGGTGATGAAGCTCGGCCGCAATCTGCCGAAAGTGCGGCGCGCGCTGCAGGCGGTGGGACTTGCGGAACGGGCCGTCTATGTCGAGCGCGGCACCATGGCCGGCGAGAAGGTATTGCCGCTGAGCGAAAAGACCGATGACGAGGCGCCGTACTTCTCGATGATCCTGATTCACGGCCGCGGACGAAGGCCATGAGCGGCTGGCTCGCGATCGCCGGCCTCGGCCCGGGCGCTCCACAATTGATCACGCCGGAAGTGACCGAAGCGCTCGCGCAAGCCACCGACCTGATCGGCTATGCGCCCTATGTGGCGCGGGTGCCGGCGCGCGAAGGCTTGATACGCCACGGCTCCGACAATCGCGAGGAGATCGACCGCGCAAGCCTTGCCCTAAAGCTCGCGTCCGAGGGGAAACGCGTCGTCGTGGTATCCTCGGGCGATCCCGGCGTGTTCGCGATGGCCGCCGCGGTGTTCGAAGCGGTCGAGTCCGGAGATGTTTCGTGGCGCAATCTCGATATCAGGGTGCTGCCCGGCATCAGTGCGATGTTCGCCGCCGCGGCGCAGATCGGCGCGCCGCTCGGGCACGATTTCTGCGCCATTAATCTATCGGATAATCTCAAGCCGTGGGATCTGGTCGAACGCCGGCTGCGGCTGGCGGCGCAGGCCGATTTCGTGATCGCGCTTTATAATCCGCTATCCTCGGCGCGGCCGTGGCAGCTCGGCCGCGCGCTCGAATTATTGCGCGAGGAACTGTCCGATACCGTTCCGGTGATCTTCGCCAGCGCCGTCAGTGACCCCAAAGAAGCGATCGAGACCGTAACCTTGCGTGACGCCGTCGCTAGCCGTGCCGACATGCGCACGCTGGTGCTGATCGGCTCGTCGCAGACGCGGCTAATCGCGCGCGACAGCGGCAGTCCGTTCGTCTATACGCCGCGCTCGGCCGGAGCCAGATCATGACCGAGCCAACGCAAGACATCAGCGACATCTTCAACTTTTTCCCGCGCGGGAATGAAGGGACGTCGCACCATCACCACCGGCAGTCCGAGATCGCGCGCGGCTTCGATCTTGGCGGAAGCCGCATCGCCACCGGCGTTGCGGGCCACGACGATGTCGATGCGATGATCCCTCAACATCGCATCGTCGCCGGCGAGATCGAACGGTCCGCGCGCCACGATCACAGCAGCTTCACGCAGCGGCAGGGCCACGCGCGGCGGATCGACCAGCCGGACCAGATAATGATGCTGTGGATGCGCGGCGAACACCTGGAGATGCTGCCGCCCGATGCCGAGAAACACGCGGTGCGGCGCCGCACCGAGCGCCTCGGCAGCCGCGACGATGTTGTCGACCTCGATCCAGTCATCGCCGAACGCGCGTTGCCAGGGGGCACGCTCGAGCGCCAGCAGCGGCACATTGGCCAAGGCACACGCCGCGACCGCGTTCGCGCTCATCTGCGCCGCGAAGGGATGGGTGGCATCGACAACGCGCGCGATGTTCTCGGCACGGAGATAGTCTGCCAGACCATCGACGCCGCCAAAGCCGCCGACGCGCCAGGCGATCGGCGGCCGTGTCGGGTTTTCGGTGCGGCCGGCATAGGACAAGACGGCATCGATAGTCGGGTCCTTTGCGACTTCCGCCACCAGCCGATTGGCGTCGACGGTGCCGCCGAGGATCAGGACCCGCAATGGTTTGGCCGGGGAGGACGTCATGGCAGGCAGCGATGACATGCCGACGCCCTGGCTGTCCATCATCGGATTGGGCGAAGACGGAATTGACGGGCTATCGGCGGCGGCACGCGAAAAGCTCGCGCAGGCAGAACTGATCGCCGGCGGGCGCCGGCATCTGGCGCTGGTCGCCTCGCTCGGCAAGCCAACCCTGGAATGGGATACGCCGTTCGCAGCCTCGATCCCAAAATTGCTGACGCATCGCGGCAAGCGGGTGGTGGCGCTGTGTTCCGGCGATCCCTTCTGGTACGGCGCCGGTTCCGTGTTCGCCGATGTAGTGCCCACAGAGGAAACCATCGCGATTCCCGCCCCCTCGACCTTTGCCTGGGCGGCGGCGCGGCTGCGCTGGCGGCTGGAAGAGACCATCACCCTCGGCCTGCATGCCCGTCCCATTGAACACTTGCGTCCGCATCTGCGAACCGGCGCGCGATTGATCGTGCTGGCGCGCGACGGCGCTGCGACGACACAGATCGCGAACTATCTTGATGGCATTGGGTTTGGGCCGTCACGCCTGACGATCCTCGAAGCGCTCGGCGGCCCGCGCGAACGCATTCGCGGTGCGACCGCCGCGAACTTCGCCGTGGACGACATCCGATCCCCCGTGGCGCTGGCGATCGAGGCGATCGCCAAGCCCAACGCCATCATCATCCCGCGCGTGGCCGGATTGCCGGATGAATTGTTCGAAAATGACGGTCAACTTACAAAACGCGAAATTCGCGCCGTCAGCCTTTCCACGCTGGCGCCGCGTGGCGGCGAATTGTTGTGGGATGTCGGCGCCGGCTCCGGCGCAATCGGCATTGAATGGCTGCTCGCGCATCCCGCCAATCGCGCCATCGGCATCGAAGCGCGCGAGGACCGGCTCACCACCGCGCGCGCCAACGCGCAGTCGCTGGGCGTGCCGCATTTCGATCTCAGGCATGGCACCGCGCCTGACGCGTTGAAGGATCTGCCGACACCCGATGCGGTATTCGTCGGCGGCGGCGCCAGCCGCGACGGCGTGCTCGATGCGATATGGCAGGCATTGCCGCCGGGCGGGCGGCTGGTGGTGAATTCCGTCACGCTCGAAACCGAGGCGATCCTGATCGCCTGGCAGGCGCGCCATGGCGGCAGCTTGCTGCGGCTGTCGGTCGAACGCGCCGGTGCCGTCGGCGGCCTCACCGGATGGCGCGCCGCGATGCCGGTGGTGCAATGGAGCGTCACCAAATGAGCCGGCTGGTGATCGGATTGGGCTTTCGCGACCAGGCCACCGCGCAATCCATCAGCGAGGTGCTGGCTAATGTTGTCGCGCAAGCCGCGATGCCTGATGTCGCCACCGTCCTTGCTGTCGTGGAAGACAAGGCCGCCCATCCAGGCCTGCTCGTGGCCGCGCACGCCGCTCATTTATCCATCAAGGCCGTCGCTGCCGAGGCGCTGCGCGCGGCGGATGCCCGCGTAACCACGCGTTCGGAACGCGTGTTAAGGCAACGCGGCGTCGGTAGCGTCTGCGAAGCCGCAGCCCTCACCGTTGCCGGCCTCGACGCGCGCCTCGTCGTCCCGCGTCAGGTTTCGGCCGATCGCAACGCCACCGCTGCCGTCGCTTTATCGGAGGACTTTGTATTGAAGGACTTTCTATTGAAAGACTTGGCGCCATGACCGTCCACTTCATCGGCGCCGGCCCCGGCGCGCCCGATTTGATCACCGTGCGCGGCCAGAACCTGGTGGCGCGCTGTCCGGTGTGCCTGTTCGCGGGATCGCTGGTGCCGCGCGAGATCATCGCGCTATGCCCGCCCGGTGCGCGCGTGGTCGACACCGCGCCGCTTGATCTCGACGCGATCACGGCTGAGTTTGTCGCCGCCAATGAAGCCGGGCTCGACGTTGCACGGTTGCATTCCGGCGATCTCTCGGTCTGGAGTGCGATGGGCGAGCAGATCCGGCGGCTCGAGGAGCATGGCATCCCGTATTCGGTGACTCCCGGCGTGCCGTCCTTTGCCGCCGCCGCCGCCGTGCTTGGGCGTGAACTGACCTTGCCCGGGGTGGCGCAGACCGTGGTGCTGACCCGCACCTCCGGCCGCGCCTCGGCGATGCCATCAGGCGAAAGCCTTGCCGCCTATGCCGCGACCGGCGCGACGCTCGCGATCCATCTGTCGATCCACGTGCTCGACGACGTCGCCGCGACCTTGATCCCGCATTATGGCGCGGATGGCGCGGTCGCGGTGGTGGTGCGCGCGAGCTGGCCGGAACAGGTTGTCCTGCGCGGCACATTATCGACGATCGCAGCGCAAGTGCGCGAAGCCGCGATCGAACGCACCGCGCTGATTTTGGTCGGGCCGGCGCTGTCGACCGATGATTTTGCCGACAGCGCGCTTTACAGTGCGAACTATGATCGCAGGTTCCGACCTTCCGCAGAGACCGGCCGTGAGCGCGACTAGCACGCCAAAAAACACGCCAGGACTGATCGTCGCCGCACCCGCGAGCGGCAGCGGCAAGACCACGCTGACGTTGGCGCTGCTCGCAGCATTACGCCGCCGAGGCCGAATCGTGCAGCCCTATAAATGCGGGCCTGATTATATCGACCCGGCATTCCATGGCATCGCCGCCGGCCGACCGTCGTTCAATCTGGATTCCTGGGCGCAATCGCGCGCGCGCTTCGACACGCTGCTGGAGATCGGCGCTGACGCGGATATCGCCATCGCCGAAGGTGTGATGGGACTGTTCGACGGCGTCGTGTCAGCCGGCGCGTGGGGCAACGGCTCGACCGCCGATATCGCTGAGGCGACCGGATGGCCAGTGGTGCTGGTGCTCGATGTCGGCGGACAGGCGCAATCGGCGGCCGCGGTCGCGCTCGGCTTCGCGCACTATCGCGAAAACGTGACGATCGCCGGCGTGATCCTCAACAAGGTCGCGAGCGAGCGCCACGCCACCTTGGTGCGCGACGGCTTTGCAAGGGCCGGCATTGACGTGTTCGGCGCGGTGAAACGCGACAGCACGCTGACCGTGCCGGAACGGCATCTGGGGCTGGTTCAGGCGCAGGAAGATCCGGCATTGCTGACGCGGCTCGCGACCTTGGCCGATCTGGTCGAGCGCGACATCGACCTCGCGGCGCTCGAGGCGGCAGCGCGCCCGACGCGGCGTCTACCGCGTACGACGACATCTCATATCACCCCGCCGGGCCAGCGCATCGCACTGGCGCGCGACGTCGCGTTCTCGTTTGTCTATCCGCATCTCCTCGCCGGCTGGCGCGCAGCGGGCGCGGAGATTGTCGCCTTCTCGCCGCTAGCCGACGAGCCGCCGGACCCCTCCTGTGACGTCACCTGGCTGCCCGGCGGCTATCCGGAATTGCACGCCGGCAAACTCGCCGCGGCGTCACGCTTCGCGGACGGCCTGCGCAGCTTCGCGCAGACGCGGCCCGTGCATGGCGAGTGCGGCGGCTACATGACGCTGGGTGCAGGCCTTATCGATGCCGCGGGCGAACGCCATGCGATGATTGGATTATTGGGACTTGAAACCGATTTTGCGGAACGCCGGCTGCATCTGGGCTACCGGACCGCGACATTGCTGGCGCCGATCCCCGGTCACGCCGCGGGATCGGTGCTGCGCGGCCATGAGTTCCACTATGCCCGCGTGGCGGCGCAGCCGGATCAACCGCTGGCCGAGATCCGCGACGCCACCGGCATGGCGACCCCCGAAGCCGGCAGCCGCCGCGGCCACGTGACCGGGAGCTTCTTTCACATGGTCGATGTGGCCGAGGACATCAGGCCATGACGGCAGCTAACAAGCCCTCGCTCGGCAGCATCGCGTTGATCGGCGGCGGCCCGGGTGACGTCGATCTGCTGACGTTGCGCGCGGTCGAACGACTGCGCGCCGCCGACGTCATTCTCTATGACGACCTCGCTGGCGACGAGATCCTGTCGTTCGCTTCGCCCGACGCCGAATTGATCGCGGTCGGCAAGCGAGCGGGTCACCCCTCGCCGAAACAGCAAGAGGTGAGCCGGTTGATGATCGGCTACGCCAAACTCGGCAAGCGCGTGGTCCGGGTCAAATCCGGCGATCCCTCAATCTTCGCCCGCGCCGATGAGGAGATCAGCGCGGCGCGCGACGCCGGCGTGCCGATCGAAATCGTGCCCGGCATCACCACGGCGACCGCGGCCGCCGCCTATCTCGGCACGTCACTGACCAAGCGCGGCGTGGCGCGAAGGGTGCAGATGGTCACCGGCCACGATGTCGATGGCAAGCTGCCTGAAGATCTCGATATCGCCGCCCTCGCCGATCCCGGCGCTACTACCTGTGTGTTCATGGGTAAGGCCACCTTTGCCGCGCTCGCCGAAAAGCTGATCGCGCATGGTCTATCGGCAGACACGCCAACCGTGGTGATCGAGAGCCTGGGCTCGCCCGCCACACAAGTCATGGCAGGGACGCTAACGGAAATCGCCGCCCGTCTTTCCGCGGCGAAACCGCAGGGTCCCTGCATGATCCTCTACGGCGCCGCGCTGGCCGGCGTCGGCACTGATAAAAATATCAGGATGACTCCGGACGCGGGCTGAGATCGTATCCCTTGAAACGATAGATCAGATACGACACGCCCCAGCTCACCACGAACAGTCCGACGATGCCGTAGCCCAGCGCACCGAAATTACTGTTCAGGCCCGCAATCGCGTCCCAGAACATCCCGTGCAGTTCGAACTGATCTCCGATCAGGCCGAGCGTTTCGATGCCGCCGACCACCAGCGCCACCAGCACCGATACCGAAGTGATGGTGAGGTTATAAAACAGTTTGCGGATCGGATTGCGATAGGCCCAACCGTAAGCGCCCAGCATCAACACGCCGTCGGTGGTATCGACCAGCGTCATGCCGGCGGCGAACAATGAGGGGAAAATCAGCAGCGACCAGCTCGACACGGTGTTCGAAGCCTGCGCCGACAGGCCGAACAGGCTGATCTCGCTGGCGGTCTCGAAGCCAAGCGCGAACAGCAGCCCGATCGGGTAGAGATGCCAGCTCTGTGAGACGAACCGAAACAGCGGCCGGAACAGCCGCGCCAACCAACCGCGCTGATGCAGCAGCGCATCGATCTGCTCTTCCGTGACGTGATCGCCGCGCTCGGCCAACCGAAACGCGCGATATACGCCGCGCAGCACGATCAGATTGGCAATTGCGATGATGAACAGAAACAGCGCCGACGCCGATGTTCCGATGATGCCGCCGATCTCGCGGTAAGACACCAGTTCCTTGCTCAGCGCACTGGCCGTCATGGCGACCGCGACGGACGCGACCACCACGACCGTGGAATGCCCCAGCGCAAAGAAAAACCCGACCGCGACCGGCCGCTTTCCCTGCTGCATCAGGTTGCGCGTCACATTGTCGATCGCCGCAATGTGGTCGGCATCGATCGCATGGCGAAGTCCGAGACTGTAGGTTAGAACAGCGGTTCCGATCAGGACCGGTTGATGGGCAAAGGCAATGAATGCCCAGATCCACGCGCCCAGATTGGCGCCAATCAGAAGAGCATAGATTGCAATGATACGGCCGCGAAAGCCAAGCAGCTCGGGTTCGACGCCAACGGTCGGGACAATCGATTTCACGGAAACGCCTCTGATCTCGCGGCCACGCCGTGCGATGGAAAATGGAATCGTAGTCTACGCCAGCCGATCACGGCGCCCGTCACCGAGAATAGGAACCCCATAGCGCATAACAGCACGATCAGGCCACTGCGCAACGCCGGGTGAGCGAGCAATATCGGAAAATCCAGCGTATGCAGGGCAGTGTAGGCCCAGCGATAGGCGCGGCGTGACGCATCGAGCCGCTCCAGGACCGCGCCGCTAGCGCCATCGATCTGAAACCAGACATCGCCGCAGATCGAACGATAGACAGGCGCATCAGGCACTGATGCCGAGACCGGATAGCTGTCCTTCGGGCCAACGACGAATGGCGCCGCACAATCCGGCGCCATGCGCCGGACGAAGCCGTCGACCTCGGCAGTGGTCAGATATGGCTGCGGGTGCGGCGAGTTCCCTAGTCCAGAACCGATCGGCGATAGGGATTGCGATGCGAAGCCGGTTCTTTCACGCAGGTAAAGGCGCTCCCCGAAGGCGAACCATTCCACTTCCTTTACGGACGCCGAGATCGAAAGCGTGTTGCCATGGAGGCTGCTCAAATCCGGCGTTCGCGCCACGGCCGCCGCTTCCGCCTGGGATAACCGGCCGCGCGAGAACAACAGGCCGTGATCCATCGACAACCAGCCGCTGAAGATCCATGTCACCACGAAGGTCGCGGTGAACAGGCCGAGGATGTGATGCCAGGCGTGCCAGCCGCGAAACGGCGACCCGACGCCGGTACGCGACAGCTGTAATTTGATGATTCCGAGCGCCACGCCGGTGATGGCGCCGATCATCGCAACCAGCGACAGCGTCCACACCACTCTGTCCCACGCCCACCAATTGCGGCGCAGGGCGGTCGGATAGATCCAGTGGACGACGCTGCCGAGATAGTTCCAGACCCGCTGATACCGCGTGGTGCCGAGCACGACTTCGCCCGTCGTGGAGGAGACATAGAGTTCGGTCCCCGCCGGATCGTTCACCGCGATACGATAGAGCGGCCGGGCATCGTCATAACCGTTCGGCACACTCCATTGATCGTAATCCGCGACGCCGGCGATATCAGCTCGCGTCGCGTCGATACCGCGCCGCGCTGCATGCGCTTTCGCGATTCCCAGCGCGACCGGCTCCGATGTGACAGCGCCGTTGGAAAGATCGTCCGCATGAACAGCTCTCGGCCTGGAAGAACCGGACACGATGTAAACCGGTCCGTCCGCGCGCTGGATCAGCCGAACCCGCCGCGCGTCCATGACATGGCTGGCCGCGAGGGCCTCATCCGGACCGTGCCGAAACCGCGAAGCATCGATCGGCAACAGCCCCGCAAAGCGTTCCGTCTCCGTCAGCGACGGGAACGGAACGAAATGCATCACGATGCCACTCGCAAACCACATCGCAAACAGCAGGCAAAAGCCGACGCCGAGCCAGCGATGGAGCAGAATGAGGGCTTTCATAGTCTAACCGTCTACCATTTGCAGCCTACCACTTGAACGCCGCGGCCAATTCATAGGTCCGCGGCGCGCCGAGCAGGATCTGGTCGGGATAGAACGGATCGCCCCAGATCGCGTACCGCCGGTCGAACAGGTTTCGAACCCGAAACGTGACACGGGTCTGATCGACGGCGGGGAAGAAGTATTTCGGGATGTCGACGAAGACATAGGCGTCGGCGACGGTATACGCGTCCATGATCACGGTGTTGTCGTCCGAGTTGAAGCGGTTGCCAACATAACGCGCCGACATCCCGAGTTCGACGGGCAGTTGAGCGTCGAAGCGATAGGAGGCGCCGGCATTGGCGACGATGCGTGGCACGTTCGGCGGCGTATTGCCGGAGAACGAACCGCCGGCGAAATCATAGTCAGCGTAGCGCGCATCGACATAGGCGAAATTGCCCCAGATTTTCCATGCCGTCGTCGGCTTGATCGCGCCG
This sequence comes from Bradyrhizobium sp., assembly GCA_039935075.1. Taxonomy (GTDB): domain Bacteria; phylum Pseudomonadota; class Alphaproteobacteria; order Rhizobiales; family Xanthobacteraceae; genus Bradyrhizobium. The sequence goes on from JBDTKZ010000117.1 coordinate 33,982, forward strand.
GCGATCTCGACGCCCTTGGCGTTTTCCTGTCCCGCGATGTTCAACGTCATGCCGCCGGCGGCGGCATAGACGTTTTTGCGCTGGATATCGTACACCGATAGCGACCACTCGGCCTTGTTGTCCCACAGCAATTGCTTGACGCCGGTCTCGTAGGTTCGCGATGTCGTGAGGTTCAACGGCTGATTTGCGTTCAGCAGGAAGATGTTGTTGGCGGCGACATCGGCGCCGGTGGCGTATTGGCTGTAGAAGGTCATGCCAGGCACGGCTTTCCAAGTATACCCGAAGCGGCCGGTGACAGGATTCCATGTCTGGTCAAACGGAAAACTCGCCTTTTCCGCGCCGGTGACATCGGTGGAATTGCGGTCGAGCGCTATTTGATCGACGCGCAGACCTGCGACCAGGGCGAAGGTCCTGGTCAGCTTGAGGCGGTCCTCGAACGATAGCGACTCGTTGTTGATGTAGGCTGACTGGTTCTGGATCGTCAGCAGGCCGTAAAGTCCAGGATCGGGATTGACCAACGGGACCGAGTCTCCCGGGAAATTCGCCGCACCCGGCCGGTTGAAATCCAGACTGCTGGCCGCCACCGACGTCACCAGCCGATTGTCCAAGCCGAAGATCCTGGAATTCCAGGTCAGGTCGGTGATGTTGCCGACCAGTGTCTGGTCATGGGCGACATAAAAACGCGAGCGGTCGATCATATCCGTTGTCGAGTTGAACGCCGCGACTTCGTTGTTCATCCATTCGCGCTGTGCGCCATAGCCGTAGACCTGGCTCTTCAGCGTCAGGCTGTCGCTGATGTCCAACTCGAAGCCGCTGCGCAGCCAGAGTTCCTTGGCTTCTACATGATTGTCGAGCACGTTGTAGTTCGTATTCAAGGTGCGACCATCGATCGTGACCGGACCCAGGTTGGTGCCGTTGAAGTTCGAGATATACGTTCCCGAAACGATTCCATGCGTCGCATTCGGCCCGCTGAAGGCGGTCGATACCAACGGCGTGCCCCAATAGGCATTGGAGAAGTCCTGCTTGTATTCGATCGCGCCCCAGATCTTCAGGTTTTCCGAGACCTTGTAGTTCAATTGGCCCGACACGTTGAAAGTCTTGGTGTCGGTATCATCGATGAAGCCGTTGAGCGACGAGCGGCTGATGTCGAACCGATAGTCCAAGCCCTGCACATTGGTGCCGCCGCCCGATCCGTATGAGCTGCGGAATGAATTCAGCGAGTCATACGAAAAGAACGCTTCGTTCTGCACCGGCCCGCTGGTCGGTTGCTTGCTGACGAAGTTGATGGCGCCACCAGAGGCGCCTTCGCCCGACATCAGTGACGCCGGTCCTTTCAATATCTCGACGCTTTCGAGATTGGCCGTGTCCATGTAACGCGCGGTCATGTTCTGCGGCCCGATCTTGATCCCGTTGTAGAGAATATTGACCTGGCTGTTGGAGAACCCGCGCATCGAGAACGCGCCGGGCTCCCCGGGGCCGTCACCCGCCGTCACGCCGACCGCGCCTTGCGCCACTTCGGTGGTGGTTCGATAGCCCTGATCGCGAATGGTCTTCTGATCGATGACTTCTACGGTTGCAGGAATTTCACGCACCGTAAGGCCAAGCCGGCTCGCGCTCGCGACGACGCCGTTGGTATTCAGCGGCGATTGCGCGACCGCCGCATCTGATGTTGCAGGCTTTGGCGGCGCGGCTTGATTGGCCCGGCGGCGCACAGCTCGGCCCGATGTCGACGCACGCTTTGACGCCGATTGCGTCGGCTTGACCGGCTTGCGCCGGGGCTCCGTGACGAGGATCGGCCCTAGCTGAGCCGGCGCTTGCCCCGCCTGCGTCGCGGTTTGAGCCCGCACCGGCGTTGCGACGCCGGCCGATAGGCACGCGAGCAGCGCCAACGGTGCGGCCGAACATCGCAGGAGGCGCCTGGCCGGAATATGGTGAGAGGGTGACGCGAAAGGACAACGCGCAAGATGGGACGTGAAACGCCCATAGCCTGAAAAAATCGACACAATTGTAGTCCGAGGGCGATCGCCGATACGTCACCGCATTTGTCGCCACATCCGCCTTCGCCCCCGGCCGGATGTAACAGCTATTTCAACGACACCGGAGCACCCCGCCCGACGCGTTTGCGCGTGACTATGACTGGCAGCAGGTTTCCTGGCTCGCGGGTCATCGCCTCGGACCACCTTCCCAGAGATCTTTCGATCCCCAGTGGTATTAATGGTCGTCGACTATCCGCCTACAGTTGCGGGGGCAGCCGCGGAATGACCGGCCAAAAGCCGGCGCACCGCATTCCCTTGGTTAGCCCTTGCGGGCACTACCGACTAGCAACGTGGCATCGGGCCGTAATCGCGTCAACCTTTGAATCCGTTGCGGAACGCAGACGACCGCGGCCTGTGAAAGATTTCGATCAAAGCAACGACACAACACCGAATTGGAGACGCCGACTTCGATGCCGGCAGCGCATCGCGCGTAAACGCATCGACTTCTTAAGTCGATTTGAGCGATCAAATCGATTTGACTTCTCCCCCGTCCACCCGGAGCGTGTGAAGGTCCGACCTGTACGCTGCTGTTCGCTGACCATACCCGCGGCCGTGCGCGCAGGTGGTGCAGCATGGCGATTGGCGGCAACCGTGCCAAACAGGCGGCCCATCGCCACCGGCTTAAATCAGATCGCTAGACGGCTCGGCGCAAACGGAAGGTGGCGGAGAGGGAGAATGCGAGGTTCGGCGCACCGCGCATCGCGAACCCCGACCGGTTAGGCTTCTGTTAACCATATTGACCTACGCCAGAAGCGAAAGCGGTAACGTAACCGCTCTCGATGCACGCGAGAGCCGAAGGTTTGCGATGGCGGGCAGCAGCGGGTTAGCGATGTCGCGCTCCGGCCTCGGATCGAACGTGGCGGCCGACTTTTCCGGCCTCGATCAATCCTGGCGCCGTCCCGAACCCGGGCTGCGCGACCTTCTGGATCCGCTTGATCATCTCCTGATCTCCGGCGGCGACGCGCGTCTCTCGATCAATTCGGAGACAGGTTGCAACGAATATGGCTGCCAGCCGCTTCCTACACCGGAACCGCTCGGCTTTTCGTCAAGTACGGCAACCTCGATCTCGGCAAGGGCTTACGAAAGCGCCGGGCGCGCCCGCGATTCACTGCTGCGGTCGGCCATAGCGCTCGGAATAGACGAAGCCTTCGATTCACGTATCGAGGCCATGCGGGACGCGTTGAAGCGGCACCTCGGTCTTTCCGATACCGGCGTCGAGGTGGTCTTCTCGGCGTCGGGCACGGATTCGCAGCTGCACGCCTTGTTCCTGACGGAAATATTGCTCGGCCGCCCGCTGACCACCGTCGTCGCCGCCGCGGATCAAACCGGCAGCGGCACCGTTCATACCGCACGTGGACATCACTTCGGCGATCTGACCGCGCACGGGAGCCGAGTCCGCAAGGGCGATCCCATCGACGGCTTGGCAGGTTCGGTTACCAGCATCGAGCTCCCATTGCTCGACGAGAACGGGGATGCCGCCTCGGCCGCGGAATTCGATTCATTGGTGATTGATGCGGTTGGAAAAGCCATCGCCCGCGGCAACAAAGTGCTGCTTCAGACCATGGACTCCTCGAAACTTGGCCGGCATGTGCCAAGCGATCGATGTATCCGGCAAATCGCGGCTCGCTGGCCCGATACAGTGCAGATCGTTGTCGATGCCTGTCAGATGCGGCTGGGCCGGCGTCGAATTCGCGACTATCTCGCCTGCGGATGCATGGTGCTGATCACCGGATCAAAGTTCTTCACCGGACCTCCGTTCAGCGGCGCGTTGCTGGTGCCATCAGGTCTTTCCGAAGCGATCGGCCGAACCGATCGAATGGCCGGCGGCCTGCTCGATTACAGCGCCCGCAGCGACTGGCCTAGGCGATGGGACCGGCTGCGCCATTGTTTTCCGCCTCGCGCCAATTTCGGACAATGGCTTCGCTGGGAGGCCGCTCTGGAGGAAATCCAGGCGTACTATGACGTGCCCGAGACATTCCGCCGCTCGGCTATGGAGCAAATGGGAATCGGCATCAGGAAAATTATCGATGCTTCACCATCGCTTCGACTGTTGCCTCAGCAGCCGGATCAAGCCGGCGCTGTCCTCGACGATGAAGAACAGCAACTGCCGACGATCTTCCCTTTTACAATCGAACGCGACGGCTGCCGCTCGTCCTTGAATGAATGCAGGGAGATCTACCGAAAGCTCAGGGCGCATGAATGCATGATCGGGCAGCCGGTCGGCTGGAATAGCGGTTCAGCCGCGGCGCTACGGATTTGCATCAGCGCGCGTCACATCACCGAAGCCTGGACGCCCGACCGGCCCTTGGCCAGCCAGAACCTGACGCACGCGATCGGTCGCGTTGCTGTTGTCGCCGCAAAGATCGAATCAATGCTCGCTCGTTAGAGCGGTCGATAACCGTGGAATTTTTAGGGATCGCGCTGCGCGCCAACAAGCTCTGCGTCCGGTTCATGATCCACGGTAGTCGTGCAGAACAGCCTAGGCGTGGTGTACGAGAGAGGCTTGGGTGTTGCCAAGGATAACGCGGAAGCCGTAAGTTGGTATCGTAGAGCTGCCGAGTAAGCATTCGCGCTGGCGCAATCGAATCTTGGAAACAAGATCGCAACTACCAAGGCGTGCCACAAGACTTTGCCGAAGGGTTGAAATGGCTCCGTAAGGCGGCCGAGCATAGCAACGTTCGTGCTTCGCTGGTCGCCGGCCTGATGTAAGCAGATGGTCAGGGCGGGGCCAAGGACTATGCCAAATCGGTGAAGTAGCTTGGGGCGATCTTGGCTAACGTGGGTAAGCCGTCCCAAACCCTGCCGTCGAGGTCAACATAATGCCCGCTCGTGCTTCCGTCAGAGAAAGCCTTCTTGCCAAATTGCCGAAAAAGAAGATCGGCGCTGAACTTGGCGTCTTTCGCGGGGATTTCAGTATCGAGGTGCTGCGCATCGCTGATCCCATGAGATTCCACATGATTGACCCATGGGTATCGATCGAAGTCGGCCCTCGCCGCGCCGGCTGGTATGGGGCCGATCAACGAACCCAAGCTGACATGGACAAAATTCACGATGATGTGCTCCAACGCTTCGCAAAGGAAGTTAAAGCGGGGACCGCAATCATACACCGGGCCACATCCGAGCAGGCTCTATCGGAAATGCCCGATGGCACGTTGGACTGGATTTATGTCGATGGTGATCACAGCTACGAAGGAGCGCTGCTCGACTTGCGACTGTCGCTCACCAAAGTGAAACCCGGAGGCATGATCTGCGGCGATGATTACGCCACCAATGGATGGTGGAATGGCGGCGTCGAACGGGCATTGCACGAATTTCTGCATGAAACCGGCCAGCGCGTCATCGTCAGGTTTCTGGTAGACAGCCAGTTCGTGCTGGATATTCGAAGCTGAAAGTGTATCTCAATGCGGCCTTCGAGCCGCCGCCCTGTATGGCAAGGATGCCGTCGCCGAACACGATCTTCAGTAAACCAACGGCCGACTGACCGGAAATCAAGGATCGCCATGCGGGTA
>JBDTKZ010000118.1:0-14466 GCA_039935075.1 Bradyrhizobium sp.
CTCCTTATGCTCGTCTAAGGGGAAGTAGAGCGGGCATAAGGTTATAGATTTTCAACGAAGCACTCTGAAGTTGCGCATTAGTTAAGAGCTTCTGCACGGGCAAAGGCGTGCGCCGTTGGTCTGCTTACTCCAAAAAAATGCGTCAAGAAAGCAACTTGTTTGTAAGCGATCGAATCGGCTGCCGTAGTTATAAACTTGAACATCTCAGCCGCCGATGACTTGTTTGTTTGGTAGTTGCGCAAGGCGGATTGGTATTCTCCGATAACGTTCATGGCGAGTTCCTTTACTGTGGATGCAGCCGGTCTGACTGCGAATCAGAACGGGCCCTTTTTGCCACAGTGAAAAAGGTGTGCGTAGAGATTGTGGCTTAACCCCGCCCTACGCGCGATAATACTCTCGTTCCCAAAATAAGAGAGAGCGTCGAGCGAACGCTGCCGGATTTCTATAAAACGCTTAAGTCAATCGCTGATAAGAAAGAGATCGAGTACGAAGGCAAGCTCGTGCGGTCCAACTACGAATCGCTATATCTTGTCGTTGAGAAGTACGGAAATTTAACGAAGCCATTCGGCTAGCTCTTTCACCGATATGAGCAAGCAAGCGCTGAAGCACCATCATTGATGCATCTTTCGATGCATGTTCCATCTCACGCGCGATCGTGCAGGCTATAGACTTCGGACCCTCTCGTTTCGCTCAGGCCGGGACTGTCGCCCTAGCCCGCCGCCGGCAACACGACCTCGGCCGCCATGCTCCACGGCCGCTGCGAAGACGCCAGCCCGATCAGGCGGCCCTGGATGTAATCGCAGCCCCATTCGCGCAGCATCGCGGCTGATTCCTCATCCTGAACCCATTCCGCGACGGTCTTGATTTGCAGCCGTCGGGCAAGGTCGATCAGGGTTTGCACGAAGGCGCGATCGTCGGCGGAGCGCGCCATGTTCTGCACGAAGGCACCGTCGATTTTGACGATATCGACGCCGAGCTTGCGCAGGTTGCGGAACGACGTGTAGCCGGCGCCGAAATCGTCGATCGCGATCCGGGTGCCGAAATTCTTCAACCGGGTGACGAAGCCTCTGATGTCATCGATATCCTGGATCGCGACGGTTTCGGTGATTTCGACCACCAGCCGCTCGCCGACCCCGGGGCTCGCCCGCATCAGCGACTCAATCGTGCTCCACCAATCCGGATCCATCGTCGTGGCGGGCGAGATGTTGAGGCTGAGCCGCACGTTCGGCGACGCTGCGAGTTCGTCCACCACCAGTTCCAGCACGCGGTGATCGACCAGCCGGATCAGGCCGAGGCGCTCGGCGACCGGCACGATGTCCGGCGCCAGCAATATCTGCCCATCGCCCTGCTCCATGCGGACCAGGCACTCATAGAACGCAGTATCGCGCGACCGCGCTTCCACCACCGGCTCGAACGCCATCACGATGCGCCGCTCGTTGAGCGCGGTGACGATCTCGTCGGTGACGCGGATATTGACCCGGCGCTGCGCGTCGCGCTCGACATTCGGTCGCCACAGCGAAAACGATCCGGCGCGGCGCCGCTTCGCGCTATCGAGCGTCTCGTGGGCGCGGTTGATCGCCTCATCGGTGGTGCGCGCGTGGCGCGGGATGCCGACCGCACCGATCGACGCGGTCACCGACACCGGCCCGGATTTGGTCGGCACCACATCGTCGCGAATGCCGGCCAGGAAACGCTCGGCAGCGACATTCATGTCGTCGACGGTGCAATTTTTCAGGATCAATCCGAATTTGTTGCCCGAGAAACGCCCGAGCACGTCGCCGGCGCGCAGCCGTATCCGGATGCGCTGGGCCACTTCGGCAATGACGGCGTCGGCGACATCGAAGCCGAAGGCGTCGTTGATCCGTGCCAGATGGTCGATGCCGATCAGCATGAAGGCGCAGGTCGAGCGGAAGCGCGTCACTTCCTCGATGGTCTCGGCCAGCGCCGCGATCAGATGGGTGCGATTGAGTTCGCCGGTCAGGGGATCATGTCGCGACAGCTTCAGCAGCTGTTCGTCGCGGGCGTGGCGCTCGTTGTTGAGCCGGACAATGCCTTGCGCCCGCATCGGCTTGCCGTCGGGGCCGGCGAACCAACTGCCGGATTCCTCGATCCACAGCACCGGCGCGGAGGTGGAGGTCCGCACGCCATATTCGATTCTGTAGGGCGCGCCGTCACCGCCGCGCGCGAGCGGCGACGGGCTCAGCGCGTCGGTCCGGATCGAGCGCACTGGCTCGATCAGCTTTGCGAGTTCGGCGCCGCTGGCGAACGCTTCCGGCGGAATATCGCCAAAAACCGAGGCCGCGTGATCGCTCCAGGTGATCGCGTCGGTCGCGATATCCCAGGCGAAGGCGGCCTGGCCGAGCAGAGCGAGGATGGTGGAAGCTTGTGGAGCAGCCAATGTCACAGTCGCCTCGTTTCGGGACACCGCCGAACTGATTCTCGGCCCACAGGATAGGGCTTATTCTGCCGCCGACCCATTAATAATCTGGAAACCATTACAAACGACCACGCGGAACGATCTCGGCGGCACTGGCATGACCTTTGCCGGCCTCGGCCTCGCCGCTTGCGTGTGTTGGCGCAGCCCTTGCGAAGAAAGGATGACGAGGGGACGAACGTCCCGGAACGAAACAGATATCAGAAACGGATCGACGATGCAGGATCGGGAACAGGCGGATCAGATGGCGGACGAAGGCATCGCCGACGACGCCAGCCCCGCTTGCACGGCGCTGGTGCCGATAGCCCAGACCGCGCCATGGTCGCGCAGCCGGCCGCAGCCCCGCCCCAACTCGATTTTCGTGACGCATCTGATCGCGACCGCCGAGCAAGCCCCACAGACCCGCGGCCTGCGGCGCGCCTCCGCTTCCGACGCCAACGCCGCCTATACATCAAGCCGACAGCGGATTGCCGGCGCTGGCCTCAAGGCGCGGCGGATCGTTTGAGTTTCGCACCGAGGTTACAATTCTCGTAACAGACATCAACAGATGCGCTGGGCTAATCCATCTTGGTGCGGCGCGAGTTTCGCCGGAGCGCTGCCCGTTGCCGTTTCTGGGCAACCCTCCATGCGGCAGCCAGAGCAGCACGCGCCCATTTCAGAAGTTCGTCGGGATCATCGAACAGTCGATCCGGTGCACGCCAGAACGACAGGTTAATGAGCGTGCCCTTCTTCGCGTAGTTTAACGGTGGAGATGATCGCGCTTCCTCGAAGGCAGCGTGGTTGTCGTCGTCGCCCCTCAAATAGAGCGTGTTGTCGCTGACCACCCCAAGCATCGCGCCGTCACAGAATACGCCGGTTTTGCCGAACATGCGTCGCGTTGTTATATGGCCAAGCGGAGCTAGCTGATCACGCAGGAATTCGGCATATTCTGGACTGGCCACCATGCCCAGATATTAGAAATGCTGAGCGATGACTGTCAAAATCGAAACCTATTACGATTTCAGATCACCCTACGCTTATTTCGCGGACCACCGGGTCCGTAAGGCTGACCTCGGCTTCAAGAATGAGGTTGAGTGGGCAGGCCGTCCGATTTTCATTGACGTGATCCTCAATCTCCAAATTGGCGGCGAGCCGTGGGCGCCCTACGTCGATAGCCTCATCCCGCCCAAACGGGCTTACCTGATGGCTGACATCCGCCGCATGGCCCAGTTTTATGGCGCACCTTACAAACCATCTTGGAAATGGCCCGACCGGCCAAATCAAATCCCCGCGCTATGCATCGCATCCCTACTGTCAGGAAAGACCGAGCAGGCTTTCCGGAGCGCCATCTTCGACGGCTTATGGCATGAACAGCGCAACATCGCCGATCCGGCGGTTCTGAGTGACGCTCTGGCCCGTGCCGGGGGTGATCCGGCGATATTGGACCGGGCCAATGATCCGAGCGTCCGGGACGCCCTAACGGGACGAACGGTGGAAGCCTATGCGAACGGTGTGTTCGGGACGCCCACATTCGTCTGGAATGGCGAAATCTTCTTTGGCGCGGATCGACTGGAAGTCTTGGCTTGGAAAGTGAACCGCGCCAGTTGATCGATCACTTCCGTCGAGAGAGTTAGCGCGGCGCGTCCGGCGACGGCGGCGCGCTATGGCCCGGCTGCAGACCGGGAGACGGCACTTCCGGCGAGGGGGAGCTTGCGGCCGACGCAGCACTTGAGGCGGAGGCCGAACTTGCGGCGACCACGGGGGGTGCGGCGGCCGGTGCCGGGTGATCCAGCAGTACGGATTCGGCGACGGAGGCCGCGGCCGGGACCGAAGTCGCGGTTGCAGCTACGGGAGCCGGTGCAGGAATCGGCGTCGGCTCGAATTGCGGCTCGACCACCGGCGTTTCAATTGTCGCAGACTTTCTGGCGCTCTTCCGGGAGGCCGCGGGCGCGGACGCAGCCAGCGCGCTGCGCCTTGTACGCAGGGCAATGCCCGACAGGAAGTCCACCAGCGCCAGCAGCGCCAGCAGGAAATAGGTCGAGGTGCCGAATCGCGGCCACAGCACGAATTCCGCGGCGGCGGCGCCGAACACGATCAGCGACAGCAGATGATCCATCAGATATTTGGCGCCGGGACGGGCGCCCTTGATGACCTCGAACATCAGCATCACGACGCCGAGCGCGAGCAGGATGTCGCTCAGCGTCACCGGCCACTCGGTGCCCGACATCAGGGTCAGTTTCACCAACGGATCCTCGAAATGCACGCCGGGCATCAGGAAGGCGATGATGTTGTAGATCGCGACCGGGATCAGAAGCAGCGGAAAACCGACCATGGACATCGGCGAGGCCTTCTTTTCGAGCGGGAGAATCAGCCGTTCTCGGGCGAACCTTGGATACTCCAGGATTTGCCGCGGGAACCGTCTTATCTCACCGATTGGCCGAATTCAGGCAGGCGTTGAGCGTATGAGCCGGCCGGGCTGATGCCACGGAGCCGGCGCCCGGGCCGATAGCCCGGGCATCCCACGCTGCGATCAGGATTCTTTCTTGACCTTCAGGACCTGGCGGCCCTTGTACATGCCGGTCTTCAAATCGAGGTGATGCGGACGGCGCAATTCGCCGGAATCCTTGTCCTCGGCATAGGTCGGCTTCTTCAGGGCATCGGCCGAACGGCGCATGCCACGCCGCGACGGCGATGTTTTTCTACGGGGAACGGCCATATCGGTATCCTCTAGGGGTGTTGTCGGGGCATCGTCCGTAACCGGACGGCTCAGCGCTTTCGCACGCGAGCTAAAATGCGGATCAAGGCCGGGCTTATAGATGATGAGGGGTCGCAAAGCTAGAGCATGATCCGGAAAAGTGGGCACCGGTTTTCCGAAAAGATCATGCTCAAATAAGGAGATAGAGCGGGACGACGATTCGAAGATAAGTCGTCCCGCTCCAGCGCCGTCAGGCCAAAATAGCCCGAATCCGGCTCAAAATCCCCGATTCTCATGCCAGCAGCGCTTCAATTCGGCCGACTGTGCCCGCATTGTATAGATCCCGGCCAGACGGCGCAGGCCGGGGCCCGGATTGCGGGCGCTGCGCTTGACCGGATTGGGCAGGATCGCCGCCAGCAGCGCCGCCTCCCGCGGCGACAGATTGGAGGCCGGGTGGCCAAAAGCGTACATCGCACCGGATTCAGCGCCGAACTGGCCCGACGGCCCCAATTCGGCGATATTGAGATAGATTTCCAGTATCCGCTGCTTCGGCAATACGAAGTCGATCCAGAGCGCCAGCGGCAGCTCCAGCGCCTTGCGAACCACGCTGCGGCCCGGCCACAGGAACAGGTTTTTCGCGACCTGCTGGGTGATACCCGAGCCGCCGCGGCTCACCTCCCCGTCCTCGGCGTCATCGATCACGTCCTGCAACGCGTCCCAGTCGACGCCGTGGTGGCTGCAGAATTTGGCGTCCTCGGAGCCGACCACCGAGCGCGGCAAATAGGGAGAGATGGCGCCAAAATCGATCCAGTGCCGCGACATCGGCGCACCGGTCAGCCGCCGCCAGGCCATCAGCGTCGAAACCGGATGACCGGCGCGATACAGCGGTGCCAGCAGATAGGGCAGCAACAGAATGACCAGCAAAATCAGCAATAAAGTTCGAGCAATGCGCAAAATCTGAGGTTTCTGGTTCAACCCGGCACCGAACGAACCGAGCCTGAATGACAACTCCATGATATCAAGCGGTTTTTCCAGCGCTTTTAAGGCGCGCCCTGCTGCCGCCCTGGAATTGACGAAGCCGATCCCATAACCGATTGTCCGGCCAAATTTACTCTGGAGCTATTCTTGATGACCACCGCTACCGCCGACTTTTCCAAACGCCTGGACCAGACCGCCGAGGACACCGAGGCGCTGCTGGCGAAATTGCTGTCCGACACCTTGCTGCCCGACGAGATCGCGCGCCCCAAACGGCTGATGGACGCGATGCGTTATTCGTCGCTCGGCGGCGGCAAGCGACTGCGGCCGTTTCTGGTGGTCGAAAGCTCGGCGGTGTTCGGCGTCGCGCGCGAGGCCGCGCTGCTGGCCGGCGCCGCGCTCGAATGCATTCATTGCTATTCGCTGATTCACGACGATCTGCCCGCCATGGACAACAGCGATCTGCGCCGGGGGCGGCCGACGCTGCACAAGAAGACCGACGACGCCACCGCGATCCTCGCCGGCGACGGGCTACTGACCCTGGCGTTCGACATCATCAGCCGGGACGAGATTCACAAAGACGCCATGGTGCGGCTGTTGCTGACCCGGGCGCTGGCGCGGGCGTCGGGCCTCGGCGGCATGGTCGGCGGCCAGATGCTCGACCTCGCCGGCGAAGGCCGGTTCGGCGACCGTGAACCGGTCGACGTGGCACGGCTGCAGCAAATGAAGACCGGCGCGCTGTTGCGCTACGGCTGCATCGCCGGCGCGATCCTCGGCCAGTCCTCACCTGCGGAATATCAGGCGCTCGACGATTACGGCCGCGCGCTCGGCGAAGCGTTCCAGATCGCCGACGATCTGCTCGACGTCGAAGGCGATGCCGCGGCGCTCGGCAAGCCGGCCGGCGCCGATGCCGCGCTCGGCAAGACCACGTTCGTCACTCAGCTTGGAATCGATGGCGCCAAACAGCGCGTGCGCGACCTGCTGGCGCGCGCCGATTCCGCGCTCTCGATCTTCGGCGCCAAAGGCGACGTGCTGCGCGCCGCCGCGCGCTTCGTCGCCGACCGCAAGAATTGAAGCCATCATGGCGGGCAAGGAAGCCGAAGACGCGCTTGCCCGTTTCCGTAAGATGTCCCGGCCGATCCGCGTGATCTATGCGCGGCCGCGCACGTTCTTCTCGATCGCGATCGGAATCCTGGCCTATGCGCTGCTGCCGGCCTCCTTGCGGCAGGTCACGCGCGCGCTGCTCGGCTGGGATATCTTCATCGCACTGTATCTGCTGCTGGTGTTCATCATGGTGGTGCGTAGCGGGCTCACGCATATCAAGCGCAACGCGGCGCGGCAGGACGATGGCCGGTTTCTGATCCTGATGATCGCAGCGATCGGTGCCTTCGCCAGCATCGCCGCGATCGTGTCTGAACTCGGCGCCTCGCAGCATAGCACGCCGGCGCTCATCTTGGCGACCGTGACCATCGCGCTGTCCTGGGCCGCGGTGCACACCATCTTCGCGCTGCACTACGCGCACGAATTTTATCGTGGCGCCAAGCCCGGCGGCCTGCAATTCCCGAGCGGCGACCAGCATGAAGACGCCGACTACTGGGACTTCATCTATTTCTCGTTCGTGATCGGCATGACCGCGCAGGTCTCCGACGTCGGCATCACCGACAAAACCATCCGTCGCACCGCGACGGCGCACGGCATCGTTTCGTTTATCTACAACACCGCGCTGGTAGCCTTGATGGTCAACATCGCCGCGAGCGCGATTTGACCCATTCGGCGTGTCTCCGAAGGACGGCCCCTTCAATTACAAATCTGCACGTTGCCGCCGCCGCCTTCGCGGGGGCCGCCCTGCTCGGAGGTGCGGAATTCGATATGGCACCCCTTGGCGACCGGCAGACAACCGCCGTGGCCGCACACGATCTGGCCCGAGCCGCCGCCTGACGACGCCCGTTCAGACGCCCGCGGCCTCGGCGCGGTGAATTCCGGCGCGCCCCGCTGCGACAAGTCCTGATCATATCGATCCGTCCGGTTAGCGCGTTCGCGTCGGTCATTGCGTTCACGCGATGCCGTCGGGGTTTTGGCGCGCCGTTTCTCGCAGTCATTGTCGTCGTTGAGGAATGTTCCTTCCGCGCAGACGATTCTGTTGCAGCGATCGCCGTCGGCCTTGAAGCCGTGGTCGCAGGCCAAAGGACAAACGCGCGACGATTTCTGCTTGATCGCATCGAGCGTGTCGAGGCTCGCGGTTTTGACATCCAGCCTGGTGCCGGCGCTGCGGTTGAACAGCGTCAGCGAACGCTGCGACGCCGCGTTCCACTCGCCATCCGCCGCACTGGTCAGACAGCCAACGCGGCGCAACTCGATCTGCACCGACTTGTTGACATCGGCTTGCGGGGTCGGTCCAGGCGTCAGCGCGGCGACATTGGTTTGTGGCGGATTGGCCGGAGCGTTTCCTTGAGCGTTTCCTTGCGCTGTCTCGGGCAACGGCGCGTTGGCGACGGCGCCATTTGCCGCCGCAGCCCTGTTGCCGGACCCCGCCGGGACGGACGCTGTTTCAGCCGCGACCCGCTTGCGTTCGGCATCAGCGGCCTGGTCGAGCGCGACCTGCTTGGCCTTTTCGGCCGCGATCCGCGCCTTCTCCGCGGCCTTGGCGTCCGCTTCGGCCGCTTTCAGTTGCTGCGATGTTGGCGCGCCCTCGGCGGCCAACCGCGCTCGCTCCTGTTCGGCGAGCCGGGCTTTTTCGGTCGCCGCGACCCGGACTTCCTCGGCCGCAATCTTGGCCAGCTGAATCTTGGCCAGGCTGGCGTAGAACCCGTCAGGATATTGCGCCACGAAGGCGTTCAACGCGTCCTTGTTGCCGACCTGAAGCGCGAGTTCATAGTCCCGGCGCGCCTCGGCCTGCGGATTGGGGGCGGCCGCGGCCGGCGCGGCTGCTGCGGCCGGCGCCCTCGCCGCGGGGACCGGCACCAACGGCAGGTCGTCACCGCCGAGCGAACCATAGACAAACGGCTCCTGCCGATTGCTGGTGGTCTTCAGCACGTCGTCGCGCACAAATCCGAAGGCCCGGCGCACATCGAGCCCCGGCGTCGTCAGATGTTTCGACAACGCAATGGTGAACGGGCTGTTCCTGCTGTCGCCATCCATCGCCGTCGAGCCGGCCTTGGCGGAATAGGCGATCAGCGTGTTGGGGCTCGCCGGCTCGACCTGGGCCAGGCCGCGTCCGATCGCGCGCGAGGCAACGGTTCGCTTCATGGCTTTGGCGAATGGATTGTCCCGGCAGGCGTCGAGGATGACCAGCCGCAACTGCTTGGCGGGCTCGATCGCCACCAGCACGCGGTCCAGCGAAAGCGCCTCGTCATAGACGTCGGTGTCGCGCTCCAGCTTCGCATCGACCGGGATCAGATAGTTGGTGCCGTCGACCTCCATGCCATGGCCGGCGTAATAGACCACCGCAATATCGGCGTCGCGGGCGCGATCGGCGAAGTCGCGCAGCGCGCGGCGCATCTCGTTCGCCGGCAGATCGTGGCGGGAATCGACCACGTCGAAACCGGCGCCCTTCAGCGTCGACGCGATCACGGCGCCATCATTGACGGGGTTCGGAAGCGTCGCCACGTTTTGATAGGCGGAATTGCCGATCACCAGCGCCACGCGCTTGGTGGCCCAGGCCGGCTGACACAGCAGCAGCAGCGCGGCGGCGAACAAAACCCGGTGCAGTTTTGGCAATCCAGACAGCTTCATCATGACGCCCTCACCAGCAGCGGCCTTTGTAGCATGGCGGCCAATCTATCAGAAGCCGCGCGCCCCCTTGTGAATTAGGTCACCCATTCGACCCGGGTGGATCACAACGTCGCAGGCCAACGCAGGCAGAGGGGGGCCCCTGATGATTGGTCGCGCCAACCGTCATTCCGGTTCGCGCTTTGCCAATCACGTTTTTTGCGTTCAAGATCGGCTCATAAACAAGAACAAACGGAGGAAGCGATGCGTGGCGTAGTGTTTACGGGCGACCGCGGGCTGGAACTGATGCCTTTCCCCGATCCCACCCCGGATGAGCATGACGTCGTGATCGAGATGAAGGCGTCCGGGATGTGCGGCAGCGACCTGCACCAGTACCGCCGCCCGAAGGGACAGACCCAGGCGACCGGCATTCCGATGAAGGATGGCCCTGTCATCGCCGGCCACGAGCCCTGCGGCGTGGTGGTCGGGGTCGGCCGATCGGTGGATGCCAGGGAGGCGCGGATCGGCCAGCGCGTGATGGTGCATCACTATGAGGGCTGCACGCAGTGCAACCATTGCCGCTCCGGATGGCAGCAGCTCTGCCAGGAGGTCCCGGTCAAGGTCTATGGCAACAACGCCCATGGCGGCCATGCGCAATATCTGAAAGTGCCGGCCAATACCCTGGTTCCGCTACCCGACGAATTGTCGTTCAGCGCGGGAGCGGCGATCGCCTGCGGGTCCGGCACCGCCTATAGTGCGCTGCGGCGGATGAACCTGTCGGGCAACGACACCATCGCGATCTTCGGACAGGGGCCGGTCGGGCTGGCGGCGACGCAATACGCCAAGGCGATGGGTGCCAAAGTGATCGCGCTCGACATCAGCCAGCAGCGGCTGGATCGCGCCAAGGCGTTCGGCGCCGACGACGTGGTCAATCCCGGCTCGAACGATCCGGTGGAAGCGATCAAGCAACTTACGCATGGGCGCTACGCTGACCTGACGCTGGACACTTCGAGCAATCCGGACGCGCGGGTCAATGCGATCCGCAGCACCAAGGTGTGGGGCACGATGTGCTTTGTCGGCGAAGGCGGCGATGTCCATATCGACGTCAGCCCGCATCTGCTGCGGCGGCAATTGACCCTGGTGGCGTCCTGGACCTTTTCCAACATCATCCAGGCGGATTGCGCGCGGTTTTCAGTCGAGCGCGGCGTCGACGTCGACAAACTGTTCACCCATCGCTGGAATATCGATCAGGCTGGCGAGGCCTATCAATTGTTCGACCGGCAGGTCGATGGCAAAGGCGTGTTCTTGATGTAGTAGAATTAAGCAGTCATTCCGGGGCGCCGCGAAGCGGACGAACCCGGAATCTCGCAGTAATCATCTCTCGATTCCGGGTTCGCGCTACGCGCGCCCCGGAATGACACATCACCAAACAGCGCAAACAGGGAGCACGCCCGTGAGTCACGACCGTTCCACCGTCGAAGCCGTGGTCGCTAATTATTTCGACGGGCTATACGAAGGCAATGCCGACCAGCTCGGCGCGATCTTCCATCCCTCGGCCGATTTACGCTGGGTCGAAAAAGGCGAGCTGCAGGTCCTCAGCGTGCCCGATTGGCTCGATCGGGTACGAAAGCGGCCCTCCGCGAAGACCGAGGGCAAGCCGCGCGAGGATTTCATCGTCACCATCGATCGGTCCGATGCGACGACCGCCTTCATCAAGGTGCGCTGCCAATTGCCGCCGCGCTATTTCACCGACTATCTGGTGGCGATGAAACTGGCCGATGGCTGGCAGATCGTCTCAAAGTCCTACCGCTACGATCTACGCGATTGAGAAACTGAATCAGTTGCATTCCGCCATAATCCTGGCGCGGAAGGCTGGCGAAGCTCTTCACCGCAGATCCTGAAGGATTCTGCTGGAAGGATTCCGCGTAATGCTCAATCGACGTACCCTGTTGGCCGCCGCATCCAGCCTGGCCGTTTGGCCGGCGATTGCCGAGGAAAAATTACCGGCGCTCACGGCATATGAGCGCGAGACCGGCGGAAGGGTCGGCCTTTATGCCGAGAACCTCGTCACCGGCGCGAAAGTCGCATGGCGCGCCGAGGAGCGCTTCGTCATGTGCAGCACGTTCAAGGCCTCGCTGGCTGCGTTCGTGCTGGCGCGGATCGACCAGGGCAAGGATCATCTTCAGTCGACCATTGCCTATGGGCCCGAGGATCTCCTCGAATACGCACCCGTCGCCAGGCAGAACATCGCCACGAACGCCACAGCATCGATGTCGGTCGCCGACATGTGTGCTGCGATCGTGGAACTCAGCGACAACACCTGCGCCAATCTGTTGCTGGCGCGGGTCGGCGGCCCCTCCGCGCTAACAGCCTTTTGGCGCGCGACCGGCGATACAATCACCCGACTCGATCACAACGAGCCTGAACTGAACCGCTCGCCGCCGGGCGATCCGAACGACACGACCACGCCGGTCGCCATGGCCGGCAACCTGCGCCGCTTCGTGCTGGGCGAAATATTGTCGCTCGATTCGCGCCAACGCCTCACCGGCTGGATGCTGAACTGCAAGACCGGAGACAACCGGCTGCGCGCCGGCCTGCCTGGGGATTGGAAGGTGGCCGACAAGACCGGCAGCAGCGGCAAGGATGCGGCCGGCGACATCGCGGTGGTTTGGTCCAGGCCGGACCGGCCGGTGCTGGTCGCCGCTTATGTCCAGGGCGGCTCGCCGTCGGCGCCACAGTTTACGGCCTTGTTCAGCGAAATCGGCCGGATGGTGGGGGCGAGGCTCGCCTGAATTCAGTTTTGGCGGTTGCGGTTCCAGCAGGCAGATCGTCACCTCGCGCTTCATGGCATTGACCTCGCTCGTCTTCCGGGCGAATTGAAGGGCGAGGGATTGTCAAAAACGTGGAAGCCAGGTTCCAGATCTTTCTGATTTTGCTGGCGGTGCTGGCGGGCACCGCGCTTATGGCGCGGCGCCTCAATGTCGCGCCGGCGATCCTGCTGCTGTTGACCGGGATCGTGCTGGCATTCGTGCCGGGCGTGCCATCGCTGGAATTGCCCCCTGAACTGGTGCTGCTGGTGGTGTTGCCGCCGCTGATCTATTCCGCCAGCGTCGCCATGAGCTGGCGCGAATTCAAATCCAATCTGCGTCCGATCATCCTGCTGTCGGTCGGGTGCGTGATTTTCACCGCCTTCGCGGTCGCCGCCGCGACCCATTATCTGATCGGATTGCCGTGGAACGTCGGCTTCCTGCTCGGCGCCATCGTGGCGCCGCCAGACGTCGTGGCGCCGCTGGCGATCGCCCGCAAACTCGCTTTGCCGCGCCGAATCCTCGTCGTGCTGGAAGGCGAAGGGCTCGCCAACGACGCCACCGCGCTGATCCTGTATCGCTTCGCGGTGGTGGCGATCTCGACCGGGGCATTCTCGCTGACGAAAGCCGGCGGCACGTTCGCGGGCATTATTGCCGGCGAGCTGCTGTTCGGCGTGGCCGTCGGCTGGCTCAGCCTGCGGGCGCGTCACCGCGCGCGCCATCCGCGGGTCGAGATCACGCTGTCGCTGATCACGCCCTATGTCGCCTATTGGGTGCCCGAGCATTTCGGCGGCTCCGGCGTGATCGCGACGGTCGCCTGCGGGCTCTATATGAGCTGGAACGGCCCCCTGCTGATTTCCGCGGCGACCCGCCTGCAGGGCATCTTCTTCTGGGACTTCATCATTTATTTGATCGAGGGCCTGTTGTTCCTGCTGACCGGCTTCCAGATGCGAGCGCTGTTCGAGAAATCGAAAGCGTTCCCGCTGGATAACATCCTGCTCGCCACCGCCCTGGTCGCGGTCATCATCATCATCGCGCGTTTTGCCTGGGTGTTTCCGGCGACCTATTTGCCGCGGATACTGAGCAAACGCACGCGCGAACGCGATCCGGTGCCGCCATGGCAGTGGACGTTCGTCATCTCCTTTACCGGCGTGCGCGGCGCCGTCTCGCTGGCAGCGGCGCTGGCGCTGCCGCTCGCGCTGCCCGGCGGCGAGGCCTTTCCCTATCGCGACCTCATCCTGTTCGTCGCGTTCGGTGTCATCCTCATCACGCTGATCGGATTGGGACTGGGGTTGCCCCCGGTGGTGCGGTGGCTCGGCGTCGCCCAGGCCGGACGCGACGAACATGTCGCGGATATCGAATCGGAAATCGCGGCGCGGCGCGAAGCGCTCGGCGCAGCACTCGCCTCGCTCGACGCCATCACCGACGACCGCGAATTGTCCGACGAGGTGGTCAAGCTATTGCGCGCCCGCCACGAGACACGCAGCAACCAGTTGCCGGACTCGCTCGATCCAGAGGTCGATGACGTCACGGCCGCGGGAATAGATCTGACGCGGGAACTGATCGGCAAGGAACGAAAATTCATCCACGTGTTGCTACGCGACGGCAAGATCACCGACGAGATCAGGCGGCGGATCGAGCGCGACCTCGACCTCGAGGAAGCCAGCCTCGCCAACCGCGAATACCGCCAGTGATGCGGCTTTAAAAGCAGAAGCTAAGTGTCGTCCCGGCGAAGGCCGGGACCCACCAGAACCGTCATCCTGAGGAGCGGCCACTTGGCCGCGTCTCGAAGGATGGCTGCGCGCACTGCGCGGAACAACATCCTTCGAGGCTCGCAAGAGCTCACACCTCAGGATGACGTCCGAGAT
>JBDTKZ010000119.1:0-19392 GCA_039935075.1 Bradyrhizobium sp.
CGCGCCATCCGCCACGATCGAGTCGATTTCGACGCCGCGATTCATCGGCCCGGGATGCATCACCAGCGCGTCCGGCTTGGCATAAGCGAGCTTCTTCTGGTCGAGGCCAAAATAGTGAAAATATTCCTGGCTCGACGGCACGAACGAGCCATTCATGCGCTCGCGCTGCAGCCGCAGCATCATCACGATATCGGCGCCGTTGAGGCCCTCGCGCATGTCGCGCGCGACTTCGACGCCCATCCGCTCGATGCCGCGCGGCAACAGCGTGGAGGGCGCGACCACCCGGACGCGCGCCCCCATGGTGTTGAGCAAGAGAATGTTGGAGCGGGCCACCCGCGAATGCAACACGTCGCCGCAGATGGCGATCACCAGGCCCTCGAGCCGGCCCTTGTTGCGGCGGATGGTGAGTGCGTCGAGCAGCGCCTGCGTCGGATGCTCATGGGCGCCGTCGCCGGCATTGATCACGGAGCCATCGACCTTGCGCGCCAATAGTTCGACCGCGCCGGAGGCGTGGTGCCGCACCACCAGGATGTCGGGGTGCATCGCGTTCAACGTCACCGCGGTATCCATCAAGGTCTCGCCCTTGCGGATCGAGGACTGCGACACCGACATGTTCATGACGTCGGCGCCGAGCCGTTTGCCGGCCAGCTCGAACGAGGATTGAGTGCGGGTCGAGGCCTCGAAGAACAGATTGACCTGGGTGCGGCCGCGCAACGAGGTGCGTTTCTTGTCGACCTGGCGATTGAGCTCGACATATTCCTCGGAAAGGTCGAGCAGGCCGGTGATGTCGGCGGCGGAAAGGCCCTCAATTCCCAGCAGATGCCGGTGACCGAGGACGAAGGTCGATTTCGATGCAGGGGTCATTAAAACGAGAGCTATAGGGGCGGATGGCGGAGGGGGCAAGCGCGAATAGGGCGCTCGCGAGTTATCCCCCGAGATGTCCTACGCACGGTAAATGCGCAGGCGCCGCAAAGTCGCCGCGATTTGACCGCCAACCATCGGGCATGCGCAATTTGAACCGGTTCGCTTCGATCCTGTTAACGGCGATCGCCCTGGCGGGGCCTGCCGCGGCTCAGGGCTTGCCCGGCGATTTTGTCTATCTGCGCGATATCGATCCCTCTGTTATCCAGGACGTCCGCTATGCCGGCGTCAACAATTTCAAGGGCCGGCCGATGAAGGGTTATGGCGCCGCCGAATGCGTGGTGAAGCGCAGCGTCGGGCTTGCCCTGAGGGGCGTTCAGCAGGAACTGGCCCGGCAAAGTCTGTCGCTGAAAATGCTGGATTGCTACCGGCCGGCGCGCGCGGTGGCCGACATGGTGGCATGGTCGCAAAACGGCAAGGAGACCGCGGCCGAGCGGCGCTATAATCCCGCCTTCAGCAAACGAGAGCTGTTCCGGCTCGGCTATATCGCCAGCCATTCCCAGCATTCCACTGGCGCCGCCGTCGATCTGACGCTGGTCGATCTGAAAGCCGACAATTCGGCGACCTTCGATCCCGCCAAGCTTTACGCTGACTGTACCGCGCCGGCGGCGCTGAGGTCGCCCGAAGCCAGCGTCGACATGGGCACCGGCTATGATTGTTCCGACGTGAAGGGGCACACGGCCGCGCCCTCGATCAGCGCTTCACAACGCCGCTGGCGCAATCTGCTGGTGTGGCTGCGATGGGCCGGCAAGGGTTTGTGAACTATTCGAAGGAGTGGTGGCACTTTTCGCTGCCGGGCGCGGGCGGGGAGGCTTATGATTTCCCCATTCAACCGCGCCGCCCTTGATTCCCGTCAATTTCGTGAGAGACGGCCCATGACCCAGCCTTCGTTCGCGACCCACGAGGTGTTCAACCAGTCGCCGCCGTTTGAAGATTTCGATTTGTTCGAACTGGACGTGTCGCTGAAACAGGCTGTCGCGGCCAACGGCGGCGCTTCGGCCGCGAAGGAATTGTCCGGGTTCGGGCAGCATTGGGGTTCAGCTGCGATGGCCGAGCGCGGCCGTCTCGCCAACGAGAATACGCCAAAGCTGCGGACCTTCGATGCGCGCGGCAACCGGCGCGACCAGGTCGAGTTTCATCCGGCCTATCATGAATTGATGGCGCGCAGCGCCCATGCCGGGATTCACAATTCGACCTGGAACGCGGAAGGCAAGCCTGCCGGCGGCGCCTCCGAAGTGATACGCGCCGCCAAATTCTATATCGCGGCGCAGGTCGAGACCGGACATCTGTGCCCGATCACGATGACGCGCGCGTCGGTGGCGGCGCTGGCGTCGCAGCCGGATCTGCTCGCCAGGACAATGCCGGTGATCGCAACCGACGCCTACGATCCCGGTTTCGCGCCGTGGTGGACCAAGCGCGGCATGACGCTCGGCATGGGCATGACGGAGAAGCAGGGCGGCACCGATGTGCGCGCCAATATGACCCGTGCTGTCCGTGACGGCGAGGCCTACCGCATCACCGGCCATAAATGGTTCATGTCGGCGCCGATGTGCGATGCCTTTCTGGTGCTGGCACAGGCCGACGATGGTCTGACTTGTTTCTTCATGCCGCGCTTCAGACCGGATGGCTCGGTCAACGCGGTCCATTTCCAGCGGCTCAAGGACAAGCTCGGCAACCGGTCCAATGCGTCTTCGGAAGTGGAATTCGAGGACGCTTATGCATTGCGGGTCGGCGACGAAGGCAAGGGCATCCGCACCATCATCCAGATGGTGCAGCTGACGCGGCAGGATTGCGCGATTGCCTCGGCCGGCCTGATGCGATCGGGGCTTGTGCATGCGCTGCATCACGCCCGCCATCGCAGCGTGTTCCAGAAGCATCTCGCCGATCAGCCGCTGATGCAGGCGGTGCTGTCGGACATGGCCTTGCATGTCGAGGCATCGATCGCGCTGGTGATGCGGCTCTGCCGCGCGTTCGATCGCGCGCCGGATAACGCCAGCGAGGCGGCCTATATGCGGCTGCTGACACCCGCGATCAAATACTGGGTCTGCAAATGCGCGCCGGGCTTTCTGTATGAGGCGATGGAGTGCCTCGGCGGCAATGGCTATGTCGAGGAAGGCATTCTGGCGCGCCACTACCGCGAATCCCCCGTCAACGCGATCTGGGAAGGCTCGGGCAATGTGATGTGCCTCGATGTGCTCAGGGCCTTGTCGCGCGAAGCCGATGCGGCGGCAGCGGTGTTGCAGGGGCTGGTTCAGGAGACCAGGGGATTGTCCGGCGCTGCCGACGCGGTGGCGTTCATCGGCAACGCGTTTCGCCGGCCCGACGGCGAGCGCGTGGCGCGGCTCGCGGTCGAGAAACTGGCATTGCTGGCGGCTGCCGCGGCATTGAATATCATCTCGCCGCATCACGCCGAACTGTTTGCGCGGACCCGGTTGGCGACAACGCATGCCGGCATGTATGGCGCCGTCGATCTCGCCACTGACGATATCAAGAGCCTGCTCGCGAGAGCGTTGCCCTTACCCGCTTGACGTTGAAAACAGCGCCACCTTGAAAGCCAGTTGATGGATTCCCTCAATCCCGAAAGTCCGCCCCTGATGGAAGCCCCGGCGGCGCGCCCGCCGCGGGTCTGGAAATTCTGGGGCACCGCGCTGTGGGGCCTGTTTATCTTTGCCGCGATGTTCGTCGGCCAGCTCGCGGTGGTCGGCTGGTTCATGCTGCGGCAGCAGGGGCCGTTGGACATGGCCACTGCTATACACGTGCTCGGCGGTGGCCTGACGATTTCACTGTCGGTGATCACGGGATTGCCCGCCGTGCTTGCCGCGGTGTGGCTGCCGGTCTGGCTGTCGCGGACGCCGTTTGCGGATTATCTCGCACTGCGCTGGACCAGTTGGCAGAATCTCGTGATCGGGATCGTCGCCATGGTCGTTGTGGTGATGGGCTGGGATATGATATCGCGCGCGACCGGCCGTGAGGTCACGCCGGGATTCATGGGGGATGTGCTGCAATCGGCCCGCGCCGACGGCGCGCTATGGCTGTTGGTGCTGGCCTTCGCCGTCGCAGCCCCGATCACCGAAGAGTTTTTCGCGCGCGGCTTTCTCTATCGCGGCTGGTCGGAAAGTTTTCTGCGCGTCCCCGGCGCTATCCTGCTGTCGTCGCTGGTGTGGACCTCGCTGCATCTGCAATATGACTGGTTCTTTCTCGGCGAGGTGTTTTCGATTGGGCTTGTGCTTGGTTACGTCCGCTATCGCAGCCAATCGATCTGGCTGACGATACTGTTGCACGGTCTCAACAATCTTGCGGCCGTCGTGCAGACGATCCTTCTCACGGGATCAAATTGACGGCGATTATGCCACCAGGGCGATCACAACCGGCATCGTGATCGCCGCCAAAATCGTCTGCAGCGTGATGATCTGTGCCAGCAGTGGCGCATCGCCGCCCATCTGCCGCGCCAGCACGTAGGCGCTGGAGGAGCACGGCACCGCCGAGCAGGCCGCCACGATCACCAGATTGGAACCGGAAAGGCCGAACGCCAGCGCCAGCCCGATTCCCATAGCGGGCATCAGGATCAGCTTGAGCACGACGCCGAGCGTGGCCGCGGCGCTCGGGCGCAACATGCCCTCGAGATGCAGGCCGGCGCCGGTGACGAGCAGGCCGATCGCCAGCGACGAGCGGCCGAGCGCGTCGGCGACCTCGTGCCATATCCTGGGTAGCGGCAAGTGCGCGACATTGATCGCAAGACCGATCGCGCAGGCCCAGATCAACGGATTGCGCACCACGGTCATGACGATCGAGCCGACCGATCGCTTCACGGGCGAGGCATAATGCGCCAGCACCGCGACGCTCAGCACATTGACCAGCGGAATGATCGCGACCATCGCCACCGAGGCCAGCGCCAGTCCGGTATCGCCATAGAGATTGCCGGAGACCGCGAGCGCCACATAGGTCTGCCAGCGGGTCGCGCCCTGGAAGATCGAGGTGAAGGCCGGGCCATCCACGTTGCATCGGGTGAGCAGGGGCCGCAGCGCCAGGCACAGCATCGACATCAGGAATGCCGAGATCAACAGCGCGCCACCGACGCCGGCGACCGGCACTTTCGTGAGGTCCGCCTTGACCAGCGTCTGGATCAGCAGCATCGGGAACAGCACGTAATAGGTCAGGCGCTCCAGCCCGTGCCACTGCGTCTCCAGCCGCATCAGGCTGCGTTTCAGGACGAAGCCGAGCACAATCAGCAAAAACACCGGCATCAGCGCCGCCAGAACGATCGCCATCCTCAGCGATCCCCGCCGGCATTGCGCAGCGTCGCCAGCCGGTCGAGCGCGCCTTGCAGGATGAAGATCGCGGCGTGTTCGTCGATCACCTCGGCGCGGCGTGCGCGGCTCATATCCAGGCCGATCAGTTCGCGCTCCACCGCCACGGTGGAAAGCCGCTCGTCCCACAGCGCGATGGCGAGAGGTGTCAGTTGCGAGAAATTGCGGGCAAAGGCCCGGGTCGATTGCGCCCGCGGGCCTTCGCTGGCATCCATGTTGATCGGCAGGCCCAGCACGAAGCCAACCGCGTTACGTTCGGCCGCGATCGCAAGCAGCCGCGCGGCGTCGGCCTTGAAGGCCTTGCGCTGGATGGTCTCGACGCCGGTGGCGAGCCGGCGATCGGGATTGGACACCGCGACGCCGATGGTCTTGGTGCCGAGATCGAGTCCGACCAGCGCGCCGCGTTCCGGCCAGTGCGGGGCGGCGTCGATCAGCGGTAGAATGAGCGCAGGCATCGCCCCGCATACCACGCGGTCGGCGATGCATGCAAAGCGGAAGGACCGATCATGGACCGGCTGACATTATTCGGGTTGTTCGCGGTCACCGCCATGCTGCTGTGTTACGCGCTGGAGGATCGCAGCCCCTGGTATGTGCTCGGCTTCGCGATGGCCTGTGCGCTGGGTTCGATTTACGGCTTCCTGCAGGGCGCCTGGCCGTTCGGGCTGGTCGAGGCGATCTGGGCGGTGGTGGCGCTGCGGCGGTGGAGCGTCAGGCGGCAATGACCTCGCCGTTCTTGTTGAGGCAGGAGGCGAAACCCTCCAGCGCGCTGTAATGATGCGCGCTGCGACGCTGGATAAAGAGCGTATCGACCTGCGACTGGGCAGGCTTGAGCGTATGAAGGGTGATGCTCTCGCTCAAATCGCTGCGTCCGGCGACCGCGCGCGGCAACAGCGTCACCCCCATGTCGGCGGCGACGCAGCCGATCATGCCGTCCAGCGTGCCCAATTCAAACCGTGTCGCGGAAGGCCAGCCAAACTCTGAGAATAACTGTTCGAGTCGCTGCCGGTAGGTGCAACCGGTGCGGAACACCAGCGCGGTTGGTCCGGATTCAGGCGTGCCGGCGCGCAACGCGGCGAGATTGCTCCAGCGCCGGGCCGTGACCAGCACCAATTCTTCCCGGAAGGCGGTGACGGCGCTGAGTTCGGCGTGATCGATCGGGCCGGCGACGAAGGCGCCGTCGAGCGCGCCATCGAGCACGGCGGCCACCAGATCCGCCGTCGGCGCGGTCCGCAGACTCAATCGCACCGCCGGAAAGCGCCGATGAAATTCCGCCAGCAGCGAGGGCAGGCGAACGGCGGCCGTGGTCTCCATCGAGCCGATTGCCAGCGGGCCCTTTGGCACGCCGTCATCGCGCGCGGCCAGCACCGCTTCGCGCGACAGCGCCGCCATTCGCTGCGCGTACGGCAATAGCCGCCGTCCGGCGCCGGTCAGCGTCATGCCGCGGCTGTGCCGCTCAAACAAAGCGGTGCCGATTTCAGCCTCCAGCGCCTTGATCCGCTGTGTGACGTTGGACTGCACGGTGTTAAGTTCGGACGCGGCGTGGGTGATGCCGCCGGTGCGGGCCACCGCCGAAAAGGTCACGAGATCGGTCAGTTCCATGGAGCTGCTACCGTTCTGTTATGGAGATATCAGTGTTCTCTAGTATTCATTTTTAGAGAATGATAGTTCGGCGTAGGGTGACTGTCCAGATTGCGGAGGATGGATATGCCGATCAGCACCTCATTGACCGCCCTGCTTGGTATCAAGCATCCGATCCTGTCGGCGCCGATGGATACGATTGCCGGCGCGCGCCTTGTCACGGCAGTCAGCGCCGCCGGAGGTTTCGGCATTTTGGGTGGCGGATACGGCAACAAAGTCTGGCTGGAGCAGGAGACCGCCAAGCTCGCGGGAGCCTCGACACCCTTCGGCATCGGCTTCATCACCTGGAGTCTCGCGAAACGGCCCGAACTCCTGGATATTGCTTTGGCTGCGGCGCCGCGCGCGGTCATGCTCGCCTTCGGTGATCCCAGCCCCTTTGCGCCGCGTATCAAGTCTGCCGGTGCGCTGTTGATCTGTCAGGTTCAAACCGAGGACATGGCGCGACAAGCGCTGGATGCGGGCGCCGACATCCTGATTGCGCAGGGCACCGAGGCAGGAGGCCACGGTGCGTCGCGCACCACCCTCGATATCGTGCCTGCCATCGTCGATCTCGCGGCCGGGCGCGTGCCGGTGGTGGCGGCCGGCGGTATCGGTGACGGACGCGGGCTGGCGGCGATGATGATGCTGGGTGCTTCCGGCGTGCTGCTCGGCACCCGCTTTTATGCGAGCCAGGAATGCGACGGGACAGACGAAGCCAAAAAGCTGATCTGCGACGCCAGCAGCGGCAGCACGGTTCGCGGTGTTGTGTTTGACCTGTCGCGCAACAATGTCTGGCCGTCGCCGTTTACCGGGCGCACTTTGATCAATGAT
Source organism: Bradyrhizobium sp. (assembly GCA_039935075.1). GTDB lineage: Bacteria > Pseudomonadota > Alphaproteobacteria > Rhizobiales > Xanthobacteraceae > Bradyrhizobium. The sequence continues at coordinate 7,677 of JBDTKZ010000119.1, forward strand.
CATTTGCGGCGCTGGACCGGTCATGAAGTTGAATTGTTGCAAAGCATGACGGCGGTTGCCGCCGAATATGCGGCCGCCAGGGAGGCGCGCAATTTCGACATCGCCGCTGTGTTTGCCGGAGAGGCTGTCGGGCTGATCCATGACATTCCTCCGGCCGCCGAGATCGTTGAACGGATCGCGACCGAAGCCGAAGGGATACTGCTTGGACGGCGCAACTCCTCGGCATCGTTGCAAGCCTGATTCAATCCTCAATCACCAGAGCGAGCAAAACCATGTGGCCAGACCGCCGAATTATCGAGCTTTTCAAAACCGAATTTCCGATCGTACTGGCGCCGATGGCCGGCGTGATGGATGCCGAACTCGTGGTCGCGGCGGCCCAAGGCGGCGCCTTGGGGTCGTTGCCCTGCGCGATGCTGTCGGCGGAAAAGGCGCGCGAACAGGTCAACATCATCCGCCAGCGCGTCTCGGCGCCGATCAACATGAATTTCTTCTGCCACAAGCCGGTCGATGCGGACCCCGCGCGCGAGGCCGGGTGGAAGAAGCGGCTCGAGGCTTATTATCGGGAATTGGGGCTCGACCCGGCGGTGCCGATCAATGCCGCCAACCGCGCGCCATTCGATGCCGCGTTCTGCGAAGTGGTCGAGGAACTCAAGCCTGAAGTGGTCAGTTTCCATTTCGGCCTGCCGGACCAGGCGCTGCTCAAGCGCGTCAAGGCGGCGGGTTGCATCGTGCTGGCAGCGGCGACGATCGTGAAGGAGGCGATCTGGCTTGAGCAGAACGGCGCCGACGTCATCATCGCGCAAGGCGCCGAAGCGGGCGGCCATCGCGGCATGTTCCTGACCGACAACATTGCCGAGCAACCCGGCACCTTCGCGCTGGTGCCGCAGGTGGTCGACGCGGTACAGGTTCCGGTGATCGCCGCCGGCGGCATCGCGGACGGGCGAGGGATCGCGGCCGCGTTCGCACTGGGCGCAGCCGGCGTGCAGATCGGCAGCGCCTATTTGCGCTGTCCGGAATCCAGAGTGAGCGTGTTGGCCCGTGTTGCGCTGGCAGAGGCGCGCGATGATTCCACCGTCATCACCAATGTCATGACCGGGCGGCCCGCGCGCGGCGTTCCCAATCGTGTGATGCGCGAGGTCGGGCCTATTTCGCCCCACGCGCCCGCATTCCCACATGCCGCGACCGCGCTCGGACCGTTAAAGGCGGCCGCCGAAAAGCTCGGCAAGGTCGATTTCACCAATCTCTGGGCCGGGCAGGCGATACGGATGGGGCGCGACATGCCGGCCGCGGAGCTGACGCGCGAACTGGCCGCCAACGCACTGGCGCGGATGAGCGCGCTCGGCCGGTAGACGTCTGCCGCGTCGATCGGCGTCAGCGCGGTGCCTTGGGTCAGTGCGCCGGCTCGTCGCGGGTGACCTTTAGATGCTCGACGGCGAGAGACCGGTAATGTGCCGCCATCTCGCGGTAGTGATGCTTCGAGATCGGGTCGGCAGCGGTTTGAGCCCGGCGTTCGAACATTTCCGCCTTTTCCTGCAGCACTTTCGGGTCGGACATGATCTTGCCCTCCGCGTTCTCAGGCCAGACAGGCGAGGTAGAAGATCGCAGCACCAAGCGCGGTGCCGATTGACCAGAGGGCGGGGTCCCAGCCGTCGGTCCGGTTGCCATCGTTTCCCATGATACGCCTCCACAATTCTTGTTGATTAACCATTATCCGGCGACTGTTTCGGGACGACTGCGCGGGGCCCGAAAATGGTTTCGTCGGCGGCCTGCCGCCGCTGAAATCCTGTGCTTCGGCGCATGGGCGGCTGTTTGCTGCGGTTGCGGTGCAAAAGGCCGGTCTGCTATACGGCGGGCTGAATTTCGCCGCGAGAGGCCCTATATTAATGTCCGTCGATGCAGCTACCGTCCGCCGTATCGCGCATCTGGCGCGGATCGCGGTCACCGAAGCCGAGGTTCCCCATCTTCAGGGCGAGTTGAACGCAATGCTGGCGTTCGTTGAGCAACTGAGTGAAGTCAATGTCGAGGGCGTCGAGCCCATGACGTCGGTGACGCCGATGGAAATGAAGAAGCGCGCCGACGTGGTCAATGATGGCGAGATCGCGGACGCGGTGGTCGCCAATGCGCCGGAAACCCAGGACCATTTCTTCCTGGTGCCGAAGGTGGTCGAATAATTTCTGAGGCGAAGTCCGATGTGCATGCTCTGTGACGATGAAAAGGCCTATCAGGCCTACATGAATTACCTCGACGCGATGGAGCGCGAGGGCAAGCCCGCGGATCCCGACAAGGCGATGGACGCCGTGCTCGATCAGCTCGAGGCCGCCGACAAGGCCCGCCTTAACGACCCGGCCAACGACAAGACGCTGTCTCCGTTCTTCTGCAGCCCGGTTGATAAATGACCGATTTGACATCGCTGACGATCGCCGAGGCCAAATCCGGCCTCGCGAGCAAATCCTTTACCTCGCTTGAGCTGACCGACGCGCATCTCGCCGCGATCGAGGCCGCGCGCGTGCTCAATGCATTTGTGCTGGAGACGCCGGATCAGGCCCGCGCCATGGCGCGCGAGGCCGATGCCAAGATCGCCAAGGGCGAGGGCGGTCCGCTGCAGGGCATTCCGCTCGGGATCAAGGATCTGTTCGCGACCCGGGACGTGCGCACCACCGCCTGCTCGAAAATCCTCGGCAATTTCGTGCCGCCGTACGAATCCACCGTGACCTCGCAGCTCTGGCGCGACGGTGCCGTAATGCTCGGCAAGCTCAACAATGATGAGTTCGCGATGGGCTCGTCGAACGAGACCTCGTGTTTCGGATCGGTGGTCAACCCGTGGCGGCGCGACGGCGCGGATACCAAATTGGTGCCCGGCGGCTCGTCCGGCGGCTCGGCGTCCGCGGTGGCGGCGCTGTTGTGCATGGGCGCGACGGCGACCGACACCGGCGGCTCGATCCGGCAACCGGCTGCGTTCACCGGCACCGTCGGCATCAAGCCGACCTATGGCCGCTGCTCGCGCTGGGGCATTGTCGCCTTCGCATCCTCGCTCGACCAGGCCGGCCCGATCGCGCGCAGCGTACGGGATTCCGCGATCCTGATGCGGTCGATGGCCGGTCACGATCCCAAGGACACCACCTCGGTCAACCGCCCGGTGCCGGATTACGAGAAAGCGATCGGCACCTCGGTCAAGGGCATGAAGATCGGTATCCCCAAGGAGTATCGCCTCGACGGCATGCCCGCGGAAATCGAAAAGCTCTGGACCGACGGCGCCAACTGGTTGAAGGCCGCCGGCGCCGAACTGGTCGAGATATCGCTGCCGCACACCAAATACGCGCTGCCGGCCTATTATATCGTGGCGCCGGCGGAAGCCTCGTCCAACCTCGCGCGCTATGATGGCGTGCGCTACGGCTTGCGGGTGCCCGGTCGCAGCATTGGCGAAATGTACGAAAATACCCGCGCCGAAGGATTTGGCGCCGAAGTTCGCCGCCGCGTCATGATCGGCACCTATGTGCTCTCGGCCGGCTACTACGACGCTTATTATTTGCGCGCGCAAAAGGTCCGCACCTTGATCAAGCGGGACTTCGAGGAGTGCTTTGCCAAGGGTGTCAACGCGATCCTCACCCCGGCGACGCCGTCAGCGGCGTTCGGCATCGGCGAAAAGGGCGCCGATCCCGTCGAGATGTATCTCAACGACATCTTCACGGTGACGGTGAACATGGCGGGATTGCCCGGCATCGCGGTTCCCGCCGGCAAGGACGGGCAAGGGTTACCGCTCGGCCTGCAACTGATCGGCCGTCCGTTCGATGAAGAAACCCTGTTCTCGCTCGGCGAAGTGATCGAGCAGGCGGCGGGACGGTTTACACCTGCGAGGTGGTGGTGAGCGTGGCCGATTTCAAAGTCAGTCTGTCGGGCACAGCACCAGCGCCGGGTCTCGACGCGCCGCTTGCCGGGCTGTGGTGGGCGGCCAAGGGCCAATGGGACGCTGCGCACAAGATCGTGCAGGACGAATCCAGCGCCGATGCCGCCTGGGTTCATGCCTACCTGCATCGGGTCGAGGGCGATCCTGGCAATGCCGGTTATTGGTACCGGCAGGCCGGCCAACCCGTCGCCAAGGATTCTCTGGAGACCGAATGGGAGCGGATTGCGTCCGCGCTGCTCGGCACCGGAAAGAACTAAGGCCGCGATGGCGGTGAAGTTCCGTCGAGCGCGCGCAGCTTTTGCGTTTGCGTTTTTTGCCATGCTTGGTCATGGTTCGCCCATGAACACGGTTCGTGTATGAGCGCCGACGACGGTATCCCGTCTTCTCAGCAAGTTGGTCAGATTCTGGGCTCGTCGAAGCTCGCGTCGGCGATCGAGAACGACAAATATAAACATTTGCTCGATCACGCTCCGGTCGCAGTCGCGATATCGCGCGGTTCCGGGGAAGAGCAGCATGTCGTCTACATCAACCGGGCGTTCGAAAATTTAATGTCGATGGCGGCCGCCGATGTGGAAGGCCAGAGCTGGATCTGCCTCGGTGGTTTTCGCAGCGAGGATAGCCCGGCCCAGACTTTGGGCGAGGCTATCCGGGACGGTGAAGATTTTATCGGCGTGTTTCGCCCGGCCGGACCAGTCGATCGTCTCGTCATCGTTCAAGCCTACGCTTCGGTGATCGAGAGCGACGACGGTGTCGAGAATTTCCGCATCGCGGCGCTGGTCGATGTCGGCGGCCGGGAACGGGCGCAGATCGAGCAATTCGAGAGCCAGATCCGTGATCGAGACATGCTGATGCGCGAACTTCAGCACCGGGTCAAAAACAACCTGCAGCTCATTACGGCCCTGATTCGCCTGGAGGCGAGATCGGCCAAGGAAGGCGAGACCGTTGCCCTGGCGCGGTTGGCGAGTCGGATCGACGCTTTGACGGTGCTTTACCGAACCCTTTCGACCGAGGATGCCCCGGCCGAAATCGATCTCGGCCAATATCTGTCCGACGTCGCGAGTTCCGTGATGCAGGTGAGTGCCTCGGACGGCATCAAGATCGATATCGAGACGGGCTATTGCCCGCTCTCGATCAACGTCGCGATGCCGGCGGGCCTGCTCGTCAACGAGATGTTGACCAACGCTCTGAAATACGCGTTCGTCGGCCGTAGCGGCGGCCAGTTGCGACTGGTCTGCAAGCAGGAGGCTGGCCGGGTGACGATCGTCGTCGCCGACGACGGTGTCGGTCTCGACGAACACCAGCAATGGCCGTCACCGCGCAAGCTCGGTGCCCTGATCCTGCAGACGTTGAAGGAAAATGCCGGGAATGTGGTGTTTCGTGCCGAAAGCGTCCGCGGGCAGGGCACCTGGTTCACACTGACGCTCGATGCGGCATCCGAGACGATGCCGAATTGAGCTGATGGGCGGCGCGCCGGTTGCATCGCCATGTGCGGCGGCTTAATTTACGGTTTGGAGATCATCGCCTCGATACGTCGTGGGAGATTGCCGTCCACGGTCGTCCGTCAGATCCGACCGTTTTGATTTCCTTCGTTGTGAATTCGCGTCGCAGGACGTAACCGACCGGGCCATTCATGAATGTTGCTGTCAAACCGACCAATCTGATCAAGGGCGCCACCGGCGAGTGGGAAATGGTGATCGGGCTGGAGGTCCACGCCCAGGTCACCTCGCATTCGAAATTGTTCTCCGGCGCCTCGACCGAGTTCGGCGGCGAGCCGAACGCCCATGTCTCGCTGGTCGACGCGGCGATGCCGGGCATGCTGCCTGTGATCAACGAGGCATGCGTCCGCCAGGCGGTGCGCAGCGGTCTCGGCCTCAACGCGCGGATCAATCTGCGCTCGGTGTTCGACCGCAAGAACTACTTCTATCCGGATTTGCCGCAGGGCTATCAGATCAGCCAGTACAAGTCGCCGATCGTGGGCGAGGGCGAGGTCACGGTCGAACTCGCGGGCGGTGACAGCGCCACCATCGGGATCGAGCGGCTGCATCTGGAACAGGACGCCGGCAAGTTGCTGCACGACCAGAGCCCGAGCCTGTCATTCGTCGATCTCAACCGCTCCGGCGTGGCGCTGATGGAGATCGTCTCCAGGCCCGACATCCGCTCCTCCGAGCAGGCCAAGGCCTACGTCACCAAGGTGCGCTCGATCCTGCGTTATCTCGGTACCTGCGACGGCGACATGGAGAAGGGCTCGTTGCGCGCCGACGTCAACGTCTCCGTGCGCAGGCCGGGCGGCCCGCTCGGCACCCGTTGCGAGATCAAGAACATGAACTCGATCAGCTTCATCGGGCAGGCAATCGAGTATGAAGCGCGGCGCCAGATCGAAATTATCGAGGATGGCGGCGCCATCGACCAGGAAACCCGGCTGTTCGATCCCAACAAGGGCGAAACGCGTCCGATGCGCTCCAAGGAAGAGGCGCACGACTACCGCTATTTCCCGGATCCCGATTTGCTGCCGCTGGAATTCACGCAGGGCTATGTCGACGATCTCAAGGCGGGCTTGCCGGAACTGCCGGACCAGAAGAAGGCCCGCTTCATCGCCGAGTTCGGATTGTCAGCCTATGATGCCAGCGTGCTGGTGGCCGAACGCGAGAGCGCGGTGTTCTACGAAACCGTGCTGGCCGGTCTCGCCAACAAGATCCGCGACGGCAAGCTCGCCGCCAACTGGGTGATCAACGAACTGTTCGGCCGTCTCAACAAGGAAGGCCGTGATATTACGGGCTCGCCGATGTCGGCGGCGCAGCTTGGCGCGATCGTCGACCTGATCGGCGAGGGCACCATCTCCGGCAAGATCGCCAAGGATCTGTTCGAGATCGTCTGGCAAGAGGGCGGCGACCCGCGCGCGCTGGTCGAGGCGCGCGGCATGAAGCAGGTCACCGATCTCGGCGCGATCGAGAAGGTGGTCGACGACATCATCGCAGCCAATCCGGACAAGGTTGCGCAGGCGCGCGCCAAGCCGCAGCTGATGGGCTGGTTCGTCGGTCAGGTGATGAAGTCATCCGGCGGCAAGGCCAATCCGCAAGCCGTCAACGATCTGCTCAAGTCCAAACTCGGCATCTGAGTTCACGTGACATCACGCCGTCGTCATCGACGCGGCGTCGATCGAACGCACGCGAGCGCGCCTGCGCGCGTCGATCGAACCGCAATTCATCGTCGCGACGAGACCTCGCGCCTTGCGAATCGGTTGTCCGCGATTCGCGCAAAAAACCGGTTTTGGCGAGCGCCGATGAGACGCGACGGCGTTGTGCACGAAAATTTTTTCATTGCCAAAAATGGCGACTCAGAGTCCGCGCAACGCGGTTTTGGTTGCCATGGGTGAGTCGCAACAGGCGCTATCGCACTCACGCCGCAACGTGCGAGAGTTGCGGAAACACCTGCGGCACAGGGCTTTCCTTCGATATTGACAAATGCATGTGCTGCTTTTCCACGCACTACTCGCATCGTTGCGCGGATGCGTCGCGGTGTTGGCGATCAGCATGCGTCGCGCGCTCTCGCCTGTGTGCGTCAACACTTCCTTAAGCCAGACACTGTTTTTTTGAGTGTGTTGGTGTATTCGGGATGTAGTGCATTTCGATTCCCGAGTGCACGCAGCGATTAAGCCATCTCACTTACATTAGGAGGGCAACATGGCCAAGAAAGCTAAGAAGGCAAAGAAGGCGAAGAGCGCAGTGAAGAAGACTGCGAAGAAGACCCGCAAGGTCGCGAAGAAGAAGAAGTAACTTCGCCTTAAGAAATTGCCGGCGACTTGATGCCGGCACGTCACACGAGCCTTCAGGACACGCCGCTTCTCGAAGCGGTTTCAGCCCGGTGGCTCTGGTCGACGAAAGAGGGTGTCGGCGAGACATCAGGTCAAACGGCTGGATCGTCCTTTGGGGAGTTCGCTCTTCGAAACCGGTCCGGCAGAAGAAACAAGTTTTCTTCGTTCGGTGCGGATCTCTGATCCGCAATTTCATCGGGCCCAAAGCCCGCCCTGAAATCTGGTCCTGACGTGTTCGCCGACGCCCTCGTTCCCAAGACGCCGCATCCGGCGTTTCGGAAGACGCCCGATGCGGCGCTTTGATTTTTCAAATCCTCACCCATCTGCGCTCCCTCCCTCCGGCGGCATCCGCCTGGGCAGGTTCCATCGCGACGTTGATCGTCGAGGATGATGCGCCGTGGCGCCATCATGTGGCGAGGCCGCTGGCGATGGCAGCCGCCGGCACCGTGGTCGCCCGATTGCCGCCAATGGTTATCGTTTCGCGAAATGGCAGGGTAAACCGAATTTCGCCTTTCGCGGGAAAGCCCCGTTAAACCTGCATTTTTGCGATCTCGCGGTGATGGCAGCGGCGCCCGCGTTCACTTCCGATTCATCCCGATATTTAAACTGCCCTTCAAATTTGATCGGTCATGATCATCCCAACAAGCCGGCAAACGGCGTGGGGAATACCGGGACGTTTCAAACAGTGGACAGGGGCCGCGCTCGGCAACGGGACGGCGCAAAAATCAAAAGGAGACGAAGATGTTTCAGGGGCACATCGATCTGGATATGGCAATTCCGGTGGAAGCAAGCGCGATCCCGGACGTGCTGTTCGAACGCGGTCTTTATTGGGCCAGCGGCCGCTCCGGCGTGGTCAACCTCGTCGCCGCGCACAAATGGTTCAATCTCGCCGCCCTGAAAGGCCGCGCCGATGCCATTCCGATGCGCCGCGAGGTCGCCGAGATGATGTCCGAGGTCGAGATCGCCACCGCCCAGCGCGAAGCCCGGGCCTGGATGACGATGCACTAATCGCGGGTCGCCGCATCTTGCTGTCGAACGGCGCAAGTGCCGGGAGGCTCACTTCGTTTTCTTCAACGTGGTGAGCGGCGGCAGGCTGGCTTTCCCATAAACCTTTGAAAACGACGCCATGATCATCCCGCTCGGCCAGGTGCTGCGCTCCGCGGGCTGTTGGGATGCCTGCGTCGGTCGGACCTGGGTTCGAAAGACCTGGGTTCGAAAGACTTGGGTGCGAAAGACCTGGGCGCGAAATATGGATTGTTCAGGCACATCGCTGAACGGCCCGAGGCTGACGCGGCGCACTGGGCGAGTGAGTTGAAGACGCAATCCATCCGCTCACCCTCCAACTCGCCAAAGACGTGCATGCAGACGGGATAGTTGGGATCATAGGTTTGAGCCCGTACCGAGGTGGCGATAAGCGACACTGCAAGCGCAAGGATCGCTGGAATCAGTCTGACCACAAGAATCTCCCATCAGAGAAATAAGCCCCGTCATGTCGACATCAATACGCCAACGCGTCGGTAAGGCCAGTCCCTCCGGCAGCAACCGCGTTGCGCCAGCACGGCTGCAGATAAGGCTTTTGGCGTTTCCGTTGCTGTGAAACGTCACGGGAGCCGCGCAAGCGCAGGCAAGTATCGTCGCAACAGGTTTGTGGTCAGGCGACCTTTGCGACCGCGCCCGGAGGTCGGATTTTCAGGGCGAGCTTCTTGAACTCGATCAAAGAACTCTTCTTCGCCAGTCGCCGATAGCAATTTCGAATCACATCACCTGCCGGTGTTCGTTTTCGATCGCGGTCACGGTCAGGGCGATCGACGGAAGCGGCTCCGCCCGCGACGTCACACTTGAGCGCCACAGTTTGGTGGGTCTCGCAGCCAAGGCATTTAACTTCGAGATAGGGATAGCCGCCGTTAAGGGCGTCGCCGAGGGCTGGAGAGGGTTGCGCCGGCCCCTGGAAACCGAGCATGCGCCTATTCCAGGCGATGCAAGCGAGATGATCCGCGAGCCTGCGGGCCTCCGCGGCTTACTCCGCAGAATGCCGGACAGATGCGCCATAGATTGCTTCTCGCGACTTGGTGCCCATGCCCCATCAAAGCGCAAGCGCCGCGGGCTGGCAATCGGGCCACCAGTTGAGACCGGAACCCGTTCGGGCCGCTGCCCATCGCGGGTGTGGAGAAGTCGCCAAGCGAATCGTTTCAGATCCGGCGTACCATCCCCTCTAGATGAGGGGCATCAGACGCATGCAGCGAATCAGTCGAACGGTATACGTCGAACGTTTGAAAGACGCGGTTTCGCAAAGTTTCGCTTTTGCGGAAGGTGAGACATTCGAGGAATGGGTGGAAAGGGCGACGCAAACGATAAATCTGTCTCAGCGCGCCATGCTTGCCGCCAGAATGGGCTCAATACAGCGCAAGCTGCTCGGCGAATATTTCGCCCGCAAGCGAGCCTGGATAGGCGCTGCACGGCAGGAATTCGAGCCAAGACGACGAGAGCCATGCTTCGTCTGCGGAAAGTTCGAGGCGATCACACAAGCTCACCATGTCGTGCCACTCAATGAACAATTCGAGTGCGGATTCGAGGTGGCTGATCACGAGCACGAATGGCTGTGCCCGAACCATCACGTCACCCTGCATCTCTGGATTGATCGCAGCAGTTCTGACCAACATCTGGGACGCCGCGCGGCGCCCAGCATCGCAGATATGCCTCTTGAAGAACTCGGGATAATGATGGACCTCGTCGGTCGCTCCGGCCGAAAGACGCCGACTCATCGTCCCTCCCAAGCTAGGGCAGATGATAGGGCTAGAGCCCAATCATACCAAAATATATCAATAAAAACATTTGCTTAATGGATTGGTATGGCGGAGCCGGAGGGATTCGAACCCTCGATAGGGCTTTACAACCCTATAACGGTTTAGCAAACCGCCGCCTTCAGCCACTCGGCCACAGCTCCGTTAGGGCCGATATGCCCGACGCGGGCGCGGGCCGCAAGCGGCAGATTCGAGGCCGCCGGATTCGCCGCTATTTAAGGACTCCCGTTAAGGTCTCCTGGCCGACCCGCATCCCTTTATTGCCCATCGCCGGCACAGATCTGTTGGTCGCACGTCGCAAATGCGGCGCAGATTCGACCATCGTTGCTACGGAAATCACCGGCGCGTCGATTTAAGCCGCGCCAGGCGCGCGCTCTCTTTCATCTCTATCGCGCAATGTACAAAAACGCTGCCCCGGCAGCCGGGATTAATGTCGCGCGCCGCGCCGGCCACACGTGCGGCCACAACGGCGCGGGATTCGTTTTGAGCCTGCCAGATAAGGGGTTTGCAAGCTCGTCCGCGCGCTGCGGGAACCTGGTTCTCAAAATGGGACAGGTGATTCCTGCGTGAAATCGTCGCCTGCCGCGCCCGCCTATTAAATGACAGCGCCGTCATCATGGTGGGTTCCGAGCGCGGCATGCGGCCCGATAGGCCGAGTATTGGGAGCGTCGGGCGCTGGGGAGGCCGCTTTTGCGGCTCGATTCGGCGCGCGTCGGGGGCTGAATCGGGGGTAGGTGGCGAAACGGCAGCCCGCGGGAGGATCTCCGGGCGGAATCGAGCTATTTAAAAATACCAATATAAAACAATGGCTTATGAAGAATGTGCGATCACATCTGCGTGTTATTTGTGCAACACCCATCCGAAAACAGTCTCTCGGATCGGCTCCGAAGCGGTTCCTTTGTTGCGTGTGCAGAAGTCATCGGTAATTGTGATGTTGCGACGGAGGGGGGCATCCCGAGGTCGTCCCGTTAGGTGGTTCGCTTAAGTCCACCTGCGCTATGAGGGGCCTTTGAGTTCCTTGGTGTTTTGACGGCGGTTTTATCGGCTTTTGTACGGCCTTTCGTACGGAGCAACAACTTGGAGGTTTAACATGAAGTCAGTTAAGAGCCTTATCCTCGGCTCAGCGGCGGCCATCGTCGCCATGAGTGGGGCACAGGCAGCTGATCTTCCCGTCAAGGCCAAAGCGGTCGAATACGTGAG
>JBDTKZ010000120.1:0-10056 GCA_039935075.1 Bradyrhizobium sp.
GGAAACCGTAAAACCATTGCGCAGGGAAGGCCGGACTGCCTCCGCTGAACCTGTATGCTCGTGTGCGTTTTCTTTTCTGCTTTTGCACACGAGATCGCGGGTGCAGCGTGCACCCGGTCTTCCCTGCCTCCCTCTTGGGATGGCCCTGCGCCCTCTATTCTTCAGAGGGACCATTTTTGCAAACCTCGGGCAAATGCCGTCGCGAGAATGCAGGCCTGTGTCTTATTGGCTATCTGCCGTTTTTGCGGCTGCTGTATTGGCTGTCTGACAAGTGAATCACGGATTAGCGGTGGCGAGGCGCGCTCACACCCGCATCATCGTCATTGCGAGGAGCACTTGCGACGAGCAATGAGCTTACAGCTTGCCCTGATCGGCAGGCGCTTGGCCCTGACCCTGGGTCTGCGGCTGTTGCTGACGGTCGCGCTTGTTGGCCTCGTGACGGCCGTACAGGCATCCCGCGGCGGCGCCGAGCAGGCCGTGATGACCGGCATAATGACCGGCGGCGCCGCCGACCACGGCGCCCTTGATGCAGCCCTTGGCGTCGGCTGAATTCGTGGCCAGCGTCAGCGCGGCGACGGCGAACAATACGGCTGATATCTTCATGGCGCTAAAATCCCTGTGAGGCGCCGCCGATGCGGCACGCATGGATAATCGCGCAGGCGCGATCGGGTTCCATTTTCTCCGTCATCGCCACCGCCCGGCCTTTGGCGTCACGGAGTCAAGCCCCAAATGCGTTGCGCGACATCAATACACGCATTGATTGTGCGTCAATTTGCTGTTGGCGCGCGCCAGCTTACACCCTTCGGACGATTGATCCGGCGGCAATTCCATTCAAAATGGTATCGATCCTGCGAGTCGGGTCGAATACCGGCGGAGACCAACAATGGCTGACGATCTCAACCGCCAATGCATGCTGAAATTTTTCGATGCCTATTATTCAGGGGACGCCGAAACCGCGACCGCCTGTTGCGCCGAGGATTTCGAGACCATCACCTATGCGCCGGTCGACCTGTTTCCGCATCTGGGGGCAAAGCAGGGCAGGGCCTGGGTCGGCGAAGCGATCCGCACCCAGCAGGCGCGCTATAAAAACCGGAAATACGAACTCAAGATGACCGCGGTCGACGGCGACAATGTCGCGGCGATCCAGTTCCTGAGCCTGACCAAGCGCAGCGACGATCGGATCGTGCATCTCGAAACCGCGGAATTCTTCACCTTCCGCGCCGGGCTGATCCTGACCCATCGCGGGTTTTTCGATTCGTTCGATTTCGTGCAGCAGTTGCTCGGCCGCGATCTGACCGATTCGTTTGCCAGCAGCGTCCGCGACGCGATGCAGCGTTGAGCAGACCGCGCCTGCGACCCGCGCGCCGGCAGCTGTTTTTCCAGCCGCATTGAACTTCGACGTGCCCGGCCGCGACTAACGTCGAGCTATTGCGAGTCGCACAGGAATACTTGCGAAATACCATCATGAAAACTGCGTTGCTTGTGGCGTTGGGTCTGGTGCTGGGCGCATTGGGTGGCGCCGCGCTTGGCATCGGCGCCGGGCTGGCCTGGATCGAAATCTTCAACACCAGCAATTTCGAAGGCTACAGCGGCATGCTGGTGTTCTTTACCTTCATGCCGCTCGGGGCGGCGATCGGCGGTTTAGGCGGCGCGCTGTTGTTCGGCGTGATGGCAGCGCGCGATAATGAAATCGCCATCGAGCGCGAGCCGGTGCACCGCTCTGACCGCTAGCGGACATTGCGAGGCCCAACCGCGCGCGTTGCGCGGATGCCGTCTTTTTTAGTCGTATGTTTCCCAAAAACGGCCCGCTGTTTCCCACAAAAGTCCCGCATTTGTGCAATGCAAAATTGCCGATTGCTTTCCGGCCGACGGGCTCTATTCCAAGCTTCAACAATGAAGTTCAGCAATCGGCCGCGGCGTCGTCAATGACGCCATGAGGGCCGTTGGCGCATTTCCAGATCACGTTCAGGATTTTACATATCATGACGGAGCATAGTCTCTGGCGTTTCTCACGCGCGTTGCATCGCGCGATCAACGAACGCCATTACGCCGACCTCGAGGGCCTGATCGATGAAGATGTCGATTGGGCGATCTATGGGCCGATCGACATGTTTCCGTTTTTCGGGGCACGCCGCGGCAGGTCCGCCGTGCTGCAGGTGATCAAGCAGATCGCCGAGCATGTCCGGGTTCATCGCTTCGACCGCGAATCGGTGATGCTGGGCGAGGATTCCGCGGCGTCGATGATGCGCTATTCGTTGACCGCGCTGGACTCCAACAAGCCGGTCAGCCTGCGGCTGGCGCATTTCGCCAAATTCCGCGCCGGCCGGCTGGCCAGTATCCGGGTGCTGGTCGACACCTTCGACCTTGTCGAGCAGGCGCTCGGGCGTCCGATCCATTTACCGAGAATGATTGCCTCGTAGCCATTGCCTTGTTGCTTTAGGGCTCCGCCACAATTTTGCGCGGGTTGACCCGCATTGCTCGCGGGCGAGGCATGCGAGCGGGTGATGACTCCCATCGGACGATACAGACGGAACGGACTGCTGATCCTGGCGGCCGGCCTTGGCTTGGCCTCCATGGCGCCGGCAGGCGCGCAGATCTGGCCCAAGGACATGAAGACCGATCCGCCGGCCGCACAGGCCGCTCCCGACGCGGACGCTTCCAATGCGGAAGACGCGCCCGGCGCACAGCCGCCAGCCGCGGATGACGCCGCCGCCAAGGATTCCGGCATCAAGGGTCTCGATCTCGACTGGAGCCAGCTCAATGTCGATGCATCGACCCTGACCTGGACCCCGGCGTCGAAGGCACGCGCTTCACCTCCGAAACCAGCGCCGGGCACCGACATGTCGTGGTCATCGAACGACAAGACGGATGGTTCGGCCGCGGTGTCGGTCAAGCAGTCGGTGTCGCCATTCCTCGATACCAGGGTCGGCGCCGACATGACCGTGACCCGGCCGCCGCAGACGCTGACGGAGTCGCAGTTGTTGTCGGCGAAACTCGCCAATGGCGGCAGCCTGCCGCAATCCTCCGGCACCGCATGGGCCGCCATCACCGCGCCAGGCGCCGGCTCGATCTGGGACAAGACCGCGATCGAAGCCCGGGTCGATCCCTCACAGGAGCAGACCAGGCTCGGCACCAGCTTGAGCAAATCGCTGCCGCTCAACGAGCAATATTCGCTCAGCCTGCAGAACGGCTACAACCTGGTCGAACAGGGCATCATTCCCGTGCCCGGCATTATCGGACGTCCGGTTCGGAATTACGAAACCGATCAGTCCGCCAAACTGAGCATCGCCGACACCGGCACCAGCTTCACCGCCGGCCAGTCGCTGTCCTCGACCGACGACAAATGGCTGCGCAAGGTCGGCGCCGAGCAGAAGCTGTTCGGCGGCGTCAGCATTTCAGGCTCGGTCGGCGAGACCTCGCTCGGCACCGTGAACAAGAGCTTCAGCGCCGGCTTCAGGCAAAGCTGGTAGCCGGCGGATTTCGGTCTGATCTCGCGAAAGATCGAGCCTTCTCACGAAAAATCGAGCCTTGCCGCATATTGGCCCCGATGCGGTCAAAATCGGAAGCCCTGATGACAACACTAAACTTTCGTCGTGCGGGGGACTACCGCGCTCGCATCACACGCGAAACAGGGGACGACCGATGAATGCCACCATTCGTTCTGAACAAGTTGAATCAACTGAAGTGGACAGCAACCTTGCCGCCGTCTCGGAAGTCGAGGCCGGCATCCGGGATTTCGTGCGCAACGACATCGCCTATCTGCGCCGGGCGCCGGGCATGCTGAACGCCGACGATACCGTACTCGAGCCCAGCGCCGAGGCCACCGTCACCAACGTCAACTCGCTGATCCAGCGCGTGGCGGGAACCTCGCTGGCGGAAATCGAGAAGCTGATTTCCGAACTCGAAAGCCTGCGCGACCTGCTGCACGCCGAAGGCCAGCGTGTGCAGCGTGAGATTTCCGGCTACGCCCAGCTCAGCCAGGCCGCGATGAAATCCACCCGCATGATCGCCGACAACGTCACGCAGTGGAAGCGCGCCGCCGACGGGTTGCGCAACAGCTGATCGCTGAACTTTCTCGGTTCAAATAGCCGCCGCGCACCCTGCCGGGGAGCGCGGCGGTTTAATTTCATAGCGTTTCGAGCCAACGGGTCGCGCGAATGCGCGCCCGTTGACAGGCTCCGTGGCAGCCGGTTCGCGTCGCAATCAAGTTTACGCAGATTGCGTAGACTTATCTGCGCTAGAAAACGCGTCAAAATAAAAATCTAGCCAGTTTGTATTTGAACTTGTCGGACCGACGCCGCGACCAAGACAGGGCGCCATGCTGGCGCAGGACGCGTTCGGGGAAAGTTCTTCATGCAGACCATCAGGCCGGACAATACCGATCCCATTCCGTTGCGGACCTCGCCGCACAAGATGGGCACCATCATGATCCGGTTCGTCGGATTGCTGGTCCTGGCTGTGGTGATTCTGGCGCTGGCCTGGAGCCGCTGACCTCGCGTATGGTTAGTGAGGCGTAACCGTGTGGCTGATGCTCGCCGTGGTTTCGAGCGAATAGGCGCCGTCGGCATAGCCCTTCACCACCATCCCGGTGCCCAGCATGACTGCCAAGGTGACGCTTGCGAAAATAAAGCCAACAAATTTCAGGCCGCTGCGGTCCGCCATCGCTTTTCCCCTGTCCCGCTCCCGTTGATCGACTATGGCGGGCACAAGGTTAAAATGCGTTATCAGCTCGTTGGTTCCGGACCGTGCATTTGCGGCAAGATGGTTTACGAAAGACTGCGATAATTTCGCTTCAGCATCAGGCGTTGTTCCGCCTCGGCACAAAGGCCGTTGCCAGCAACGAGAACACCGGCTCGCCGCGCTGATTGGTTCCGCTGTTGCGGGCCTGCGCGATGCCCCATTCGGGACGCTTCTCGGACGTTCGCAGCGATTCGACCTCGCTGGTGAAACTGACGGCGTCGCCCGCCAGCACCGGCCTGATCCAGCGCAACTCGCGAAACCCCGGCGACGGGCCCCAGATCGCGACCTCCTCGCCGCGCGCAGCGGCTTCAGCGGCCTGACGCTGGCCATCGGCCACCAACAATTTCATGCAGACCGACCCGACATGCCAGCCCGACGCGGCCAATCCGCCGAACAGCGAGTTGCGGCCCTCTTCCTCGTCGAGATGAAAGCGCTGCGGATCGAACTGCGCCGCGAATTTCTTGATCAGCTCCGCGGTGAAGATGAACGATCCCAGTTCCCGCCGCTGCCCGATCTTGAGGTCCTCGAAGAAAAGCATCAGCGCGGCTCCGCGGCGGCGTCCACACGCCGTTCGACGATGATCGGCGTGACGATCTCGCACAGGGCTTCCCCGGCGGCGTTGCGGGCCACGCCATGGAAGGTCACGATTCCGGTTTCAGGACGGCTGCGGGAGACCCTGGCTTCCGTAACGTCGATGTCGAGCGTTAATTCATCGCCCGGTCGCAGCGGCGCGAGCCAGCGCAATTCATTGACCCCAGGCGATCCCAGCGACGCAGTGCGGCCGATGAAGCCGTCGAACATCATCCGCATCATGATGGAACAGAGATGCCAGCCCGAGCCCGACAGGCCCTTGAGCATCGAGCGCAACGCCGCCTCCTCGTCGAGATGCATCGGTTGCGGATCGAACTCGGCGGCAAACGCCAGTATCTCTTCGCGCGTGACCCGGCGCGGTCCGAATGAACCGAAGCGGCCAAGCTTAAAATCTTCGAGAGTCAGCTGATGAGGATTACCGGAGAGAGGCCCGATTGTGGCCGTTATTTGCGGCAATCTCAACCCACCCAAAGACATGCCTTGCATGGCACATGCCCTGCGGGCGAACATCGTCGTTCAATGCTGGCCGTGACTTCCCTGTTCCGCTCGTTCTGTCCTGCTTGCCCGGGACAACATTCAGGGCTAGGGCCTGTCTCATCAGGAGCCAGATTAGACGCGAATCATATTCGACTTGCCGGGAGAACGAGCGATGTTTGATTTTCAGGATCTGTTTCAGTGGGATCGCTTCATCACCCCCACGATCATCAAGACCTTTTACTGGCTGGTGATCGCATTGATCATTCTGCTTGGCATCGCCGAGATTTTTTCAGGTCTGGCGATGATGGCGATCAGCCCGTTCGGCGGATTCATCGTGTTGATTGCCGCCATCACCAAGGTGCTGGTCGGGGTGATCTTCTCGCGCATCGCCGCGGAATTTATCCTGATCGTGTTCCGCATCAACGAACACCTCGGCGCGATCCGCGACCAGGGACAGGGGCATTAACTGGCTTCGGCGTCATTGCTGTGACGACCGGCCGGATGACCGCAGTTACGTATTAAACCGGAAATGCATCACGTCGCCGTCGGCGACGACATATTCCTTGCCTTCCAGCCGCAGCTTGCCGGCGTCACGGGCGCCGGCTTCACCGTTGAGCGCGACGTAATCGGCATAGGCGATGGTTTCGGCGCGGATGAAACCCTTTTCAAAATCGGTATGGATGACGCCGGCCGCCGCCGGCGCCTTGGTGCCGCGGTTGATGGTCCAGGCGCGGGCTTCCTTCGGGCCAACCGTGAAATAGGTGATGAGGTCGAGCAACTGATAGCCGGCGCGGATCAGGCGATCGAGACCGGCCTCTTCCAGACCCAGCGTGTCGAGGAACTCGGTGCGCTCCTCACGCGACAACGTCGCGATCTCGGATTCGATCTTGGCCGATATCGCCACCGCGACCGCGCCTTCCTTCTTGGCGTGCTCGAACACCTGCTTTGAGAAGCTGTTGCCGTCCTTGGCCGAGCCTTCCTCGACGTTGCAAACATAAAGCACCGGCTTGGAGGTCAACAGCCCGAGCATGCCGAACGCGCGCTCTTCCTCCGGCTTACGCTCGAGGAACCGCGCCGGTCGGCCGTCACGCAGCAGCACCAGCGCACGATTGACCAGGTCGAGTTGTTCCTTGGCGTCCTTGTCGTTGCCCTTGGCCTTCTTGGTCAGGTTGTCGACGCGCTTTTCCAGGCTGTCGAGATCGGCCAGCATCAACTCGGTCTCGATGATCTCGATGTCGGCCAGCGGCGCGATCTTGCCCTCGACATGGGTGATGTCGGAATCCTCAAAGCAGCGCACCACATGCGCCACCGCGTCGACCTCGCGGATGGTGGCGAGGAACTGGTTGCCGAGGCCCTCGCCTTTCGAGGCGCCGCGCACCAGGCCTGCAATGTCGACAAAGGTCAGCCGGGTCGGAATGATCTGCGCCGATTTGGCGATCGCCGACAGCTTGTCGAGCCGCGCATCCGGCACCGCGACCTCACCGACATTCGGCTCGATGGTGCAGAACGGGTAATTCGCCGCCTGCGCCGCTGCCGTTTCGGTCAGCGCGTTGAACAGCGTCGACTTGCCGACATTGGGCAGTCCGACGATACCGCATTTGAATCCCATAATGTGTCCTGAAGTCCGTTCGCTGTGACCGGGGTGGCGCTACGCGCCGCCGCCATCTTCCTTCTCGAAAAATCCCTTGGCCTGCATCGCCAGATGCACCTTGTTCTGAAACGTCGAGTCGCGGCCCGTCACCAGCAGTCCGGCGTTATCCGCTACTGCCTCGCATAATGCCTCGACCCAGGGCCGGTCGCTCTTGGCGAAATCCGACAGCACGTGACCGTGCACCAATTCCTTGACGCCGGGATGGCCGATCCCCAGCCGCACCCGACGATACTCATTGCCGATATGGGCCGAAATCGAACGCAGGCCGTTGTGACCGGCGATGCCGCCGCCGACCTTGATGCGAACCTTGCCTGGCGGCAGTTCGAGCTCATCCTGGAAGACGGCGATCTCGCTCTCGCCGAGCTTGAAGAAGTTGGCGGCTTCCTGCACCGCCCGCCCCGACTCGTTCATGAAGGTTGCCGGGCGGAGCAGCACCACCCGTTCGCCATCCAACGTGCCCTCGGACGTCTCACCCTGAAAACGACGGCGCCATGGTGCGAAACCATGACGCCGCGCAATTTCGCTAACGGCCATGAAGCCGATGTTATGCCGGTTATGCGCGTACTTCGTGCCGGGGTTACCGAGACCAACAAAGAGACGCATGACGCGGCATCCCGCGCTCTATTACTTCTTCTTGTCGCCACCACCGGCGGGCGCCTTGGCGCCAGCCGCCGGGGCCTTCGCAGCGGCAGCACCTGCCGCAGGCGCCGCAGCGCCAGCCGCCGGAGCAGCACCGGGAGCCGCAACCGCAGCCGGACCGGCCGCCGCGGCAGCCGCGGCCGCCTTGAGTTCTTCAGCGTAGCCGGACGGCGGCACGATGGTCACGAGCGTCGCGTCTTCGCGCGACAGCGACTTCACGCCCGCCGGCAGCTTGATGTCGGAAAGATGCAGCGAGTGGCTGATTTCCAGGGTCGAGACATCGGCCTCGATGTACTGCGGAATGTTATCGACCGAGCATTCCAGATCGAGAGTGTGGGTGACGATGTTGACGGTGCCGCCGCGCTTCACGCCCGGCGCCGATTCGGCGTTCTGGATATGCAAGGGAACGCTGACGCGGATGGTGGCGCCTTCGCCGAGCCGCATGAAGTCGACATGGATCGGAAAATCGCGCACCGGATCGAGATGGAAGTCGCGCGGAATCACGCGATGCTTTTTGCCCTCCAGCTCGATGTCGTAAATCGTGGTGAGAAACCGGCCGGCCAGAATACGCTGGCGCAGTTCGGCATCGTCGACCGAGATGGTCACGGGGGGCTGGTTGTTACCATAGATCACTCCGGGCACTCTCCCGGCGCGACGCTCTGCCCGTGCGGCCCCCTTGCCGCCTGACGGACGTGCGGTCGCCTTCAATTCCTTGACGGTCGCCATTGTCTTAAGTCCTTGTTTTTCAAAAAGTTAAAGGCCGCATCGCGGCCCGTTGAGCGCCGCAGCAAGCCTCCAGGGGTGCGGGGGCTGCGGACGTGGCGGCGTTCTAGCCCCAAAGGGGCGAAATGACAAGGAAATGAAGGGATTTTTATGAGGTTTTAGCCCCTCCCTGCCATTGCCGGGCTCGACCCTGCGATCGATCCCCTTCGGGCGCTTACGTGGAACCGCCGAGTTTGGCTTCCAGTGCGGCGATGCGGGTCTTCAGCGCCTCGTTTTCCTCGCGCGCCAGCCGGGCCATGTCCTTGACCGCCTCGAACTCCTCGCGCTTGACGATGTCGAGGTCGCGCAAGATTTTTTCGGCCTGGTTGCGCACGACGGTATCGACCTCGCGCTTGACCCCCTGGGCGGCGCCGGCGGCGTCGTTCATCAGGCGGCCGATCTCGTCGAAAAACCGATTGCTGGTCTGGGTCATCTGGGACGCTCCGGTCGCTGCAGGGGCTCGCTACATCCTCACAATGGCAATCCCGGGCCTGCGGTTCAAGGCCGGACTTCCCTCCCAAGGCTGCCTCCGCAAAGCCCTGATTGCCAAGCCTAATCGCCTTGTCATGTTCCGGTTTCCTTGCAATCGTATTTGGCGCCCTCAGGCAAAACCGGAAATCACAAAAAGAGAAGAAACGCCCATGATCGACCAGCAAATCGACATTCCGACCAAGGACGGCAAAACCACCACCTTCATCAGTCATCCCGAGCGCGGCGGCCCGTTCCCCATCATCCTGTTCTACATGGACGCGCCGGCGATCCGCGAGGAGCTGCGCGACATGGCGCGGCGGCTGGCGACCTCGGGCTATTACGTGATGCTGCCCAATATGTATTACCGCTCCGGCGAGATGGAGCTCGGGCCGATCAATCCGGATCCGGAATCGCCGGAACGCAAGAAGATGTTCGCGCTGATGAACTCGCTCACCATTCCGCTGGTCATGGAAGACACCAGGGCCCTGCTGGAATACGCCAAAGGCCAGAAAGCCGCCCGCATGGATCTGATCGGCACGGTCGGCTACTGCATGAGCGGACAATATGCCATGAACGCCGCGACCCATTTTCCGGCCGTGAAGGCCGCCGCATCGATGTACGGCACGCGTCTGGTGACCGACCAGCCCGACAGCCCGCATCTCGCCGGGGCAAAGACCAAAGCCGAGCTCTATTTCGCCTGCGCCGAAACCGACATCTACGCGCCG
>JBDTKZ010000121.1:0-35297 GCA_039935075.1 Bradyrhizobium sp.
GTATCTCACCGAAGCCGGCGACGCGCTGCCGAAGGCGATGGAATTGGCCGAGCGCGTTGCGGCCAATGCGCCGCTGACCAATTTCGCGGTACTGCAGGCGCTACCGATGATCGCGGAAGCCAACCCGCAAGCCGGCCTGTTGATGGAATCCCTGATGGCAACGGTCGCGCAGAGCGACAAGGAGGCCAAGCTGCGGATACGCGCCTTTCTCGATCGCAAGACCGCCAAGGTGAAGCCGACCTGATGACCGCCAAATCCGACATCGCCGTTACCTCCGGTCCGCTGCGCGCAATCTCGTTCGGCAATCCCGATGTATCGGTCGAACGTCGCGCCGACGGCACCATCTATCTCAGGCCCAAAAAATCGCTCGGCGATTATCCGGTGCGTCTGACCGATCGGCTGCACCATTGGGCCAGCGCCGAGCCCGATCGCATCTTCATGGCCGAGCGTCGCGCGGACGGCGGCTGGCGGCAGATCACCTACGCGCAATTGATGACCGCGACCCGGCAACTTGCATCGGCGTTGCTGGCGCGTGACCTCTCGGCCGAGAAGCCGATCGTGATTCTCTCCGGCAATTCGATCGATCATGCGCTGATCGCCTTTGGCGCGCTGTATGCGGGCATTCCGTTCTGTCCGGTGTCGCCGGCCTATTCGCTGGTGTCGAAGGACTACGGCAAGCTGTCCTACCTGATGAAGCTGCTGACACCCGGCCTGGTGTTCGCCGACGATGCCGGAAAATTCGCCGATGCGTTATCGGCCAATGTCCCGGCAGCGACCGAGATCGCCGCGTCGCGCGGCACGGTGCCCGGCCGCCAGGTGACGATGCTGACCGATCTGTTGGCCACGCCGGAAAATCCCGGCCTCGACCGGACCCATCACGCGATCGGTCCTGATACGGTTGCAAAGTTCCTGCTCACGTCGGGTTCGACCGGCAATCCGAAGGCGGTCATCAATACCCAGCGCATGCTCTGCGCCAACCAGGTGATGCTGCGCGAGACGCTGGCCTTCCTGAAGGACGAGCCGCCTGTCATCGTCGACTGGCTGCCGTGGAATCATACCTTTGGCGGCAACCACAATGTCGGGCTGACGCTGTTCAATGGCGGCTCGATGTATCTCGACGAAGGCAAGCCGATGCCCGGCGGTATCGAGGAGACGGTGCGCAATCTCCGGGAGATTTCGCCGACGGTCTATTTCAATGTTCCAAAAGGCTACGAGTCGCTGCTGCCGTATCTGCGCGACGACAAGGCGCTGCGCGCCAGGTTCTTTCATCGCCTGCACGCGATGTTCTTCTCGGGTGCGGCGCTGTCGCCCTTTGTCTGGAACAGTCTTGACGAATTGGCGATGCAGGAAAAAGGCTACCGCGTGCCGGTGCTGACCGGCCTCGGCGCCACCGAAACCGCGCCGTTTTTCATGTCGGTGCGGCCGGATACCAGCCGTTCGGGCCATGTCGGGCTTCCGGTGCCGGGCAACGATGCCAAGCTGGTTCCGAACAACGGCAAACTGGAAGTTCGCGCCAAAGGGCCGAACGTGACACCGGGTTATTGGCGTCAGCCGGAGCTGACCGCGAAGGCGTTCGATGAGGAAGGGTTTTACAAATTCGGCGACGCGCTGAAGCCGGCCGTGGCGGATGATTTCGACGCCGGGTTCGATTTCGACGGCCGTATCGCCGAGGACTTCAAATTGGCCAGCGGCACCTGGGTCAGTGTCGGCCCATTACGTGCGCGGTTCGTCGCGGCCTGCGCGCCGCTGGTGCGCGATGTCGTGATATCCGGCATCAACCGTGACGAAATCTCGGCGCTGGTGGTGCTCGATCTCGATGGCTGCCGCCTGATCAATCCGGCGCTGCCCGCGGGCGATATCGCAGCAGCCGCGTCCGATCCAGGGATTCGCGAAGCCTTTCGCGAACGGTTCAGGAAATTTCTCGCGACCTCGACCGGTTCGTCGACCAGGGTTACCCGCGCCGTGCTGCTCGATACGCCGTTGTCGATTGATCGCGGCGAGGTCACCGACAAGGGATCGATCAATCAGCGCGCGGTGCTGGATCAACGCGCCGCCTTGATCGAGGAACTTTACGCATCGGCGCCGCCGGCGCATGTGATCACGCTTTAGCCAAAGCCGAAGAAGCATTTCGTCAAGGGAGAACACCATGCAGTTGAAGGATCAAGCGGCCATCGTCACCGGCGGCGCATCGGGATTGGGTGCGGCGACCGCGCGCAAGCTTGCGGCACAGGGCGCCAAGGTTGCGGTGTGCGACCTCAATGCCAAGCTCGCCGAAGCCGTCGCCGCCGAGATCGGGGGTGTGGCCGTGATCGCCGATGTCTCCGACGCGGCCTCCGCGGAAGCCGCCGTCGCGGCGGCGTCGAAGGCGCATGGCCCGGCGCGGGTGCTGGTGAATTGCGCCGGTATCGGCGCTGCCAAGCGCGTGATCGGCAAGGATGGCCCGATGCCGCTCGCCGATTTCGAGAAGGTGATCAAGGTCAATCTGATCGGCACCTTCAACATGCTGCGGCTGGCGACCGCGGCAATGTCCAGACTGGAACCGCTATCGACGGGCGAACGCGGCGTGGCGATCTGCACCGCGTCGGTCGCGGCCTATGACGGCCAGATCGGACAATCGGCCTATTCGGCGTCGAAGGGCGGCATCGTCGGCATGACGTTGCCGATCGCGCGTGAACTGGCGCAGTTCGGCATTCGCGTGCTGACGATCGCGCCGGGCCTGTTCCTGACGCCGCTGTTGGCCGGTCTGCCGCAGGAAGCGCAGGACAGTCTCGCCGCGGCGATCCCGTTCCCGCGCCGGCTCGGACATGCCGACGAGTTCGCTTCGCTCGCGATGCACATGATCGATAATCCCTATTTGAACGGCGAAGTGGTGCGGCTCGATGCCTCGCTGCGCATGGCGCCGCGGTAGGCTGAATTGTGGCAGACGAGTTCTGCGCCACCTCTCCCGACGGGAGAGGTGTAAAGACCGCCGCTGTCGCTCTATCGAGGTTAGGTGAAACCATGTTCGTCCATCGGCGTGACGTGCAGAT
The DNA here is from genome assembly GCA_039935075.1 of Bradyrhizobium sp. GTDB lineage: Bacteria > Pseudomonadota > Alphaproteobacteria > Rhizobiales > Xanthobacteraceae > Bradyrhizobium. The sequence goes on from JBDTKZ010000121.1 coordinate 3,030, forward strand.
CCAGTGGGGCGATTGCGACCCTGCGAACATCGTCTATTACCCGCGTTACTTCGCGATGTTCGACGATTCGACCTCGATCCTGTTCGAGGCCGCCGGCTTCTCCAAGCAGGACATTGTTAAGAAGTACGGTCTGGTCGGCATCCCCATGGTGGATACGCGGGCGAAATTTCATATCGCGTCCACCCATGGCGACTGGATCACGATCGAAAGCCGGATCGAGAGCTTCAAGCGCTCGAGCTTCGAGGTTACCCACAAGGTGTTCAAAGGTGAGACGCTGGCGATCGAGGCGTTCGAGACCCGGGTGCTGGTCGGCCGTCACCCGGATGATCCGGCCCGGCTGAAATCAGCGCCGATGCCACAGGAGATCATCGAGCGATTCAAGCGCAGCTAACGGTCGTGGGTGGGCTGACTTGTCTCACCCTATGATCTAAAGAAGGGGCTGAATTAGCTCCTAAATTTTGCTCTAGACATAACAAGATACTTTCAGGGAGGAATGAATGAACAAGGCTCTATTGTTTGCCGCGGCACTCACGGCGGTGCTCGCGCTGCCTACCTTGCCCGCGCGTGCGCAAACCAGCGACATCACCATCGGCATCTCGATCACGACTACCGGACCTGCCGCGGCGCTCGGCATCCCCGAACGCAATGCGCTTGAATTCGTGCCCAAGGAGATCGGCGGCGTGCCGCTCAAGGTCATCGTCCTCGACGATGGCGGCGATCCGACCAACGCCACCACCAATGCGCGTCGCTTCGTCACGGAATCCAAAGCCGACATCATCATGGGTTCGTCGATAACGCCGACGTCGATCGCCGTTTCCAACGTCGCCAATGAAGCGGGCATTCCGCATATAGGCCTTGCGCCGTTCCCGATCACGCCCGAGCGCGCCAAATGGTCAGTGTCGATGCCGCAGCCGATTCCGATCATGGGCAAGGTGCTGTACCAGCACATGAAGGCGCACAACATCAAGACCGTCGGCTATATCGGCTACTCCGATTCCTACGGCGATCTCTGGTTCAACGATTTGAAGAAGCAGGGCGAACCGATGGGCCTGCAGGTCGTCGCCGAGGAGCGCTTCGCGCGGCCCGATACGTCGGTCACGGGACAGGTGTTGAAACTGGTCGCCGCCAATCCCGACGCGGTTCTGGTCGGCGCGTCCGGCACCGCGGCTGGCCTGCCGCAGACCGCGTTGCGCGAGCGCGGCTACAAGGGGTTGATCTACCAGACCCACGGCGCCGCCAGCATGGATTTCATCCGCATCTCGGGTGCCGCGGCGGAAGGCGTGATCATGGCTTCGGGCCCGGTGATGGATCCCGAGGACCAGCCCGACAGCGCGCTGACCAAGAAGCCGGGCCTCGCGCTCGACCACGCCTACGAAGCCAAATATGGTCCGAACAGCCGCAGCCAGTTCGCCGGCCACTCCTACGACGCCTTCCTGGTGCTTGCGCGCGTCATCCCGGTGGCATTGAAGACGGCAAAGCCCGGCACGCCGGAATTCCGCGAAGCCATTCGCGAGGCCCTCCTGAGCGAACACGAAATCGCGGCGACCCAGGGCGTCTACAACTTCACCGAAAAGGATCGCTACGGCCTCGACGACCGCTCGCGCATCATCCTGACCGTGAAGGACGGGAAATACGTACTGGCGAAGTAAGCGTGTGATCCATTCCGCCGACTGGTGCGGGAAGAAATCGGAGCCGGCCTCTCATAAGGCCGGCTTCTTTCTTTCCCTCCCCCCTGCGGGGTGGGGTCGGGGGTGGGTTTCAACAAATGAAGCCCTCGCGATCTAAGCCGGCTGCCTCGCGGAGCTGCCGATAACCGACGGCCTGTCCGGCGGTTGCGACAGCGATCGGCCGAGATGCCTCAGCATCGCGCCGGCTTGCTCGACGGTATAGTCGAGCAGCCATCGTTCGAACGTATCGGGCGCCATCGCGGCGGCGAACAGAAATCCCTGCAGCACGTCGCAGCCAAGTTCTTTCAGCACGCCGCGCTGGGCATCGGTTTCAACACCCTCGGCGACGACGGTCATTTTCAGGATCTGGCCAACGCGGATCACCGCGGTGGCGACCGCCAGCGCGCTGGCGTCACGCTCGATGTCGCGCATAAAGCTGCGGTCGATCTTCAACTCACGGATCGGCAGGTGCACCAGCCGGCTCAGGCTGGAATAGCCGGTTCCGAAATCGTCCAGCGACAGGCCGACGCCCAGCTGGCGAATCGCATTCATGGTTTCGATCGCGAGAAGGCGTTCGTTCATCAGGACGCCCTCGGTCACCTCCAGCATCAGCGCTTCCGGCGGCAGACCGTGGTCGGCGATGATCTCGGCGACCGTCACCGCGAGGTTCGCGTTCTGGAAATTGAGCGGCGACAGATTGACCGACACGCAGGGGACGTCCAGTCCGGCTTGACGCCACGCGGCCATTTGTCGGCAAGCCTCCCGCATCGACCACAGGCCGATTTGCTCGATCAGGCCGGATTCCTCGGCCAGCGGAATGAATTTCTGCGGCGATACCTCGCCGAGCACCGGGTCGTGCCAGCGCGCCAGCGCTTCGACGCCATAGAGGGTGCCGTCGAGCGTCCTGATCTGCGGCTGATAATGCAGCTTCAGCGCATCGCTGGCGATGGCGTGACGAAGTGCTGCGCTGTAGATCAGCCGCTGTTCGGCCACGCTGTTCATGTCGGCGCTGAAGAAACGATGGGTGGAACGTCCGGCCTGTTTGGCCTTGTACATCGCCGCATCAGCCTGCTGCATCAACGTATCGATGTCGGTGGCGTTATCGGGATAGATGCTGATGCCCATGCTGGCGGAGATCGGCACCTGCCGGTCGCCGAGCTGCAGCGGCGACGCCAAAGCTTCCGTGATACTGGAAGCGATCCGTGACGCGCCATCCGCATCACAATCCGACAACACGATCACGAACTCATCACCGCCCAAACGCCCGAGGATGTCGCCGGACCGAATTTTGCCGCGCAGGCGTTGCGTCAGCTCGATCAGCAATTCGTCACCGGCGCCGTGTCCGAGCGTATCGTTGATGTCCTTGAAATGATCGAGATCGACGAACACCAGTGCCGCGCGTTTCCCCGCCGGGCAGCCTTCGATCGCCTGGTTGATCAGTTGACGCAGCCGGGCGCGGTTCGGCAGGCCGGTCAGCATATCGTGGTAGGCAAGCCGGGCGATCTGGGCCCGGGCCTCCTTGCGCTCGATCGCCAATGCACTGAGATGGACGCAGGCGTCGACGATCCGCTGATGCCAGCGGCTCGGCGCGCGGCACTCCCTGAAATAGAACGCAAAGGTTCCGATCACGCGGCCGTCCTTGGCCTTGATCGGCGTCGACCAGCAGGCGCGCAAACCCACCTCGAGCGGACGGGCCTTGAACGGCTGCCAGCGCGGATCGGTATCGATGTCGATGGCCAATACGGCTTCGCCGAGATACGCCGCGGATCCGCACGAGCCGATATCGGGCCCGATGGCAATTCCCTCGAGCGCGCGGGAATAGTCCTCGGGAAGGCTGGGGCCTCCCAGCGGATGGATTATTCCGTCGGCGTCAACGTGCAACAACGAGGAGACGACGTCGGGGGCGATGGTCTCGACCCGCCGGCAAAGCTGATCGGCAATTTGCGTGATCGGAATTTCATCGGCCAGCGCGCCCATGATCAACTGCTGCAACGACCTCAGCTGCTTGGTCTCGCTGATATCGGTCAGCAGCGCGAAGATGTATTTGATCCCGCCACGGTCGTTGCGGAATGCCTTGACGGCCGCCGAGACCCAGTTCTCGTCGCCGTTCTTGTCGTAGAGCAGGATTTCCTCGTCGCCGTCATTTCCCTCGCTGATCTGGCGTTGCACCCTGGCCAATATCTTGCGGTCGGTGTAGCGACCGGCCAGCAACTGATAGGCATGCCGTCCCATCGCCTCCTCGACGGAATATCCGAACAGTCCTGCGAACGCGGCGTTGGCATAGACGATCTTCAAATCAGGGTCGGTGACGACGACCGCGCGGTCGGTCTTGTCGGCCACCAGCATCAGCAGTGCGATCTGCTCCCGCCGCTTGAACTCGGCGGTGGTGTCGCGAACAAATACCATGGTGTTGCTTTGGCCGTCGGCTTCGACGTGCGACATGGACAGCGCGGCCCGGATGCGGCTGCCATCGTTGCGCCGTATCGTGATCTCGGCGGCGGGACGCTGCTGCAGATCATGGAGCCCGAGGGCGCTGGCCTCCCGACCGAGAAGCTGGGCGCGAGGCGTTCCCCAGATCAGCTCGGCGGCCGCGTTGCAATGGCTGACACGGCGGTTACCGTCGACGATAATCACGGCGTCGGCCGCCTGCTCAAGCGCAGCGAGCAGGAACTCGGAACTTTCGACCGCAGAGCACTCGCAGGCGCGCATCGTTCAACCCGGGGTAAGGCAAAAGCATTGATCGCGCCGCAAGCATATCGGTCCGAGAATGTTGAGAGTGTTCGTGCGCTCCGCAACCGCTGCGCGGAACTGATAATATGCTTAAGATTCCATTAGGAGCGTCAGTGCCGGAAGATCGATTCTTGCGGCTTTACGGCCTAAATCGCACTGGCGCCTTCGTGCTGGAAGCCGAGATAGCTGGCGGCGACGCGTTGGTTGGACGCGATATCCTTCGCCGCGCCGCTGAGGATGAATTCGCCGAGCTCCATTACGTAGGCGCGGTCGGCGATTTGCAGCGCGGCCCGCGCGTTTTGCTCGACCAACAGTACCGAGACGCCGCTGGCGCGCAGCTCGCCGACGGTGCGGAAAATATCCGCGACAATGATCGGCGCCAATCCAAGGCTCGGCTCATCCAGCATCAACAATTTGGGCGTACCCATCAAGGCGCGGCCCATCGCCAGCATCTGTTGTTCGCCGCCCGAGAGCGTGCCGGCCAATTGCTTGCGGCGCTCCTTGAGCCGTGGAAACAGCGCATAGACCCGCTCGAACGCGATTGTCGTGGCGGCCTTCTTGATCCGGAAGGCGCCGAGCTGCAGATTGTCCTCGACATTCATGGTCGCGAACAATTCGCGATGCTCCGGCACCAGGCTGAGACCCGCGGCGACGCGGTCCTCGATCTCGAGCCGCGCCATGTCCTGCCCGGCAAAACGCGCGCTGCCCTTCAGTGGCAGGATGCCCATGATGGCGTTCAACAGCGTGGTCTTGCCGGCGCCATTGGCGCCGATGATGGTGACAATTTCATTGTCGGCGACATCGAGCGATACCGCGCGGACGGCTTCGACCTTGCCGTAGGCGACATGGACATCGGAAACGCTTAGCAGTGCGGTCATGCCAGGATTCATGCCACCGCTCCCAGATAGGCCTTGATCACGTCGGGATTGGTCTTGATCGCTGTCGGCGTGCCCTCGGCGATCTTGGTGCCGAAATCGAGCACCACGATGCGGTCGGCCAGATCCATCACGAACCCCATGTCGTGTTCGACCAGCAGCACCGACATGCCGCCGTCGCGCAGCTGGCGCAGTAGCCCGGCGAGCTGCTGTTTTTCCATGTGCCGCAATCCGGCGGCGGGTTCGTCGAGCAGCAGCAGCATCGGGTCGACGCAGAGCGCCCGCGCGATCTCGACGATGCGCTGCTGGCCGAGCGAGAGACTGCCTGCGAGCTGATTGATCTGCTCGCCCAGTCCGACGCGCTCGATCTGGCGGGTCGCCTCCGCGAGCAATCTCGCTTCATCGGCGCGATCGAGCCGGAACATGCTGGCGATGGCGCCGCTCTGGCCACGCAGATGCGCACCGATCGCGACATTCTCCAGCACGGTCATGTCGGGTACCAGTTTGACGTGCTGGAAGGTTCTGCTGATGCCGAGCTTGACGATTTCCTGCGGCGGGGCGTTGTTGACGCTTTTGCCGAGTACCGAAATCCTGCCGCTGGAGGCGGTCAACACGCCGGTAATGAGATTGAAGGTCGTGCTCTTGCCGGCGCCGTTGGGGCCGATCAGCGCCACGATTTCTCGGGCCTGGACATCGAACGAGACATCATTGACCGCGATCACGCCGCCGAATTGCTTGCGCGCATTTTCGATTTGCAGCAGCACCGAGGGCATCGACGCCGGGCGCGGGCGCGCTGGCAGGGTCAGCGAGGTGTCGGGGCGCTTGCGACCGGGCTTGAACGGCAGGCGCGCCATCAGCCACGGCCAGACGCCGGTCGGCGCCAGCTGCAGCAGCATCACCAGCAGGATGCCGAATACGATGGTCTCGAGCTGCCCCGAGCCGCCGAATATGAGCGGCAAATAGCTCTGCAGGACTTCCTTCAGGATCACGACGATGGCGGCGCCGAGCACGCCGCCCCAGACATAGCCGGCGCCGCCGACCACCGCGACGAACAGATATTCGATGCCGGCCTGCGCGCCGAACGGCGTCGGGTTGGCGGCGCGGACGAAATGCGCATAGAGCCAGCCGGACAATCCGGCCAGCACCGCGGCATAGATGAACACCAGAAGTTTCGCGCGCGGCGTATGCACCCCGAACGCTTCGGCGGCGATATGGCCGCGACGCAGCGCGCGGATGGCGCGCCCGGTGCGGGAATCCAGCAGGTTCATCGTCAAGAGCGCGCTGATCAGGACCGCGATCCAGATCGCAAAATAGATCGTGCCGGGATCGATCATCTTGAAGGAGCCGATCGACAGCGGCGGGATCGCGGAAATCCCGTCATTGCGGCCGAGGAATTCGAGCTTGCTGAACAGATAGAACAGGCCAATACCCCAGGCGATGGTGCCAAGCGGCAGATAATGGCCGGACAGCCGCACCGTGACGAGGCCAAGCACAACCGCGGCAATGCCGCTGACCAAGAGCGATAGCGGCAAGGTCAGCCACGGCGACAGGCCATACGTTGTAGTCAGTACCGCCGTGGTGTAGGCGCCAAAGCCGCAGAACGCGGCCTGACCGAACGAGGTCAGGCCTCCGACGCCGGTCAGCAGCACCAGCCCCATCGCCACCAGCGCCGACAGGCCAATATTATCCAGCAGCACGATCCAGAACGGCGGCATGCCCGGGATGAACGGGATCGCTGTCATCACCAGCGCGAACAGAAGGATGGGCAATCGCTGCGGCATCGCGATCAATCCTTCTCTTCCTCGACCGCGGGCACGGTAAGCGACCGCAACACGAGGACCGGAAGGATCAGCATGAACACGATAACCTCCTTGAAGTCGCTGGCGTAGAATGACGAGAAGGCTTCCACCGTGCCGACGCCGAGGGCCGCGATCGCGGTCAGGGGATAGCTCACGAGGCCGCCGATGATCGCGGCGACAAAGCCTTTCAGGCCGATCAGAAATCCGGTGTCGTAATACAGCGTCGTGATCGGCACGATCAGGATGCCCGACACCGCGCCGATCACGGCGGCCATCAGGAAGGCGAGCTGTCCCGCCAGCGTGGTCCGGATCCCGACCAGCCGCGCGCCGAGGCGGTTGACGGCGGTGGCGCGCAGCGCCTTGCCGGTCAGGGTGAAGCCGAAAAACAGCCAAAGCCCGATGATGAACGCGATGGTGATGACATAGACCGCGATGCTCTGGCCGGTGAAGTGCAGCGGGCCGACATTGAAGGCCGCGTTCGACAGCGCCGGGCCGCGCTGGCCTTCGGCACCGAAAAACACCAGCCCAAAGCCCTGCATGGCGAGATGGCAGCCGACCGAGGCGATCAACAGCACCAGCACCGAGGTGTGCGCGATCGGCTGGAATGCGATGCGATAGAGAAACAGCCCGATCATCGCCACGATCACCAGCGACAGCGCGATATTGATCGCGACGCCGTTGTCGTGGCCGGCAAGCCGGGTGGTCAGCGCGAACACGATCGCGGGCAGCACGATATTGACCGCGAGCGCGCGCCCGATCAGCCGCCGGTGCAATGACCTGCGGCCGACATAGAGGTCGAAGCCAAACGCCACGATCCCCATCGCCAGCGCCAGCCGCGCTGTGCCCGGGAACTGGCCCGCCGACAGCGAGGCGTAGGTCAGCGCGCCATAGGTGACGAACTCGCCCTGCGGAATCAGGATCACCCGCGTGACCGCGAACACCAGCACCAGCGCCAGGCCGAGCAGCGCGTAGATCGCGCCGTTGGTAATGCCGTCCTGCACCAGGAACAGCATGATCGTCGTGTTCAAGACCGGACGCTCCCCCTCAGGACGACCTACCCCTACTACGCCTGGTCGACCGCGCCCTGTGGAGGGCGCCTGATCGTCCCATAACAGCAGTTGAAAAAGGCCGCCGATATTTGATATGATGCATAACAATTATCAAATATAATCTCAAGGCCCGGACCATCGTGGGAAGGGCTTTCAACTGATAATCTATAGAGATTGCGAGCTCGAGCGATGACTGTTTCCAAGACCGCCATCGACCCCGCCCGGGCGCCCCGTCCCGCCCGCAAGGAACGGGCGGAGGGCGCGCCCGAAGCCGCCGAATTGCAGATGGGCGAATTGTCCGAGCTGCTCGGCTATTCGCTCAAGCGGGCGCAACTGAAAGTGTTCGAGGACTTCCTGCGCACCGTATCGACGCTGCAGCTGACGCCGGCGCAATTCTCGGTGCTGCTGCTGCTCGACAAGAATCCGGGGCGCAACCAGACCGAAATCGCCAATACGCTCGGCATTCTCCGACCGAATTTCGTGGCGATGCTCGACGGGCTGGAGAGTCGCGATCTATGCGCGCGGATCCGCTCGACCAACGACCGCCGGTCCCACATCCTGGTACTGACCGAAAAGGGCCGCGCGGTGCTGGCGCGCGCCAAAAAACTCGTCGCCAGCAAGCACGAAGCGCGGCTCAACGAGTTGCTGGGCCCCGTCAACCGCGCCGCGCTGCTGGCGATGCTGGCGACGATCGCCCGGGAGTTCTGAGTTCGTTCCGCTAGGCCGAGCCGTCATCCTGAGGTGCGAGCCCTTGCGAGCCTCGAAGGATGGTCGCGAGCACAAAGCTGAACACCATCCTTCGAGACGCGCGAAGACGCCGCTCCTCAGGATGACGTCTGTGTTCTCAATCCACCAAAATCGCCCTGACATCGTTGACGTTGGTCAGTGTCGGCCCGGTCAGCAGCAAATCGCCGGTCGCGGCAAAAAACGCCGTGGCGTCGTTGTTGGCGAGATAGGCCGTGGGGTCGAGGCCGAGCGATTTCATTTTGGCAAAGGTCGCCTGATCGATCATCGCGCCGGCAGGGTCGGTGGCGCTGCCGGCGCCGCCATCGGCCCCGTCGGTGTCGGCGGCGAGGGCTGAAATGTCGGGCGTGTCCTTGAGCAGGTTCGCCAGCGCCAGCGCGTATTCCTGATTGGGGCCGCCGCGACCGTTGCCGCGCACGGTGACGGTCAATTCGCCGCCGGACAGGATCGCGACGCGCTTGCCGTCCTGGCGCGCCCGCAGCGCGAGGCGGGCGTGATCGGCCGCGACGTCGCGTGCTTCGCCCTCGAGATCGGCACCGAGGTCGATGACGGCGTAGCCGGCATTCCCGGCCAGCTTGATCGCGGCATCGAGCGAGGCGCGCGGTCTGGCGATCAGTTCGAATTCGGCATGTGCGAATGCCGCATCGCCGGATTTGCAGCTTTCGTTCTGGCTATCCTCGAGCGCACGGCGCACGGCATCGTCGATCGTCAGATTATATTTTGCGACGATGGCGCGGGCGTCGGCCAGGGTTGTCGGATCCGGCACGGTCGGCCCCGAGGCGATCGCCGAGGCGTCGTCGCGCGGCACGTCCGAGATCGCCAAGGTCACGATCTCCGCGCGCTGGCCGGCGCGCGCCAGCCGGCCGCCCTTGATCCGCGACAGATGCTTGCGCACGGTATTGATCTCGCCGATCGGCGCCCCCGAGCGCAGCAGCGCCCGCGTCACCTGTTGCTTCTGGGCGAACGAGATGCCTGCGACCGGCGCGATCCAGTTGGCGGAGCCGCCACCCGATAGCAGCACCAGCAGGAGATCGCCGGCACCGGCGCTCGCGGCCATCTCCAGGCTATCCGCCGCGCCCTTCAGCCCGGCCTCGTCGGGAACCGGATGGCCGGCCTCGATCACCCTGACCCGCCGTGTCGGTACGCCGTGGCCGTGGCGGGTGGTCGCGATACCGGACAGCCGCGACGGCACCAGTCCGAATTCGTCGAGATAATACCGCTCCGCGGCCGCGGCCATCGCGGCAGCGCCTTTGCCGGCGGCGAGGCAGATCACCCGGCCCTTCGGCACCGGGCGCAAATGCGCCGACAGCACCACATCGGGATGCGCGGCGGCAACGGCGGCATCGAAGATGGCGCGCAGGAGGGGGCGTCGGTCTGTCATTGCTTCACGGGCTCTGGGATCGAAACTCGGGATGGCGGTTATCCATCCGATTTCGGCAAAAGAAAACCCCCGCAACATTGTCGCGGGGGTCTCCGTCAGGCCATCAGGCCTGTTCTATCGAAGATCGGCTTTAGAGCAGGATGACTTATCTTCGAATCGTCATCCTGCTCTAATTTATTGTTTGAACATGATCTTTTCGGAAAACCGGTTTCCACTTTTCCGGATCATGCTCTAGCCGCCGACATCCGCGCTGATGACGTCGCCGAACAGATTCCACCGCTCGCCCTTGAACTTCATCAGTTGCAGCGAGGAAATCGGCGCGAAGTCGGTTGGGCTGGTGTTGATCTTGATGCCGGGCAGCAGCAGCCCGACCTGGAAATCCTTGAGGCTGGCCGCCTGTTTCATGACGTTTTCGCGGGTGAGGTCGTCGCCGCATTGCTTCAAGACCTGAACCAGGGTCTGCGCGACGCTATAGCCCACGAGTGTACCCTGATCGAGCTTGTCGCCCTCCGGGAAATTCTTCGCCAGGAAGGCGTCGAATCCCTTCATTCCGGGATCGCTATTCCACTGCGGATCCGACGCATCCTTCAGGTACGCCGCGGAAATGATGTCCTGCGCGTTCTGGAAACCCGCAGGCTTGATCACGCTGCCGACGGATGCCGAAACGTTGTTGAGGAAATGCAGCGGTTTCCATTCGATCTCGGCCATCTTCTTGATGGCCTGCGCCGCGAATTTCGGCGTCGAGATGTTGATGAAGATATCGGCGCCGCTCGATTTCAGCTTGACGATATGGCTATCGACCGAGGGCTCGGTGGTCTCATAGCTCTCCTCGGCGACGATCATCGAGCTGGCTTTGGCGCCGAGACCATCCTTCAGGCCCTTCAAATAGTCCTTGCCGTAGTCGTCGTTTTGATAAAGGACCGCGATCTTGGCGTTCGGCATTTCCTTGAGGATATACTTGGCATAGATCTGCGTTTCGCTCTGGTAGCTGGGTTGCCATCCCATGGTCCATGGAAAATTCTTCGGATCGTTCCATTTGGTGGCGCCGGTCGCGACGAACAGTTGCGGCACCTTCTTCGAATTCATGTATTTGTGAATGGCGGAATTAGGCGGTGTGCCGAGCGAGTTGAAAATGAGCAGCACCTCGTCGCTTTCCACCAGCTTGCGCGCCTGCTCGACCGTCTTCGGCGGGCTGTAGCCGTCGTCATAGCTGATGAAATTGATCTTGCGGCCGTTGATGCCGCCGGCGTCGTTGATCATCTTGAAATACGCCGCTTCGGTCTTGCCGATCACGCCATAGGCGGACGCAGGCCCGCTATAGGGCATGATGTTGCCGATCTTGATTTCGGTGTCGGTGGCGCCGACGTCGTATTTCTTCTGCGCGAGCGCGCCGCTGCTGGTGGCAGCGAGCAAGGCAAGCGCCGCGGAAGCGATGGCCAGTCGGGTGGCGATTACGTGCATTTCGTCTCTCCCTCTTTGACGATGTTGATGGATTGTGTCGCGGCTTTCTTGGTCGAAAGCTCTTGGGACTTGGATGCAGTCGATACCATTTTGCCGGCCTCGTCACAACGCAAAGCCCCTGCGACAAAGCCGCAGGGGCTGCACCTTTAGTCGTCAGCGTTAAGTATCAGCCCCCCACCTCGGCGCTGATGATGTCACCAAACAGATGCCAGGTGTCGCCCTGGAGTTTTTGCAACCGAAGCTGCTCGATAGGAGCAAAGTCGGTCGCGCTTGTCCTGACCGCGATCCCGGGCAGCAAGCCATCCAGCTTCAGGCCCTTGATGCTGGCCGCCTGCTTCATGACGTTTTCGCGCGTCAAATCATCCCCGCACCGCTTCAGAACATCCACCATGGTCTGCGCGACCGAATAGCCGTAGACCACGAACGCATCGTTGCGGTTCGCCTCGGGATAATATTTGTCGAGGAAGGCGTTGAAGGTCTTCATCCCCGCATCGTCCTTCCACTGCGGATCGGTCGGATCCTTGGTATAGGCCGACGTAATAATGTTCTGCGCGGCGTCAAACCCGGCCGGCTTGATCGTGGCGCCGATCGAGCTCGACACGCTGTTCAGAAAGTGAAGCGGCTTCCATTCGATTTCGGCGTTTTTCTTGATCGCCTGGGCCGCGAATTTCGGCGTCGAGATATTGACGAACACGTCGGCACCGCTCGCCTTGAGCTTGACGAGATGGCTATCGATGGTCGGTTCGGTCGTCTCATAGCTGTCCTCGGCCACAATCATCGAGGCGGCCTTGGCGCCGAGCCCGTCCTTCAGACCTTTGAGGTAGTCCTTGCCGTAGTCGTCGTTTTGATAGAGCACCGCGATCTTGGCGTTCGGCTTTTCCTTCAGGATATACTTCGCATAAATCTGCGTTTCGCTCTGGTAGCTGGGCTGCCAGCCCATGGTCCACGGAAATTCCCTAGGGTCATTCCACTTGGTGGCGCCGGTCGCGACGAACAATTGCGGCACCTTCTTCGAGTTCATGTACTTCTGGATCGCCGAATTCGGCGGGGTGCCGAGCGCATTGAAGATCAGCAGGACTTCGTCGCTTTCCACCAGCTTGCGCGCCTGCTCGACCGTCTTCGGCGGGCTGTAGGCGTCGTCATAGCTGATGAAATTGATCTTGCGGCCGTTGATGCCGCCCTCGGCATTGATCTTGTTGAAATAGGCCGCCTCGGTCTTGCCGATCACGCCGTAGGCCGAGACGGGACCGCTATAGGGCATGATGTTGCCGATCTTGATTTCGGTGTCGGTGGCGCCGACGTCGTATTTCTTTTGCGCAAGGGCAGCGCTGCTAGTTGCAGCGAGGATCACGAGGGCAGCCGAAAAGGCCCCCAATCGCCAATGGACAGCAGGCATCTTGATCTCCCTGGATCATGGTTGATGTGTCATTTTTTGATTGGGAGCACTTTGCGGCTCCTTGGCGTATCGAATACCTGCCGGCGCTGGCCAGCAACAAAAAAGCCCCCTGCGACGAGGTCGCAGGGGGCGTTATTTAGTTCAAGCTTAGGTCATGTCGACTGACCTAACAGGGGTGCTGGGTGGAAAAACCTAGCCGCCGATTTCGCCGCTGATGACCGGGCCAAACAGGTCCCACTTCTGGCCCTTGAACTGCATCATCTGAAGCTGCTCGATCGGAAAGAAGTCGGTCGCGCTGGTGTTGATCGTGACGCCGGGAAGTAGCGTGTCGGGCGCGAAACCCTTCAGGCTGGCGGCCTGCTTCATGATGTTCTCGCGGGTCAGATCATCGCCGGCCTGCTTCAACACCTGAACCATGGTCTGGGCCTGTCCGTAGCCGAACACGACCGAGCCGTCGGCCTTGTTGGCCTCGGGGGCATATTTGGCGAGGAAGGCATAAAATTTCTTCATGCCCTCGTCATTGTCCCACTGCGGATCCGCGCCGTCCTTGGCGTAAGCCGCGGACAGAATGCCTTGCGCGTTTTCGAACCCGGCCGGTTGCAGCACCGAGCCGACGGAAGCGCCGACATTGCTCTGGAAGTACATCGGCTTCCAGCCGATCTCGGCGACCTTCTTGATGCTCTGGGCGGAGAATTTCGGCGTGGTCATGCTGAAATACACATCGGCGCCGGAGGACTTCAGCTTGACGATGTGGGAGTCGATGGTAGGTTCGGAAACTTCGTAGCTCTCCTCGGCCACGATCATCGACGATGCCTTGGCGCCAAGGCCGTCCTTGAGGCCTTTCAGCAGGTCCTTACCGAAATCGTCGTTCTGGTACATGATCGCGATCTTGGCGTCGGGTTTCTCCTTCAGGAGATACTTTGCATAGATCCGGCCCTCGCTCTGGTAGGGCGGCTGCCAGCCCATGGTCCAGGGAAAATTCTTCGGGTCGCCGAATTTGGTGGCGCCGGTCGCAACGAAGAGCTGCGGGACTTTCTTGGAGTTGGCGTATTTCTGGATCGCAGAATTCGACGGCGTTCCGAGCGGACCGAACAGGAACAGCACTTCATCGCTTTCGACCAGCTTGCGCGCCTGCTCGACGGCCTTCGGCGGGCTGTAGCTGTCGTCGTAGCTGATGAAATTGATCTTGCGGCCGTTGATGCCGCCCTGCTCGTTGATCATCTTGAAGTAGGCGTCTTCGATCTTGCCGATCACGCCGTAAGCCGAAGCCGGACCGCTATAGGGCATGATGTTGCCGAGCTTGATCTCGGTATCGGTCGCGCCGGTGTCGTATTTCTTCTGGGCGAGTGCACTGCCGTTGGTGAAGGCGAAAGCGATGATCGCCGTCGAGAATGCGGCGATACGTAATTGTTGTTTAGAAAGCATCATGTTTCCTCAGAATGGGTTTCGGAAGTTCTCTTGGCTATTTTGTGCGGCGGTTCTGTGAAGCGAACTTCTGATCCGAACCCACGCTGGAATCATCCATACCGGTGTCCCCCGCCATCCGAAATTAGCCAAAAGGACCGCCGCGAGATTTGGTAAACTTCGGCTTTGCGGCGCTGGAGCATAATTCAATCGAGTTGAATCATGCTTTGGTGTTATCCTTTTGCTTGCACATAAACCCGGCGCAAGCACATGGCGTTTGCCGCCAAGCAAAACCGGTTCCGGCTTTTCCGGATCAGGCGTTAGTTTTCTTGAGCTTGCCGATCAGCTGCTGGGCAACCACCGCGATCTGCCTGGCGCCGTGCGGCAGCAGGAAGATGACGAGGAACAGCAGGACGCCGAACACGGCGCCTGACAGGCCCTTGGAGATTCCCTCCGCGATGTTCGGCACGAAGATGATGAAGGCCGATCCCACGATCGATCCGGGCAGCCAACCCACGCCGCCGACCACCATGCCGAGGAAC
The DNA here is from genome assembly GCA_039935075.1 of Bradyrhizobium sp. Classification (GTDB taxonomy): domain Bacteria; phylum Pseudomonadota; class Alphaproteobacteria; order Rhizobiales; family Xanthobacteraceae; genus Bradyrhizobium. The sequence continues at coordinate 18,078 of JBDTKZ010000121.1, forward strand.
AGCGAGATCGCGAGCGTGATGGTGTAGCTGTCCGGTGCTACGAACTGCACCGCGATGGCGCCAAGCGCGCCGGCAACGCCGGTGATGCCGGCGCTGACGCCGAACGCCAGCGTCTTGTACATCGAGACGTCAACGCCCATCGCGGAGGCCGCGATCTCGTTGTCGCGGATCGCCATGAAAGCGCGGCCGGAGCGTGATCTCAGCAGATTGACCGAGAAGATGTAGATCGCCATCGAGACCGCGAGCGTAAAATAATACAGCCACATGTCCTGCGACATCGGCAGGCCGAACGGCGCGTCGGGCTTGGTCACGACCAGGCCCTGCACGCCACCGGTCCACGGCTCGAACACGCCGAGCTTCAAGAGCTGCGGCATGGCGGTGGCCAGCGCGAAGGTTGCCAGCGCCAGATAGACGCCAGAGAGGCGCAGCGCCGGCTTGCCGAACAGATACCCGAACGCGAAGCAGACGAGGCCGGAAATCGGCAGCGTCAGCGCGTAATTGATGTTGCCGTGTTCCATCAGGACCGCCGAAGTATAGGCGCCGACCGCGTAGAACGCGCTCTGGCCCAGCGAGAATTGCCCGCTGCCGCCGGTCAGGATGTTCAGCGCCATCACCGCGAGCGCGTAGATCAGCAACATCGTCATCTGGAAGATGACGAAGTTCTTCACGAACAGCGGCACCACGATCAGCAGCGCCAGCACGGCCAACGAGGTTCCGTAGCCGAGCGTCATGGCCTTCTTGGGAACGGCCTCGACCGCCGGCGCTTCGGTGACGACTTCCTGGACAGTGCTCATGATCAAACTCGCTTCACGATGGGCCGACCGAACAGGCCCGCCGGTTTGACGACCAATACGACGATGATAAGCGCCAGCGCGATCGGCAGTTTCAGCTCATTGCCGACGCCGGGAATGTAGGTCCCGACGAGATTTTCGAAGATGCCGACCAGGAAGCCGCCGACCACCGCGCCCAGCGGGCTGGTCAGTCCGCCAAGCACGGCGGCGGCGAAGCCGTAGATCAAGACGCCGCCCATCATGTTCGGTTCGAGGAATACCACAGGCGCAATCAGCATGCCGGCGATGGAACCGATCGCGGCCGCCATGCCCCAGCCCAGTGCGATCATCCAGCTGGTGTTGATGCCGACCAGGCGGGCCGATTCAGGCAGCGACGCGGCGGCGCGCATCGCAAGTCCGATCCGCGTGAAGCGGAAAAAGATGAACAGCAGGATCAGCAATATCAGCGTGACGCCGATCATGCCGGCCTGATGGGTCGAGATCAGCTGGCTGCCGAGAAACGGCGAGGAGCCGAACGGCGTCGGGAACTGCTTGATGGTGAAGTCCCAGATCAGGCCGGCGACGCTGTTGACGATGGCAAACAACGCGATGAAGCCGGCGACATTGGTCAGGATCGGCGCTTTCGCCAAGGGCTTGAACAACAGCCGCTCGATGAGGATGCCGCCCGCGAAGGAGAGCGCGACCGTGAGCACGAACGCGGCCCAGTACGGTATGCCCCATTGCATCAACTGCCAGGCAATGAAGGTCGAGAACATCGCCATTTCGCCTTGCGCGAAATTGAGATGATCGATCGCCTGGTAGATCATGACCACGGCCAGCGCCATACAGGCGTAAATCGCACCCGTGGCGATGCCAGCCAGGACTTGGTTGGTAAAAAGCTCCATGGCGGCGCTCCCTCAATAGCCCAGATAGGATTTACGGACGTCTTCGTTGTTGGCGATCTCGTCGGCGCTTCCCGACATCACGATGCGGCCGGTCTCGATGACGTAGGCCTTGTCGGCGAGTTCCAGCGCCAGCTGCGCATTCTGTTCCACCACCAGGATGGTGACCTTGTCCTCGCGGTTGATCTTGCCGAGGATCCGGAACAGGTCGCGCACGATCAAGGGCGCGAGCCCGAAGGACGGCTCGTCCAGCAGCATCAGCCGCGGACGCAGCATCAGGGCGCGGGCCACCGCGAGCATTTGCTGCTCGCCGCCCGACAAGGTGCCGGCCTGCTGGGTGTGGCGCTGCTTCAGCACCGGGAAATGATCATACATGCGCTCGATGTCGGACACGATGCCGGCCGAGTCCTTGCGCGTGATGGCGCCGAGCTGGAGGTTCTCCTCCACCGTCATGGTGGTGAAGGTGCCGCGACCTTGTGGCACATGGGCGATACCCAGGCGCACGATGTTCTCGGTGGAGCGGCCGGTCAGGGCTGCGCCTTCGAACTCGATCGAGCCGGTGGAGCGCACCATGTTGCAGATCGCGCGCAAGGTGGTGGTCTTGCCGGCGCCGTTGGCGCCGAGCAGCGTGGTCAGGCTGCCCTCGTCGAGACCGAATTCCAGACCATGAAGCGCCTGGACCTGGCCGTAATAGGCGCGCAAATCCTTGACGTTGAGCATCGCCGTCATTGGTCCTTGCTCCCCAGATAGGCCTTGATGACGTCGGGATCGGACTGCACCTCGGCGGGTGTTCCCTCGGCGAGCTTCTTGCCGAAGTTCAACGCGACCACATGGTCGGCAATCGACATCACGAGGCCCATGTGATGTTCGACCAGCAGCACCGTCATTTTGCGCTCGTCGCGAATCTTCCGGATCAAATCGCCGAGCACATGGACTTCCTCGTGGTTGAGGCCGCCGGCCGGCTCGTCGAGCAGCAGGATCTTCGGATCGGCCGCCAGCGCCCGCGCCAATTCGACGCGCTTCTGGGTACCGAATGGCAGCCCGGCCACGGTGAGGTGGGCGACGTCCTCGAGGTCGAGATAGCCGAGGATTTCGTGAACGCGCTTGTTGAGGGCGGCTTCGCCGCGGCGAACCCAGGGCAGCCGCAGCGAGTCCGAGACGATGTCGCTGTTGGTGCGGGCATGGGTGCCGACCCGAACGTTGTCGAGTACGGAAAGATTGGCGAACAGAGCGACGTTCTGGAAGGTGCGGCCGATGCCGATTTCGGCGATCCGGTGCGGCGGCCGCGACAAAATGCTCTGGCCTTCCATCAGAATGTCGCCGGCGCTCGGCTGATATAGCCGGCTGAGGCAATTGAACAGCGTGGTCTTGCCCGCGCCGTTCGGCCCGATCAGGCCGAGGATCTGGCCCTGTTTCATGTCAAACGACACGCCGTTCAACGCGACAATACCGCCGAACACGACGCTGACGTCGCGAACCGACAGCAAGGGGACAGCCGAATTGGCTGGCGCCTGCGCGACCTGTGCCTGCATCATCTCTCGCCGCCCAAATGTCGCGTTGGGCGGGAACGACCGTGCGAACTCATGCGCCGGCCATCGCGATGCGGGTTATCTGATCCCCTCGACCACACGTGCAACTTTCCCTCCTACTTTTACCTTTTTGTGTTCTTGTTTTTTTGATTGTGGCGCCACGCCCCCCAGCGCCGCCTCGATGTTCCTTACCATCGCCACGAGGCGAGGTCCAATATCGCTGCGCAAACGATCTTCCGTGAAACGGAATGCGGGTGCGCCGCAATTGAAGGCGTAAGGTCCGGTACCGTCATTAAGCTTGAGTGCAACGCCAACCGCGGCGACGTCGTCCTGCCATTCGCCCGCCGAGATTGTAAAGCCATGTCGCGCCACGGTTTCGCCGGAGCGTTCGATGCCGTCGCGCATCCGCGGCCAGCGGTTGCCATAGTGTTCACGCAGTTCGCGCAATAAAGAGGCACGCTCTTCGTCGGGCATTGCCCAAATATAGGCCCGCCCCATCGCGGTGGTTGCAATCGGAATCCGTGAGCCGACGTCCAGCTGGACGCCCAGCGTCAATTCGCTGCGGCTCTGGCCGAAATAGATCATGCTGAGGCGGTCGCGGCCGCCGACGGCGACGGCGCCGCCGGTTTCCCGCATGACTTCCTCGCGATAGGATTCGGACAAATGCCGAACGCCGAGGTTCGCAAGTGCGGCATAGCCGAGCGACATTGCCGATGGCGCCAGTTGATACTTCTCGAACCGCGGAACCGGTGTAAGGTAACCGAGCTTGGTCAAGGTATAAGTCAGCCGGGAAACGGTCGGCTTTGGCAAATTGGTACGGGCCGCGATCTCTTGATTGCCAAGAAGCCCGTCGTTGGGATGAAATGCGCGTAACACATCAAGGCCGCGGGAAAGCGCGACGACGAAGCTGCGATCGGTCGCCACTTTCTTGCCTGGACGTTTCATTTCCTGCCGTCGCGGACTTCGTTGACAAGGGACGTGCTTCAAAATAACCCTCCATGTCAAGATGTGGAATTAAATTCCGCAGTGCGAAATTGAGCAAAAACGAGATATCCGAGGAGAGTGCCGTGAGTGAAGTGGTCAAGCTTGAACGTCATGACGTGGTTGCCATCGTCACGGTCGACAGCCCTCCGGTGAATGCGCTGAGCGCCGCCGTTCGGGGCGGCATTCTGGAGTGCGTGAAGAGCGCCATTGCCGATCCCGAAGTAAAGGCGATCGTGCTGACCTGCGCTGGCCGCACCTTTATCGCGGGCGCCGACATCACCGAATTCGGCAAGCCGCCGAAGTCGCCCGGTCTCAATGAAGTGCTGGCCGAAATGGAGAACAGCCCGAAGCCGATCGTGGCCGCGATCCACGGCACCGCGCTCGGCGGCGGTCTCGAAGTGGCATTGGCCTGTCACTTCCGCGTCGCCACCAAGGAAGCAAAACTCGGCCTGCCCGAAGTCAAGCTCGGCCTGTTGCCGGGCGCCGGCGGAACGCAGCGTTTGCCGCGTGCGGTAGGGCCTGAGCTTGCGGTCAAGATGATCGTCGGCGGCGATCCGATCGGCGCTGCCGATGCGCTCAAGAACGGATTGATCGAGGAAATCGTCGAAGGACCGGCCACTGGTGGTGAGGCGTTTGCCCGCAAGGTGCTGGCCGAGAAGCGTCCTTTGCGCAAGCTGCGCGACGATGACTCGAAGCTCGCGGCGGCCAAGGCCGATCGTTCGATCTTCACCAATGCGGTCGCGGCGATGACCAAGCGCGCGCGCGGCCTGGAAGCGCCGTTTGCCGCGGCCGATGCGGTCGGCGCCGCGATCGACCTGCCGTTCGATGAAGGGCTGAAGAAGGAGCGCGAGGGCTTCCTCAAGCTGGTCGCGAGCGATCAATCCAGGGCGCAGCGCTACGCGTTCTTCTCGGAGCGCGAGGCCGCCAAGATCGCCGGCGTGCCCGATGGGACAAAACCGCGCAGCATCGAGCGGGTCGCCATTATCGGCGCCGGCACGATGGGCGGCGGTATCGCGATGTCGTTCGCCAATGCCGGTATCCCGGTGACGCTGATCGAAACCGGCGAAGAGCAGCTCAAGCGCGGCATGGGCGTGATGCAGAAGAACTACGAAGCCACCGCGGCGCGCGGCGGTATTCCGGCGGATGCGCCCGCCAAGCGCATGGGCCTGATCAACGGCGTGGTCGGACTGGAGAACGTCAAGGACGCTGACCTTGTTATCGAAGCCGTGTTCGAAACCATGGCGATCAAGAAGGAAGTGTTCACCGCGCTGGATAAATACGCCAAGCCCGGCGCCGTGCTGGCATCGAACACCTCCTATCTGAACATCGATGAAATCGCCAAAGTGACCAAACGTCCGCAGGACGTGCTCGGCATGCATTTCTTCTCGCCGGCCAACGTGATGAAGCTGTGCGAGATCGTGCGCGCGGACAAGACCGCGCCGGATGCGTTGGTCACGGCGGTTGCCGTTGCCCGCAAGATTGCCAAGGTGCCCGCGGTGGTCGGCGTTTGCGACGGTTTTGTCGGCAACCGGATGCTGGCGCAGCGCGGCAAGCAGGCCGAGAAATTGCTGTTCGAAGGCGCGTTGCCGCAGCAGGTCGACGCGGTCGTGACCAAATTCGGCATGCCGATGGGTCCGTTCGCGATGGGCGATCTTGCCGGCCTCGATATCGGCTGGCGCTCGCGCAAGGATCGCGGCATCAAGTCCGAGATCGCCGATGCGCTGTGCGAAGCCGGGCGTTTCGGCCAGAAGACCGGCAAGGGCTATTACAAATATGAGGCGGGCTCGCGCGCGCCGATGCCCGATCCGGAAGTCGAGAAGCTGATCGACGAGACCTTGCAGCGCCTCGGCCGCAAGAAGCGCGTGGTCTCCGACGACGAGATCCTCGAGCGCATGATGTATCCGATGATCAACGAGGGTGCGCGGATCCTCGAAGAGAAGATCGCGGCGCGTCCGAGCGATATCGATGTGATCTGGCTCTATGGTTATGGCTGGCCGATCTATCGCGGCGGCCCGATGTTCTATGCCGATCAGGTCGGCCTCAAGCACATCGCGGACCGGCTGTCGTTCTACGCCAAGGAAACCAGCGACCCGAGCCTCGAGCCCGCGCCGCTGCTCAAGCGCCTCGCCGCCGAAGGCAAGACGTTTGCCTCGCTGGCGCAGGAATCGAAAGCGGCTTGATGGGGCGCTGCCGCCATCGAATGTCATTCCGGGATGCGCCTTTTGACGCAGACCCGGAATCTCGAGATTCCGGGTTCGCTCGCCAAGCGCTCGCGCCCCGGAATGACCCTTTCTTCTAAAGGCGAACATGACCCATCCCGGCGAACAATTTTATCCGGAAGGCGTGCACTGGAACGATCCGATCGCGCGCGGCACGTTGCCGGACCTGCTGTCGAAGGCGGCAGCCCGGTTCGGCGACCGCCCCGCACTCGAATTCCGGGATCGCGCGATCAGCTACCCTGAATTGGCCGCGATGGTCGAAGCCGCGGCCGCGGCCTTCCTGCGCGCCGGCTATGGCAGGGACAAATCGGTCGCGTTGTTCCTCGGCAATTCACCGGACCATCCGGTCAATTTCTTCGGCGCGCTCAAAGCCGGCGCCCGCGTGGTGCATCTGTCGCCGCTCGACGGCGAGATCGCGCTGTCGCACAAGCTCAGCGATTCCGGCGCGCGCGTGCTCGTCACTTCCAATCTGTCGGCGCTGTTGCCGACCGCATTGAAGTTCCTCGACAAGGGCCTGCTCGACCGCCTGATCGTCTGCGAGGACGACCATTGGGGCAAGGTCGGCACGCCGCAGACCGCGCTGCCGGACCATCCTGCGATCACGACCTTCAGGCAGTTCGTCGAGGGTGCGAGCAAGCCGGCGCAATGGCCGGCGATCGATGTCGATGCCGTTGCGTTGCTGCAATATACCGGCGGCACCACGGGTCTTCCCAAAGGCGCGATGCTCAGCCATGGCAATCTGACCTCCGCGGTGTCGATCTACGACGTCTGGGGCAAGAAGGCGCAGGCCGAGCGCAACGCGATCGAGCGCGTGATCTGCGTGCTGCCGCTGTTTCATATTTACGCGCTGACCGTGATCCTGCTGCGTAGCCTGGAGCGCGGCGATCTGATCTCGCTGCACCAGCGTTTTGACGTCGAAGCCGTGATGCGCGATATCGAGGTCAAGCGGGCCACGGTGTTCCCCGGCGTTCCCACGATGTGGATCGCGATCGCGAGCCTGCCGGATCTCGATAGACGCGATCTGTCGTCGCTGGTCAGCTGCGGCTCCGGCGGCGCACCGCTGCCGGTTGAAGTGGTAAGAATTTTCGAGCGCAAGGCCAACATGAAACTCAAGAGCGGCTGGGGCATGACCGAGACCTGCTCGCCCGGCACTGGTCATCCGCAGGACGGCCCGGACAAGCCGGGCTCGATCGGGCTGATGCTGCCCGGCATCGAACTGGATGTGGTGTCGCTGGAAGATCCGAAGCAAATGATGCCGGTGGGCGAAGTCGGCGAGATCCGCATTCGCGGGCCGAACGTCACCAAGGGCTATTGGGGCCGGCCCAAGGAAACCGCGGAGGCCTTTGTCGGCGACCGCTTCCTGACCGGCGATATCGGCTATATGGACACGGACGGCTATTTCTATCTGGTCGACCGCAAGAAGGACATGATCATCTCCGGCGGCTTCAACGTCTATCCGCAGATGATCGAGCAGGCGATCTACACTCATCCTTCGGTGCAGGAAGTGATCGTGATCGGCATCCCGGACGATTATCGCGGCGAGGCGGCGAAGGCTTTCATCAAATTGCGCGCCGGCGCCCAGCCGTTCGCGCTGGAAGAACTCAAGGCCTTCCTCACCGGCAAGCTCGGCAAGCATGAAATTCCGGCCGCGGTCGATTTCGTCGATGAATTGCCGCGCACCTCGGTCGGCAAGCTTTCACGCCACGAACTAAGACAACAACAACCAACCCAACCCAAACAGCAGCAACTTGCAACAGGAGGTCGTCCATGACCGACGCAGTTATCGTTTCCACCGCCCGCACTCCGATCGGCAAGGCCTATCGCGGCGCGCTCAACGCCACCGAGGGTGCGACCCTGCTCGGCCACGCCATCGGCGAAGCCGTCGCCCGCGCCAAGGTTGATCCGAAGGAAGTCGAGGACGTGGTGATGGGTGCTGCCTTGCAGCAGGGGTCGACCGGCGGCAACATCGCCCGCAAGGCGCTGCTGCGCGCAGGGCTTCCCGTCACCGTCGGCGGCACCACCATCGACCGTCAGTGCGCCTCGGGCCTGCAGGCGATCGCGCTGGCGGCGCGCTCGGTGATCTTCGACGGCGTCGAGATCGCGGTCGGCGGCGGTGGAGAATCGATCAGCCTGGTGCAGAACGATCACGCCAACAAGTTCCACACCCAGGATCCGATGCTGCTGAAGATCAAGGGCGAAGTCTACATGCCGATGATCGACACCGCCGAGATCGTCGCCAAGCGCTACGGCATTTCGCGCGAACGCCAGGACGAGTATTCGCTGGAAAGCCAGCGCCGCACCGCGGCGGCCCAGCAGGGTGGCAAGTTCAATGACGAGCTGGCGCCGATCGCCACCAAGATGGGCGTCGCCGACAAGGCCACCGGCGAAATTTCCTTCAAGGACATCACGCTGTCGAAGGATGAAGGCCCGCGTCCCGAAACTACCGCTGAAGGTTTGGCCGGCCTGAAGGCCGTGCGCGGCGACGGTTTCAGCGTCACCGCCGGCAATGCCAGCCAACTCTCGGACGGCGCCAGCGCCTCCGTGATCATGAGCGACAAGGAAGCCTCCAAGCGTGGCCTGAAGCCTCTCGGCATCTTCCGCGGCTTTGTCGCCGCCGGCTGCGAACCCGACGAAATGGGCATCGGCCCGGTATTCGCGGTGCCGCGTCTGCTCAAGCGCCACGGCCTCAAGGTCGAGGACATCGATCTCTGGGAATTGAACGAGGCCTTCGCGGTGCAGGTGATCTACTGCCGCGACAAGCTCGGCATCGATCCGGAAAAGATCAACGTCAACGGCGGCGCCATTTCGGTGGGCCATCCCTACGGCATGTCCGGCGCACGCCTGACCGGCCACGCCCTGATCGAAGGCCGTCGCCGCAAGGCGAAGTACGCCGTCGTCACCATGTGCGTCGGCGGCGGCATGGGTGCTGCCGGTCTGTTCGAGGTGTTGCAGTAATACTCCATCGTCATTCCGGACAGGCGCGCGGCGCCTGATCCGGAATCCAGAGATGTTGGTGCGCGAATAGATCGAGATTCCGGGTTCGCGTCTGCGACGCGCCCCGGAATGACAAACGAGAGACCGGCGCCGCTGACCAGTGGCCGCTTCAATTCACAGGAGGATCCGATGGATCTCGCTTTCAGCAAGGAAGAAGTAGCGTTTCGTGAGGAAGTGCGGGCCTTCTTCCGCGATCATGTGCCGCCGGCGACGTGCCAGAAGCTGCAGGAAGGCCGTCATCTGTCCAAGGACGAGATGATCACCTGGTGGCGCATCCTCAACAAGAAGGGTTGGGGCGTCTCGCACTGGCCGAAGGAATATGGCGGCACCGGCTGGAGTTCGGTGCAGCATTACATCTTCAACGAAGAGCTGCAGATGGCGCCGGCGCCGGCGCCGCTCGCCTTCGGCGTCAGCATGGTCGGTCCGGTCATCTACACCTTCGGCAACGAGAAGCAGAAGAAGCAATATCTGCCGCGCATCGCCAATGTCGACGATTGGTGGTGCCAGGGATTCTCCGAGCCGGGTTCGGGATCCGATCTGGCCTCGCTGAAAACCAAGGCCGAGCGCAAGGGCGACAAGTACATCATCAACGGCCAGAAGACCTGGACCACCCTGGCGCAGTACGCCGACATGATCTTCTGCCTGTGCCGCACCGATACCAATGCGAAGAAGCAGATGGGCATCTCCTTCATCGTGTTCGACATGAAGTCGAAGGGCGTCACGGTGCGGCCGATCCAGACCATCGACGGCGGCTATGAGGTCAACGAAGTGTTCTTCGACGACGTCGAGGTCCCCGTGGAAAATTTGATCGGCGAGGAAAACAAGGGCTGGGACTACGCCAAATTCCTGCTCGGCAATGAGCGCACCGGCATTGCCCGGGTCGGCGTTTCCAAGGAGCGGCTGCGCCGCATCAAGGAACTGGCGTCCAAGGTCGAATCCGGCGGCAAGCCCGTGATCGAGGACCAGGGTTTCCGCGAGAAGCTGGCAGCCTGCGAAATCGAGCTGAAAGCGCTGGAGCTGACGCAGTTGCGCGTGGTCGCCGACGAAGGCAAGCACGGCAAGGGCAAGCCGAACCCGGCGTCCTCGGTGTTGAAGATCAAGGGCTCGGAAATTCAGCAGACCACCACCGAACTCCTGATGGAAGTGATCGGCCCGTTCGCAGCGCCCTACGACGAGCACGGCGACGACGGCAGCAACGAAGCCATGGAATGGACCGCGCAGATCGCGCCGAGCTATTTCAACAACCGCAAGGTTTCGATCTACGGCGGCTCCAACGAGATCCAGCGCAACATCATCACCAAGGCGGTGCTGGGGCTTTAAGGGGCGAGAGCGCAACACAATAGCCGTCGTCCCCGCCTTGTGCGCAATTGCGCACTGGAGCGGGGACCCAGTACGCCGCAGCGTTCGTGCTCATGCGAAGCGGCGGCGATTACTGGATCCCCGCTTTCGCGGGGATGACGGGTGGGGATGACGGCAGGGTATCGGGCAACGGCAGGCAATAGCATTGCTCCGTTGATTTTGGAGAAGGTACAAAATGGATTTTGATTTGTCCGAGGAGCAGCGGCTTCTCAAGGAAAGCGTCGATGGTCTGTTGACCGATGCTTACGATTTCGATGCGCGCAAGAAATACATGGCGGAGAAGGGCGGCTGGAGCAAAACGCTCTGGGGCAAGCTCGCCGAGCAGGGCCTGCTCGGACTGCCGTTCTCGGAAGATGACGGCGGCTTCGGCGCCGGCGGCGTCGAGACCATGATCGTGATGGAGGCGCTCGGCAAGGCGCTGGTGCTGGAGCCTTATCTGGCCACCGTGGTGCTTGGCGGCGGCTTCCTGCGCCATGGCGGCTCGGCTGAACAGAAGGCCGCGCACATTCCCGGCATCATCGACGGCAGCAAGACCTTTGCCTTCGCGCAGCTCGAAAAGAACTCGCGCTACGATCTCCACGACGTCGCGACCACCGCCAAGAAAAAAGGTTCCGGTTGGGTGATCGACGGCGAAAAATTCGTCGTGCTCAACGGCGAGAGCGCCGATACGCTTGTCGTCACCGCGCGCACCAAGGGCGGTCAGCGCGACAAAGACGGCATCGGCGTGTTCTTGGTGCCCGGCAACGCCAAGGGCATCGTCAAAAAGGGTTATCCGACCCAGGACGGCCTGCATGCGGCCGATATCACGTTCACGGGTGTCGAGGTCGGCACCGAGGCCGCGATCGGCGATTCCGAAAACGCATTGCCGCTGATCGAGCGCGTGGTCGATGAGGCCCGCACCGCGATCTGCGCCGAGGCGGTGGGCGCGATGGATGAATCGCTGAAATCCACCGTCGAATATCTGAAAACCCGCAAGCAGTTCGGTGTACCGATCGGCAGCTTCCAGACCTTGCAGCATCGCGCCGCCGACATGTTCGTCGCGGTCGAGCAGGCTCGCTCGATGTCGATGTTCGCGACCATGGCGTCCGACTTCGACAACGCCAAAGAGCGCGCCACCGCGGTGGCCGCCGCGAAAGTGCAGATCGGCAAGTCATTGAAGTTTGTTGGCCAGCAGTCGATCCAGCTGCATGGCGGCATCGGCATGACCCAGGAGGCCAAGATCGGCCACTACTTCAAGCGGCTCACCATGATCGAGAATACGTTTGGCGATACGGATTATCATCTGCGCCGGGTTACGGAAGCGGGTGGGTTGATTTAATACACGCACCGTCATTCCGGGGCGCGCGAAGCGCGAACCCGGAATCTTGAGCTGATCATCTCTGGATTCCGGGTTCGATGCTCCGCATCGCCCCGGAATGACGACTCGATCATCGACGAACCACGGAACAACAAAAATGAAAAACACCCCGTTCGATCTCACCGGCAAGGTCGCCGTCATCACCGGCTCCAGTCGCGGCATCGGCCGTTCGTCGGCGGAATTGCTCGCGAAACTCGGCGCCAAGGTGGTGATCTCCAGCCGCAAGGCCGAGGCCTGCGAGGTGGTCGCCGATGGCATCAGGAAAGCGGGCGGCGACGCCCATGTGATCCCCTGCAACATCTCGCGGCAGGCGGAAGTCCAGGCGCTGATCTCGGGCGCCACCAAGCACTACGGCAAGGTCGACATTCTGGTCTGCAACGCCGCGGTCAATCCCTATTACGGCCCGCTGCTCGATATCACGGACGAAGCCTTCGACAAGATCATGGGCTCCAACGTCAAGAGCAATATCTGGCTGTGCGCGCAGGCAATTCCGCAAATGGCCGAGCGCGGCAATGGCTCGGTGGTGATCATCTCCTCGATCGGCGGCTTGCGCGGCTCGACCGTGATCGGCGCCTACGGGATTTCCAAGGCGGCGGATTTCTCGCTGTGCCGCAGCCTCGCCGGTGAATGGGGCCCGAAGGGCGTCCGCGTCAATTGCGTCGCACCCGGCCTGGTCAAGACCGATTTCGCCCGTGCCTTGTGGGAAGACGAAGAGCGTCTGAAGCATCGCTGCGCCACCACGCCGCTGCGCCGGATCGGCGAACCCGACGAAATCGCCGGCGCGGTCGCCTATCTCGCCTCCGACGCCTCCACCTTCATGACCGGCCAGACCATCGTCGTCGACGGCGGCGTCACCACCGCGTCGGCGTAGCGCTTCCTCTTGCTCTGCCCTGGGGAATGCCGGCAGCGCCTATGGCAGCTTTGGGCCGATGGCGATGATGACGACGTCGTCCGGAAGACTGGAATCATATCCGGGACTGACTCCCATATGGAGAAACACACCTTCGTATAACGCCTGCGTAACGAATTGCCCCGGCGTTCGTGGCGCGCTCTGCCAATTGCCGAATTTGTTCGAGATGACCGTGAGGCCGGTTTTTTCCGCACCATCGGGTAATTTCTTGACCACGCCTTCTTTGGCGATGTCCCACTTGGAGGGAAACGGGTGTTCCGGGTCGGTGAAGCATGTGCTGATAAAAAACGCGAAGCTATCGCCGTCTGAAACGTCCATCCGCCATAGTATTCTTACGGTTGCTCCCTTCGGAGATGTCCGTAATATTTCGCGGCATTTGGCTACCTGGCCCAGATGCCGGGGCATTTGCAGCCATATCAGCGATTGCTGGTCCTCCGCGATCTTCTTGTCCAGCTCTATGATCTTGTCGCGTTGTATTTCGATAGCGGACTGTTGCCGGGAGCTGATGCCCTCATCAAAGACGAACAGGACGATTGTGCAGATCGCCTCGATGGCGACACCGCACAACACAAGCCATGTTGCAGTTCGATGTTCTGCTTCAGGGTATTTGGGCTTTTCCAGCAGAATGCCAGCCGCTACCGCAAAACTCGCCAGCACAGCTATTGAAAGCAAAATCCCATGGGGCCAGGCCGGATCGACTCCGCCTGAGAAAAAGCTTCTCAAATATGCCGGCATAGCAGCCATTGCGGGTTGGCTCCTGGTTTCAATCCTCGCCTTTTTTCGACTGCTGGAAGTCTTTTTGCTTTCTTCAGTTCCGGCATGTTTAAATCGATCCGTCAAGTCGCGGATCATCGCTCGGGCGCAGCGCAGCACTTTTTCAGCGGTGTAGCTCTGAACCGGGACCCGGCGCTCGATCAACAGCGTCCATCGTCCGGATATTGACGAACCCTCCCCAATCCGCTTGCTTTGCCACAACACAAACTTTTCCGGGAAGCAACGCCAATGTCCTTTGTGCTGGCCATCGATCAGGGCACCACCTCCTCGCGCGCCATCGTGTTTCGCTCCGACATCTCCATCGCCGCGTCCGCGCAACAGGAATTCCCGCAGCATTTTCCGGCTTCCGGCTGGGTCGAGCACGAGCCGGAGGATATCTGGAGCTCCACCGTCGCGGTCTGCCGCGAGGCGCTGAAGAAGGCCGGCGTGACGGCGAAGGATATCGCGGCGATCGGCATCACCAACCAGCGCGAAACCACCGTGGTGTGGGACCGCGCCACCGGCACCGCCGTCCACCGCGCCATCGTCTGGCAGGACCGCCGCACCGCCGATATCTGCGCCAAACTGAAAACCGAAGGCCATGAGCCCACGATTTCGGCCAAGACCGGCCTGATCATCGATCCTTATTTCTCCGGCACCAAGGTCGCATGGATCCTCGATCACGTGCCCGGCGCGCGGGCGCGGGCCGAACGCGGCGAACTGATGTTCGGCACCGTCGATTGCTATCTGTTGTGGCGTCTCAGCGGCGGCAAGGTGCATGCCACCGACGCCACCAATGCGTCACGCACGCTGCTGTTCAACATCCACACCGGGCAATGGGACGATGATCTCTTGAAAATCCTGCGCGTGCCGCGCTCGATGCTCCCGGAGGTGAAGGACTCCTCCGCGAAATTCGGCGAAAGCGTCGCCGATCTCTTCGGCGGCGCCATCGCCATTTCAGGCATCGCCGGCGACCAGCAGGCCGCCACCATCGGTCAGGCCTGCTTTTCGCCCGGCATGATCAAATCGACCTACGGCACCGGCTGCTTCGCGCTGCTCAACACCGGCACCACGCCGGTGGTTTCCAAGAACAAGCTGTTGACCACGATCGCCTACCAGTTGAACGGCCAGCGCACCTACGCGCTGGAGGGCTCGATCTTCGTCGCCGGCTCGTCGGTGCAATGGCTGCGCGACGGCCTCGGCATCATCAAGCACGCCAGCGAAACCGGCCCGCTCGCCGATCAATCCGATTCCATGCAATCGGTCTATCTGGTACCGGCCTTTGTCGGCCTCGGCGCGCCCTACTGGAATCCCCGCGTCCGCGGCGCGCTGTTCGGGCTGACCCGCAACACCGGCCCCGCCGAACTGGCGCATGCCGCGCTAGAAAGCGTCTGCTACCAGACGTTCGACCTGTGGGCCGCGATGCGCGCCGACTGGCCGGACGCCAAGGCGGTCAAGACCGTGCTGCGTGTCGACGGCGGCATGACCGCGTCGGACTGGACCATGCAACGCCTCGCCGATCTGCTCGATGCTCCCGTCGACCGCCCGATGATCCAGGAAACGACCGCGCTCGGCGCGGCCTATCTCGCGGGCCTCAGTGCCGGTGTCTATCCCGAGCCCGCAAGATTCGCCGACAACTGGCGGCTGGAGCATCGTTTCAAGCCCAACATGAGCAAAGCCACGCGGGAACGAAAGCTGGCCGGATGGGCGCGGGCGGTGAAGGGCGTGCTGGCGAGTGATGAGGGGGAATAGGCCGGGATGATCGTGCCTGACGGCTATTCCGACGTACCCGCCGGCAAGGTCGCCGCTGTTGTCACGCATCTGGAAATGACGACGCGCCCGACGCCTGCAGCGGATCCCGTCGGCGCGTGGACGTTGCGGAAAGTCGAAACGCCTAACCTCGACTGGTTTCGCGATCTGCATCGGCGTGTTGGCGAGGAGTGGTTCTGGTTTTCGCGGATTCGGATGTCCGATGCCGAACTCGCTGCCATCATCCAGGCGCCGCTGGTGGAAATCCACGCGCTGGGTCACGAGGGCCGCGACGAAGGCCTGCTCGAACTCGATTTCCGCGCTGCCGGACAATGCGAGATCGTCTATTTCGGCGTCACCGCGCCATTGATCGGCAGCGGCGCCGCCCGCTGGCTGATGAACCGCGCGCTGGAACGGGCGTGGTCACGGCCAGTCAAGCGCGTCTGGCTGCACACCTGCACCTTCGACCATCCGGGCGCGATCCCGTTCTATCAGCGCTCCGGCTTCCGTCCGTTCCGGCGGCAGATCGAAGTGGCCGACGATCCACGGCTCAATGGAACGGCAGCGCGCCATGTCGCGAAGCATGTTCCGATTATCGAGTGAGTTGGCAGGCCTGAGCGAGCGAAGCGTGCGAGAGGTGCTCGTCGTCATCACCGGGCTTGTCCCGGTGATCCACGTCTTGCTTACTTTACGATGAGACAAAGACGTGGATGGCCGGGACAAGCCCGGCCATGAGGAAGAGAAACGATATTGCTCTTCTCAAAACAAATCCTGTTTCGCCCGCGACAATGAAAATCCGCGGCGATCCGCATTGAAGCAGGTGATCCCCGACTCTTCCGACGAGCAGGTGATGCCGCTGCGTTGCCAGACTTCGCCGTAGGGCAACACCCGCAGCGGCTGGCCGATCTGGGTGTCGCCGGCGCAGCTGGGATCCGCCTGGCCCTTCGCATCCACCTCGAACGAATGGCCCCAGTCCAGTTCGCAATTGCGTGGCTTTGGCGGCATCGCCCCCGCCATCTCGCCGATATTGCAGCGAAGCGCCTTGTGTCCGTCATGCTCGAAATAGATGCAGGCGATGTTTTTCGAGGGCGACTGGAATCCGGGGATGCCGTCCTCAGCGTGCGCGGCGCAGGTGCCGGTAAACAACAGGATCAATGTGAGGAGGAGGGGCACAAGGCGATGTATCATGACAGTCCCATACAGGATTTCGGCGCGGATAACTGTGGGGCGGGTCACATACACCGCGATTGCTACTGCGCCAAAGCCAACTGATTTGCCCGACGGGTCGTTTTTTGAATCCTCTGTCCAGCCCCTTCAGAAAAAATATTCCTGTTCCCTTCTGACCCAAATCACCGGCTTATGTTCGGTCGTCCCCACCCTCACAGAGGGGCGTATCGCGATCGTCACGGACGTTGGGCGGGGATGCGGTGGACGCGGATGCGCTATTGACGAACAGCGCTGACGCGGACGGCGAAGTCGTGTGGTCCTGACGCCCCGATGCTGGCGTCAAGTTCGTGAAATCATTTCGCGAGCGACGGTGGCAACAAGCCGGTCACCGGGGAGAGCACGAAGGAAACCGTTAAAACCATTGCGCGGGGAATGCCGGACGTTTCCGGCGTGACCGTGGTGACTAACGCGTGTGCTTACTACCACTACACACGCGGCTGCGGACGCGCCGAGCGTCCGGCATTCCC